>JBPOHK010000152.1:0-8416 GCA_052035645.1 Pseudomonadota bacterium
CGCGGCCCCGGGGCCGCCGCCTGGCTGGACGGCCTGCTGGCGTCGAGGCTGCCGGCGACCGGCCGCATGCGCCTCGCGCCGATGCTCAATCCCGCCGGCCGCCTCATGGGCGATCTCACGGTCACGAAGCTCGACGACGAGCGCTACTGGCTGGTCGGCTCGTACTACCTGCAGGAGTGGCACCAGCGCTGGTTCCGCGACCACCTGCCGGCGCGCGGCGTCGAGATCGAGAACCTCTCGGAGAGCTGGCTCGGCTTCTCGCTGTCCGGCCCGCGCTCGCGCGAGATCCTCGCGACGCTGACGGCGGCCGACGTGTCCGACCGGGCCCTGCCCTTCATGGGCTGCGCACCGCTCGACGTCGGCGGGACCGCGGCGGTCGTCGCTCGGCTCTCGCTCACCGGCGAACTCGGCTACGAGATCAACGTCCCCGCCCTGCAGCAACGGCGCCTGTGGGAGGCGCTGATGGAGGCCGGCGCGCCGCTGGGCATGCGGCCGATCGGCATGCGGGCGCAGGACAGCCTGCGGCTCGAGAAGGGCTACGGGGTCTGGTCGCTCGAGTTCTCGACCGCGGTGACGCCGGCGATGTCGGGGCTCGACCGCTTCGTGGCCCCCGACAAGGGCGACTTCGTCGGCCGGACGGCCTTCCTGGCGGACAGCCGGCAGGCGCCGCCGCAGCGCCTGGTGCTCGTCGAGGCGGATTCGCCCGAGGCGGATGCGACGGGCTACGAGCCGATCTACCACGGCGAACGGCGCGTCGGCTACGTGACCTCCGGCGCCTACGGGCACCATGTCCGGCGCAGTCTCGCACTGGCCTACGTAGACTCGGACGTGGTGGCCACGCGGGAGCCGCTTTCGGTGACGATTCTCGGCGTGCCGCGCACGGCGCGCATCCTGCACACGCCGCCCTACGATCCGGCTGGCGCCCGACTGAGGGGCTGAGCCGCTCCCGGAGGTGACCGTTGAGAGTCCGCTGGAAGATCTTCGGTTTCCTCAGCGCCTTCGCGATGCTGTCCTACGTCCAGCGCACCAGCCTGGGCGTCGCGGCCGAGAACATCATGCCGGAGCTGCACCTCTCGCAGATGCAGATCGGCTGGCTCAACGCGGCCTTCGCCACCTGCTATGCCCTCGCGCAATTGCCGGGCGGAGTGCTCGGCCAGCGGTATGGCGCGCGCCTCACGTATACGCTCGTCGGCATCGTCGGCATCCTCGCCACCCTCGCGACCCCGCTCGCGCCGATGGCGCTCGCGGGCACGGCGCTGTTCATCGCGCTGCTCGCCGCCCAGGGACTGCTCGGGGCCTCCCAGGGACCTGTCTTTCCGATGGTCGCGGCCGTCTCGGAATCGTGGTTCCCGCAGCGGCAGTGGGCCATCACCAACGGCATGATCTCGCTGTTCATGAACATCGGCGGCGCGATCACGCCGCTGCTGATCGTGGTGCTGTCCGCCAGCTGGGGCTGGCAAGGGGCCCTGCTCTGGATCGCGCTGCCGGCGGTGGTGCTGACCCTCGCCTGGCACGCCTACGGCCGCGACACGCCGCGTCAGCACCCGCGCGTGACGGCCGAGGAACTCGCGGAACTCGATCCGGCGGAGTCGGCCGACCCGGCGCCCATGACGGCCCCCCGGCTGCGTGCGATCTGCACGAACCGCCACGTGCTGCTGCTCGCCTTCTCGTACTTCTGCTTCAACTACTGCTTCTACCTGCTCAGCACGTGGTCGTTCCTGTACCTCGTGCAGGTGCGCAGCTTCGACGGACTCGAGAGCGGCTTTGCGGGCATGCTGCCGTGGATCGGGGCCGGCATCGGCGCGGGCACCGGCGGCTACCTCTCGGACGGCCTCGCCCAGCGCCTCGGGTTCCGCTGGGGGTATCGCCTGCTGCCCCTCGTCTCGCTGCCGGTCACGGCGGGGCTGCTGGTCGCGACGGTGAGCGTCGGCAACCCCTATGCGGCCGTGTTCGCCCTGATGGCCACCTTCTTCGCCATCGAACTCAACGAGGGCGCCTATTGGGCCGCGACCATGCGCGTCGCGCGGGCGGACACCGGTGCCGCAACCGGTGTGCTCAACACCGGCGGCAACATGGCCGGCATCGTCTCCGCCCCTATCGTCGGCGCCCTGTCGGGCACCGGTCACTGGGATGCGGCATTCTTCCTCGGCGCCGGGTTCGCCGTGGTGGCGACGGTCTGCTGGCTGGTCATCGACCCGGACCGGCGCGCTTCCTGAGCACGTAGAGGTACGAGCCCGACAGCCGCAGCGCATTGCCGGCCTTGAGCAGTGGCCGGAAGGCATTGGCGTGGCCGAGGTAGAACGGCATGCCGACGACCTCGGCCAGTTCGAAGCCGCAGGCCGCGAATGCCGCGGCCCAGTTCTCCGGGCCGTAGCCCAGCCACTCCGCGCCGTGCCCCGCGAACTCCCCATGCACCTGGGGACGTTCGCGTTTCAGCAGCGAACCGAGGAAATAGCCCGTCTTCCAGGCCCGCGTCGGCAGCAGGTGGAGCATCCGCCCGCCGTCGGCCAGCACCCGGTGGAACTCCCGGAGGGCTTCCGGCAGCGGACTCACGTGCTCGAGCACGTTGCTGGAGTAGATCGTGTCGAATTCGCCGCCGGCGTAGCGGGAGAGGTCGCGGCAGTCGCAGCAGACGTAGCTCACGCCGGGCCGCTCGCGCGCCAGGAACGACCGCCCGAGGTTGGCGTGGCTCTCGGGATTCAGTTCGGTGCAGACCAGGCTCGTGCAGCGCTCGGCGAGATACTGGCTCTGGAAGCCGTTGCCCGCCCCCACCTCGAGCGTCCGGCCGAGGCTGCCCTGGACGTGCTCCAGCACGTGGCGGACCTCGCTGGCCCGGACGAACTCGTACCACGACACCGCCGAGACGGCGTGGCGGTCGACCTGCGCCGCGGTGAAGTTGAATCGTTTCATCGGCCTCGCCATCCCGCGGCCCGACCGGCCGCCCGGGGGCCCGGCGGACGCACCCCGGGGGAGGCGCCAGCCTAGCAGCCCCCGCCGGGGTGGCAAGGTCTGGCCGCCCTTGCGACCCGCGTCGCAACCCGCCGCGGCGGACCGGCGGGACCCTGCGGGTTTCCACGACGGGGACTTCAGCGACTGGCATGCGCGCCGATACTGCCTACCCTCGGCGCGGCAAGGAGGTCCGATGCCTGTCCCTGCGATCCTAGAAACCGGCCCGGGCGGACCCCTGCCAGAGGGAACCGTGCCATGACCAATCCACGCCGGTACGCCGAAGACCGGGCGACGAGCCGTGAACTGCTGCGCCGCGCCGTGCCGCTGATGTCGGAGCACCAGGCCTCGCTGACTCCCATCACGTTCTCGGTGTGGTACGAGTTCTGCGCCGGACACAACGGGCCCCTGCTCGACGCGATGTACCGCTCCCTCGCCGACGGCGCGATCAACGACGAGGTCGTGGCCCACCTGTTCTGCGAGTACATCGCGGGACCCGAGACGCACGCTGCGCACAAGCTGAGCGAAGGCCTCACGCGCGTGATGGCGGAGATGGTCGAGTCGGCGCGGCAGGCCGGCACGAAGACGGAGAAGTTCGAGCACACCCTGCAGCGCTGGGACGCCGCGCTGCGCGAGGAGGCGCTGCCGGACGAGGCGCTGGTCGCGGAGATGACCGAGAGCACGCGCGAAATACGCGGCGCCATGCGCTCGCTGCGCGAACAGCTCGACACCTCGCGACGCGAAGCCGAGGAACTGCGCCAGAGCGCGCAGGCGAGCCAGGCGGCGGCCCAGCAGGCCGAGCAGAAGGTGCAGACGCTCGAGACCGTCGTCGAGTCCGTGCAGGCCGAGGCGTCGCGCGACCCGCTGACCGGGCTCGCCAACCGGCGCGTGCTCGAGCAGGACATCCAGCAGTGCCTGGACAACCCGACCGAGCAGGCCGTCCTGGTGTTCTGCGACATCGACCACTTCAAGTCGGTGAACGACAAGCACGGCCACGCGCTCGGCGACGACGTGCTGCGCAAGGTCGCGAACGTCATCGCCTCGTTCGCGTCCAGCCCGAACGACACCGCCTCGCGCTACGGCGGCGAGGAGTTCGTCGTGCTGATGCGCAACTGCACGCTGCAGGACGGTTACCGGATGGCCGAGACGATCCGGGCGTGCATCGCGCGCGCGGTCATCCTGCGCCGCCGGACGCAGGAGGCCATCGGGCGCATCACGGCCTCGTTCGGCGTGGCGGCGCGCAACCCCGTCCACGAGACGGCCGACAGCTGGCTCGAGCGCGCGGACAAGGCGCTGTACGCATCCAAGCAGGGCGGCCGCAACCGGGTCAGCGTCGCGGACTGAGGGTACGCTGCCTCGCGCCGCCGGGGGCGGACTCCGCCCCACTCCGGGTTCGAACGCCACCCTCGGGCCAGAAACGAAAAACGCCCCTTGCGGGGCGTTTCCTGTTTCTGGCGGAGAGGGTGGGATTCGAACCCACGTGGGGCGGTTATGCCCCCATCCGATTTCGAGTCGGCGCCGTTATGACCGCTTCGGTACCTCTCCGAGGGCCGCGTATTCTAGCCGAATGCGCCGATCTGTCACCTGTTTGCACGCGGATCCGCCCGGGCAGGCAAAATGAGCCCGGACCGACCCCATGAAGGCCTTCCTCGCCATCCTTGCCAGCCTGCTGCTTGCGACCTGTTCGCAACCGCCCGCCCTGCTCGAGCGCATCCTGGCCGACGGCGAGCTGCGAGTCGTCACCCGCAACAGTCCTGACGCCTATTACCTCGGCAGCCATGGCCCGGAGGGCCCCGCCTACGAGCTGGCGAGCCGCTTCGCCGAGAGCCTGGGCGTGCCCCTGAGGCTGTACACGGTCCGGACGCGCGAGGACGCCATCGCGGAAGTCGCGGCGGGCCGGGCCCACCTGGCGGCCGCCGGCCTTTCGACGGGCGTCGAACTGCCGCCGGGGACGCAGTTCGGGCCGGGTTACCACCGGGTGCGCGAGCACCTCGTCTACCGGCGCCGCGGCAGCCGCCCGGCGGACATCGCGGCCGCGGCGCGCGGGCAGGTCGAGGTCGCCTCCGGCAGCGCACACGCGCGCACGCTGGACGAACTGCGCCTGCAGCACCCGGACCTCGCCTGGGTCGAGCGGGACGACACCGACACCGAGGAGATCCTCGCCGACGTCTCGCAGGGACGGGTGCAGTACACGCTCGCGTCGTCGACCGAGTTCGCCCTCAACCGCTCGGTGCACCCGGAACTCGCGATCGCGCTCGATCTGTCGCCGGAGCGGGCCATCGCCTGGGTCGTCAACACGGGCGGCCGCGACGCCAGCCTGCTGCACCGGGTCAACGCCTTTTTCGTGCTGGCGCGGGAGGAAGGACTGATCCGTGCCGTGCTCGATCGCTACTACGGCGAGGACGAGCGCTTCGACTACCTGCTGTCGCGCAACTTCATGGAGCACCTCGGCAGCCGTCTGCCGGCCTACCTCGGCTGGTTCCAGGAAGCGGCGGCGAAATACGGCATCGACTGGCGCCTGCTGGCGGCCATGGGTTACCAGGAGTCGAAGTGGGACCCGGGCGCGATCTCCTTCACCGGCGTGCGCGGCCTCATGCAGCTGACCGAGGACACGGCGCAGATGATGCGCGCCGGCGACCGCCGCGACGCGAGGGCCAGCATCTTCGGCGGGGCGAAGTACCTCTCGCGCATGCTGCAGACGATCCCGCGCCGGATCCCGGAACCCGACCGCACCTGGTTCGCCGTCGCCTCGTACAACGTCGGCTACGGCCACCTCGAGGACGCGCGCGTCCTCGCGCAGGCCACCGGCCGCAATCCCGACCGCTGGGAGGACGTGCGCGAAGTCCTGCCGCTGCTCAGCCAGGAGCGCTGGTACACGCGAACCAAGCGCGGCTATGCGCGGGGCTGGGAGCCGGTTCGCTACGTCGAGAACGTGCAGGCCTACCTGAACATCCTTGAGGTGGCGGACCTCGGCAGCCGCTCCCCGCCGCAGGCGCCCTCGCCCTCCGCACCTGGGGCCCCGGCCGCCCGCCCCGGCGCCCGCGGGAAAGCCGGCGCCGGTCACTGAGCGCCCCGCCTCAGCGGCGCGCGGCGAAAAAAGCCCTCAGCATCCGGCCGCCTTCGTCGGCGAGCACGCCGCCTTCCACCTCGATCCGGTGGTTGAGTGCCGGATGCTGCACGATGTTGAAGATGCTGCCGGCCGCCCCGGCCCGCGGATCCGTCGCCGCGTACACCAGGCGCTGCACGCGCGCGTGGACCATCGCGCCCGCGCACATTGCGCAGGGCTCGAGC
Organism: Pseudomonadota bacterium; assembly: GCA_052035645.1. GTDB lineage: Bacteria > Pseudomonadota > Gammaproteobacteria > Steroidobacterales > Steroidobacteraceae > RPQJ01. The sequence goes on from JBPOHK010000152.1 coordinate 6,238, forward strand.
GTGACGTACAGCGTCGTGCCGGTGAGCCGATAGCTCTCGCTCGTCGCGGCCGCGGCCCTCAGCGCCACCATTTCGGCATGCGCCGTCGGATCGCGCGTGCCGATCGGGCGGTTCGCGCCTTCGCCGACGATCGCGCCGTCGCGCACGATCACCGCGCCGACGGGCACCTCGCCGGCGCGCTCGGCTTCGCGGGCAAGCTCGAGGGCACGGCGCATCCAGGCTTCGTCGGCGGCATCCATCCGCCTATTGTGCCTCAGCGGGCCGCGACGAGGCTCGGGTCGTGGTCCGTAACGCGGGAGGTGCCAGGCCCGCGACGATGGCTTACGCTCGATCCATGGACAGGCGTACCGACGGCCCCGCCCGGCGACGGCGCACGTCGACACGGGCTCCACTCGACCCGGACTGTCTGCGCGTGCTCGAGCGACTGCCCCTGCCTGTCGCTGGCCTCAACGCCCGCGGCCGGATCGTCGTGTGGAACCGCGCCGCGGCCGTGCTGACCGGGTGGCACGCGGGCGACCTGGCCGGTGCCGGATGGCGCCGCCTGTTCGCCGGGCCGCAGGACCGCCGCGCCCATGCGACGGAATGCGCCGTGCGGCTCGCCGGCGGCACCGGCGAATGGACCTGGCGCGTGCGCACCAGCGGCGACGCGTCGAAGTCGATCCGCTGGCTCACGTGGCGAGGGCCCGCGATGCCGGGAGTGCGCTGGCTCGGCATCGGCGAGGACGTGACCCGCCTGCAGGCCTTGCAGGCCGAACTGGCCACCGTCGCGCAATACCTGCGCATCGCCCAGGCGACGGCGCGCTTCGGCGCCTGGTCGTACGACCCCCACTCCCAGTCCGTGGACTTCACGCCCGAACTCGAGGCCATCTACGGGGTGCCGCGGGGCCGATTCGGCCGGCGGTATGCGGACTTTGGCGCACGCGTCTTCCCGGAGGACCTGAAGCGCATCGAGAAGACGCGCAACCGCGCGGTCGCGCGGCACGAGCCGTTCGAGTACGACCTGCGCGTGCGCACCGACGACGGCCGGGTGCGCTGGATCAACGTGCGCGGCCGCGGGCTGTACGACGCAGGGGGACGGCTGGTGCGTCTGGTCGGCATCGACACCGACGTGACCGAGAAGCACGCCACCGAGGCCGCGCTCAACGAGACGCGCAGCTACCTCGACACGCTGCTGCGCTCGCCGGACGTGGTGGTCTTTCGCCAGGACCGCGCCCTGCGCTACACGTCCGTCACCAACCCGACACTCGGCGCGTCGGCCGACCAGATCATCGGCCGGACCGACGAAGAGCTGATGGGACGGACGGTCGCGGCGCGCCTCACGACCCCCAAGCGCCGCGTCCTGCGCACCGGTCGCGGGGAACGACTGGAGGTCGATCTCGCGCGCGACGGCCACACGGGCAGCTACGACCTCCTCATCGAGCCCGACCGGGACGCCGACGGCCGTGTCGTCGGCATCATCTGCGGCGCCCTCGACGTCAGCGCACGCCGACTCGCGCAGCGCGAACTCGAGCAGGCCAACCAGCGTCTGCGCGACCTCACGACGCACCTGCAGGATTCCATCGAGGCGGAGCGAGTCGCGGTCGCACGCGACGTGCACGACCAGGTGGGCGCCACGCTGACGGCCGTGCGCATGCGGCTGACGGCGCTCGCAGGCCGACTGCCCGACGCGCAACCCGCCCAGCGGGCCGAACTGCTCTCGGTGGCGGCCCTCGTCGAGTCGGCGATGCACGCGACGCGCGAGATCTGCGGGCGGCTGCGGCCGCCGTCGCTGGAGGACATCGGGCTCGCCGAGACCTGCCGCTGGTACCTGCGCGACTGGTCGAAGGCGACGGGCATCGAGGCGCGGGGCCGGTTTCCGCAGGACGAGCCCCCGGGGCACGCGGCGCAGGCAACCGACCTCTTCCGCATCCTGCAGGAGCTGCTGACCAACGTGGCGCGGCACTCGGGCGCGCGCCGCGTGCACGTCGCGCTGCACTGCGGCCTGCGCCGCCTGCGCCTCAGGGTCCGGGACGACGGCCACGGCTTCGACGCCGCGGCACCCGCGCAGGGCTTCGGCCTCGCAGGCGTGCGCGAACGGGCCCATCACCATGGCGGACGCGTCGAGATCGACGCCGGTCCCCGCGGCACGGCGATTGATGTCATCATTCCGACGGGAGGTGCCACATGAAATCACGTCTCA
>JBPOHK010000160.1:0-3079 GCA_052035645.1 Pseudomonadota bacterium
AAGAAGATGGCGCTCGAGCTGTTCAAGCCGTTCATCTTCCAGAAGCTGCAGCTGCGCGGCGAGGCCTCGACCATCAAGGCCGCCAAGCGCATGGTGGAGCGCGAGGGCCCCGAGGTGTGGGACATCCTCGAAGAGGTGATCCGCGAGCACCCGGTGCTGCTCAACCGCGCCCCGACCCTGCACCGCCTCGGCATCCAGGCGTTCGAGCCGGTGCTGATCGAAGGCAAGGCCATCCAGCTGCACCCGCTGGTGTGCACGGCGTTCAACGCCGACTTCGACGGCGACCAGATGGCCGTGCACGTGCCGCTGTCGCTCGAGGCCCAGCTCGAGGCGCGCGCGCTGATGCTGTCCTCGAACAACAACCTCTCGCCGGCCAACGGCGACCCGATCATCGTGCCCTCGCAGGACGTGGTGCTCGGCCTGTACTTCATGACGCGCGAGCGCGTGAATGCGAAGGGCGAGGGCATGTACTTCACGGACCTCGCCGAGGTCCACCGCGCCTACGAAAACCGCCTCGCAGACCTGCAGGCGCGCGTCAAGGTGCGCCTGGTCGAGTGGGCGAAGGTCGGCGACGGCTTCGTCGAGAAGCGCCGCCTGGCCGACACCACGGTCGGCCGTGCGCTGCTGGGCGAGATCCTGCCGAAGGGCCTGTCCTTCGACCTGATCAACGTCGACATGACCAAGAAGGCGATCTCGGGCGTGATCAACGCCTGCTACCGCACGCTCGGCCTGAAGGAGACCGTGATCTTCGCCGACCAGCTGATGTACACCGGCTTCGCGTACGCCACGCGCGCCGGCGTGTCGATCGGCGTCGACGACATGGTGGTCCCGGAGCAGAAGGAGCGCATCCTCGCCGCCGCGGAACGCGAGGTGAAGGAGATCCAGGAGCAGTACGCCTCGGGCCTCGTCACCAACGGCGAGCGCTACAACAAGGTCGTCGACATCTGGTCGCGCACCAACGACCAGGTCGCCAAGGCGATGATGGAGAAGCTCGGCGGCGAGGACGTGCAGAACTCGCGCGGCGAGAAGGTCCGCCAGAAGTCGTTCAACTCGATCTACATGATGTCCGACTCGGGCGCGCGCGGTTCGCCCGCCCAGATCCGCCAGCTGGCCGGCATGCGCGGCCTGATGGCCAAGCCGGACGGCTCGATCATCGAGACGCCCATCACGGCGAACTTCCGCGAGGGCCTCAACGTCCTGCAGTACTTCATCTCGACGCACGGCGCGCGCAAGGGCCTCGCGGACACCGCGCTCAAGACCGCGAACTCGGGCTACCTGACCCGCCGCCTGGTCGACGTGGCGCAGGACCTCGTGGTCACCGAGATCGACTGCGGCACCGAGAACGGCCTCAGCATGATGCCGATCGTCGAGGGCGGCGACGTCGTCGAGGGCCTCGGCGAGCGCGTGCTCGGCCGCGTCACCGCGAGCGCGGTGTTCAAGCCGGGCTCGGACGACGTGCTGGTCGAGGCGGGCACCCTGCTCGACGAGAAGCTCGTGCGCACGCTCGAGCAGGCCGGCGTGGACCAGATCATGGTCCGCTCGCCGATCACCTGCGCGACGCGCTACGGCGTGTGCTCCATGTGCTACGGGCGCGACCTCGCGCGCGGCCACCGCATCAACATCGGCGAGGCGGTCGGCGTGATCGCGGCGCAGTCGATCGGCGAGCCGGGCACGCAGCTGACGATGCGCACGTTCCACATCGGCGGCGCGGCCTCGCGGGCCGCGGCGGTGAACTCGGTCGAGATCAAGACCCGGGGCACGGTGCGCCTGCACAACCTGAAGTCGGTGCACCACGAGAAGGGCCACTGGGTCGCGGTCTCGCGCTCCGGCGAGGTCGGCGTCATCGACGAGTACGGCCGCGAGCGCGAGCGCTACCGCATCCCCTACGGCGCCATGATCACGGCGAGCGAGGGCGACCAGGTGGTGCCGGGCCAGATCATCGCGACCTGGGACCCGCACACCCACCCGGTGGTCACGGAAGTGGGCGGCTTCATCAAGTTCCAGGACATCATCGACGGCATCACCGTGCAGTCGCAGGTCGACGAGGTCACCGGCCTCTCGAGCACCGTGGTCATGGACCCGAAGCAGCGCGGCGCCGGCGGCAAGGACCTGCGCCCGGTGATCAAGCTGCTGAACGCCAAGGGCAAGGAAGTCTGCTTCGCCAACACGGACATCCCGGCCGTGTACGCGCTGCCCCCGGGCGCGCTGGTGAGCATGACCGACGGCGCCCAGGTGTCGGTCGGCGACGTCATCGCGCGCATCCCGCAGGAGTCCTCGAAGACCCGCGACATCACGGGCGGCCTGCCGCGCGTGGCGGACCTGTTCGAGGCCCGCAAGCCGAAGGACTCGGCCATCCTCGCCGAGTACTCCGGCACCGTCAGCTTCGGCAAGGAAACCAAGGGCAAGCGCCGCCTGATCATCACGGACGAGCAGGGCGAGAAGCACGAGGAGCTGATCCCGAAGTGGCGCCACCTCACGGTGTTCGAAGGCGAGCACGTGGAACGCGGCGAGACCATCGCGGACGGCGAGCCGAACCCGCACGACATCCTGCGCCTGCAGGGCGTAGAGCCGCTGGCCAACTACCTCGTGCGCGAGATCCAGGACGTCTATCGCCTGCAGGGCGTGAAGATCAACGACAAGCACATCGAGGTGATCATCCGCCAGATGCTGCGCAAGGTCGAAGTCGTCGAGACCGGCGATACGGGCCTGCTGCGCGGCGAGCAGATGGACCGCGCGCGGGTGCTCGACCTCAACGACAAGGTCACGAAGGAAGGCAAGCTGCCGGCCATCGTGGACCCGATGCTGCTCGGCATCACCAAGGCGTCGCTCGCGACCGAGTCCTTCATCTCGGCGGCCTCCTTCCAGGAGACCACCCGGGTGCTCACCGAGGCCTCGGTGCGCGGCATGAAGGACGACCTGCGCGGCCTGAAGGAGAACGTGATCGTCGGCCGGCTGATCCCGGCGGGCACCGGCTCCTTCTACCACCTCAACCGCCGCCGGGCGCCCGAGGCGGTGCTCGGGGCCGGGTTCGGGGACGTCGTCGTCGGCACGGCCGGCGGGGCGGACTTCGACTCCGAGC
>JBPOHK010000066.1:0-33077 GCA_052035645.1 Pseudomonadota bacterium
GGCGCTCGAACTCGCGCCGCACGGCGTGCGCGCCAACACCGTCTCGCCCGGCGACGTCGATACGCCAATGCTCCGGTTCCAGGCGGAGCGCTACGGTGGCGGCGATCCGGAGGCCTACTGCAGAGCGCTGCTCGCGAAGTACCCGCAGGGGCCGCGGGCGCGCTTCATCCGTGCGGAGGAAGTCGCCGAGCTGGTGTTCTACCTGTGCACGCCGGCCGCGTCGGCGATCAGCGGCGCGGACCTCGCCATCGACCAGGGCTACTCGGCGGGCAAGTAGCGCTCACCAGCGCAGGGCCTGCGGCACGGCGATGGTCGTGCGCGAGAACGTCCAGGCGAGCGCCCCGATCACGGCCACGGCGCTCACGCCCATCGCGACGAGCAGCCGGTCCGGACCCAGCAGTGCCTCCTGCACCACCGGCGCATGCTGCAGCAAGCCCTGCGCCGCGGCCAGCACGCCAAGCGTGCCCGCCACGGCGCCGAAGGCGCCGAGCAGCGCCGCGCGACGCGAGTCCTGCCGCAGGCCGGCCAGCAGCGCATCGTGCTCGGCGGCAGCGGCGGCCGAACGCTCGGCGCGACCGTTGCCGGCGAGCTCCGCAATCCGGGCCGCCAGGCGGGCGTCGAAGTCCGCGCCGACGGCCGGGGCGGGCAGGGCGGCCTGCAGGTCCGCGTCCACGCAGGCGTAGGCGTCGCGCCAGCCGCGGCAGGCGACGCAGCCGGCGAGGTGCAGCTGCACGCGCCGCGCGTCGACGTCGTTCAGGAGGCCGTCGACGAGGTCGGCGATCTCGTGCTCGAAGGATTCGCAGGGCGGCGACAGGGGCGTGTTCATGCGGCGATCTCCTCGCGCCCGGGCCCGGCGAGCTCCATGAGCTTCTTGCGGGCCCGGTGCAGCAGGTTCTTGACGGTGCCGAGCGGCATGCCGAGCGACTCGGCGACCGCCTCGTACGAACGGTCCTCGAGATAGAACAGGCGCACGGCGTCCTGCTGGTTGCGCGGCAGCGTCTCGAGCAGCCGCAGCAGGTTGTCGCGCTCCGGGTCGGCCGCCGGTCCGACGGCCGACACGGCCACCGCGTGGTGGGCCTCGTCGGAGTCCGGGTCGTCGAACGACACGGTGGGCTTGCGCTTGCGCAGTTCCATCAGGCAAGTGTTGCGGGTGATGGCGTAGATCCAGGTGCCGAGCGCCGCCCGTCCGTCGAAGCCGGGCAGCGCCTTCCAGACGCGCACGAAGGTCTCCTGGGCCGCGTCCTCGGCGGCCGCCCGCTCGCGCAGGATCGAGAAGGCGAGCCGGAAGACCCGGTCGCGGAACGCCGGGACGAGCTGGTCGAAGGCCCGGGCGTGCCGGCCCTCGGCCAGGAGTTGTTCGATGCCCGCGTCCATCCTGCCTTTATACGCACCCGGCCCCCGGAAGGTTGCACGGGTTCGCCTGCAACCCTGGGCGGGGCCGGCGCATATAACCTCCATCGTTACGGAGGTTGCCCATGAACGAAGACGTCGTCGCCATCTTCATCCCCATCACCGCCATCGTCATGTCGCTGTCGATCCCGATCGTGTTCTCGATCGTCGACTACAAGCGGCGCAAGGACGTGATCGAGGCCCACCACAAGGAGCGTCTCGCGGCCATCGAGCGCGGCATGGAGATCCCGCCGCTGCCCGAGTCGTTCTACATGGGCATGAAGGCCCCGCGCCGCTCCAGCTACCTGCTGCCCGGGCTGGTCTGGCTGTTCATCGGCATCGCGTTCTTCATCGCCCTCGGCGCGGTGGCGGGCGAGGACGTCCGCTGGTTCGGCCTGATCCCCGCCGGCGTCGGTCTCGCGCTGCTGATCTACCACGCGGTCGAGGGCCGGCGACTGCACGCCGCCGACATGGCGAGGCAGCTGCCCGCGCCCTGAACCGGCCCGCGGACTCCGTCCGGGCGGGACGTGCGAACATGCGCGTGTCCCGTCCGGACTCCGGAGTCCCCATGCGCTCGAGCCACGTCCTCGCCCTGCTGCTGACCTGCGTCCTGCCCGCGTGCGGCGTCGCCAGCGATGCCCGACCCGCGGACGCCGCGTCGGTCCCGGTGCGCCTCGTCACGGTCGCCACGGGCCTGGAGCATCCCTGGGGCATGGCGTTTCTCCCGGACGGCCGCCTGCTGGTGACCGAGCGGCCGGGCCGGCTGCGCATCGTCCAGCCCGACGGCGCACTCGGCTCGCCGCTCGCCGGCGTTCCGGCCGTGGTCGCGGCCGGGCAGGGCGGACTCCTCGACGTGGCGATCGACCCGGAGTTCGCCGCCAACGGCTACGTCTACCTCTCCTATGCCGAGCCGCGCGAGGGCGGCAACGGGACGGCGGTCGCCCGCGGGCGGCTCACCGAACGCGGCCTCGAGGACGTGCAGGTCGTCTTCCGCCAGCAGCCCACCTTCGACAGCTTCCATCACTTCGGCTCGCGGCTGGTCTTCGGCCGCGACGGGCGGCTGTTCATCACGCTGGGCGAGCGCAACTCCGGTCGCGACCAGGCCCAGGACCTCGGCAGCCACCTCGGCAAGGTCGTGCGCATCGAGCGCGACGGTTCCGTGCCCGCGGACAATCCGTTCGTCGGCCGCGCCGGAGCCCGCCCGGAGATCTGGTCCTACGGCCACCGCAACGTGCAGGGCGCGGCGCTGCACCCGCAGACGGGCGAACTGTGGACCGACGAGCACGGCCCGAAGGGCGGCGACGAGCTGAACGTCACGCGCGCCGGGGAGAACTACGGCTGGCCGCGGGTGAGCTACGGCACCGAGTATTCGGGCAAGACCATCAGCGCCAGCGGCGAGGCGCCCGGCGTGACCGCGCCGATCCACCGCTGGGTGCCCTCGATCGCGACCAGCGGGCTGCTGTTCTACACCGGCGACCGGTTCCCCGCCTGGCGCGGCAACGCGTTCGTCGGCGGTCTCAAGTCGCAGCTGCTGGTGAGGCTCGAACTCGACGGCGCGCGCGTCGTGCGCGAGGAGCGCCTGCTCGAGGGCGTCGTGCGCGACCGGGTTCGCGACGTGGAGCAGGGGCCGGACGGGTTCATCTACCTGCTCACGGACTCGCCGGACGGGCGGTTGCTGCGCATGGAACCGGCGAATCTGTAGAATTCGCCGCGCGGGCCTGTAGCACAGCGGTTAGTGCGCGGGACTCATAATCCCTCGGTCCTGGGTTCGAATCCCAGCGGGCCCACCATCTTTCGGCGTTCGGCGATTGGCAGCTTCAGCGCCCCGACCCCCGCTTCTCCAGCACGTCCTTCCACTTCTCCTCGAACGCCCACACCTCGCCGAAGCCGACCATCCGGCAGAACTCGTCGAACGAGAACAGCGGCACGTCGGTCGAGCGGCTGCTGCCGGTCGCCTTGAGGTTCTGCATCGCGCGCTCGATCGCGGCGCTCGCCGCGAGTGCGGCCATGGCCGGGAAAATCGCGAGCCGGTAGCCAAGCGCGGCGAGTTCCGCGGCCGAACGGATCGGCGTCTTCCCGCCGTCCGACATGTTGGCCATCATCGGCGCGCGGATCGCCGTGCAGGCCTGGCGCATCTCGTCGTCGGAGTGCAGCGCCTCGACGAACACCACGTCGGCGCCGGCCTCGGCATACGCCTGTCCTCGGCGCACGGCCTCCTCGAACCCGTGCTGCCCGCGCGCATCGGTGCGCGCGATGACGAGGAAGTCCCGGCTGCTGCGCGCGTCGACGGCGACCTTCACCTTGGCCACCATCTCCTCCATCGACACCACGCGCCGGTAGGGCGTGTGCCCGCACTTCTTCGGGAACTCCTGGTCCTCGATCTGGATCGCGCTCACGCCCACCGCCTCGTAGCCGCGCACGGTGTGGTGCACGTTGAGCAGGCCGCCGAAGCCCGTGTCCGCATCGGCGATCACCGGCGCGCTCGATTTCTCGACCACCTTCGCAACCCGCGACAGCATGTCGGTATAGGTCGCGATCCCGGCATCCGGCAGGCCGAGGTAGGAGGCCGTGAGCCAGTAGCCCGACGCATACACGGCGTCGAACCCGACGCGCTCCGCGAGCATTGCGGACATCATGTCGAAGACACCGGGGGCGACGACGAAGTCGCCGCGTTCGATCTGCTGTCTCAGGCGCGGGTCGGGCATGCGGGCTCCAGGCGGGTCGGGGTCGTCCGCGAGCATACCGTGCCGCCGGCGGACGGACACCCGGGCCGCGCTTTGCCCTACACTCTGTCGCGGTCGGACCGAGGGTGGGTGCGCATGAACAAACTGCCGGAGCTGTTCGCAAGCAATCGCCGCTGGGCGACGGGCATGGAGCAGCGCTCGCCCGGGTTCTTCGCCGGGCTCGCCGCGCAGCAGGCGCCGCGCTACCTGTGGATCGGCTGCTCGGACAGCCGCGTGCCGGCCAACGAGATCGTCGGCCTCGCGCCGGGCGAGCTGTTCGTGCACCGCAACGTCGCCAACCTCGTGCTGCACAACGACTTCAGCTGCCTCTCGGTGCTGCAGTACGCGATCGAGTTCCTCGGCGTCGAGCACGTGATGGTCGTGGGCCACTACGGCTGCGGCGGCATCGCGGCCGTGTGGCAGCAGCGCAAGCTCGGCCTGGCCGACAACTGGCTGCAGCCGATCCGGGACGTCGCGCACCTCTATCGCGAGCCGCTGCTGAAGCTGCCGAACGACGAGTCGCGCATGGACCGCCTGTGCGAGCTGAACGTGCTGGTGCAGGCGCGGCGCGTGTGCCGCACGACCATCGTGCAGCAGGCCTGGGACGCCGGCCGCGCGCTCACCGTGCATGCCTGGGTATACCGACTGGGCGACGGCCTGCTGCGCGATCTCGGCTTCTGCGCCTCGAGCCTGGCGGATGCCGAGGCGGACTACGCGCGGGCCGCCGGCGTCGGCACGATCGGCGACGACGGCCAGCCCTTCCTCGCCGGCCCGGCTGCCTAGGCGTCTCCGATCCCGGGCACCTTGCCCTGTTCGCGGGCCTCGCGGGCCGCGGTGCTGGCTTCCTCGGCCGCGGCCGCGGCCGCCTTGTCGCCGACGGCGTCGTAGGCCGCCTTGAGCACTTCGTAGGGCCCTTCGTAGAGCGCCTTCGGATAGCGGAAACTGATGCGCTGGAAGCTGGCGCCGGCGCCCTCGTACAGGCCGTTCACCGCTGCCATGTTGGCCCAGGCGATGGCGTCCGCCGGTCGGCCGGCTTTCAGCGCCGCCCAGCCGGCGAGCCACGCGAGCTCGGCCGTGGCCGGACGGATCACGAGGCCGCGCGCGCAGGCCTCGATCGCATCCTGCCAGCGCTGGCGATGGTAGTGGCACCACGCCTCGCGGTAGCAGGCCCAGGCCCCTTCCTCCGGCCAGCCGCCGAGGCCCGCGCAGGTGCGCAGCGGCTCGACCGCCTCGTCGTGGCGCTCGAGGTCCGCGAGCGTGGCGCCGAGGTAGTAGAACCAGCGCGCGTCGTGCGGGTGCGCCTGCGTGTGTTCGCGCAGGATGGCCACGTCGCGTTCGAACTTGGCCTTGAGACGGTCGGCGTCCTTCGGCAGCTCGCTGAAGCTCACGCCCGGCAGCACGGCGATGTCGCCGTCGCGCTTGCCCTCGACCGCCTCGTGGGTCGGCCCGGTCCACGACACCTTGGCCGGCAGGCGGAAGACCCGCTCCTTGGCATAGGTGCCGTCGGCGGCCGATACCATCAGCACGCGGCCCTTGGCCTTCAGCAGTTCCTGCTTGAGGTGCGTGCCGGGCGCGAAGTGGATCCGTTCGTCGGTGTCGACCGTGATCGCCCAGCGCGCCCCGAGCTGGGTCGCGGCCTGCAGCGCGAAGTTGCGCGCCGCGGCGAAGTCGTTGCGCCAGGGGAACTCGCGCACGAAGAGCTTGTCGCCGGCGACTCGGCGGGCGACTTCGAGCGTATCGTCGCGAGCGCCCGTGTCGATCACGATGCAGCGGTCGACCTGCGGCGCGATCGAGGCGAGCGCATCGCCGATGATGTCGGCGTTGCTGCCGGTGAGCGTGGTGGAAACGATCATGCGCGGCAAGGTTCCGGGCGGCCGCCGCGCGCGTCAAGTCGGGGATGTCGCGAAGCGGCGCCGCCGGGCTACTCGTCGTGGAAGCGGAACACCTCGTCCAGCGGTCGCCCGAAGGCGCGGGCCAGCCGGAACGCGAGCTCGAGCGAGGGGGCGTATTTCTCGGCCTCGATCGCGATGATGGTCTGGCGCGTCGCGCCCACGCGCTCGCCGAGTTCGGCCTGCGTCATGGCGGCCGCCTCGCGCAGCCGGCGCACCTGGTTGCTGACGCGTCCGCGCGCGGGCGTCATCGGCGGTATTGCCAGAGGACGACGGCCTGCTTCACCGCGTCGGCCAGGAACAGCACGGTCAGCAGCGCGAAGACCAGGGCCGGCATCGAGTCGAGATCGAGGCGCGGGATGCTGGGGTGCCGGTCGACGTAGTAGGCATCGGCCAGCGCGTGCACGACCAGCACGTTGATGGCGATCACCACGACGTAGCCCTCCCAGCGGTCGCCGAGCGCGTCGATGGCGCGGTCCCGCTCGTCGCGGGCCTCGGCGGCCGGGTCCTTCGCGGCCAGCATGGCCGGGAGCACCGACGCGGCGATCCACAGCACGACCATGCCGATGTAGCTCTCGAGCGCGTGGCCCGGCGAGACGTCGACGATGTGGCCGCCGTCGGTGAAGCGCATCACCAGGAACAGCCAGATCGCGATTCCGGACAGCAGTCCCCACCAGGCGTTCTTCTCGTGCGGCGACATTGCGGGCCTCCCGTGACTAGGTAAAACATCTTTTACATCGGCCAGGGCCGGATGTCAAACATGTTTGACATCGCCGAGCCAGAAAAAGGGGCCGCCCCGTCGGGACGGCCCCCTTCGGGGCGCGTCAGTCCTCGAGGAAGCTGCGCAGCTGCTCGGACCGCGACGGGTGGCGCAGCTTGCGCAGTGCCTTCGCCTCGATCTGGCGGATGCGCTCGCGGGTGACGTCGAACTGCTTGCCGACTTCCTCGAGCGTGTGGTCCGTCGTCATGTCGATGCCGAAGCGCATGCGCAGCACCTTGGCCTCGCGCGGGGTGAGGCCGGCCAGCACGGCGTGGGTGGTCTCGCGCAGCGACTCGGTCGTCGCGGACTCGATCGGCGACTCCACCGAGGTGTCCTCGATGAAGTCCCCGAGGTGCGAATCCTCGTCGTCGCCGATCGGAGTCTCCATCGAGATGGGCTCCTTGGCGATCTTGAGCACCTTGCGGACCTTGTCCTCCGGCATCTCCATGCGCACGGCCAGCTCTTCCGGCGTCGGCTCGCGGCCCATCTCCTGCAGCATCTGCCGCGAGATGCGGTTGAGCTTGTTGATGGTCTCGATCATGTGCACCGGGATGCGGATGGTGCGCGCCTGGTCGGCGATCGAGCGCGTGATCGCCTGGCGGATCCACCACGTGGCGTAGGTCGAGAACTTGTAGCCGCGGCGGTACTCGAACTTGTCCACCGCCTTCATCAGGCCGATGTTGCCTTCCTGGATCAGGTCGAGGAACTGCAGGCCGCGGTTGGTGTACTTCTTCGCGATCGAGATCACGAGGCGCAGGTTGGCCTCGACCATCTCCTTCTTCGCGCGCCGGGCCTGGGCCTCGCCCACGGCGATCTCGCGGTTGATCTCCTTGATCTCCGCGATGGTCAGGTGCGCGCGCTTCTCGCTCTCCGCGAGGTGGAGCTGGTGCTTCTCGACGTCCTCGCGGTACTTCGCGAGCAGCGCCGAGTGCTTGCGCTTGGCGCGGATGTGCTTGTCGAGCCAGCCGAGGTTGGTCTCGTTGCGCGGGAACGTGTCGATGGAGTCCGCGCGCGGCATGCCGGCGTCGCGCACGCACTTGAGCATCACGGCCTTCTCGATGCCGCGGATCTCGTTCAGGTGCTCGCGCAGCTGCGCGATCAGCTGGTCGAACATCTTCGGCGAGAGCTTGAGCTCCATGAACTCGTCGGCGAGCTTCTTGCGCAGCTTGACCGCCTTCGGGTCGCGGCCGCCCTTCTCGTCGAGCACCTTGACGACCTGCGAGTACAGCTTGGCCAGCGAGGCGAAGCGGCGCGCCGCCTCCTCGGGGTCCGGGCCGGTCTCGAGGGCTTCCTCTTCCTCGCCGCCTTCGTCGTCGCTCTCCTCGGCCTCTTCCTCCGGCGCTTCCTTCGCCGCGAGCTTCGGGTTGATCGGCTCGGCGATCACGTCCGGCGCATTCGGGTCGACGAAGCCGACGATGATGTCGACCAGGCGGCCCTGGCCGGCCTTCACGGGCTCATAGGCCTTCAGGATCAGCTCGAAGGTGGGCGGGTAGGAGGCGAGCGCGCGGCGCACGGCATCGAGGCCTTCCTCGATGCGCTTGGCGATGGCGATCTCGCCCTCGCGCGTGAGCAGCTCGACCGTGCCCATCTCGCGCATGTACATGCGCACCGGGTCGGTGGTGCGGCCGAACTCCGCGTCCACGGTGGTGGCGAGCGCGGCGGCGGCTTCCTCGGCCGCCTCTTCGTCGGCCACGACGGGCTCGCGCATCAGCAGCGCTTCGGCGTCCGGTGCCTTCTCGTACACCGGGATGCCCATGTCGTTGATCATCTGCACGATGTCTTCGATCTGCTCCGGATCGACGATCTCGGACGGCAGGTGGTCGTTGACTTCGGCGTAGGTGAGGAAGCTCTGCTCCTTGCCGCGCGCGATCAGCAGTTTCAGCTGCGACTGGCGGTCCTCGGGCGTGCTCGGCGGCAGCTTGATCTCGATCTTCTCGGCGCCGGCCTTGCCGCCCTTCTTCGCGGCCTTGGGATCGGGCGTGGCCGAGGCGACCGGCGCCGCCGGCGGCTTCATCGCGGGCGCGTGGCCCTTGGCGGCCGGCTTGGTCACCGGCGACTTCGCCTCGGGTGCGTGGCCCTTGGCGGCGGGCTTGGCGGCCGGCGCGGGCTTGCCGTGTGCGGCCTTCGCCACGGCGGCAACGGGTGCGGCCCGGTGGGCCGGGGCCTTGGCGGCCGGCTTCGCGTGCGCCTTGGCAGCCTTCGCCGCCGGCGCCGCGTGTTTCGGCGGGTGGGCCTTGGCGGTGGGTCTGGCGCGGGCCGCGACCGGCGCAGCCTTGCGGGTCGGCGCGGTCTTTGCCTTGCTCGGGGCCGCCTTCTTCGCGGGGGCTTTCTTAGCCTGCTTGCGTGCCGTCTTGCTCAAGATGGGGGCGCCTCAGGGAAGGGGTATAAAAAAGAGCGGAATTATATACCAGATCGCCAGGCACCCGGCGCTGGATTTAGCCGCCCGGACGGTCCCGCCCGGCCTGACCCTTGGCGCGCAGAAGTGCTTGAAGTTCAAGCTTTTCTTCATCCGTCAAGGCGTCGTCCCGGGCCTTGGCCAGGAGCGCGTCGAGTTGCCTTGCCGGCGATTCCTCGTGGATCAGGCGGGCCACCGCCGAGCGCAGTTCCGCCGTGGCCGGCCCGGTCTCGGCCACCAGCACCTCGGCGCCGGCCAGCTTCGAGAGCGAGCCGTGTTCGGGTCGTTCCCGCCAGCGCTCGAGCAGCGCCGCCGTGTTGGCCGGCGGGTCCTCGCGCACCTGCATCAGCAGCTCGGCCAGCAGCGCGGCGCCCGGCCGGTCGATCGCGCCCACGCGCTCGATCTCCTCGCGGCTGATCCCGGCCGCGGCGCCCGGGAAGTGCACGAGCAGCGTCACGGCCTGGCGCACGAGGTTGCCCCGGCCGGCCACGGCCATGGACGGCTCGGAGCGCCGGCCGGCGCCCGTGCCGCCGGGATGGCCCGGGCGGGTCTCGGGTCGCGCGGACGGCGGCTCGTCGGCACCGATCAGCGCCACGAGGCGCGCCGGCGCCATGCGCACCGCGTCGGCCAGTTGCGCGACCAGCAGTTCGCGGTAGACGTCGGAGGGGATGCGCCGGACGAGCGGCCGCGCGAGTTCGACCAGCCGCGCCCGCCCGTCCACGCTCGCCATGTCCACGCGCGAGGAGAGCTCCCGGATGAAGTAGTCGGCGAGGGGCAGGGCGCTCGCGAGGCGCGCCTCGAAGGCCTCGCGGCCTTCCTCCTGCACCAGCGTGTCCGGATCGTGACCCTCCGGCAGGAAAAGGAAGCGCACCTGCCGTCCCTGCTTGACCTCGCCGACGGCGTTCTCGAGCGCGCGCCACGCGGCCGCACGGCCGGCCCGGTCGCCGTCGAAGCAGAACACGACTTCGCCGACCAGCCGGAAGATGCGCTGCAGGTGCTCGGGCGTGGTGGCCGTGCCGAGCGTCGCCACGGCGTAGGTGACCCCTGCCTGGTGCAGGCTCACCACGTCCATGTAGCCCTCGACCACCATCAGCCGCTGCAGGCTGCGGGTCGCCTGGCGCGCCTCGTAGAGGCCGTAGAGCTCGCGGCCCTTGTGGAACAGCTCGGTCTCGGGCGAGTTGAGGTACTTGGGCTCGCCCTGGTCGAGTACGCGGCCGCCGAACGCGATCGTGCGCCCGCGCGTGTCGCGGATCGGGAACATCACGCGGTCGCGGAAGCGGTCGTAGAAGCCCGGCGACTCGCCCGGGCGGGTGTTCTCGCGGTTGCGCTCGATGATCAGGCCGGCGCGCAGCAGCACCTGCCGTTCGTCCTCGGTCGTGCCGTAGCGGTCGAGCAGCGCGTCCCAGCGGGCCGGCGCGTAGCCGATGCCGAAGCGCTGGACGATGTCGGCCGTGAGCCCGCGCCGCTGGACGTAGTCCTTCGCACGGGGCTCGCCGCCCAGCGACTGGCGGAACAGCAGCGCCGCGCGCTCGAGCGCGACGTACAGCTCGTCGTTGGGATGCCCGGGCGCCGCACTGCCGCCCTCGCGGGGCACCTCCATGCCCGCGCGCGCCGCCAGCTCCTCGACCGCCTCGACGAAGCCGAGGTGGTCGTACTCCATCACGAAGCCGAGCGCCGTGCCGTGGGCGCCGCAGCCGAAGCAGTGGAAGAACTGCTTGTCGGGGCTGACGGTGAACGAGGGCGACTTCTCGTCGTGGAAGGGGCAGCAGGCCTTGTATTCCTTGCCGCCGCGCTTCAGCTGCACGCGGCTGCCGATCACCTCGACGATGTCGGTGCGCGCGATCAGCTCGTCGATGAAGTGCTGCGGGATGCGGCCGGCCACGGGGGCGGACCGGCGAGTCAGCCGCCGAGGGCGGCCTTGATGCGGGCGCTGACGGCGCCCATGTCGGCGCGGCCGGCGGCCTTCGCCTTCACCGCGCCCATGACCTTGCCCATGTCCTTCACGGACGCGGCGCCGGTGGCGGCGATCGCCTCCTTCACGAGGGCGTCGATCTCGGCGTCGGACAGCTGGGCAGGCAGGTAGGCCTGCAGCAGGACGATCTCGGCCTTCTCCTTGTCGGCGAGATCCGCGCGCCCGCCCTGCTCGAACTGGGCGATGGATTCCTTGCGCTGCTTGACCATCTTCTCGAGCACCGCGATCACCTGCGCGTCGTCGAGCGTGATCCGCTCGTCGACCTCGCGCTGCTTGATCGCGGCCTGCACCATGCGGATGGTCGACAGGCGCTCCTTCTCGGAGGCCCGCATGGCGGCCTTCATGTCCTCGGTGATGCGCTCCTTGAGCGTCGTCACGCGGACGGCCCGGCTCAGAAGCTGCGGGCGCGGGGGGCGGACGAGAAGTCGCGGTTGCTGCGCTTCTGGTGCCGCTTCACGGCCGCCGCCTTCTTGCGCTTACGTTCCTGCGTGGGCTTCTCATAGAATTCGCGGCGGCGCAGCTCGGTGAGCACGCCCGCCTTCTCGCAGGCACGCTTGAAGCGGCGCAGGGCGGCATCGAAATACTCGTTCTCACGAATGCGGACGCTCGGCATCGAAACCTCGGCGGATGTCAGGGCGAAACCCGGGAGCGGCCCTCGGGGGGCGTGACCCGGGAAAATGGACCGCGAATTTTAGAGAGCTGGCTGCGGAAAAGCAAAGATGCGGATCCTCGGGATCGAATCCTCCTGCGACGAGACGGCCGTGGCCCTGTACGACGGGGAGCGGGGGCTGCTCGGCCACGAACTGCACAGCCAGGTGGCCCTGCACGCGGCCTATGGCGGCGTCGTGCCCGAGCTGGCCTCGCGCGACCACCTGCGTAAGCTCCCGCCATTGCTCAGGAAATTGCTCTTCGAGGGCGACGGGCGGGTGCCGGTGGACGGGGTGGCCTACACCGCCGGGCCGGGCCTGGTCGGGGCGCTGATGGTCGGCGCCTCCGTGGCCCGCTCGCTGGCCTACGCGTGGGGGGTGCCGGCCGTCGGGGTGCACCACATGGAGGGCCACCTGCTGGCCCCCCTGCTGGAGGCCGAGCCGCCCGCCTTCCCGTTCGTGGCCCTGCTGGTCTCGGGGGGGCACACCCTGCTGGCGCACGTGCACGGCGTCGGGCGCTACGAGATCCTCGGCAGCTCGCTCGACGACGCGGCCGGGGAGGCCTTCGACAAGACGGCCAAGCTGCTCGGCCTCGGCTATCCCGGCGGCCCGCAGCTCGCAGCCCTGGCGGAGCAGGGCCGGCCGGACGTGTTCCGCTTCCCGCGCCCGCTGACCGAGCGCCCGGGCCTCGACTTCAGCTTCAGCGGGCTCAAGACCGCGGTGGTCGTCGCCCTGCGCGAACGCGGCGAACTGGACGCGCAGGCCCGCGCCGATGCCGCGCGCGGCTTCGAGGAGGCGGTGGTCGACACGCTGCTGATCAAGTGCCGGCGCGCCCTCGGCCAGACCGGGGCCGGCACCCTGGTGATCGCCGGCGGCGTCGGCGCCAACCGCCGGCTGCGCGCGCGGATGCTCGCGATGGGCGAGCGCGACGGGGTGCGAGTCGTTTACCCTCGCGCGGAGTTCTGCACGGACAACGCCGCCATGATCGCCCTGCTCGGACACCTGCGGCTCGCCGCCGGCCAGGCCGACGACCTCGCCATCCGCGCCCGCGCCCGCTGGCCGATGTCGGAACTCACGCCGCCGAGCGGCGCCCACCCCTGACCCGCAGCGCCGGACCCCGCATGGACATCATCTTCCTCACCGGTCTGACGACCGAATGCATCATCGGCATCTGGGACTGGGAGCGGAAGGTCCGCCAGAAGGTCGTCATCGACCTCGAGATGGGCGCCGACATCCGCCGGGCCGCCGCCAGCGACCACATCGACGACACGCTCGACTACAAGAAGGTCTCGAAGCGCGTGCTCGGCTTCGTCGGCGAGTCGCAGTTCCAGCTCGTCGAGACGCTCACCGAGCAGATCGCGAAGATCATCGTCACCGAATTCGACGTGCCCTGGGTCCGGGTGCGGCTCAACAAGCAGGGCGCGATCCGCGGCTCGCGCGACGTCGGCATCCTCATCGAGCGACGCCGCGAGGACTACCCGGCCGGCGCACCGCGGTGACGCCGGTCTTCGTCGCGGCGGGCAGCAACGTCGCGCCGCTGGCCAACCTGCGACGGGCGCTCGACGTGCTGCACGCGCGCTTCGGGCCGCTCGCCTGCTCGCGCGCCTACCGCAACGCCGCCGTCGGCTTCGAGGGCGAGGACTTCGTCAACCTCGTGCTGCGATTCGAGACGAACCTCGACGTGGACGCGGTGCTCGCGGGCCTGCACGCGGCGGAGGCGGCCTGCGGCCGCGAACGCGATGCGCCGAAGTGGGCGCCGCGCGCGATGGACCTCGACATCCTCCTCTACGGCGACCTGGTCTGCGAGCGGCCCGGCCTGCGCCTGCCGCGTCCGGACCTCGTGCGCCGCCCGTACATGCTCGGGCCGGCGGCGGATCTCGCGCCGGAGCTGCGCCACCCGACGCTCGGCACGACGCTCGGCGAGCTGTGGCAGCGGTTCGAGCGCGGGGCGCACCCGCTGCAGCCTGTCGATCTCGGCTGGCGCCCGCCGGCGGGAGGGTGAGGTGAGCGAGGAGCGGATCGCGCGCCGGGCGCGCGGCTCAGAGGCTGCGGCCGCCGTCCACCGCCAGGACCTGGCCGGTGACGAACGGCGCGGAGGCCGCGAGGAACAGCGCGGCGCTCGCGATGTCCTGCGGCGAACCGCTGCGCTTGAGCGCGGTATTGCCGACGATCTCGGCCTTCAGGGCGTCGTCGAGCGGCTGCTCGGGCCACAGCACCGGCCCGGGCGCGATCGCGTTGACGCGGACCTCGGGGCCGAGCTCGCGAGCGAGCGAGCGGGTCAGCATGAGCAGCGCGGCCTTGGCGGCGCTGTACACGGGGTGGTCCTTGAGCGGGCGCTGGCCGTGGATGTCGGCCATGTTGATGACCAGCCCCTGCGTCTCGCGCAGGGCCGGCGCGGCGGCCTGCGCCAGGAACAGCGGCGCGCGCAGGTTGGTGCCGATCAGGTCGTCGAACTGCGCGGCGGTGATGTGGCCGATGGGCGTCGCGTAGAAGCTCGAGGCATTGTTCACCAGCACGTCGAGCCGGCCGTAATGCGCGAGCGTCGCCTGCACGAGCCCCGGCAGGGCATCCACGTCGAGCAGGTCGGCCGACACCGCGCGTGCCGAGCCGGTGCGCAGGGCGTCCAGTTCGGCCACGAGCCGCTCGGCGGCCTCGCGCGAGCGGTGGTAATGCACCACGATCGACGCCCCGGCCGCGTGCAGCCTGCGTGCGGTCGCCGCGCCGAGGCGCTTGGCGCCGCCGGTGATCAGGACGACGCGACCTTCGAGTTCCCGTTCGACTGCCATGTTGCGCATGCTACTGCGCGACGCTTTGCGCGCGCATCCCCGGCCACCATACCCGAGCCGGTTCGTCGTGTCGCCCGGGGAGGATTCGCGCCGTGAGCGTCGCGCTCGACCTGCCGGCGCTCGCGCCGGAAGAGGCGGCGCACGGCGAGCGGCTCGCCGAGCGGCTGCGGGCCATCCTGGCGCGCGAGGGCGGCTGGATCGGCTTCGCCCGCTACATGCAGGCGGCGCTCTACGAGCCCGGCCTCGGCTACTACAGCGCCGGTGCGCGCAAGTTCGGCCCCGCGGGCGACTTCGTGACCGCGCCCGAAGTCGCGCCGGTGTTCTCGCGCTGCCTGGCCCGCCAGTGCGCCGAAGTGCTCGAGCACCTCGGCGGCGGCGACGTGCTGGAGCTCGGCGCGGGCTCGGGCGTGATGGCCGCCGGCGTGCTCGCGGAGCTCGAGCGGCTCGGCCGCCTGCCGGAGCGCTACCGCATCCTCGACGTGAGCGCCGACCTGCGCGAGCGCCAGCGCGACACGCTGGCCGGTGCGGTGCCGCACCTGCTCGGGCGCGTCGAATGGCTCGACCGCCTGCCCGAGCCCTTCGACGGCGTGACGCTCGCCAACGAGGTGCTCGATGCGCTGCCCGTCGAGCGCTTCGCGATCCGCGGCGGCGAGGTCGATTCGCTCGGGGTGGCCTGGCAGTTCGGGCGCTTCGAGGCGGCGCCGGCACGCGCCTCGGCGGAGCTGCTGCGGCGCGTGCGCGCGATCGAGCAGGACCTCGGCGCGCCGCTGCCCGACGGCTACGTCTCCGAGGTCAATCTCGGCCTCGCGCAGTGGCTCGCCGCCATTGCCGGCGCGCAGCGCCGCGGCGTGCAGCTGTTCGTCGACTACGGCCTGCCGCGCCGGGAGTACTACGCCGCGGAGCGTCGCGCCGGCACGCTGCTGTGCCACTTCCGCCACCGCTTCCACGACGATCCGTTCGCGCGGCCGGGCCTGCAGGACATCACCGCCTGGGTCGACTTCACCGCCGTCGCCGAGGCGGCCGTCGCGGCGGGACTCGAGGTGGCGGGGTACACGACGCAGGCGCAGTTCCTGATCGGCTGCGGCATCGCCGACTACGTCGCCGACGTCAGCGACCTCGACGTCGTCGGGCGGGTGAACCTGTCGCGGCAGGTGATGGTGCTGACGCTGCCCGGCGAGATGGGCGAGCGCTTCAAGGTCATGGCGCTCGCGCGCGACTACGACCGCGAGCTGCGCGGCTTCACGGTGCGCGACCTGCGCCACCTGCTGTGAGGCCGTCGAACCTCAGGTGAAGTCGAGCGAGCGGATCGCCTCGATGCGCGCGGCGCGCAGCCGCTCGGCGATGACGGGGCCCGGATCGCGGGACAGCACCTCGGGCGGCAGGCGCACCGCGGCGGCGGCGGCCAGCGAGCGGCGCAGGCGTTCGGCCTGGGGGTAGGGCGCGCGCCGCAGGTCCGGGCCGCGCCCGCGCGCGTCGGCCTCGCAGGCGAGCAGGAAGCGGTCGAAGCGCTCGCCCCGCCGGAACGCGTCCGTCTTCTCCAGCAGCTCGAGCACCGTGCCGGGGCGCTGCTCGGCGACGCGGTGCACGTTCGCGTGGTGCCGGGCCACCAGCACGGCGAGCTCGCGGTGCTCGGTCGGCGCCTTGAGCCGTGCGCACATCGTCTCGATCAGGCGCGCGCCCGCGGCCTCGTGCCCGATGTGACGCGGCCACTGCTCGCGCGGCGTGAGGCCCTTGCCGACGTCGTGCACCAGCGCGGCGAAACGCACGGTGGTGTCCTGCGACAGCCCGGCCGCCACCTCGAGGACCTGCAGGGTGTGCACTCCGGTGTCCACCTCGGGGTGCCACTGCGGGGGCTGCGGCACGCCGAACAGCGCGTCGATCTCCGGGAACAGCAGGGCGAGGGCGCCGCAGGCGCGCAGCACCTCGAAGTACACGGCCGGCGTGGCTTCGCCGAGGGCGCGCTCGGTCTCCACCCAGACGCGCTCGGGCACCAGGGCCTGGATTTCCCCGGAGCGCGCGATCTGCGCCATCAGCGCGAGCGTCTCGTCGGCGACGCGGAAGCCGAGCGGGGCGAAGCGCGCCGCGAAGCGGGCCACGCGCAGGACGCGCAGCGGGTCCTCGACGAAGGCTGCGGAGACGTGTCGCAGCCGGCGTGCCGCGAGGTCGGCCTGCCCGCCGTGCGGGTCGACGAGTGTGCCGTCCTCGCGTTCGGCCATCGCGTTGATCGTCAGGTCGCGACGCGACAGGTCGTCCTCGAGCGTCACGTCCGGCGAGAAGCGGGTCGCGAAGCCGTAGTAGCCGGGCCCCGTCTTCCTTTCGGTGCGCGCCAGCGCGTACTGTTCGCCGGTCTGCGGGTGCAGGAACACGGGGAAGTCCTTGCCGACCGGGCGGAAGCCCTGCGCCATCAGGTCGTCCGGCACCGCGCCGACGACCACGAAATCGCGCTCACGGACCGGCAGGCCGAGCAGCCGGTCGCGGACGGCGCCGCCGACGAGGTAGACATCCATGGGTCGAATCGTAGCGATTTCCCGCCAGCTGCGCCTCGCGTGCGTCCTCCTCGCCGTGCTGCCGCTGGCCGGATGCTACGTCCTGCAGGCCGCGGGCGGGCAGGCGAACGTGATGGCGAAGAGCCGGCCCATCCCCGCCGTGCTGGCCGACCCGGCGACCGACGCGGCCACCCGCGAGCGGCTGCTGCTGGCGCAGCGGGCGCGTGCGTTCGCAATCGAGTCGCTGGCGCTGCCGGACGGGCGCAGCTACCGGCGCTACGCCGACCTCGGGCGGCCCTACGCCGTGTGGAACGTCGTGGCGACCCCCGAGTTCTCGGTCGCGCCGCGCCGGTGGTGTTTCCCGGTCGCGGGCTGCGTGGCGTACCGCGGCTACTTCACGGAGTCGCGAGCCCGCGACCTCGCCCTGCGGCTCTCGATGCACGGCGACGACGTGGCGGTGGGCGGCGTGCCGACCTACTCGACGCTGGGGCACCTGCCCGACCCGCTGTTCAACACCATGCTCGGCTGGCGCGAGGCGCGGTTCGTCGGCACGATCTTCCACGAACTCGCCCACGAGCGGCTGTACCGCAAGGGCGACAGCGAGTTCAACGAGGCGTTCGCGTCGGTCGTCGAGGAGGAGGGCGTGCGTCGCTGGCTGACGGCGCAGGGTCGCGCGGCCGACCTCGAGGTCCAGCACCGGGCGGCGGCTCGCGAGCTGCAGTTTGCGGCGCTGCTGCGCGCGACGCGCGCTCGACTCGCGGCGCTGTACGCGTCCGGGCAGCCCGTCGGGACGCTCCGCGTCGAGAAGCAGCGCGAGTTCGGACGGTTGAAGTTCGAATACGAGCAGTTGCGGGCGCGCTGGGGCGGGTATGCCGGCTACGACGGCTGGTTCGCGCGCTCGCTCAACAATGCGCACCTTGCGTCCATCGCGACCTACGCCGACTGCGTCCCCGGCTTGCGACGACTGCTCGAGGAGGCGGGCTCGCTGCCTGCGTTCTACGAACTCGCCTCGACCCATCGCTGCGAGAAATAGTAAGTAGGGGAAATAGGGGACACTCACGAATTTTCGCGCCCGCGAAAATTCGTGAGTGTCCCCTATTTATTATTTTCGGAGGTAGGTGGGGAGGGTGGCGGCGAAGGGCGTGCGCGGCAGGCCGAGTTCGGCGAGGCCGTCGACGTCGCCGACCGAGTCGAGCGACGCGGAATTGAAGTTGTCGGTCGAGAACGGCTTGCCGGGCACGTAGTCCATGACCGCGGCCTGCAGGCGGGCCACGCCCCGCGGCAGCGGGAGTACCGCGCGGCGCACGCCGATCGTCCGCGCGGTCAGGCGCACGATGTCGCCGAGCGTGAGCGTCTCCGGTCCGAACAGCTGGAACGTGCGCCCGGCCACGTCCTTGCGCTCGAGGCAGGCGACGAAGGCGGCCGCGACGTCGCCGACGTAGACCGGCGCGAACTTCGCGTCGGCGCAGGCGAGCGGCAGGATGCCGGGCGTCACGCGCAGGATCTTCGCGAAGGTGTTGACGAACTGGTCGTGCGGACCGAACACGACCGACGGCTGGAAGATCACGAACTCCGGCCGGCCGGCCGCGTGCTCGCGCCGCAGGTAATCCTCCGCGGCGCCCTTGGTGCGCAGGTAGTGGCTCGGGCCCCGCTGCGAATCGGCCTTCAGGCCGCTCATGTGCAGGTAGCGGCGCACCCCGGCCGTGCGGCAGGCCTGGGCGACCCTGATCGGCAGCTCCGTGTGGACGCGCTCGAATTCGCGGCCGCCGTTGCCCGGCCGGCGCTCGTTGAGGATGCCGACGAGGTTGACGACGACGTCGCAGCCCGCGAACTCGCGCGCCAGGACCCGCGGGTCGTGCACGTCGGCGCGCACGAGCCGCACCGAGGGCAGCACCCGCACGTCGGGGTGCCCGCGCAGGTCGCGGGTCAGGACGCTCACCGCGTGACCGCCGCCCGCGAGGCGGGCGACGATCTCGCGGCCGATGAATCCCGTCCCGCCGAGGACGCAGACCGCGAGCGCCATGCGCGCTCAGCGGATCGGGATGACGAGCGTGGCGCTGCCGCGGCGGATCTGCACGACGAATGCCGAGGCGCCCTGCGTCGCGCGCTGGAATTCCGCGAGGTTCTGCACGCGCGTGCGGCCGACGGCGAGGATCACGTCGCTCGCCCGCAGGCCGCGCTGGGCCGCCGGGCTGCCTTCGGCCACGGCGCGGATCAGCACGCCGCCGCCCGGGGCGTCGACGAGCGCCGCGCCCTCGAGACCCGGGTGCGATCCGGCCTTCGCCTCCGCTGCCTCGTCGCGCTCGCTGACCACCGCCGTGACGCGGCGCGACTTGCCGTCGCGCAGCAGCGTGAGATCGACCTTCTCGCCGATGCTGAGCAGGCCGATGGAGTTGCGCAGGCCGGCCGCGTCCTTGACCGCGCGCCCGTTCACCGCCGTGATCACATCGCCGGCGACGATGCCCGCCTTCTCCGCGGCGGAGCCGTCGACCACCTGCGAGACCAGCGCGCCCTGCGTGCCGTCCGGCAGCTCCATGCTCTTGGCGATGTCCGGCGACAGCGTCTGGATGTTGACGCCGAGCACGCCGCGCTTCACGCCGCCGTACTTCACCAGCTGGTTCATCACGACCTTCATCATGTTCGACGGGATCGCGAAGCCGATGCCGATGTTGCCGCCGGTGCGCGAGAGGATCGCCGAGTTGATGCCGACCAGCTCGCCGTTGAGGTTCACGAGCGCGCCGCCGGAATTGCCGGGGTTGATCGAGGCGTCGGTCTGGATGAAGTCCTCGTAGCCCTCGGGATTGATGCCCGAGCGGCCGAGCGCGCTCACGATGCCCGAGGTGACGGTGTGGCCGAGGCCGAACGGGTTGCCGATGGCGACCACGAAGTCGCCGACCTCGGCGCGGTCGGAATCGGCGACCGGGATCTGGGTCAGGCCGGCCGCCTGCACCTGCACGACGGCGATGTCCGAGCCGGTGTCCTTGCCGACGACCTTCGCGCTGAGCGAGCGGTTGTCGAGCAACTGCACGGTGATCTCGGTGGCGTTCTCGATCACGTGCGCGTTGGTGATGATGTAGCCGTTCTTCGCGTCGACGATCACGCCCGAGCCGGCGCTCTGGAATTCGCGCTGCCGCGGCTGGTTCGGCATGTCGAAGAAGCGGCGGAAGAACGGGTCGTTGAGCAGCGGGTTCTGCTCCTGCACGGTGCCGCGCGTCGCGATGTTGACCACCGCGGGCGTCACGCGCTTCAGCATCGGCGCGAGGGAAGGCACCGGAGTTTCGCCCGCCTGTGCGGGCAACTGGGCGTCGGCGAGCGGGGCGAGTGCGCAGAGCAGCAGGGCGGCAAGGCTCAGGGAGAGCTTCATTCTTCGTACCTGGGGCATGTGACGGGGCAGTTCTCGGGGCGGCGCGAGTCTAGCAGGCCGCTTTTGCCGGCCTTTCGCGACGAAAGACCTCGTGCTGTGACCGGCGTCGGCAGCATCGAGTTCCCGTCCGCGCGTCCCCGGCGGCGGGTCCCGGCCTGTGGATGACCGGTGCACAGCGTGTGGATGGCCGGTGGTCGGGCGGTGAACACAAGATATTGTGGTACTGGGGCAATCCAGCCCTTGACGCCGGGCGAATTTCAGGCATCGTCGGTGACAGGGTGAGTGGCAAAATAAGATATTGAAATATATGGTAAAAAATCTGCGGCAATGCAACATAAGAAGAAGTTGACGGGGGGGCAGACGGTGCATACGCTTCTCCCCCTGACCCTAGATGTTGTGTCTGCCGGGCCACCCGTGGGGGGATGGAACGGGCACGCATGGCGGAACTTCCGGGGCTCAGCTGAGTGAACCTGCCGCGCCCGCTCGCCCGGGCCGGCGGCGTTCTCGCAGGGGGAATACCTCGAACGAACAACCTGCCGCCGCTTGCATCGGGAGCCCTGTCGTCGCAATGAGCACTGCCGTGAAGATCGAACCCAGAGACGCCCGCAGCATTCCCTTCCAGGAGGCGTCTCTCGACATCTGGGACAAGAAGTATCGCCTCGCTGCCAAGGACGGCACGCCGATCGACCGTACGATGGACGACACCTACAAGCGTGTCGCGCGTGCGCTCGCCGACGTCGAGACCGAGGCACTGCGCGAGGAGTGGTACGAGAAGTTCCTGTGGGCGCTGCGTCGCGGCGCCATTCCCGCCGGCCGCGTCACCTCCAACGCCGGCGCCCAGGAACACAAGCCGGCCACCTCGACCATCAACTGCACGGTCTCGGGCACCATCCGCGACTCGATGGACGACATCCTCGGCAAGGTGCACGAGGCGGGCCTCACGCTGAAGGCCGGCTGCGGCATCGGCTACGAATTCTCGACGCTGCGCCCGCGCGGCGCTTACGTCTCGGGCGCCGGCGCCTACACCTCGGGCCCGCTGTCGTTCATGGACATCTACGACAAGATGTGCTTCACCGTGTCGTCGGCCGGCGGCCGCCGCGGCGCGCAGATGGGCACGTTCGACGTCGGCCACCCCGACGCCATGGAATTCATCCGCGCCAAGCGCGAGGCCGGCCGCCTGCGCCAGTTCAACCTCTCGCTGCTGGTCACGGACGAGTTCATGAAGGCGGTGCGCGAGGACCGCGAGTGGAAGCTCGCCTTCCCGGTGCGCGCTGCCGAGATCGAGGGCCAGGACACCGACGATCGCGCGAAGTACGTCTGGCGCGAGTGGTCGGATCCGTCGAACTACGTGCGCGACGACAACGGGCTGGTGCTTTGCAAGGTCTACAAGACCCTGCCGGCGCGCCGGCTGTGGGACGTGATCATGTCCTCGACGTACGATTTCGCCGAGCCCGGCTTCGTGCTCATCGACCGCGTCAACGAGATGAACAACAACTGGTGGTGCGAGAACATCC
Source organism: Pseudomonadota bacterium (assembly GCA_052035645.1). Lineage (GTDB taxonomy): Bacteria > Pseudomonadota > Gammaproteobacteria > Steroidobacterales > Steroidobacteraceae > RPQJ01. Next base: position 21,926 of record JBPOHK010000066.1, read on the forward strand.
GCGCCACCAACCCCTGCGGCGAGCAGCCGCTGCCGCCCTACGGCTCGTGCCTGCTCGGCTCGATCAACCTGACCAGCTTCGTGCGCGTGCCCTTCGCCGAGGACGCGCACTTCGACTGGGACGAGTTCCGCGAGACCGTGCGCATCTTCACCCGCATGCTCGACAACGTGGTCGAGATCAACGGCCTGCCGCTGCCGCAGCAGCGCGACGAGATCCTGCGCAAGCGCCGCCACGGCATGGGCTTCCTCGGGCTCGGCTCGACGATCACCATGCTGCGCATGAAGTACGGCTCGCGCGACGCGGTCGCCTTCACCGAGCGCGTGTCGAAGGAGCTCGCGATCGCCGGCTGGGAGGCGGGCCTCGACCTCGCGAAGGAGAAGGGCCCGGCCCCGATCATGGCCGAGGAATTCGAGGTCACGCCGGAGATGATGCGCAAGCGGCCGGAGATGGCGCGCGACGGCATCAAGGTCGGCCACAAGCTGCCGGGTCGCGTGCTGCACGCCCGCTACAGCCGCTACATGCAGCGCGTGGCCGAGGCGCGCCCCGAGTTGGTGGACGAGCTGGCGAAGGTCGGCTCGCGCTTCACGCACCACAGCTCGATCGCGCCGACCGGCACCATCTCGCTGTCGCTGGCCAACAACGCCTCGAACGGCATCGAGCCCTCGTTCGCGCACCACTACTTCCGCAACGTGATCCGCGAGGGCCGCAAGACCAAGGAACGCATCGACGTCTTCTCGTTCGAGATGCTCGCTTACCGCGAGCTCGTGAACCCGAACGCGATGCCGGGCGGCACCACGGCCGCGGACCGGCTGCCGGAGTACTTCACCACGGCGGACGACATCACGCCGCGCGAGCACGTGGACATCCAGGCCGCCGCGCAGAAGTGGGTGGATTCCTCGATCTCGAAGACCGCGAACGTCCCGACGGACTACAAGTACGAGGACTTCAAGGACATCTACCTCTACGCGCACGAGCAGGGCCTGAAGGGCTGCACCACCTTCCGCTTCAACCCCGAGGCGTTCCAGGGCGTGCTGGTGAAGGAAGAGGACCTCAAGAACACCACTTACGTCTTCACGCTCGACGACGGCACCGAGGTGTCGGTCAAGGGCGACGAGCAGATCGAATACGACGGCGAGACCCACACGGCCGCCAACCTGTTCGACGCGCTGAAAGAAGGCTACTACGGGAAATTCTGACGATGAGCGCAACCCGAATCGAGAAGAAGATCGTCAAGTACCGGGTGGTGAAGCCCGGCGAGCAGCCGGCCGCGAAGCCCGAGGCGAAGGAGCCGGTGGTCGACGCGCGCAGCCCGAACGTCATCTGGATGCACGAGAAGCTCGAGCGTCCGGAGATGCTCATCGGCTCGACCTACAAGATCAAGACGCCGGTCTCGGACCACGCGATGTACGTGACGATCAACGACATCGTGCTGAACGAGGGCACCGAGCACGAGCAGCGCCGGCCCTTCGAGATCTTCATCAACTCGAAGAACCTCGATCACTTCCAGTGGATCGTCGCGCTCACGCGCCTCATCTCGGCGGTGTTCAGGAAGGGCGGCGACGTCACCTTCCTGGTCGAGGAGCTGAAGGCGGTGTTCGACCCGCGCGGCGGCTACTGGCAGTCGGGCGGCAAGTTCATGCCCTCGATCATCGCCGAGCTCGGCCACGTGATCGAGAAGCACCTGCAGATGATCGGCCTGCTGCGCAACCCCGAGATGGACGAGCATCGCAAGAAGCTCATCGAGGAGAAGCGGCAGGAGTTCGAGGCGCGGCAGAAGCAGCAGGACGCGTTCGCCAAGAGCCACTACCCGCAGGGCGCGCAGCTGTGCCTCAAGTGCAGCACCGCGGCCGTGGTGATGATGGACGGCTGCATGACCTGCCTCAACTGCGGCGACTCGAAGTGCGGCTGAAGCCTTGAAGGTTCCCCACGCGCAGAGGCTGGAATTCCCGCCGGCCACCTGATGACCCAGGACGCCTCTGACCGGGCGTTGCGCGTACTCCCGCGGCGGCCATTTGGCCGCCGCGTTTTTCTTGGGGTCCGGCCGAGCCGCCCTACCGGTACCGTCGCGTCTTGAACAGTTCCGCCGCGGTCTGGAAGTACGCGATGCCGAGCGGCAGCAGCGTGGGGTCGTCGCTGGTCGGCGCGAACGAGTCCGTCGCCGGGTCGTAGCGCAGGGTCTCGCTGGCCTTGTTGAGCTGCAGCACGGCCAGGCGGTCGTTGCGCAGGATCGCGACGTCGTGGTTGTGGCTGAACAGCGCGATGCGCGGGCGGTCGGCCGGCTCGTGCAGCACGTCCACGCCGAAGAACGGGGCCTCGTAGGGCAGGCCGAGCAGGCCGAGCACCGTGGGCGCGATGTCGATCTGCGTCATCAGCGTGTCGACCTGCCGCGGCGCGAGGTGCTTCGGCGCGTAGATCATCAGCGGGATCTCGTACGACGGCAGCGGGATGTCGGCCTTGCCGTAGACGCGGGCGCCGTGATCGGCGACCACGACGAACAGCGTGTCGTCGAACCACGGCTGCTTCGCCGCCTCGCGCAGGAAGTAGCCGAGCGCGTAGTCCGCGTACTTCACGCCGGCCTTGCGGCCGCCGCCCCTGGGCTTGATGCCGAACGATTCGAGCCCGGGCCGGAACGTGAACGGCTTGTGGTTCGAGGTCGTCATGACGATCGAGAAGAACGGCTGGCCGCTCGCGTGCTGCTCGCCGAAGTGCCGGATCGCCAGGTCGAAGAGGTCCTCGTCGCTCACGCCCCAGATGTTCTCGAAACGCACCTTCTCGACGTTGGTGCGGTCGAGCACGTCGAAGCCGTTGCTCGAGTAGAACTCGTTCATGTTGTCGAAGTAGCCGTAGCCGCCGTAGAGGAAGCTCGTGCGGTAGCCGAGCCCGCGCATCACGCTGCCCCAGTTGGCGATGCCCTGGTGGCCCGGCCGGCGCAGGATCGAGACCGTCGGGATGGGCGGGAACGACGCGGTGATCGCCTCGAGTCCGCGCACGGTGCGCGTGCCCGACGCGTAGGTGTGGGCGAACCAGAGGCCCTGGCGCGCGTAGGCGTCGAAGTTCGGCGTCCAGTCCTTCTTCGAGCCGTGCAGGCGGCTGAACTCGGCGCCGAACGACTCGCTCGCCACCACCACGACGTTGAGCCGCCCGAGGCCGTCCGGCCGCGCCGGGTGCGCGCGATCGAGCAGTCCCTGCCCGAGGCGCGTGAATCGCGAACCGTCGGCCGAGAGCACGGGCGCGAGGGCCGCGAGGTTCTCCTTCGCCGGTCGCGTGAGGTACCAGTCGCCGTAGTCGATCTCGCTGGTGCGGGCCGCGCGGAAGAAGCTGCTGCCGCCGTTCTGCACCAGTTCGTTCTCGACGCGGTTGCGCGAGACCGAAAGTGCGTCGGTGGGGTAGGCCAGGGCCGCGAGGACGAGCACGACGGCGTAGGGCGCGAACACGGCGAGGCGCTGCCGGAAGCGGACCGGGTGCGCCAGGCTGGCCTCGAGCCGGTGCCGCAGCAGCCAGGTCGTGCCGGCGCCGAGCGCCACTGCGACCCCGAGGACCGTCATCACCGGGTAGGCATCCCAGATGTCGGTGAAGACCTCGGTCGGGTAGGCCAGGTAGTCGAACGCGACGATGTTGAAGCGCGCGTCGAACTCCTCGAAGAAGAAGTACTCGGCGACGGCGAGGTAGAGGAGGCCGGCCACCAGCGCGGCCATGCCGGCGTACAGCAGGACGCGGCCGGCGCGCGAGCGGTGCCAGCGATCGGGCATGACCAGCAGGTACAGTGCGATCGGCGCGAAGAGGTACAGCCCCTCGACGAGGTCGTTGACGGAACCGGCCGCGAGGATCCACGGCAACCGCGTCCAGGCCACGTCGGCGTCCAGGCCGAACCGGGACCACAGCACCAGGCGGACGACGAGTCCGAGGACGAGGTAGACCGCGACCGCCGCCAGCCAGGGCCAGTAGCGCCGCAGCGCCTGGCCGAAAGAATCCGCCATCGTGTCTGTCCCCGCCGCCCGGGAGGGTTCCCGGTCGGCAGGTTGGACGTCACGACGACGCGAAATCAGTCGCGGCTGGCCGGGGGCCGGCCGCGACTGTCCCTGGACCGGCTATTTCGATCCGCGCGCCTTCGCGGCCTCGCGCGGGTCCTGCTCGTAGCCGAGTGCCTTCCAGTCCATGAGGCCGCCCTGTCCGTGGCAGTCGTCGCAGTCCAGTGCCTTCTCGGCGGGCTGCACGCCGTGAGCGATGGACATGTAGCGCACGGTCGGCATCCACTCGTACTTGAGCTCGTCGATGCCGTAGAAGCTCTTCGCCGCGCGGCGCACCGCCTCGTCGACGTCCCCGGCGCCGAAGCAGTCCTCGACGGCGATCGGCAGCAGCCAGCGCCGCTTGTCGGCGGTCACCGGCATCACGCCGTGGTGCAGCTTGAACGGGGTGATCTTCGCCGCCGGGTCGCTGCGGCTGCCCATGGGCACGGCGGACTTGATCTCGCCCCGCTCGGTCAGGGCCACCGGCTGGCGGGCCAGCTGCATGAACGAGCGCCCGTCGTACCACGCGTACACCGGCCTCACGTTCTGTTCGAGGACCTGCGTGGGAGCATAGCGTCCGCGCTCCTCGCTGAAGACGACCTTCGACCAGTCGCGCGACATCTCGGTGGGCTCGTCGCGGGCGAAGGTCGGGATGTGGCAGACGGTGCACTCGACGCGTTCGGTGTGCTTGTTGAGCTTGCCGCTCCGGTGCGGGGCGATCTCGTGGCACGCGCCGGTGCAGCCGAGCCGCCGGCCCGGCGAGTCGTCGGAAGCGAGATCGACGCCCCGGCCGGTCACGCGGTGCGCACCCTCGGCATGGCAGTTGGTGCAGGGCATGTCCTTGCCGTCCGTGCCCATGTGCACGTCGAAGTCGCGGGTCGGCTTCGCGAGCGTGTACTCCATGTCGCCGCGCTTGATGTTCGCGCCGCCGCCCGAGGAATTGTGGCAGCGCAGGCACATGACGCGCGTCGGCGTCGTGATGCGCTTGGCCACGGAGTCGAGGCCCTCCTGGTTGTTCCAGAGGATCGAGCGCCATTGCCAGTCGCCCCGCTCGTCCTGCACGACGCCGCGGCGATAGCCTTCCGCGTGGCAGATCAGGCAGTCGATGTTCTCGAGCTGCTGGCGGCTCAGCTTGCGGGACGGCTTCAGGCCGTGCCCGGCGTGGCAACCCGAGCAGCCGCTCGCCACGACCTTGCCCTCGGCGTTCTTCACCTGCCCGATCCAGCTCGCGCCCGGGTTGGTGCAGAAATCGTTGATCATGTTCATCTTGCCGACCGGGTGGCGCGGGTCGTTCGCGAGCGCCGAGCCGCTGCCCAGCCACTGGTAATGCTGTGAGTGGAAGAACTCGCGCGCCTCCGGCTCGTGGCACTGCAGGCAGGTCTTCGTGCCCTCGAAGTGCCTGAAGTGGCGGTCGTGCGTCGCCTTGTCGGCCAGGGCCGGTCCGGCGGCGAGCAGCAGGGCCGCCGCGGCGAGCCGCGCCAGCGGGTGGGAAATCTTCATGGTCGCTACGCTCCTTGGGGAGGAGCGGGGCGCGCACGGGCGGCGCGCCCCGCGGTGCCTCAGAACCTCGCCGTCAGGCTCAGCTTGAACTGGTCGGCGCTGTCGTACGTCGGGAAGCCCAGCACCTGCGTGCCGTGCTGCAGGTCCTTCGGCGCGCCGAGCAGCCAGCCCGACCCGCTGTAATCGAAGGAGTACTTCAGGTAGTCCAGCTTGACGATGAAGTGGTCCGTCAGGCGGTGGGTCAGGTACAGCTCCCACACGTCGCCGCGAGTCGCGGTCTTGGGCGAGACCAGGTCGTCCTCCGCGAGCGCGAAGTTGAACCAGTACTTCGAGCCGTGGTTGTACTCGAGGCCGATCTTGGTCGCCTTGTTCGGCAGGTTGTAGCGTGCGCCGGCGTAGTACATCGTGCCCGTGCGGTCTTTCGGCACCGTGAACGGGTCGGCGAACATGCCGCCGAACGGCGTGGTGGCCGAGGTCGGGTTCGAGGCCATGTAGTTGCCGGTCACGAACCAGTCGAACGGACCGTCGTGGCGGGTGAGGACGACGCTGGCGAGGTCGATGTCGCCGATGCTGACCGACGGCGTGTAGCGCAGCACCACCGGTGCGGCGATCTCGTTGCCCGTCAGCGGGTCGTTCGGCAGCACCACCAGGCCGTTGAAGCCGTCCGTCACGTCGAAGGCCCGGGCCACCGTCGCCTGCACGAACATGTTCGGCGTGTCGTAGATGTCCCAGTTGATGCCGAGGAACTGCGCGTCCTCCAGCTTGCTGGCCGGGTCGAGCACCTTGGCATTGCCCCAGCCCGACTCGAAGCCGACGCCGTAGCACAGGCGCACGGTCGACTCCTCGGTCAGGTGCCAGCCGAGCGTGATGCCGTCGAACTGGTAGTTGATCAGCGTACCCATCGGCGTGCCGCCGCGCGGCTCGTCATTGCGGTAGTTGAGCGGGACGCCGTCGGTCGAGGGCCGGCGGCCGATCGACAGGTACACCGGGGCGCCGAACATGTTGCTCCAGGTGAAGTACGCGCGCTCCACGCGCAGGAGGTCCGAGTTCGGCACGCCGACGGTGGTGCCGTCCCAGGCGATCGAGGTCGGCGAGCCGTTGAAGACCTGCACGCCCGTCGAGTCGCCCCAGACCTTGTACATGCCGAGCCGGCCGTCGAAGGTCACGTCCTTCGACACGGCCGCGTGCATCTGCAGCCGCAGGCGGCTGGTGTACAGCACGTCGTTGTCGTCGGAATAGGCCGGCACGTAGGTGCCCGGCAGCAGCGAGCCGAGCAGCTGCTGCTGCTGTTCCGGAGTGAACTGCTGCAGGAACTGGCCGAGGCCCTGGTAGGTGAGGCCGTCGAGGAAGCCGAGATACTGGCCGTAGTTGCCGGCGATCTCCTGCTGCACGGCGTCCGGCGACGCCGGGGGCGCGCCGTGCTGCGTGAAGTAGAACATCGTGTCGACGATGCCCTTCTGCAGCGCCATGCCGTCGAAGTGCGCCGGCACGTCGCCCTGGATCGAGTGCGCCTCGAAGCGGAAGTCGCCGCCCCATTCGATCGCGTCGACGACCGAGTGGCGCTCGGCCTTCGTGAGCCGCTTGTCCATGTCGTCGACGTCGTCCTGCACCGTCGCCACGTCCGCGGCGGCGGCCCTGGCCTTGGCCTCGGCGGCCTCCGCGGCGGCGAGGCGCTGCTCGAGGGCCGTGACCTGCGACTTCAGTCCGTCGATCTGCGCGATCTGTGCCTTGAGGGCCTCGATCTGCGCCTTGATGTCCGCGTCGGTGGCGGTCGCGGCCTGCGAGAGCGCGGGCAGCAGCAGGGCCGTCGCGACGGCCAGGGAGAGTCTGTTGATCTTCATGTTGAGTTCCTCAGCCGCAGGTCATCGGGCTTTCGGAGTCGGCCGCGTGCTCGGTCGCGAACGTGCGGATCTGCTCCAGGATTTCCGGGGTGATCACTTCCGTGACCGGCTTGTTGCCGTGCGCGGGGTCGAGCACGCCCTCGTGGGAGCGGACGTACTTGCGGTCGAAGAACCGCACCCACTGCTCGCCGATCAGTGTCATCGGCGTGTACTCGCCCTGGGCCGAGCCGGGTCCATGGCAGCTCTTGCAGTAGTCGCGGAACAGGTCGCGCCCGGGGACGGGCTTGGTGTCCGCGCCGGCGGGCGCGCCGAGCACGACCAGGGCGGCGCCGGTGACGGCGATCAGGGTGGGGACGACGGGGAACTTCATGGAACGGTCCTCCTTGGGACGTGACGGAGCCGCCAGCAGGCGGACGGCGACCTGCGTCGCCGTCCCTCGCGGCAATGGGGTGTCAGGTGCGGGCGCGCGCGCGCCTCCGGGTGATGAACTCGTCGCGGCTGCGCTGGGCGAAGGCCGGGTTGGTCTCGCGCTCCTCGGCGATGGTCGACACCGTGCGCCCGCAGCGGTCGTGGTGCGGGAAGACGAGCGTTTCGCCGGGCAGCGTGAACAACCGGCGCATGACGCTGTCGTAGAGCCGGGCGGGGTCGGCGGCGGGGTGCTCGGTGCAGCCGCAGCCGCCGATCATCAGCGAGTCGCCGGTGAACACGCGGTCCCGCCATAGATAAGAAAGGGACCCGGGCGTGTGACCGGGAGTCGCGATCACCCTGACGTGCTCGGGTCCAAAATCGACTCGGTCGCCGTGCTTCAGGCTCGCGTCGATCGCGCCGCCGGCGTCCGCGTCGCTGGCAGCGATCGCCGCGCCCGTGCGCGCGGTGAACGGCCGCGCGAGGTCCAGGGTGTCGGCGTCGACGTGCGTGAGCAGCAGGTGGCGTGCGTGCAGGCCCAGTTCACCGAGCAGTCCGAAGGCCGTGAGCAGCGTGGGCTCGGGCACGAGGTCGATCGCGACGGCTTCGCCGCTGGTGCGGTTTCCCAGCAGGTACATGAAGGAGTACGAGCGAGCGTCGAAGATCTGGCGGAAGAAGAGCATGGATCCGTGGCAGGCCACTGGTTTCCATGGCAAGGAGTGCAGCTTCCGTGCCAGACACGGTCCGCAAAGAGAATCTTCCGGGCGATCAGCGGGTTGTGATCAGCCGGCCGGAGGCCGGCCCTGCGCCGTCGAGGTCGCGGATGCCAGCCTTGGCAGCGCGGTGCTCGCGCTGGCAGTGAGGCCGGCCGTCCGCGTCAGCTCTTCCTTGCGAGCGGAGGCGCCTGCGTCAGGCCGTGCTCGCGCAGCTTGCGGTACAGCGTGCGCTCGCTGAGGCCGAGCGACTGCGCCAGTTCGCGGCGGTTGCCGCGATAGCGCGCGAGCGATCGCCGCAATGCCTCCCGCTCCGCATCCTGCAGCGGCGCAGCGTGGTCCTCGCCGGCACTTTCCGGCGAATCGCCGCCGCAGGCCTCGCAGACGTAGTCCGGGAACTCCGTCACGTCGATGTCGTCGTCGTTCGCGAGCAGGCTGGCGCGTTCCAATAGGTTCCGCAGCTCGCGCACGTTGCCCGGGAACGGGTAGGCCTGCAGCGCCGCGACGGCCTCGGGCAGCAGTCGGAACGACCGGCCGGGACGCAGGCGCGCCAGCAGGGCCTCGGCGAGCAGCGGGACGTCCTCGCGGCGCTCGCGCAGCGGCGGGACGGTCACCGGGAACGCGCTGATGCGGTAGTACAGGTCGCTGCGGAAGCTGCCGTCGCGCACCATCGCCGGCAGGTCGCGGTGCGTGGCCGCCACGAGCCGGAAGTCGGCGCGCAGGGAGGCCACGCCGCCCACCCGTCGATAGGTGTTGCTCTCGAGCAGGCGCAGCAGCTTGACCTGCTGCGCGAGCGCGATGTCGCCCACCTCGTCGAGGAACAGCGTCCCGCCGCTCGCCGCCTCGACGAGACCGACCTTGCGCTGCGAGGCGCCGGTGAAGGCGCCCTTCTCGTGGCCGAACAACTCGCTCTCGAACAGGCTCTCGGTCAGGCCCGAGCAGTCGACCGCGACGAAGGGCGCCTCGGCGCGCAGGCTGCCTTCGTGCACCAGTCGTGCGAGCAGTTCCTTGCCGGTCCCGGTCTCGCCGAGCAGCAGCACGGAGGTGTCGGTCGGGGCCGCCCGCCCGAGCAGCTCGAGCGTCGTGCGGAAGGCCGGCGCGCGGCCGATGAGGCCCTCCGGCGACGCCGTGCCGCGCGCCGTCGGCAGCGACTTCATGCGCTCGACGAAGAAGCGGACTTCGCCGCCCGCGTCGCGCACGGGGTTCAGGTCCACCTGCACGTGTTCCTCGCCCCGCGGCGTGTGGTGCACGTGCAGGACGCATTACCGGCTGCGCGAGCGCAGCACGGCCCGGCGCGGGCACTGCTCGCCGGACTCCTCGCAGGGCCGCGCGTAGTGGTGGGACACCTCGTAGCAGTGCCGCCCGACGACCGACTCGCGCGGAGAATAAGTGTCGCGGTAGGCCCGGTTGGCGGCCAGGATGCGGAAGTCGAGGTCGACCAGGATGCGTGGCTCCTCCATCGACTCGATGAACGAAATCAGTTCCGGCAGCGCGTCCTGGCTCATGGCATCCCGCTCTTCCCCGTGGGGTGCTGGTATGCTGCCAGTCGCTGCCAAAACTGGCAGTCGTGAGTTGCCGCAATGAACCGACGCTGCCACGACGCGCCCGAAAGCCCGGGCGGGCTGCGATCTCCACCCGGCCGGGCGGGCTGGTACGGAACCTGCATTCGGCCGTGCATGCCCGCCGTCCTGCGCGATGCCACCGCCCGCCACCTCGCCGTCGTCCTGGCGGTCAAGTTCTGCCTGCTCGGCCTGCTGTGGTGGGGCTTCGTGCGCGGGGCGCCTCCGGAGCCCGGCGCGGACGACGTCGCGCGATCGCTGCTGCCGGCGGGCGAGTCCGCCAGGACCGCCGTCGAGGAGACCCACCCATGATCAGCGACTCCCTCGTCGACCTGTCGCGGCTGCAGTTCGCGGCGACCGCGCTCTACCACTTCCTGTTCGTGCCGCTGACGCTCGGCATGGTCTGGATCCTCGTGATCATGGAGAGTGTCTACGTGATGACCGGCAAGGTCGTCTACAAGGACATGACCCGGTTCTGGGGCAAGCTCTTCGGCATCAACTTCGCGATGGGCGTGGCCACCGGCATCACCATGGAGTTCCAGTTCGGCACGAACTGGGCCTACTACTCGCACTACGTCGGCGACATCTTCGGCGTGCCGCTGGCCGTCGAGGGCCTGATGGCGTTCTTCCTCGAGTCGACGTTCATCGGCCTGTTCTTCTTCGGCTGGGACCGTCTCTCGAAGGTCCAGCACCTGATGGTGACCATCCTGCTCGCGATCGGCAGCAATCTCTCGGCGCTGTGGATCCTGATCGCGAACGGCTGGATGCAGGACCCGGTCGGCGCGCAGTTCAACTTCCAGACGATGCGCATGGAACTCGTCGACTTCTGGGCGGTCATGTTCAATCCCACCGCCCAGGCCAAGTTCGTCCACACGGTCAGCGCGGGCTACGTCACCGGCGCCATGTTCGTGCTCGCGATCTCGTCCTGGTACCTGCTCAAGGGCCGGGACGTCGAGTTCGCCCGGCGTTCGTTCCGCATCGCGGCCGCGCGCGCGAGCCACCCGACCTGGACCGGAGGACATGTCCCGAGGACCATGGCCCCGAGGACAGCCGCCCCGCCGCCGGCCAGGGCGGCCGCCCCGCGCGCGAGCCCGGCCGCCGAGCCCGGCCGCAGCGCCAGCGCGCCG
>JBPOHK010000012.1:0-2376 GCA_052035645.1 Pseudomonadota bacterium
CGTCCCGCCCGCGGGCCGAACTGCCGCCGGAGACGATCGGCACGGCACTCGCCTCCGGGCTGCGCTACGTCAGCCTCGCGCCGCAGATCTGGCAGGTGCTCGGACGCTGCGTGCTGCATGCGGTGCCTATTGCCGCGGTGCAGGCGCTGGCCCCGGTTGTAGCGCGCGACCTGCTGGGCGGCGGCGCCCCGACCTACGGCCTGCTGCTCGCTGCGTTCGGTGTCGGCGCGGCGGCGGGCTCGCTCTCCACGGCGCTGCTGCGCAGCCGGGTCACCAGCGTCCGGCTGCTGCGCGCGCTCGCCATCGGCGCCTGCGTGTCGATGATCGGCATCGGCCAGAGCCGCTGGATCGCGCTCTCCCTGCCCTGCTTCGCCGCGGCCGGCGCGGTCTGGGCACTCTCCTTCGCCAATTTCAACGTGACGGTGCAGTTGTCCTCCCCGCGCTGGGTGGTCGGCCGCATGCTCGCGACCTACCACACGACCGTGTTCGCGAGCATCGCGCTAGGCAGCTGGCTGTGGGGACACCTGGCGGGGTTCGCCGGTGTTGGCGAGAGCCTGACGATCGCCGGGCTCGCCGCCCTGCTCTCGCTGCTGGTCGAGCGCCGCCTGCCGGTGGCCACGGAGGGCCTCGGTCCGCTCGACCCGCGCAATGCGCCTCGCCTGCCGACGCCGGCGCTCGAACTGCAGCCGACCTCGGGCCCGATCTTCGTCACCATCGAGTACCGCATCGAGGAGGCGGATTGCGCCGAGTTCGCCCAGGTCATCGTCGAGGTGGGGCGCATCCGTCGCCGCGACGGGGCGCGTTCGTGGTCGATCTGCCAGGACATCGACGACCGCGGCCGCTGGGTCGAGCGGTTCGAGTGCCCGACCTGGGTCGACTACCTGCGCTGGCGCACGCGGCCCACGGTCTCGGACGAGCGCGTTCGCGACCGCCTGGCCCGCATCGTCGGCGGCGACCGCATGCAGGTGCACCGTCACCTGTCGCGGCCGGAAGGCCTCGACGGCGGCTGACGCTCAGTCGGTGCTGGTCCCGATCAGCACCACCGGCGGCCCACCCGACGAGATGCGCGCCGCGTCCGCGGCGACCTCCTGCATCTCCCGTGAGCCCATGGCCAGCTGCAGCGCCTCGGCCGAGGGGAACGGCAGGGAGAACATCTGGTAGAACGCCGGCCGGCCCTGCGGCGTTTCGGCGAATCGGGTTACCTTGTAGGGCCGAACCTGTTCCGGAATCTGCATCTTCGCGTGGAGCAGCCGCAGGTGCGATGCGTAATCGCGATCGAACATCTCGGTATCGAGGGGAAACGGGTACAGCACATGCAGCGTGACGACGGCCATCCTGGTTGCCTTGTCTGCCGGCCGGGGTCCGGCCCTGCGCATGAATAGTCCATCCCCCGCACCGGCGTCAACGCCATGAGTCGCCCGCGGGCCCTGCTCTGGGACGTCGACGGGACCCTCGCCGAGACCGAGCGGGATGCGCACCGGGTGGCGTTCAACCTCGCCTTTGAGGCGTGCGGCCTGCCGTGGCGCTGGGACGTCGGCCTGTACGGCCAATTGTTGCGCGTCGCGGGAGGGCGCGAGCGGCTGCTGCATTTCTTCGCGCAGTTGCCGGATGCGCCGACGCCGGCGGAACGCGAGGTCCTCGCGGCCCGACTGCATCCGGTCAAGAACCGCATCTATGGCGAGATCGTGGCGGCCGGCCGCGTTCCCCTGCGGGACGGTGTGCTCGCCCTGATGCAGGAGTGCCGCAGCGCCGGGGTGGCAATGGCCATCGCCACCACCACCAGCCGCGCCAACGTCGCGGCGCTGCTGTCCACCCAGCTCGGCCCGGCGTGGTCCACCGGGTTCGCGGCGATCGTGTGCGGCGAGGACGTGGCGCGCAAGAAGCCGGATCCCGAGGTCTACCTGCGTGCGCTCGGCCAACTCGGCGTCGAACCGGGACGGGCCCTCGCCATCGAGGATTCACCGGACGGTACCGCGGCCGCGCGCGGGGCCGGGGTGCCCGTGGTCGTCACGCGCAGCGTCTACTTCGCAACGGCGCCGATCGAGGGCGCGCTGGCCATCGGCCCCGGCCTGCACACTCGGGAAGGCTGGGCCCCGGCCTGTGAACCTGGGCAGGGGACGGGCATTCGCCTCGCCGACTTCGAGCGCTGGCTGAGGGGCTGACGGCGCCGCCGGCTAGGCGCTGCCGCCGGACGGCTTGGTGCGCCGGCTGCCCGCGTACAGTTCGTACTCGAGCAGACGGCACGGAATGCTGCCGTTCATCAGCGCGAGGCTGCGCTGCGGCTTGAGTCCGATCGACTTCCACGGCGAGGCGTCCGCCGCGAGCAGCACGGCCCGCCAGCCCGAGAAGCGCTGCTTCAGCACGTCGCCGATCTCC
>JBPOHK010000055.1:0-12477 GCA_052035645.1 Pseudomonadota bacterium
TGGACGTCGTCGAAGTCGACCGCGCCGCGCATCTGCGACCAGAACTGCCCCTGGTCGACGTGGAAGAACTGCACGCCGATGAGCTGCACGCCGAAGATGCCGATGGTGATGAACACCGCGGTCAGCAGCGGCATGGCGATCACGCCGCCGAGAAAGCGCGGCAGCACCACGCGGCGCATCGGGTCGACGGCCATGATCTCCATCGCCGAAAGCTGGTCGGTGGCGCGCATCAGGCCGATCTCCGAGGCGAGCGCGGTACCGGCCCGGCCCGCGAACAGCAGCGCGGTCACCACCGGGCCGAGTTCGCGCAGCAGCGCGAGGGCCGCCCCGACGCCGAGCGAGTCCTCCGAGCCGATGCGGGCCAGCAGGTCGTAGCCCTGCAGGCCCATGACCATGCCGACGAACAGGCCGCAGGTCATGATGATGACGAGCGAGCGAGCCCCGGCGTTGTACACCTGCTCCACCAGCAGTCGGAAGCGCAGCAGCCCGCCCGGCACGAGCAGCAGCAGGCGGCCGAGGAAGCGCGTCAGCGCGCCCACCCGCTCGAGGGAATGGGCGAGGCTCCCGAGCAGTTCGCGCACCACGCTCATGCGCGCCGCTCCCGGCCGACGAGCTGCTCGCGGTAGTCCGGCGCGGGATAGTGGAACGGCACCGGCCCGTCGGCCGCGCCGTCCATGAACTGCTTCACGACCGGCGAGGGATGGTCGCGCAGCTCGGCCGGGCTGCCGCTCGCCACGACCTGGCCTTCCGAGAGGATGTAGCTCTCGTCGGCGATCTGCGAGATCTCCCTCACGTCGTGGGTGACGACGATGCTGCTGATGCCGAGGGCATCGTTGAGCGAGCGGATCAGTCGCATCACCACGCCCATCGAGATCGGGTCGAGGCCGGCGAAGGGCTCGTCGTAGATGAGGATGTCCGGGTCCATGACGATGGCGCGCGCCAGCGCCACGCGCCGCGCCATGCCGCCCGAGAGCTGCTGCGGCATCAGGCGGGCCGCCCCGCGCAGGCCGACGGCGTGCAGCTTCGTCAGCACCAGCGTGCGGATCAGGCGCTCCGGCAGGCGCGTGTGCTCGCGCAGCGGGAACGCGACGTTCTCGAACACGTCGAGGTCGGTGAGCAGCGCGCCGTTCTGGAACAGCATCCCCATGCGCCGGCGCAGCGCATACAGCTCCGCGCGCGGCAGCGTCGCGACGTTGCGCCCGTCGACGGCCACCTCGCCCTGCGAGGCGTGCAGCTGGCCGGTGATCAGGCGCAGGAGGGTCGTCTTGCCGGTGCCGCTCGGCCCCATGATGGCCGTGACGCGGCCGCGCGCGATCGCGATGTCGAGGCCGCGGAACACCGCCTTCTGGTCGACCGCGTAGTGCACGCCGCGCAGGACGGCGACGTGGTCGGGATCGGCAGACGGGGCGGCGCCGGCGAGGGGCGCGTAAGGCATGTTCACGTTGGACGGGCTCTCGGTCTCAGGCGGGCAGGATGCCCCGTCGCGCGGCCCTTCCCCACGGGCGCATGCCGGAAATATGCGGACGGATCATGGACATCCTGCGACTCCGAAGCTCGGGACCGTTGCCTGGCAACGGATTCGACCGGCGAAATTCTAACAGGTTCAGGCGCCTGGCCCCGACCGGGCGAAGCTTGGCAGGCCGTGGCCTATAGGACTAAAATGGTCCCAATTCCAGGACGCCACCATGCTCCGCATCAGCAAGCTCACCGATTACGGCACCGTGATCCTCGCGGCCCTCGCGGCCGCGCCCGAGCGCCGTCACACCGCGAGCGAGGTGGCGGAGCGCACCCGCCTCGGCGTGCCGACGGTCAGCAAGCTGCTCAAGTCCTTCCACCGCGCCGGCATCGTCACGTCCGAGCGCGGGACCCGCGGCGGCTACCAGCTCGCCCGCCCGGCCGGCCGCATCACGGCCGCCGCCATCATCGACGCGATCGAGGGCCCGGTGGCGATCACCGAGTGCAGCGGCGACCACAGCAGCTGCGACCTCGAAACGACCTGCCGCACGGGCGGGGCGTGGCAACGCATCAACGGCGCGATCCGCCGCTCGCTCGACGAGATCACGCTCGCCCAGCTCTCCGGCCAGGAAGCGGTCGCCGTGTGGCGGCCGGACCTCGCCTCAACCGTCCGCACGGGCGCCGGCCGCGGCGCGCCCAGAGCCTGAGGGCCCCATGTCGACCAAGCCCCAGGATCTCGACGCCCTCGTCGCACAGAAGTACCGCCACGGCTTCGTGACGGACATCGAGTCGGACACGGTCCCGCCCGGCGTCGACGAGGACGTGATCACCTTCATCTCGCGCAAGAAGCGCGAGCCGCAGTTCATGCTCGACTGGCGCCTGAAGGCGTTCCGACACTGGCAGACCATGCGGGAACCCGACTGGGCCCACCTGCGCATCGCGCCGATGGACTACCAGGCGATTTCCTACTACTCGGCGCCCAAGGCCCGGGCCGATGCCCCGAAGAGCCTCTCCGAGGTCGACCCGAAGCTGCTGCAGACCTACGAGAAGCTCGGCGTGCCGCTGCACGAGCGCGCCCGGCTGGCCGGGGTCGCGGTCGACGCGGTCTTCGACAGCGTCTCGGTGGCCACGACGTTCAAGGAGAAGCTCGCCCAGGCGGGCGTGGTCTTCTGCCCGTTCTCCGAGGCCGTGCTGAACCACCCGGCCCTGATCGAGCAGTACCTCGGCAGCGTCGTTCCCTACACCGACAACTTCTTCGCCACGCTCAATTCCGCCGTGTTCACCGACGGCTCGTTCGTCTACGTGCCGAAGGGCGTGCGCTGCCCGATGGAGCTGTCGACGTACTTCCGCATCAACGCCGCCAAGACCGGCCAGTTCGAGCGCACGCTGATCGTCGCCGACGAGGGCAGCCACGTGAGCTACCTCGAGGGTTGCACCGCCCCGATGCGCGACGAGAACCAGCTGCACGCCGCCGTGGTCGAACTGGTCGCGATGGCCGACGCCAGCATCAAGTACTCCACGGTGCAGAACTGGTACCCGGGCGACGAGAACGGCGTCGGCGGCATCTACAACTTCGTGACCAAGCGCGGCGAGTGCCGCGGCGCCAACTCCCGCATCAGCTGGACGCAGGTCGAGACCGGCTCGGCGATCACCTGGAAGTACCCGAGCTGCGTGCTCACCGGCGAAAACTCGGTCGGCGAGTTCTACTCCGTCGCGCTCGCCAACCACTGCCAGCAGGCCGACACCGGCACCAAGATGATCCACGTCGGGCGCAACACGCGCAGCACGATCGTCTCGAAGGGCATCTCCGCCGGCCGCGGCCAGAATACCTACCGCGGCCTCGTGAAGGTGCTGCCGTCGGCCGAAGGCGCGCGCAACTACACGCAGTGCGATTCCCTGCTGATGGGCGAGCGCTGCGGCGCACACACCTTCCCGTACATGGAGATACGGCACCCCTCGGCCGTCGTCGAGCACGAGGCCACGACCTCGAAGATCGCCGACGACCAGCTCTTCTACTGCCGCAGCCGCGGCATCTCCGAGGAAGACGCGGTCAACATGATCGTCAACGGCTTCTGCAAGGCGGTGTTCAAGGAACTGCCGATGGAGTTCGCCGTGGAAGCCCAGAACCTGCTCGCCGTCAGCCTCGAAGGCTCGGTCGGCTGACCCGCAACGGACATCGAACATGCTCAGCATTCGCGACCTGCACGCCCAGATCGGCGCCCGCAAGATCCTCAAGGGCCTCGACCTCGAGGTGAAGCCCGGCGAGGTCCACGCCATCATGGGCCCCCACGGCTCCGGCAAGAGCACGCTCGCCAGCGTGCTCGCGGGCCGCGAGGGCTACGAAGTCACCCGCGGGACGGTCGATTACCTCGGCCGCAACCTGCTCGAACTCGCCCCCGAGGAGCGCGCGCGCGAAGGCGTCTTCCTCGCGTTCCAGTACCCGGTCGAGATCCCCGGCGTGAACAACGCCTACCTGCTCAAGGCGGCGCTCAATGCCGTGCGCAAGCAGCGCGGCCTCGCCGAACTCGACGCCTACGACTTCCTCGCGCTGGTGCGCGAGAAGATGAAGCTCATGCAGATGGACGAGGGCTTCCTGCACCGCGGCGTCAACGAAGGGTTCTCGGGCGGCGAGAAGAAGCGCAACGAGATCCTGCAGATGGCGCTGCTCGAGCCGCGGCTCGCGCTGCTCGACGAGACCGATTCGGGCCTCGACATCGACGCGCTGCGCATCGTGGCCGGCGGCGTCAACAGCCTGCGCTCGCCCGAGCGGGCCATCGTGCTGGTCACCCACTACCAGCGCCTGCTCGACTACATCGAGCCGGATTTCGTGCACGTGCTCTCCGACGGCCGCATCCTCAAGAGCGGTGACAAGACCCTCGCGCTCGAACTGGAGCAGCGTGGCTACGACTGGGTGCGCCAGGAGGCGAGCGCCGCATGAGCGAGCCCGTCCGCACCGGCCCCACCGAGGCGTACCGGTCGGCCTTCGAGGCGGTCCGGGCCGAGCTGAACGGCCTGCCGGAGCGACGCTCGCAGGCGTTCGCCCGCTTCGCCGAGCTCGGCTTCCCGGGCCCGCGCGAGGAGGCGTGGAAGTACACCAGCCTGCGCCGCCTCGAGAGCCGTCGCTTCGCTCCCAGCCTGCGTCGCGACGCCGAGACGGCGGTCGTCGCCCTGCCCGCCTCGCTCGGCGAGGCCCGGCTGGTGCTCGTCAACGGGTGCCTGCGCGGCGAGCTCTCCTCGCTCGACGCGCTGCCCGCAGGCGTGCGTGTCACCACCCCCGGCGCGGCTCGCGACGCCGACGCGGTGGCGGCGGCCGTGCTGCACTGGCCCCAGGGCGGCGGCACCGAGCGCTTCGCCGCGCTGAACGCCGCCATGAGCCCCGATCCGCTGCTGGTCGAAGCCGACGCACGCTCGAGCGGGCAGGCGACGCTGCACGTCGTCGCGATCGCCACGGGGGCCGCCATGTCCTTCCCGCGCCTCGCGCTGCGCGTGGCGGCCGGCGCGCGCCTGCGCGTCCTTCTGCACCACCTGGGCGAGGACGCGCCGGAGCATTTCGTCGCGGCCTGCGTCGATGCCGAGGTGGCGGACGGCGGCGAGCTGACGCTCTACCGCCTGCACTGCGCGGGCGCGCGCAGCTTCCACATCGAGCGCGTGGACGCCACGGTCGGTGGCGGCGGCCGTTTCC
The DNA here is from genome assembly GCA_052035645.1 of Pseudomonadota bacterium. GTDB lineage: Bacteria > Pseudomonadota > Gammaproteobacteria > Steroidobacterales > Steroidobacteraceae > RPQJ01. The sequence continues at coordinate 5,138 of JBPOHK010000055.1, forward strand.
AGTTCCGCGATGCGCAGCTCGGTGGCTCCCTCTCGCGGCTCGACGCCAACGTCTCGCTCGCGGGACGCGGCGCGGCGGCGGAGCTGACCGGACTGTTCCTCGCCGACGGAACGCGCCACCTCGACAGTCACCTGCGCGTCGACCACCGGGCGGTCGAAACGACCAGCCTGCAGGACTACCGCGGCGTGGCAGCCCAGCGCGGCAGGGCCGTCTTCAACGGCAAGACCGTGGTTCATCCGGGCGCGCAGAAGACAAACGCGCGGCAGTCGAGCCGCAACCTGCTGCTGACGCCCGGCGCGGAGATCGACACGCAGCCGGAACTCGAGATCTACGCGGACGACGTGCAGTGCAGCCACGGGGCGACCACCGGACAGCTCGACCCGACCGCCCTCTTCTACCTGCGCTCGCGCGGCCTGTCCGAAGCCGAGGCCCGCAGCGCCCTGACGCGGGCCTTCACCGGTGCCGTGCTGTCCCGCATCGACCACGCCCCGCTGGCGGCCCAGGTGCACGCGGAACTCGACCGGCGCCTGGCCGGCCTGCTGGAGACGCAGCCATGAGCGCCGTGCCGCGCGACCGCGTGCCGCTCGACGTCGCGGCGATCCGGCGCGACTTCCCGATCCTCGACCAGACGGTGCGGGGCCGCCCGCTCACCTACCTCGACAACGCGGCCTCAAGCCAGCGGCCGCGCGCGGTCATCGACGCGATCTCGGGCTACTACGAGACGGACCATGCGAACGTGCACCGCGGCGTGCACACGCTCAGCCAGCGCGCCACCGACCGTTACGAGGGCGCCCGGGAGCGCACGCGCCGCTTCCTGAATGCGCGCTCGACCCGCGAGATCGTGTTCGTGCGTGGCACCACCGAGGCGATCAACCTCGTGGCCCAGAGCTTCGCGCGCCCGCAGCTCGGCCCGGGCGACGAGATCCTCATCTCGCACCTCGAGCACCACGCGAACATCGTGCCCTGGCAGATGGTGTGCGAGCAGACCGGCGCTTCGCTCAGGGTGATCCCGATCACGCCGGCCGGCGAGGTCGACGAGCCGGCGTTCGCTTCGCTGCTGTCACCGCGCACGCGCCTGCTGGCGCTCGCGCACGTCTCCAACGCCCTCGGTACGGTGGTGCCGGTGGAGCGCTACATCCGCGCGGCCCGCCAGCGCGGCATTCCCGTCCTCCTGGACGGCGCCCAGGCCGTGCCGCACATGCCGGTGGACGTGCAGGCCCTCGACTGCGACTTCTACGCGTTCTCCGGGCACAAGATGTGCGGGCCGACGGGCATCGGCGTGCTGTACGGCCGCGAGGCGCTGCTGCGCGAGATGCCGCCCTGGCAGGGCGGCGGCGACATGATCCTCGCCGTGAGCTTCACGGGCACGATCTACAACGAGCTGCCGTACAAGTTCGAGGCGGGCACTCCGCACATCGCCGGGGCGGTCGGCCTCGCGGCGGCCATGGACTACCTCGACGGACTGGGGCTCGAACGCATCGCGGCGGCCGAACAGGACCTGCTCGAGTACGCGACGCGCCAGCTCGCGGGCGTGCCGGGCCTGCGCATGATCGGCACGGCGGCGCACAAAGCGGCGGTCGCCTCCTTCACGGTCGAGGGCGTGCACCCGCACGACCTCGGCACCATCCTCGACCACGAGGGGGTGGCCATCCGCACGGGCCACCACTGCGCCATGCCGGTCATGGACTACTACGGCGTCCCCGCCACGGCGCGCGCCTCGTTCGCCTTCTACAACACGCGTGACGAAATCGACCGCCTCGTCGCGGCACTGCAGGTCGCGAGGGAGATGCTCGGCTGATGGATCTCAAGGACCTCTACCGCGACATCATCGTGGACCACAACCGCCATCCGCGGAACTACCGCGAGATGCCGGACGCGGATCGGCGCGCCGACGGCCACAACCCCCTGTGCGGCGACCGGCTGACGGTCTTCGTGAAGCTCGACGGCGAGCGCATCGCCGACGTCTCCTTCCACGGCAGCGGCTGCGCGATCTCGGTCGCCTCGGCCTCGCTGCTGACCGAGAGCGTCAAGGGACGCTCCGTGGCGGAGGCCGAGCAGCTGTTCGGCCGCATGCACGACCTGCTGACCCGCGACGACGCCGACGTCGACGCCGCGACGCTGGGCAAGCTCGGCGCGCTGTCCGGTGTGCGCGAGTTCCCGGCGCGGGTGAAGTGCGCCAGCCTGTGCTGGCACACCCTGGAGGCCGCCCTGCACCAGCAGGACGAGCCGGTGAAGACCGAGTAACCGACCGGATCGGGTGACGCCGTGTATCGAGCCGACAACGAACCTGTGACCTTCACGCGCGACGTGGACGCGATCATCGTCCCGGCGGGCGTCAACGTGAAGCTGCGCGAGGGCCAGCAGGGGTTCATCACCCAGGCGCTCGGCGGCAGCTTCACCGTGTACGTGGAGGGCAACCTCTTTCGCATCGCGGGCAAGGACGCCGATGCGCTCGGGAAGCAGCGGGACGAAGGGCCGGAGCTGCCGCCCGACGCGACGGACGAGGACGTCCGCAACCTCGCCTGGCAGCAGATGAAGGGCTGCTACGACCCGGAGATCCCGATCAACGTCGTGGACCTTGGCCTGATCTACGAGTGCGCGGTGAAGCAGGAGGCGGACGGCCGCGTGCTGGACATCAAGATGACGCTGACGGCGCCCGGTTGCGGCATGGGCGACGTGCTGGTGCAGGACGTGAAGGAGAAGGTCGAGATCATCCCGACGGTGAAGCGCGCGGACGTCGAACTCGTGTTCGATCCGCCCTGGGACCAGTCGATGATGTCCGAGGCCGCGCGCCTGCAGACGGGGATGATGTGACGGCGCGCAGACCGCGAAGACGGCGGGTCTCGCGCCGGCAGGTCTCGCGACACAACGCGTTTCGCCGGGACGCCGTAAACCCCGCGACGCTCTGCATCCATGCTCCGCTGCGGTCCGGCCGACGCGTCCCTGCGCCGGCGTTCGTCGCATGCGACTCACCCCTGGGGGCTCCGGGCGCCGCGTCCATGCGGCGCACGGCCCGGCGAAACGGTTCTGTCCCGAGCCCTGCCGGCGGGCCGGGCGTGGTCGCAGGCTGCGCGCCGTGAGCCAGTGGCTGCCGGTCGCACCGGCGACGGACATCGCGCCCGGTGACTATGCCTCGGTCGAAGTCGACGGCGCCTTCGTCGCGGTCTACAACATCGACGGCGAGTTCTTTGCCATCGACGACGTCTGCACGCACGACGGCGGCGGGCTCGCCGGCGGCCAGATCGAGGATCACCAGGTCGTCTGCCCGCGTCACGGCGCCCGCTTCTGCCTGCGCACCGGCAAGGCGCTCACCCCGCCCGCCTACGAGCCCGTGCGCAGTTACCGGACGCGGGTGAACGACGGCATCGTGGAGGTCGCCGCCCCATGAGTCTCGGCAAGCTGAGCAAGAGCAAGGTGCAGACCCTCGTGGCGCGCCGCCAGGCCCACGCCGGGCTGCGTCGCCTCACGCTGGTGCGCCACGCCAAGTCCGACTGGTCCCTGCCCGGCCAGGAGGACTGGGACCGCGTCCTCAACAAGCGCGGCCAGCAGGACGCGCCGGAGATGGCGCGACGCCTGCGCTCGCGCAAGCTGAGGCCGGACCTGATCCTCACCAGCCCGGCGGTGCGCGCGCTCACGACCGCCAGCATCATGGCGCGCGAACTGAAGGTGCCCGCCGAGCACATCGGCCAGGACGAGCGGCTGTATCTCGCCGAGCCGGCGCAACTGCTCGAGGTGGTGCACGAGCTCGGCGGGACGGCCGGACACGTCATGGTGTTCGGACACAACCCGGGCATCACGGAGTTCGCCAATCGCCTGTCGGCGGGCGAGCGCATCGACAACATGCCGACCTGCGCCGTGTTCACGGCCGTGTTCGCGCTCGAGGACTGGAGCGCGCTCGACTGGGGCACCGGTCAGGAAGCCGAGTTCGACTACCCGCGCAACCTCGCCTGAACCGCGCTCAGCCGCGGCCGAACACCGGGATGGCCGCTCCCGTCACCGCCGCGGCCGGCTCCGACGCGAGGAAGGCGATGACGTCCGCGATGGCCGCCGGCGACACCCAGCGCGAGAAGTCCGCCTCCGGCATGTCGAGCCGGTTGCGCGGCGTGTCGATCGTGCCGGGCAGGATCGCGTTCACGGTGATGCCGCGGTCCTTCAGTTCCTCCGACAGCGCCTCCGTCAGGCGCTGCACCCCCGCCTTCGACGCGGTGTAGGCGCCCATGCCGGCACGGGCCTTCGCCGCCGCGCCGGCCCCGATGTTCACGATGCGCCCGCCGCCGCGCTCCAGGATCGCGGGCAGCGCCGCCTTGCTCGCGATGACCGCGGTGCGCAGGTTCATCGAATAGAGCTGGTCCCAGGTCTCGATGTCGCCGTCCTCGACCTTCTCCCAGCGGAAGCCCCCCGCGACGTTGACCAGCACGTCGATGCCGCCGAAGCGCATCGCGATGGCCGCCATCGCCTTGCGCGTCGCCTCGAAGTCCCCGAGGTCCACGCCGCCGAGCAGGAGATGCTGCTGACCGAACTCCTGCGCCAGTTCCGCGGTCGGCTGCGGCGCGACGTCGACCATCGCCAAGCGCCCGCCGTCGGCGGCGAACCGGCGCGCCACCGCGGACCCGAGCGCCCCGAACGCACCGGTGACCACGACCACCTTGCCCTCGAACGTCCTGCTCATCGTCTTCCTCCGGCGCTCAGCACTCCGGCACGTTCACCGCCAGGCCGCCCTGGCTGGTTTCCTTGTAGATCGACGACATGTCCCGGCCGGTCTGGCGCATGGTCGCGATGACCTGGTCGAGCGACACCTTGTGGCTGCCGTCCCCGCGCATCGACAGGCGCGAGGCGTTGATCGCCTTGACCGCGCCCATCGCGTTGCGCTCGATGCAGGGGATCTGGACCAGCCCGGCGATCGGGTCGCAGGTGAGGCCGAGGTTGTGCTCCATGCCGATCTCGGCCGCGTTCTCGATCTGCTCGTTGGTGCCGTTGAGCGCCGCGACGAGACCCGCCGCGGCCATCGAGCACGCGACGCCGACCTCACCCTGGCAACCCATCTCGGCGCCGGAGATCGACGCGTTGCGCTTGTAGAGCATGCCGATCGCCCCGGCGACCAGCAGGAAGCGGATCACGCCCTCGTCGCCCGCGCCGGGCTCGAAGCGGCGGTAATAGGCGATCACCGCCGGCACGATGCCGGCCGCCCCGTTGGTGGGCGCGGTGACGACCTTGCCGCCTGCCGCGTTCTCCTCGTTGACGGCGAGCGCGAAGGCGTTGACCCAGTCCATGGCGTCCAGCGGCCGCTGCTCGGCCGATTCGCCGAGCACGCGTCGCAGGCGCGATGCCCGCCGGCGCACTTTCAGCACGCCCGGCAGCACGCCCGAGCCCGCGAAGCCGCGCTCGATGCAGTCGCTCATGACCGACCAGATCCGCAGCAGCGCGGCGCGCGTCTCGGCGTCCGGACGGAAGCTGCGCTCGTTCTGCAGCATCAGCTCGTGAAGGTCCAGGCCGGCGTCCTTCGCCGCCTTCAGCAGTTCGCCGGCCGACGCGAACGGGTGCTTCACCTGCACGGCGCCCGCGCCGGTCGGTTCGCGGCCGAACTCCGCCGCGCGAACGATGAACCCGCCGCCGGTCGAGTAGATCTCGTCCTGGTGCAGCACCGTCCCGGCCGCATCGAGTGCGCTGAAGCGCAGGCCGTTCGGGTGCAGCGGCAGCAACTGGTCGCGGTGCAGCAGCAGGTCCATCGGCTCGTCGAACGCGATCTCGTGCGTGCCGCCGAGCCGGAGCCGGCCCTGGCCGCGGATACGCTCGAGCGCAGGCTCCATGCCTGCGGGATCGATGCTGTCGGGCCGGTTGCCCTCGAGGCCGAGCAGGACGGCGCGATCGGTGCAGTGGCCGAGCCCGGTCAGCGCGAGCGAACCGTAGACCTGAGCCACGACCTTGGCCGTGCGCGCGAGCAGCCCCCGCTGCGCGAGGTCCTCGACGAACGCGGCCGCCGCGTTCATCGGCCCCATGGTGTGCGAACTCGACGGGCCGACGCCTACCTTGAAGATGTCGAGGACGCTCAGGTTCATTGCATCGCGAGCGACGACGCGCTGCCCCCCGCGGCCGAGGTGTCGATCGTCGGTCCGCGCCCGTCGGCATCGCGCCGGAACATGCGCCCCCTGCCGCCGAGGTACCCGGCGTCGATGGCGCGCCCGCCCGGGGCGATGCAGTCGTCTGGGTCGGCGAAGAGGCTGTCCGGGAACGAACCTTCGCCCGAGGCTGCCGGCATGAACCCGTGCTCCAGGGTGGAAAGCGCGGATTCTAGCGACAAACCCGGACCCGGGGGCGACCCCGGGTCCGTTGCCGCAGTGCGGGATTACTTGGTCTCGTACTGCAGGCCGAGCGTCGTCAGGGTGTCGGTCTTCTCGGTGCCCGGCAGCACGTCGGTGTTGTACCGGACCTGGAAGCCCACGCGCAGCGCCAGCGTGCCGGTCATGGACACCTCGAGGCCGAGGTCGTTCTGCAGGAACGTGTTGTCCGACCCGGCTTCCACCAGGAAGCGCTCGACCACCTTCGTGGACGCGGTCAGCTGGTGATCGAGGCCGAGGTCGCCGCGGAAGATGACGCCGTCGACCGTGTCGCCGGTGAAGGCCTCCTCGGCGTAGCGGTAACCCACGCCACCCTGCACCCAGAACTTGGTCTTGTCGGTGTCGATGATCTTGTAGCCGAGACCGGCCGACAGCGAGGACTGGAAGTCGTAGGTGCTGAAGCGGTCGTCCTCGTAGCGGGCGGCGCCGAACCAGTAGGCCTTCTTGGTGAAGTCGTACTGGGTCTGGCCGCGGGCTTCCCAGCGCTGGGCGGTGGTGACGTCGCCGTCGTTGCCGTAATTGCCGGCGAGCCCGAAGGTGTGCGTCCACTGGCCCGAGGTGTTCTTCAGTTCGAGCGCGGCGCTCGCGGCCTGGTTCTCGCTGTTGCCGGTGGCGACCGACGCGCCCACGTTGCCCTTGCCGGTCCAGTCGGCGTGGGCCGGTGTGGCAGCGGCGAGCAGCAGGGCGGTGGCGATGAGGGTGGATTTCAGCTGCATGGCATCGTCTCCTTGACGCGCTCTGGGGGGGATAAGGAAAATTCGGCGCGCGAGTATAGTGAAAACTCGGCTCGCCGGCAGTCGTGTATGTTCGGCGCAACGCCGGACGCGGCGGGGCCGGCCGTCCCGGAGGCAGCGATGACGCACGCGCCGTACAAGATCGTCGCGACGCTCGAGAATTTCATGCCGGACGTGGGGGAGGGCACGGCCGCGGTGGCCGTGGGGGGGGTTTTGTGGGCGGCCAGGGGCGGACCCAGCCGCCCCGCCAAGGCGCAGCTCGAAACCCAGG
>JBPOHK010000186.1:0-17835 GCA_052035645.1 Pseudomonadota bacterium
CGACGATGCCCCGGTGGATCCCGCACTCGCGGCCTGGCCGCTGGGCGTGCCGCTGCCGATGCCGGCCGGCCCGCTGCCGCCCGCGGGCACGGCGACCGGTGCCCCGGGCGAGTCCGCGTCGGATCCGCTGCAGGCGCTCGCGCCGGTCCTCGACGGCCGCGTGCCCGCCCTGCCCGCGGCGAACGAGGCCGCCCGGCTCGTGTCGCCCGACGATCCGATGCTCGATGCCGACGCCAGCGCCGACGGCAGCGAGGCGCCGGGCGCGATCGCGGCCCCCGCGCCCCGGGTGGAAGCCGGCGCCGACGGGCGCGAGACCCTGGTCGTCCGCCGCATCGAGGTACCGGTCGGGCACCCGCGCTGGGCCGAGAGCGTCGGCCACGAGGTGCGCCTGCTGGTCGAGCGCGGCCTCCCGTCGGCGACGCTGAAGCTGTCCCCCGAGCACCTCGGCCCGGTCGAAGTGCGAATCGATCTCAGTGGCGACAAGGCGAACGTCTGGTTCGGTGCGGCCCACGCCGATACGCGCGCCGCCCTCACCGACGCCATCCCGCGCCTGCGGGAGATGTTCGCCGGCGCCGGGCTGACGCTCGGCGACACCGGCGTCCGCCAGGACATGTCCGGCCGTGCGGGGACGCCCGGCCACGCGGGCGGGTTCGCGGGCCCGGCGAGCGACGGCGCCGTCGTCGAGGTCCCGGCCGTCGACCGCCTGGTGCGCGTGGGACTCGTCGACGCCTACGCCTGACGCGCCAAATCTCCGTCGCCACAGTTGGCACGGGGATTGCTTCATCCGGGCATGGCCGCCTGATTGCGGCGCGAGGCCCCGACGATGGCAACCCAAGCCCCTGCTGCGACCGACCTGCCGGCGAGCGAACCGAAGCCGGCCGGCAAGAAGAAACTGCTCATCATCATCGCCGCGGTCGCCGTGCTCGCGATCGCGGGCGGCGGGGCCGCCCTGTACTTCATGCAGGGCCACGACGACGCCAAGGCCGAGCCGGCCAAGCCCGCGCACGTCGAGCCGATCTTCGTGCCGCTCGACCCGCCGTTCGTCGTCAATTTCGCCTCGAACGACGCGGTGCGCTTCCTGCAGGTGACGGTGCAGGCGATGACCGAGGACCCCGTGACGGCCGAACTGCTCAAGAAGCACGACCCGGTGATCCGCAACGCGCTGCTCATGCTGTTCTCCGGCCAGTCCTACGAGGCCCTCTCGACGACGGCCGGCAAGGAGACGCTGCGCGTCGCCGCGCTCGCCGCCGTGCGCAAGGTCGTGACCGAGGCGGGCGGCAAGCCGGACGACGTCAAGGACCTGTTCTTCACGAGCTTCGTGATGCAGTGAGGGCCTGCCGATGACCGCCCAGGACATCCTGAGCCAGGACGAGATCGACGCGCTGCTGCACGGCGTCGACTCCGGAGCCGTGGACACCACGCCGCCGCCCGCGCCGGGCGGGGTGAAGGCCTACGACTTCGCCAACCAGGCCCACGTTTCGCGCGGCCGGATGCCGACGCTCGAGATGATCAACGAGCGCTTCGCGCGCCTGTTCCGCATCAGCCTGTTCAACATGCTGCGGCGCACGCCCGAGCTGACGGTCGCGCCGGTCGAGACGCACAAGTTCCTCGAGTACGTGCACTCGCTGCACGTACCCACCAGCCTCAACCTCGTCCGGCTGAACCCGCTGCGCGGCACCAGCCTGATGATCTTCGACCCGAAGCTCGTCTTCGCGGTCGTCGACAACTTCTTCGGCGGCAACGGCCGCTTCGCCAAGATCGAGGGCCGCGACTTCACGCCGACCGAGACGCGCATCATCAGCAACCTGATGACGCAGGCCTTCGGCGACCTGCGCGAGGCCTGGCTGCCGGTGCTGGCGATCGAGCCGGAGTTCGTCAGCCGCGAGATCAACCCGCACTTCGCCAACATCGTCGGCCCGTCCGAGGTGGTGGTGGTCACGCGCTTCCACATCGAGCTCGACGGCGGCGGCGGCGACCTGCACGTGACCATGCCCTTCACCTCGATCGAGCCGATCCGCGACCTGCTGAGCACGCGCGTCAAGAGCGACCGCTCCGAGAAGGACGAGCGCTGGGTGCAGTCCCTGCACCGCGAGATCGAGGACGCCGAGGTCGACCTCTCGACGCTGCTCGGCCAGTCGCACATCACGCTCAGCCAGCTCCTCGACATGAAGCCCGGCGACATCCTGCCCTGCGACTTCGAGGGCAAGGTCACGCTGCTCGCCAACGACGTTCCGCTGTTCCGTGGCACCTGCGGCCGCTCGCGCGGCCGCCACGCGGTGAAGATCGACGAGATCGTCCGCCGCAGCCAGGTCACCTACCTCGACAACCTGATGGTGAAGAACCCATGAGCGCCCAGATGCCCGAACCGACGATGGTCGACGCCCTCCCGGTCGGCGAACTCCACAGCGACGCGCAGCCCGTCTCGCCGCGCGACGTCAACCTCGAGATGCTGCTCGACGTGCACGTCAGCCTCTCCATGGAGGTCGGCCGCACGCGGATGAGCATCCGCAACCTGATGCAGCTCAACCAGGGCTCGGTCGTCGAGCTCGACCGTGCCGCCGGCGAACCGCTCGACGTGTACGTCAACGGCACACTGGTCGCGCACGGCGAAGTCGTCGTGGTCAACGAGAAGTTCGGACTGCGGCTGACCGACGTCATCAGCCCGGCCGAGCGCATCCGCAAGCTGCGCTGAGGCCGCCATGTCCCGCTTCCGCGCCCGGGTCCGCAGCACCGCCGCCAGCGCGCTCGCCGCGCTGCTCGTCGCGGCGCCCGCGTTCGCCGAGGCCCCGGCCGCGCCCGCCCACAAGTTCGCCGCTCCGTCGTCCGCGCCCAGCGTGCCGGGCCCGGCCGGCGGCCTCGCCCAGGTGACGCTGTCGCTGGTGCTGGTGCTCGCCGCGGTCTTCGCCGCGGCCTGGCTGCTGCGCCGGCTGCGTCCCGGCCACGCCCGCGGCGAAGCGGGCGCGATCTCGGTGGTCGCCGAACAGGCGGTCGGGCCGCGCGAGCGCGTGGTGCTGCTGCAGGTCGGCGAGGAGCGCGTGCTGGTCGGCGTCGCCTCCGGCAGCGTGCGCGCGCTGCACACCCTGCGCGGGCCCGTGCGCACGGAGCGCAACCCGTGACCGGCCCGCTGCGTCGCGTCCTGCCGGCGCTCGCGCTCGCCGCGGCGCCGATGCTGGCCTGGGCGGCGCCGGGGCTGCCGGCCGTGACCATCGAGACCGCCGCGGGCGGCGGCCAGACCTACACGCTGACGCTGCAGCTGCTCGCCCTGATGACGGCGATCACGTTCCTGCCGGCGATCCTGCTGATGATGACCGCGTTCACGCGCATCGTGATCGTACTCGCGATCCTGCGCCAGGCGATCGGCGCCGGGCAGGCGCCGCCGAACCAGGTGCTGATCGGGCTGGCGCTGTTCCTCACGCTGTTCGTGATGTCGCCGGTGGTCGAGAAGATCCGGGTGGACGCGGTCGCGCCGTACTCCGCCGGGACCATCGACACCTCGACCGCGCTCGAGCGCGGCGTGGCGCCGCTCAAGACGTTCATGCTGGAGCAGACGCGCGAGAAGGACATCGCCGCGTTCGTCGCCATCGCCGGCGGCACGGGCTACGACCGCCCGGAGGACGTGCCGCTCACGGTGCTGGTGCCCTCGTTCGTCACCAGCGAGCTGAAGACCGCGTTCCAGATCGGCTTCCTGCTGTTCATCCCGTTCGTGATCATCGACCTGGTCGTGGCCAGCGTGCTGATGTCGATGGGCATGATGATGCTCTCCCCGGTGCTCATCTCTCTGCCGTTCAAGATCATGCTGTTCGTGCTGGTCGATGGCTGGACGCTGGTGATGGGCTCCCTCGCCGCGAGTTTCTACACATGACCCCCGAGACCGTCATGACCGTCGCGCAGCGCGCGCTCGAGATCACGCTGCTGCTGTCCGCGCCGCTGCTGGTCACCGCGCTGCTGGTCGGCCTGCTGGTCGGCGTGTTCCAGGCGGCCACGCAGATCAACGAGATGACGCTCTCCTTCATTCCGAAGCTGCTCGGCATGGCGGCCGCCGTCGTCGTGGCGGGCCCGTGGATGCTCAAGCTGATCGTCAGCTACACGCGCGAGCTGTTCATGAGCATCCCCTCGCTGATCGGGTGATCCGGTGATCCACGTCACCGGCGGGCAGCTCGAGGCGTGGCTCGCGGCCTACCTGTGGCCGTTCTTCCGCATCGGCGCCTGCCTGATGGTGGTGCCGATCTTCGGCGCGCCCTTCGTGCCGCCCCGGCTGCGCATCGTGCTGGCCGGCGCCATCACCCTGCTGGTGGCGCCGTTGCTGCCGCCGCCGCCCGCCGGGCTCGAACCGCTGTCGCTGCCCGGCCTGCTGGTCGCGCTGCACCAGGTGCTGATCGGCGTCGCGAGCGGCTTCGTGCTGCAGGTCGCGTTCGACGCGCTGGCGATGGGCGGGCAGCTGCTCGCGAACGGCATGGGCCTCAGCTTCGCCTTCAACGTCGATCCGCTGCGCGGCACGGGCACGCCGGTGCTCGGCCAGTTCTACATGATCGTGGTGACGCTCACCTTCCTCGCGCTCGACGGCCACCTGCTGCTGGTGCAGACGCTGGCGGACGGGTTCCGCACGCTGCCGGTCGGCACCGCGCCGCCGGACTCGATGTGGTACGCGGTCGCAGGCTGGGGCACGCAGCTGTTCGCCGGCGCGCTGGCGGTGGCCCTGCCGGGCATGACGGCGATGCTGGTCGCGAACCTCGCGGTCGGCGTCATGAGCCGCGCCGCGCCCACGCTCAACCTGTTCGCGGTCGGCTTCCCGCTCACCCTGGGCTTCGGGCTCGTCATCGTCTGGCTGAGCCTGCCGACGGTCCAGTCCACGTTCGTGCAGATGATCGGGCAGGCCTTCGCACTGCTGTCCGGCCTCGGCGCGGCGGACTGAGCCATGGCCGACAACGACCAGGACTTCGAGCAACGCACCGAGAGCGCGACACCGAAGCGTCTCGAAGAGGCGCGCCGCCGCGGCCAGGTGCCGCGCTCGCGCGACCTGTCCTCGGCGGCCGTGCTGCTGGCGGGCGGCGCGGGGCTGTACTCGCTCGGTTCGCTCATGGGCGGCCAGCTCGCCGAGCTGATGCGCCGCTCGCTGCGCTTCAGCCGCACGCAGGCGATGGACGAAGGCCAGATGACGGCGGCGATGGGAGACGCGGCGCTCGACGCGCTGATCGCCTGCGCGCCGCTGTTCGGCGTGCTGCTGGCGGCGGCGCTGCTCGCGCCGCTCGCGATCGGCGGCTGGAACTTCAGCTCGGAGGCGCTGGCGCCGAAGTGGGAGCGCCTGGACCCGATCGCGGGCCTGGGCCGCGTGTTCTCGCTGCAGGGCACGCTCGAGGTCGGCAAGTCCTTCGCGCGCTTCGGGGTCGTGGCGGTCGCGGCCTGCCTGGTCCTCTGGTCCCAGGCGGACGACCTCATGCGCCTGGGCCGGGAGCCGCTCAACCTCGCGATCGGCGACTCGCTGCGGCTGGCCGGCGGCGCGCTGATCGCGCTCGCGGGTTCGATGGTGCTGATCGCCGCGGTCGACGTGCCGCTCGCGCTCTGGCAGTACCACCGCTCGCTGCGCATGACCAAGGAAGAGGTCCGCCAGGAGAACAAGGAGACGGAGGGCAACCCGGAGATCAAGGGCCACATCCGCAGCCGCCAGCAGGCGATCGCCCGGCGTCGCATGATGCAGGAGGTGCCGAAGGCGGACGTGGTCGTCACGAACCCGACGCACTACGCGGTGGCGCTGCGCTACGACGACAAGCGCATGCGCGCGCCGGTCGTGGTCGCGAAGGGCATGGACCTGGTCGCGGGGCGCATCCGCGAGATCGCCCGGGAGAGCGGGGTGCCGATCCTCGAGGCGCCGCCGCTGGCCCGCGCGCTGCACAAGCAGTGCGACCTCGGCGACGCGATCCCGGCGCAGCTGTACACGGCGGTCGCCCAGGTGCTCGCCTACGTCTACCAGCTGCGGGCCTCGCGCGTCGCCGGAACCACCCCGCCGCCGCTGCCGACCATCACGCTGCTGCACTGACCTGGCGAATCGCAGTTCCCGAACCGGAGGATGCGAAGGGCATCGCACGGCCAGGCTCTGCCTTCGGGCGGGTTCCCGGAAGGCACGCCGCAAGTACGTCCATGTAGGCTCGCACTCGCCATCCATGGCTCGTGACGGCCTTCCGGAAACCCGCCCGAAGGCGGAGCCGGCCGGTCGGCGGTCGGCGCAGCGTCAACGAAGCAGCGGCCGCCTGACGGCGCGGCTGCTCGGCGACCGTCGGAGGCGCCGCAAGGCGCCGAACCGTCGCGTGGCGGCTGGGCGTCCCTCGCGGAGGGGTCGGGCAGACCGTCACGAGCCATGGATGGCGAGTGCGAGCCTCCAGGGACGGATTCACGGCGTGTCTGCCCGGCCCCTCCGCGATGGGGCGCGCCGCCATGCGACGTGGCACCCCGCCGTCAGGGCCATACGACGTGGCGCCCCACCGTCAGCCCGCCATGCGACGTAATCCACTCCCGCTCCGCACCGCAGCAGGCGCGAATCGTTCAGTCCGGGTCCAAATCGACGCCGGCCGCGGCCCAAAACCCGCGGCGGGCCGACGGAATCCCGTCACCGGACGACGGCACGGTTCTTGCTCCAGAGCACCGTGATGAGCGAATTCATGCAGCAACTCGACTTTCGCCGCCTGATGCGCAACGGCCTCGGGGCCCCCCTGCTGCTGCTGGCCATCCTCTCGATGATGGTCATCCCGCTGCCGCCGATCGCCCTCGACGCCCTGTTCACGTTCAACATCGCGCTGTCCGTGGTGGTCGTGATGGCCGTCGTGTACGTCGCCCGGCCGCTCGACTTCGGCGCGTTCCCGATCGTCCTGCTGCTCGCGACCCTGCTGCGCCTCGCCCTCAACGTCGCCTCCACCCGCGTGGTGCTGCTGCACGGGCACACGGGCACGGGCGCCGCCGGCCACGTGATCGAGTCCTTCGGCGAGTTCGTGGTCGGCGGCAACTACGCCGTCGGCATCGTCGTGTTCGCCATCCTGACGATCATCAACTTCATCGTCGTCACCAAGGGCGCCGGCCGCATCTCCGAGGTGAGCGCGCGCTTCACCCTCGACTCCATGCCGGGCAAGCAGATGGCCATCGACGCGGACCTCGGCGCCGGCCTCATCACCCAGGAAGAGGCTCGCCAGCGCCGCGCCGAGGTGCGCGCCGAGTCCGACTTCTACGGCTCGATGGACGGCGCCAGCAAGTTCGTCCGCGGCGACGCGACGGCCGGCATCATGATCCTTCTGGTCAACATCCTCGGCGGACTCGCGATCGGCACCATGAGCCACGATCTCGCGTTCGGCGAAGCGGCGCGCGTCTACACCCTGCTCACCATCGGCGACGGACTCGTGGCGCAGGTCCCCGCGCTGCTGCTGTCCACCGCCCAGGCCATCATCGTGACCCGCATGTCGCGGGCGCAGGACATGGGCGGCGAGCTGGTCTCGCAGCTGACCGGCAACCCCAAGGCGCTCGGCGTGGCCGCCGGCCTGCTCGGCCTGCTCGGCGTGATCCCCGGCATGCCGAACGTCGCCTTCCTGGCGATGGCCGCGATCTGCGGTGCCGGTGCGTACCTCGTCTCGCAGCGGGCCGAAGTGGCGCCGGAACCGGCCGCGCCGGCGGCCGAACCGGCCGCGCTGCCGCCCCCCGAGTCGCGCGAGCTGTCCTGGGACGACGTGCAGCCGGTCGACCTGATCGGGCTCGAGGTCGGCTACCGGCTCGTGCCCCTGGTCGACAAGGGCCAGGGCGGCGAACTGCTGGCGCGCATCAAGGGTGCGCGCCGCAAGCTTTCGCAGGACCTCGGCTTCCTCGTGCAGTCCGTGCACATCCGCGACAACCTCGAGCTCGGCCCGAACGACTACCGCATCAGCCTCGGCGGCGTGACGGTGGGCGAGGGCTTCGCGTACCCCGACCGCGAGCTGGCCATCAATCCGGGCCGCGTGTTCGGCAAGGTGCAGGGCCTCGAGACGCGCGACCCGGCGTTCGGCATGGAAGCGGTGTGGGTGGAACCGAGCCTGCGCGACCAGGCGCAGACGCTCGGCTACACCGTGGTCGACGCGAGCACGGTGGTCGCCACGCACCTCAGCCAGCTGCTGCAGACCCACGCCCACGAGCTGCTCGGCCACGAGGAGGCGCAGCAGATGCTGGCGGGGCTCGCGAAGACCGCGCCGCGCCTGGTCGAGGACCTGGTGCCGAAGGTGCTGCCGCTCGGCGCGGTCGTGCGGGTGCTGCAGCTGCTGCTCGCCGAGCGCGTGCCGCTGCGCAACCTGCGCGCGATCGTCGAGACGCTCGCCGAGCACGCGCCGCGCACGCAGGACCCGGCGGTGCTGGTCGCGCAGGTGCGCGTCGCGCTCGGCCGGCAGATCGTGCAGGACATCGCCGGCTCCGCGTCCGAGCTGCCCGTGATCACGCTCGAGCCGGACCTCGAGCAGTTGCTGCAGAACACCGTGGCCACCGGCGCCGCCCAGCCCGCGCTCGAGCCGGGCCTCGCCGAGCGCCTGCAGGGGCGGCTCGCCGAGACCACGCACCGCCAGGAGACCTCGGGCCAGCCCGCCGTCCTGCTGGTCGCGCCGCAGCTGCGGGCCGCCCTCGCGCGCTTCACGCGCGCCAGCGTGCCTGGCCTGCACGTGCTCGCCTGGAACGAGATCCCCGACAACCGACGCGTGCGGCTCGTGGCCGCGGTGGGACGTTGATGAACACCCCTGAGCAGCCCGGAACCCCGGAGTCCGAGCGATGAAAATGCAGCGCTACCATGCCCGTGACACCCGCCAGGCCCTCGCGCGCATCCGCGCGGAGCTGGGCGAAGACGCGGTGATCCTCTCGACGCAGCGAACGGCGGAAGGCGTCGTGGTCTGTGCGGCCGTCGACTTCGACTTCAGCGCGCCGCTCGAGGCGCCGCCGGCGTCGGAGCCCGCGCCGGCGCCCGCCCCGGCGCCCGCCCCGCGGGTCGCGCCGGTCGCGCCCGCCGAGCCCGGCACGCCGGACTTCGCGAACGAGCTGCGGGTCGCACGCGACGGCTACGGCACCGAGCCGGCCCGGCTCGGTTCGTTCGACGCCGCGCCGCAGCTGGGCGAGGAGATCCGCAGCCTGCGCTCGCTGCTCGAGACCCAGGTCGCCGCGCTCGCCTGGAACGACTTCACGCGGCGCGAGCCGGTGCGCGCGCGCATCCTCGCCGACCTGACGGCGATCGGCATCGCGCGCGACATCGCGCTCGGGGTGGTCGAGGAGCTGCCGGAGCGCATCGACGACGAGCGCGCCTCGCGCCTGCCGCTCGCGCACCTCGCGCGTCGCATCGCCACGACCACCAGCCCGGCGCTCGAGGACGGCGGCGTGCTCGCACTGGTCGGGCCGAACGGCGTGGGCAAGACCGTCACGCTGGCCAAGTTCGCGACCCGCTGGGTGCTCGACCGGGGGCCGCGCGAGATCGCGCTCGTGACCACGGACCGCGACCGCTTCGGGGCGCAGGAGCAGCTGCAGGCGCTCGGCCGGGTGCTCGGCGTGCAGACCTTCGCGGTCGAGGGCCCCGACGCCCTGGCGCCGACGCTCGAGCGCATCGGCGACCGCCGGCTGGTCCTCGTCGACACGGCCGGCGTGAATCCGCGCGCGCAGCGCGTGCCGCAGGAGCTCGGCGCACTCGCCACGCTGCGCCACGCGGAGATCGCGCTCGTGCTGTCGGCGAGCACGCAGGGCGGCGCGCTCGACGCGGCCCTCGCGGGTTTCGCGGCCCTGCGCCCGGCGCACTGCATCCTCACCAAGGTCGACGAGGCCGCGACCCTCGGCGGCGCGCTGTCCGCGCTCGCCACGACGCGGCTGCCCGTCTCGTGGGTCTGCCAGGGCCCGCGCATCCCACAGGACATCCAGCCGGCACGCGCGCACCAGCTCGTCGCGCATGCCGCCACCCTGGCCCGCAAGTCGGGCGCGTGCGCGGACGAGGACCTGCTCGCCCGCCGCTTCGGAGGACTGATCCATGCTGCAGCGTGATTCCACCGTCCAGCGTGTCGCCGAGGCGACGCTGCGGCACTCCGAACCGGTGCGCGTCATCGCCGTGAGCGGCGGCAAGGGCGGGGTCGGCAAGACCACCGTCTCGGTCAACCTCGCGAGCGCGCTCGCGCAGGCCGGCCGGCGCGTGCTGCTGTTCGACGGCGATCTCGGGCTCGCCAACTGCGACGTCCTGATGGGCATCTCGCCGCGCTACACGCTGGCGCACGTGCTCTCCGGCGAGCGCACGCTGCAGGAAGTCATCGTGCAGGCCCCGAACGGCATCCGGGTCGCGCCCGGCGCCTCGGGCGTCGCCCGCATGGCGAACCTCAGCCCGGCCGAGCACGTCGGGCTGGTGCGGGCGTTCAGCAGCCTCGGCTCCGAGATCGACACCCTGATCATCGACACCAGCGCCGGCATCGCCGACGGCGTACTGCGCTTCAGCCAGGCGGCGCAGCACGTGCTGCTGGTGATCCGCGACGAACCTGCCTCCATTACGGATGCATATGCCCTGATGAAGGTCCTGAGCCGCGAGCACAACGTCCAGCGCTTCCGGGTGCTGGTGAACATGACCCGGGCGACGGGCGAGGCACTGGCGGTTTTCCAGCGCCTGCAGCGGGTTACGCACCGTTACCTGGAGGCGGCCGTGGAGTTCGTCGGGGAGATCCCGGACGACGACATGCTCGGTCGCGCAATCCGTGAACAACGACCCGTACTGGATGCTTATCCCGGCTGCCGGGCCTCCCTGGCGTTCAAGAATCTCGCCCGGCTGACCGATACATGGCCCATACCCGCGGGACCGCGCGGGCACCTCGAGTTCTTCGTCGAACGACTGGTGCGCCGGCCCGCGGCTGGACTGGAGGTGGTCCAGTGAGTCGCATCGGAAACTACGCGGTGGCGCGACCGCGCTCGGACTCGGACGTGCTGGTCGCCCGGCACGCCGAGCTGGTGAAACGCATCGCCTTCCACCTGGCCGGGCGCCTGCCGCCGCAGGTGGACGTGGAGGACCTGGTGCAGGCGGGAATGCTCGGACTGCTCGAAGCCGCGGCCCACTACACGGCGGACCGCGGCGCGACGTTCGAGACCTACGCCGGCATCCGCATCCGCGGGGCGATGCTCGACGCGCTGCGCCGCCTCGACTGGGCGCCGCGCTCCGTGCACCGCAAGGCCCGCGCCGCGGCGCAGGCGCTGCGCGAGGTGGAGAACGAGCTCGGCGGCGAGGCGGACGACTTCGCGGTCGCCGAGCGCATGGGCGTCGGCGTGGAGGAGTACCAGCGCATCGTGCGCGATGCGGCCTCCTGCCGGCTGCTGTCGCTCGAGCAGATGGCCTCGCCGGACGGCGTGCCGGTGGAAGTGCCGGCCGACCCGGCGTTCGATCCGCTCGCGGACGTGACCGACGACGCGATGCGCGACGCGCTGATCGGCGCGATCGACCGGCTGCCGGAGCGCGAGAAGCTCGTGATGTCGCTGTACTACGAACGTGAACTGAACCTGAAGGAAATCGGCGCCGTGCTCAACGTCACTGAATCCCGCGTCTGCCAGCTGCACGGACAGGCGCTCAACCGGCTGCGCGGCACGCTCGCCGAATGGCGCGAGCAGGAGGACGACGCATGACCCGGGCGGCCACCAAGTTCCTCGTCGTCGACGACTTCTCGACGATGCGGCGCATCGTCAAGAACCTGCTGCACGACCTCGGCTACCAGCACGTCACCGAGGCCGACGACGGCAAGACCGCGCTGCCGATGCTGCAGGAGGGGCACTACGATTTCCTGATCACCGACTGGAACATGCCGGGCATGCCGGGCATCGACCTGCTGCAGGCGGTGCGCTCCGACACGAAGCTCGCCAAGCTGCCGGTGCTGATGCTCACCGCCGAGGCCAAGCGCGAGCAGATCGTGCGGGCGGCGCAGGCGGGCGTGAACGGCTACGTGATCAAGCCCTTCACCGCCGTCACGCTGAAGGAGAAGCTCGACAAGATCTTCGACAGCCTGGGCACGCCGCCGTGAGGAGCATGACCGAGACCTATGGTCCGCGCTTCCAGGCGCTGGTCGCGGCCTACGAACAGGGCGCGGAGGAGGAGTTCGAGCGCCAGCTCGACGAATTGCTCAGGGTGCGCGAGCGCAGCCTGTTCGTCGAGATCGGCAACCTGACCCGCGACCTCAACGCCGCGCTCGAGCGCTTCCGCCTCGACTCGCGGCTGGTCGACCTCGCCGAGAAGGACGTGCCCGACGCGCGCGCGCGGCTCGAGCACGTGCTCAGGATGACCGACGAGGCCGCGCACCGCACGCTCGACCTCGTCGAGCGCTCCTGCCCGCTGGCCGAGCGCATCGCGCACGGTGCGGCCGGCATCTCGCCGCTCTGGGCGAGCTTCCGCCGGCGCAACATCGCGGTCCAGGATTTCCGCGAGCTGCTCGGGCGCCTCGACGGCTTCCTCGAGATCACGCGCGAGGACGGCGAGGCCGTGCGCACCAACCTGAGCGAGGTGCTGCTCGCGCAGGGCTACCAGGACCTCTCGGGGCAGATCATCCGCAGCGTCATGCACCTCGTGGGCGAGGTCGAGCAGGCGCTGCGCGACCTCGTGCGCCTCTCGGGCGACCACCGCGACGCCGCGGACCCGCCCGGCGAGCCGCACGACGCCTTCGGCGCCGACGCGCACTCGGGCTACGGCCCGCCGGTGCCGGGCGTGACCCGCGATGCCGTCGTGGGCGGCCAGCAGGACGTGGACGCGCTGCTGTCGGGGCTCGGCGTATGACCGGCGGGTGAGGACACCGCGCCATGGACCTCCTGAGCGTCGTCGGCCTGACCCTCGCACTGATCGCCGTGCTCGGCGGCGCCGTGCTGAAGGGTGCCGGGCTCAAGGCGCTCGTGTCGGTGGCCGCGTTCCTGATCGTGGTGATCGGCACGGTGGCGGCGATCTTCCTGCAGACCCCCCTGCCGGTGATGCGCCGCGCCATGACGATCGGGCGCTGGGTGTTCCGACCGCCGGCGCTCGGGCCGCAGTCGCTGGTCGACAAGATGGTCGAGTGGAGCCAGGTGGCGCGCAAGCAGGGCCTGCTCGGGCTCGAACCCATGGTCGAGCGCGAGAGCGACGATTTCCTCAAGCGGGGCCTGCAGCTCGTGGTCGACGGCAGCGAGCCGGAGGCCATACGCGACATCCTGGAGGTCGAGCTGCACTCCCGCGAGGGCGCCGACCTGCAGGCCGCCCGCGTGTGGGAGGGCATGGGCATCTACTCGCCGACGCTCGGCATCATCGGCGCCGTGCTCGGGCTGATGGCGGTCATGCAGAACCTGGAGGACCCGACCAAGCTCGGCAAGGGCATCGCCGCCGCCTTCACCGCGACCGTGTACGGCATCGGTCTCGCGAACCTGCTCTTCCTGCCGGTCGCCAACAAGCTGAAGGTTGCCATCCTCGCGCGCTCGCAGCTGCACGAGATGACCATCGTCGGGCTGATCGGCATCGCCCAGGGCGACAACCCTCGACGCATCGAGGCGCGCCTGCAGGGCTTCATGAACTGACGCCGCGATGGACCGCCGACAGCGACGCCACGAGGACCACCAGAACCACGAGGCCTGGGCGATCCCCTATGCGGACCTGCTCACGCTGCTGCTGGCGTTCTTCGTGGTGATGTACGCGATCTCGTCGGTGAACGAGGGCAAGTACCGCGTGCTCTCCGACGCCCTGAACGCGGCCTTCAACGGCACCCAGGGCAATCCCGTGCCCCTGCGGGTGGAGGACCGCGGCCCGGTCGCCACGCGCCAGTCCGCGGGCGACGCCCCGATCCCGGCCGGGCTGCCGGTGCCGCTCAAGGGCCTCGCCAAGCCGGATCCGGCCTCCGCGCGGGAAGGCGCGAAGGACGGCAAGGACTCGCAGGCCGAAGCCGAAAAGGCCCGGCAGCTGCAGGAAGTGGCGGCCTCGGTCGAGCAGGCGATGGCCGGCCTGATCCGCGAGGGGCTGGTCGTCGTCCGGCGCCAGGAGGACGTGGTCGAGGTCGAGCTGCGCACCGACATCCTGTTCCCGAGCGGCGCCTCCCGCCTGACGCCCAATGCCCGTGGCGTGATCACCCGTCTCGGCGAAGCCCTGAAGCCTTTCCCGAACGCGCTCAGGGTCGAGGGCCACACCGACGACCGGCCCATCAGCACGGCCGAGTTCCCGTCCAACTGGGAGTTGTCGTCGGCCCGCGCGGCCTCCGTCGTCCACCTGCTGACCGAGAAGGGCGTCGATCCGCACCGCCTCACGGTGATCGGCCACGGTGAGTACGACCCGGTCGAGGCCAACGACAGCGAGCTCGGCCGCAACCGCAACCGGCGCGTGATGATCATCATTCGCGGTACGGCGGACGGCGCCGCGGCCGCACCCGCGGCCCTGGCCGGCCGCGACTGAGCCCGCCGATCGCGCCGGAAAACCGGCGCTCCGCCTGCGTTTTCGCTGGCACGCTTCCTGCACTGACTCCCGCACCGACCAGGATCCGGCGCCGCAGCGCGCCCAAGGGAGTAACGCCACATGATCGACTGGGAACTGACTGCCGCCCTCGCGGCCTTCGTCGCCGCCGCCGTCGCCAGCCTGCTGCTCGGGGCGTTCGCCCTCACGGCCCGCTCGCTGCGCCACCTGCGCACCCAGACGGCCGCCGAGGGCGAGCGCTGGCGCACCCAGGTGGACCGCCTCGGCGGCGACCTCGCGCAGCTGGCCGCAGCCAATCTCGCGCTGCGCGAATACCTGCGCTCGGTCACCGAGCAGATCCAGGCGACGCCGACGAGCGCTCCCCCGGCGCCGGCGGCCGGACGCGCGTACGACCTCGCCGCGCGGCTCGCGGCCGGTGGCGCGGAGTCGGACGACCTCGTGGTCAACTGCGGCCTCACCCCGGCGGAAGCCGAGCTCGCCGTCCTGGTGCACGGCGCGCGCAACCGCCGGCCCGCGGCGAATCAGCCCGCGGCCGTGTCCTCGATCGGAGGCCGGCGCTCGTGACGTCGACGCGGCGGAGGTTCCTTGCCGGCGACGGCCCAGGCGAACGCGAGCACGTGCGCGACGGCGACGTACAGCGGACGCGGGATCTCCTCGCCGAGGTCGAGCTGCGCCAGCAGGCGCACGAGATCGGCATCCGGCTGCAGCGGCACGCCGTGCTGCTGCGCCGTGGCGATGATCTTCTCGGCCAGCTCCCCGCCGCCCTTGGCCACGACGCGTGGCGCGTGGCTCCCGTCGTAGGCGAGCGCGACGGCGACCTGCAGGCTGTCGGTGGAGGCGTTCATGCGCGCAGGTTCACGAGCCAGGTGCCGGTCTGGCTGATGTTGACGGCGTCGCTGCGCGAGCAGCTCAGGCGGCCGACCGGCAGGCCGGCCTCGGCGAGGGTCGCGCGCAGCTCGTCGAAGCGTGCGTCGATGGCCCGGGCGAGCGAGGACTGCTCGGGTTGCAGCGACACGCTGACGCGTCCCTCGGCCAGCGTCACGCGGCCGCGCAGCGGGCCCTCGCGGCCGAGGTCGAGCGCGAACTCGATCGACCAGACGGCGCTGGCCGAGGCCGCGCGCGCTTCGCGGTCCACGCGCACGCGCAGCAGCCCGGGGTCGTCGCCGTCGCGGTACGGGATCTCGAGCAGCAGCGGGAACGCGGCCTGCTGGCGCGGGTCGAGGCTCGCGAGCTGGTTGCAGGTCACGCGCGCGATCGACTCCTGGACCTGCTGGGCGAGCTGGCCCAGCGCGGCTTCCGGCGGCAGCGACGGCGTGAGCGTCGGGCGCTCCGGGCTCATGGCATTGAGGTCGCCGTACCGCATGGGCAGCGGCGAGTCCGAACGCTCGGGCGAGGCCGCGACGCGCAGCGCGCCGGACTTCGCGAGCGCGTCCTTCAGTTTCAGCAGCGCGCCCTTCCAGTCGCCGGCGACCAGCGCGGCGAGGTCGCGGGCCGGCGTGGCGAGCAGCCGCTCCAGCCTCACGCCGGAGGCCAGCAGCGCCTTCTCGAAGCCCTCGGGGGTCGCCAGCTGGCGCGCCTCGGGCAGGGCGCGCAGCGTCGCTTCGACGGCCTGGGCCGCCCCGGCCGGCAGCCGCGCGAGCGGCGGGGCCGGCGGCGATCCTGCATCGGCCGGGGCCGACGGCCGGGCCGCGAGGAACATCAGGTTGGCGAGCAGCCGCAGCGGGCTCGCCTGCTGGGGCAGCTCGCGGCGCAGGGCCGCCGCGACCTCGTCCGCCCGGGACACCAGCGTGAGCTCGATCTCCGGCTCGTTGCGCGTGACGCGCACGGTCAGCTTGTCGCCGGGCTGGACCTCGCCGGCCGCCCCGCCCGGCTTGAGGACGAATTTCCGGCCCGCCAGCATCAGCAGCAGCTGGGTGGAGGTGCTGTCGCGCACGGCCTCGACCGTCAGCAGCGAGCCGACCGGCAGGTTCGGCCCCGTCGGGGACCCGACGGTGGCCGCCCCGGTGGGGCGCGACGGCAGGGGTTCGATCTTCAGCACGACGGCTCCGGAAGGTTCCAGCACCCCGCTTATCGGCCCGGGGTCCACCCGTCTTGAATCCAGTTCCCAAGGGCGCCGACTTGCCTCCGTTTTGGGCCAATCCCGCCGGTTTTCCCCTCAACGCCGGGAGTGTGTCGCCGATACCACCGCAGGGCACCGGGCCCCGGGTGTGCATTGTCATGACCAGTAAACGCAAGAAAGCCGACGGGCCGCGCGCCCGCGCCGCGAAGAAGTCTCGCTCCGTCCCGCCGCCGGCCCCGGCCTGCATCGACCTCGGCACGCACTGCACCTTGCAGGACGTGTCCGGCCTGCGCCGCAGCTGCCTGGACGCCCTCGACGGCAAGCTGCCGCCGGTGATCGACGGCTCGCGCGTGGAGCGCATCGACACCGCCGCCCTGCAGGTGCTGGTCGGGTTCGCGATCGACTGCATGGAGCGCTCCATCGTCTTCAACTGGGCCGGCCGCTCGCCGGCCCTGGTCCACGGTATCCGCCTGCTCGGCATCGAGGCCCTGCTCGAGAGCCCGGGC
Organism: Pseudomonadota bacterium; assembly: GCA_052035645.1. GTDB lineage: Bacteria > Pseudomonadota > Gammaproteobacteria > Steroidobacterales > Steroidobacteraceae > RPQJ01. Next base: position 16,973 of record JBPOHK010000186.1, read on the forward strand.
CTGCCGGCCATGCCCATGGGAGGCCCCGCATGAAGCGAGTGCTCGCCGTCGATGACTCCGTGATGATGCGGGAACTGGTGTCGGCCACCCTGCAGTCCGCCGGCTACGACGTGGCCACGGCCGAGGACGGCAACCGCGCCTACGACGTGGCGCAGACCCGCCAGTTCGACCTCGTCATCAGCGACGTGAACATGCCGTCCATGGACGGCATCGGCCTCGTCGCGCGCCTGCGCGCCTGTCCCGCCTACCGGCTGGTGCCGATCGTGATGCTCACGACCGAGTCCAGCCAGGAGATGAAGCAGCGGGCCCGCGCCGCCGGCGCCACCGGCTGGATCGTCAAGCCCTTCGACCCGGACCGCCTGCTGAACGCGGTGGCCCGAGTGCTTTCCTGAGGAAGCCCGGTCATGACCCTCGACCTTGCGCAGTTCCACGAGTCCTTCTTCCAGGAGAGCTTCGAGGCGCTCGACTCGATGGAGGCGGCGCTGCTCGCGCTCAGCGCCGGCGCCAAGGCCGATCCCGAGACCATCAACAACGTGTTCCGCGTCGCGCACTCGATCAAGGGCGGCGCGGCCACGTTCGGCTTCAGCCGCATCACGGCGCTCGCGCACACCGCCGAGACGCTCATGGACCAGCTGCGCGCGGACAAGCGCGTGGTGACTCCGCGCATCGTCGACCTGCTGCTGTCGGTCGTCGACACGATGCGCGAGATGCTGCAGTCGACGCGCGACGGCGCGCGCGAGGAGCCTGCGCACCTGCCGCAGCTCATCGCCGACCTCGAGGCGATCATCACCGACGCGGTCGGCAACGGCGCGGTGCCCGCGGGCGCCGACCCGGCGACCGTCGCCGCCGGCCTCGCCGCCCCC
>JBPOHK010000173.1:0-11891 GCA_052035645.1 Pseudomonadota bacterium
GCTACCAGATCCTGGACGACTGCAGCCTCGTGACCGCGCCCTACGCCCTCGACAACGAGACCGTGGGCGTGCTCGGCGTGATCGGGCCGACCCGCATGGCCTACGACCGGGTCATCCCCATCGTCGACGTGACGGCCCGCCTGCTGGGCGAGGCCTTGAATTCCCGCCGCTAGGCCCCAGACACCCCGCCGTCGGTCGCGTTCTGCCCCGCAGGGGGCCGTCCGCGGCTTCACCTTTGCACCAGGCACCCCCGAGATGACCACCGAATCCGCGACCCCGCCCGCCCCCGACGCTACCCCGGCCGCCGAAGGCGGTGCCGCCCTGCAGGCCGTGATCGACCGCCTGGGGGCGGAACTGGCGGCGGTCCAGGCCAAGGCGGACGAGCACCGCGACGCCCACCTGCGCTCCCTGGCCGAGGCCGACAACATCCGCAAGCGGGCCCAGCGCGAGGTCGAGGCGGCCCAGCGCTATGCGGTCGAGCGGTTCGCGGGCGACCTGCTCGAGGTCCGCGACAGCCTCGAACTCGGGATCGCGGCCGGGGCCGGCACGGAGGCGGGGAAGCTCCTCGAGGGCATGGCCGCGACCCTGCGCCTGCTCGACAAGGCCTTCGAGCGGGCGGGCATCGGCCTCATCGACCCGGCGGGCGAGGTCTTCAACCCGGAATTCCACGAGGCGATGGTGACCCAGCCGACGGCCGAACGGGCCCCCGGCACGGTGCTCACCGTGGTCCAGAAGGGCTATGCGCTCACCGGCCGGCTGCTGCGGCCCGCGCGGGTGATCATCGCCCGGGCTCCGGACGCCGCCGCCTGACTTGAATCCCCGCGCGCGGGGCCCCACTTAACCCGGCATCGAATTCCACCGTCTCTTCGGAGCAGCTTCCATGGCAAAAGTCATCGGCATCGACCTCGGCACCACCAACTCCTGCGTCGCGATCATGGAGGGCGGCAAGCCCCGCGTGATCGAGAACAGCGAGGGCGACCGCACCACCCCGTCGATCGTCGCCTTCACCAAGGACGACGAGGTCCTGGTCGGCCAGTCGGCCAAGCGCCAGGCGGTGACCAATCCGCAGAACACCCTGTACGCGATCAAGCGCCTGATCGGCCGCAAGTACTCCGACTCCGTCGTGCAGAAGGACGTCGGCATGGTGCCCTACCACATCGTGCAGGCCGACAACGGCGACGCCTGGGTCGAGGTGCACGGCAAGAAGATGGCCCCGCCGGAGATCTCGGCGCGCGTGCTCATGAAGATGAAGAAGACGGCCGAGGACTTCCTCGGCGAGGCGGTCACCGAGGCCGTGATCACCGTGCCCGCGTACTTCAACGACCAGCAGCGCCAGGCGACCAAGGACGCCGGCCGCATCGCCGGCCTCACGGTCAAGCGCATCATCAACGAGCCGACGGCGGCCGCGCTGGCCTACGGCCTCGACAAGGCGGGCGGCGACCGCAAGATCGCGGTGTACGACCTCGGCGGCGGCACCTTCGACGTGTCGATCATCGAGCTGGCGGACGTCGACGGCGAGCGCCAGTTCGAGGTGCTCTCGACCAACGGCGACACCTTCCTCGGCGGCGAGGACTTCGACAAGCGCATCATCGACTACCTCGCGGCGGAGTTCCTCAAGGAGAGCGGCGTCGACGTGCGTCGCGACCCGCTCGCGATGCAGCGCCTGAAGGAAGCGGCCGAGAAGGCCAAGATCGAGCTGTCCTCCAGCCAGCAGACCGAGGTCAACCTGCCGTACATCACGGCCGACGCCTCGGGCCCGAAGCACCTGGCGATGAAGCTGACGCGCGCCAAGCTCGAGTCGCTGGTCGAGGACCTGGTGCAGAAGACCATCGAGCCGTGCCGCATCGCGCTCAAGGACGCCGGCCTCTCGATCAATGAAGTGGCCGAGGTGATCCTGGTCGGCGGCCAGACGCGCATGCCGCTGGTGCAGAAGTGCGTGAAGGACTTCTTCGGCAAGGAGCCGCGCAAGGACGTCAACCCGGACGAAGCGGTGGCCGTGGGCGCCGCGGTGCAGGGCGGCGTGCTGACCGGCGAGGTCAAGGACGTGCTGCTGCTCGACGTCACGCCGCTGTCGCTCGGCATCGAGACGCTCGGCGGCGTGATGACCAAGCTGATCGAGAAGAACACGACCATCCCGACCAAGGCGACGCAGGTGTTCTCGACGGCGGACGACAACCAGACGGCCGTGACCATCCACGTGCTGCAGGGCGAGCGCGACCGCGCGCAGGACAACAAGTCGCTCGGCCGCTTCGACCTCGCCGACATCCCGCCGGCGCCGCGTGGCATGCCGCAGGTCGAGGTCACGTTCGACATCGACGCGAACGGCATCCTGAACGTGGGCGCGAAGGACAAGGCCACCGGCAAGGAGCAGAAGATCGTCATCAAGGCCTCGAGCGGCCTGAGCGAGGACGAGATCAGGAAGATGGTCCGCGACGCCGAGGCGCACGCGGAGGAGGACAAGAGGTTCCGCGAGCTGGCCGACACGCGCAATCGCGCCGACGGCCTGGTGCACGCGACCGAGAAGGCGCTGAAGGACCTCGGCGACAAGGTCTCGCCGGCCGACCGCGCGCGGGCCGAATCGGCGATCTCGGACCTCAAGTCCGTCCTCAAGGGCGACGACAAGGACGTGATCGAGAAGAAGGCCGCGGCCCTGGCCGAGGCGTCCGCGGCGATCGCCCAGCAGGCCTACAGCGCCCAGCAGGGCGCGCCGGGCGGGGCCGACGGCGGCGCCCAGGCGGGCGGCACGGGCGACAAGGGCGACGTGCTCGATGCGGAGTTCGAAGAGGTGAACAAGGACAAGGGGCGCAAGGACTGACGGCCCCACGCATCCTGGCGCGAGCCGCTATGATGCCGCGATGATTCCACCGCCGCGGGCCTCACGGTCCGCGGCGTTTTCCTGTTCCGGAGCGGGCCGACGGGCATGTCCAAGCGCGATTACTACGAAGTCCTCGAAGTCCCGAAGACCGCGACCGAGGCGGATATCAAGAAGGCGTACCGCCGCCTGGCCATGAAGCACCACCCGGACCGCAACCCGGACGACCACGAGGCCGAGAACAAGTTCAAGGAAGCCAAGGAGGCGTACGAGATCCTCTCGGACGCCCAGAAGCGCGCGGCCTACGACCAGTTCGGCCACGCGGGCGTGGACGCGGCGTCGCGCGGCGGTCCCGGCGGCGCGGGCTTCGATCCCCGCGACGCGTTCAGCGACATCTTCGGCGACGTCTTCGGCGACATCTTCGGCGCCGGCCGGCGCGGCCGCTCGCAGGTGTTCCGCGGCGCCGACCTGCGCTACGAGCTCGAGCTCGACCTCGAGCAGGCCGTGTTCGGCGCCACGGTCAACGTCGATTTCGCCACGCTCGGCGAATGCGAGGAGTGCAAGGGCTCCGGCTCCTCGAAGGGCTCCAAGCCGACCGCCTGCGCGACCTGCAACGGCGCCGGCCAGGTGCGCATGCAGCAGGGGTTCTTCACCGTGCAGCAGACCTGCCCCCGCTGCCAGGGGCGCGGCCAGGTCATCACCGATCCCTGCGGCAAGTGCCGCGGGCAGGGCCGGATCCGCCGCCAGAAGACCCTGTCGGTGAAGGTGCCGGCGGGCGTGGACAACGGCGATCGCATCCGGCTGGCGGGCGAGGGCGAGGCGGGCCGCAACGGCGGCCCCGCCGGCGACCTCTACGTCGAGATCCACGTGCGACCGCACGCCATTTTCGAGCGTGACGGCGCGCACCTGTCCTGCGAGCTGCCGATCACCTACAAGACCGCGGCGCTCGGCGGCTCGATCGAGGTGCCGACCCTCGAAGGCGAGGTCACCCTCAAGGTGCCGGCCGAGACGCAGTCGGGCCGGGTATTCCGCCTGCGCGAGAAGGGCATCAAGCCGGTGCGCGGCGGCCCCACCGGCGACCTGTTCTGCCGGGTCGTCATCGAGACGCCGGTGAATCTCTCGCGCGAGCAGAAGGACCTGCTCAGCCGGTTCGACGAGTCGCTGCAGAAGGACGCGAAGCACCACCACCCGCGCGAAGAGTCCTGGTTCGACGGCGTGAAGCGGTTCTTCACCAGCCTCGGGGAGTGACGGCCATGGCGGAGGTCCTCAACGTCGCGATGCTCGGGGCCTCCGGACGCATGGGGCGGACGATCGTGCCGCTGCTGCTGGCGAGCGACGGACTGCGCCTGAGCGGGGCCTTGGCCGCGCCGGGCGATCCGGCCGTGGGCCAGGATGCCGGCGCGATCGCCGGGGCCGCCCCGGCGGCCGTGGCCATCACGACCGACCCGGCCGTCGCACTGAGCGGCGCGCGCGTTGCAATCGACTTCACCCTGCCGTCGGTCTCCGTGGCGAATGCCCGGGCTTGCGCCGGGCGGGGCTGTGCGCTGGTGATCGGTACGACCGGTCACGATGCGGAGCAGCGCGCGGAACTGGAGGCGTCGGCACGATCCATCCCGCTGGTGCTGGCTCCCAACATGAGTCTCGGCGTCAACCTGCTGTTCCGGCTCGCGGAACTCGCGGCCCGCGCGCTCGGCGAGGACTACGACATCGAGATCTTCGAGGCGCACCACCGCCACAAGGTGGACGCGCCGAGCGGCACGGCGCTCGGGCTGGGGCGGGCTGCGGCGGCAGGGCGGGGCACGACGCTCGAGGCGGCCGGGGTCTATGCGCGCCATGGCCAGGCCGGTCCGCGGCAGCGCGGCCAGATCGGCTTCAGCGTCCTGCGCGGCGGGGACATCGTCGGCGACCACCGGCTGGTGTTCGCCGGGCCGGGCGAGCAGGTCGAACTCGCCCACCACGCCCTGGACCGCTCGGGTTTCGCCCGCGGCGCGCTCGCCGCGGCACGCTGGGTGGCCGGGCGACCGCCGGGCCTCTACTCGATGATGGACGTGCTCGGTCTGTAATTCCGTACGCGAGCGATCGTCGAGTCCGGAACACGCAGCCGGCCAAACGATTGCCTCCGCCGTCTGCGGGCTGCCGGTCCGGGTCCAGCCCGCGGGGCCGTGCGGAAATTAGGGGACACTCACTATTTTCGTTCCGTTCCCCGAAAATAGTGAGTGTCCCCAATTTCCGGGCCCCATGAACGGGTTTACGGCGTCCCGGCGGACTGGACCCGGACCGAAAGCCCGCGCCGGTGACGCCGCACTCTCCGCCCCCAAGTTCCGTAGCGCGACCCAGAACGCTCGCGTACAATTCGCACCTTAGCCCGTGCGTGAAAATGTCTCCGGAGTTGAGCCCACCTCAGCCTCGGTGGCTTCTGCACGCGCGAGTTACGTCCGCGGCGGGTCTGCCGCGCGGACAGGCGAATGCATCGGAGGTGAACCCGTGACGACACCCGCTGTTCTGGCTCTGGAGGACGGCACCGTGTTTCGCGGCGTCTCGATCGGTGCGGCGGGCACCGCCACCGGCGAGGTGGTGTTCAACACCGCCATGACCGGGTACCAGGAAATCCTGACCGATCCGTCCTACTCCCGGCAGATCGTCACCCTCACCTATCCCCACATCGGCAATACCGGCACCAATCCCGAGGACCTCGAGTCGAACGCGATCCACGCCGCCGGCCTCGTGATCCGCGACCTGCCGCTGCTGAAGTCGAGCTGGCGCGCCACCGAGTCGCTGCCCGAGTTCCTGACCCGGGGCAACGTGGTTGCGATCGCCGAGATCGACACCCGCAAGCTCACCCGCATCCTGCGCGAGAAGGGCGCCCAGGCGGGCTGCATCGCGAGCGGCGACGCGGCCCTGCGCCCCGACCTCGCGGTGGCGGCCGCCAAGCGCTTCCCGGGCCTCAAGGGCATGGACCTCGCGAAGGTCGTGACCACCGACGAGGCCTACCAGTGGAACGAGGGCACCAACTGGGCGCTCGAGCAGGGCGTCCGGCGCCGCCCCGGCCAGCGACTGCACGTCGTCGCGTACGACTTCGGCATCAAGCGCAACATCCTGCGCCTGCTGGCCGACCACGGCTGCCGCATGACCGTGGTGCCGGCGCAGACCCCGGCCGCCGAAGTGCTGGCCCTGGCGCCCGACGGCGTGTTCCTGTCGAACGGCCCGGGCGACCCGGCGCCGTGCACCTATGCCATCGAGGCCATCAAGACCTTCGTCGAGGAGGAAGTGCCGGTGTTCGGCATCTGCCTCGGGCACCAGTTGCTCGGGCTCGCGCTCGGCGCGAAGACCGTCAAGATGAAGTTCGGCCACCACGGCGCCAACCACCCGGTGATCGACCTCGAGACCGGCCAGGTGCTGATCTCCAGCCAGAACCACGGTTTCGCGGTCGACGAGGCCACGCTGCCGTCGACCGTGAAGGCCACGCACCGTTCGCTGTTCGCCGGCTCGCTGCAGGGCATCGCCTGCACCGACCGCCCGGCGTTCAGCTTCCAGGGGCATCCGGAGGCGAGTCCGGGCCCGCGCGACGTCGCGCCGCTGTTCTCGCCGGTCGTCGAATCGATGCTGCGCCGGGCGGCCGTGCCGCAGCGCAAGCGGGTCTGACCGAGGAGTCCGAAGACCGATGCCCAAGCGCACCGACCTGCAGAGCATCCTGATCATCGGCGCCGGCCCGATCGTGATCGGCCAGGCCTGCGAGTTCGACTACTCCGGCGCGCAGGCCTGCAAGGCGCTGCGCGAGGAGGGCTACCGGGTCATCCTGGTGAACTCGAACCCGGCCACGATCATGACCGACCCGGAGATGGCCGACGCCATCTACATCGAGCCGGTCAACTGGCGCACGGTCGCGCGCATCATCGAGAAGGAGCGCCCGGACGCGCTGCTGCCGACCATGGGCGGCCAGACGGCGCTCAACTGCGCGCTCGACCTCGTGCGCGAGGGCGTGCTCGAGCGCTTCGGCGTCGAGCTGATCGCGGCCTCGCGCGAGGCCATCGACATGGCCGAGGACCGCGAGCTGTTCCGCAACGCCATGCGCGACATCGGCCTCGAGTGCCCGCGCTCGCGCGTCGCGCACAGCATGGAGGAGGCGCTCGCCATCCAGGCGGAGATCGGCTTCCCGACGGTGATCCGCCCGTCGTTCACCCTCGGCGGCAGCGGCGGCGGCATCGCCTACAACCGCGAGGAATTCGAGCGCATCGTCGCGCGCGGCCTCGATGCCTCGCCGACCAGCGAGGTGCTGCTCGAGGAGGCGGTGCTCGGCTGGAAGGAATTCGAGATGGAAGTGGTCCGCGACAAGGCGGACAACTGCATCATCATCTGCTCGATCGAGAACCTCGACCCGATGGGCGTGCACACCGGCGACTCGATCACCGTCGCGCCCGCGCAGACCCTGACGGACAAGGAATACCAGCTGATGCGCGACGCGTCGATCGCGGTGCTGCGCAAGATCGGCGTGGAGTGCGGCGGCTCGAACGTGCAGTTCGCGATCAGTCCCGAGAACGGGCGCATGCTCGTGATCGAGATGAACCCGCGCGTGTCGCGCTCCTCGGCGCTCGCCTCCAAGGCGACGGGCTTCCCGATCGCCAAGGTGGCGGCCAAGCTCGCCGTCGGCTACACCCTCGACGAGCTGCGCAACGACATCACCGGCGGGGCGACCCCGGCCTCGTTCGAACCGACCATCGACTACGTCGTCACCAAGATCCCGCGCTTCACGTTCGAGAAGTTCCCGGGCGCCAACACCCGCCTCACGACGCAGATGAAGTCGGTGGGCGAGGTGATGGCCATGGGCCGCACCTTCCAGGAGTCGCTGCAGAAGGCGCTGCGGGGGCTCGAGACGGGCATCGACGGGCTGAGCCCGGTCGTGGCGCTGCCGCTTGCGGACGACGAGGCGCGCAACGCCCTGCTCGAGGAACTGCGCATGCCCGGGCCCGACCGCCTGCGCTACGTCGCGGACGCCTTCCGGGCCGGCATGGCCTTCGCCGAGGTGCAGCGCGCCTCGGCAATCGACCCCTGGTTCCTCGCCCAGGTCGAGGATCTCGTGCGCGAGGAGTGCGCGGTCGCCGCCGGCGGCCTGGCCGCGCTCGACGCCGCACGCATGCGCACGCTCAAGCGCAAGGGCTTCGCGGACAGCCGGCTCGCGAAGCTGCTCGGCACGACCGAGCACGCGGTGCGCGACTTCCGCCACGGCCTCGGCGTGCGGCCCGTCTACAAGCGGGTCGACACCTGCGCCGCGGAGTTCGCCACCTCGACCGCCTACCTCTACTCGACCTACGAGGAGGAGTGCGAGGCGCGCCCGACCTCGCGCCGCAAGATCGTGATCCTCGGCGGCGGGCCCAACCGCATCGGCCAGGGCATCGAGTTCGACTACTGCTGCGTGCATGCCGCGCTGGCGCTGCGCGATGACGGATTCGAGACCATCATGGTCAACTGCAACCCGGAGACGGTCTCCACGGACTACGACACGTCCGACCGGCTGTATTTCGAGCCGCTGACGTTCGAGGACGTGATGGAGATCATGCACGTCGAGAAGCCGTTCGGCGTGATCGTGCAGTACGGCGGCCAGACGCCGCTCAAGCTCGCCCGCGCGCTCGGCGCCGCGGGCGTGCCGATCATCGGCACGAGTCCCGACTCGATCGACGTGGCCGAGGACCGCGAGCGCTTCCAGAAGCTGGTCGACCGGCTCAACCTGCGCCAGCCGCCGAACCGTACCGCGCGTACCGAGGAGGACGCGGTGCGCCTCGCGGCCGAGGTCGGCTACCCGCTGGTCGTGCGGCCGTCCTACGTGCTCGGCGGCCGGGCGATGGAGGTCGTGTTCAGCGAGGACGAGCTGCGCCAGTACATGAACACGGCGGTGCAGGTCTCGAACGACAGCCCGGTGCTGCTCGACCGCTTCCTCGACCTCGCCATCGAAGTCGACGTCGACGCCCTGTGCGACGGCAAGGACGTCTACGTCGGCGGCATCATGGAGCACATCGAGCAGGCGGGCGTGCACTCGGGCGACTCGGGCTGCTCGCTGCCGCCGAACAGCCTGGGCGCCGAACTGCAGGCGCAGATCCGCGAGCAGACGCGGCGCATGGCGCTCGCGCTCAACGTGATCGGCCTGATGAACGTCCAGTTCGCGATCCAGAACGGCGTGCTGTACGTGCTCGAGGTCAACCCGCGCGCGTCGCGCACGGCACCTTTCGTGTCCAAGGCGACCGGCGTGCCGATGGCGAAGATGGGCGCGCGCGTGATGACGGGCAAGACGCTCGCCGAACTCGGCCTGCTGCGCGAGCGGGTCCCCGAGTTCTACTCGGTCAAGGAGGCGGTGTTCCCCTTCGGCAAGTTCCCGGACGCGGACCCGATCCTCGGCCCGGAGATGAAGTCGACCGGCGAGGTGATGGGCACGGGTCGCAGCTTCGGCGAGGCCTACGCCAAGGCGCAGGCCGCCTCGGGCGTGGTGCTGCCGACGCGCGGCGTATGCCTGATCAGCGTCCACCACCGGGACAAGCCGGGTGCCGTCGAACTGGCGCGGCGACTGCTCGAGCGGGGCTTCGAGATCGTGGCGACCCACGGCACGGCCGACGCGATCGAGCAGGCGGGACTGCGGGTGCGCCGCGCGAACAAGGTCCGCGAGGGGCGGCCGCACATCGTCGACATGATCAAGAACGACGAGATCAGCCTGATCGTGAACACCACCGAGGGCAAGCAGGCGGTGCGCGAGTCGCAGACCATCCGGCGCGAGGCCGTGGCCCGCAAGGTGACCTACTACACGACGCTGGCCGGTGCGCTGGCGACCGTCGACGCGATCGACCATCTGCAGGAAGTGGAGGTCAATCGCCTCCAGGATCTTCACACGGAGGTTCGGGTATGACGCGCAAGCCTCTGACTTCAAAAGGGGCGGAGCGCCTGCGTGGCGAGCTTCGCCGGCTCAAGACCGAGGAGCGCCCGCGCATCATCCAGGCCATTGCCGAGGCCCGCGCCCACGGGGACCTCAGCGAGAACGCCGAGTACCACGCCGCGCGCGAGCAGCAGGGCTTCTGCGAGGGGCGCATCAAGGAACTCGAGCACGAGCTGTCCCACAGCCAGATCATCGACGTGTCGTCCATGCCGAAGACCGACAAGGTCGTGTTCGGCGCGACGGTCGACCTCGAGGACCAGGACGGCGGTCCCGACATCACCTTCCAGATCGTCGGGGAGCTCGAGGCGGACGTGCGCCAGGGCCTGATCTCGATCACCTCGCCGATCGCGCGGGCGCTGGTCGGCAAGTCCGAAGGGGACGTGGTCGACGTTGCGGTGCCCGGCGGCACCCGGGCCTTCGAGATCGTCTCGATCCGCTACGCCTGACTCCGGGCGGGGCTCAGCCGGGCAGCAGGATGCCGGGCTGGTCGGGATTGCGGCGGTAGAAGAGTCCGACGTGGCCGACGCGCTGGACGATCTCCGCCCCGGTCTGCCGGGCCAGCTCGTCGAGGATCTCGTCGCGCAACTCGCGGTCGCCGACCCGGGCACGCACCTTGACCAGCTCGTGGTCGTCGAGCGCCCGCGCCAGCTCGGCCACGAGGTTGGGACTCAGCCCGTGCTGGCCGACCAGCACGATCGGGTCGAGGGTGTGGCCGAGGCGGCGCAGGTGGGTCCGTTGGGCGGTCGTCAGCGACATGCGGGGCGGGTCCGGTCGGGAAAGGGCGCCAGTGTAGGGATGCCGGGCCGGCGGCGCTCGGGTTCCTCGCCACCTGCGGCGTCCCGAACGGCGGTCCCGGCCCTTAGACTGTGACTTCTTCCGGAGAGGCGAGCTGACGGCCCATGGCCAAGCGTTCCAAGAGTTCCACCCGCTGGCTGGCCGAACACGCGGCCGACCCTTATGTCAAACGGGCCCACGAGGAGGGCTGGCGCTCGCGGGCGGCCTTCAAGCTCGAGGACATCCAGCGGACCGACCACCTGCTGCGCCCGGGCATGACCGTGGTCGACCTCGGCGCCGCCCCGGGCGGCTGGAGCCAGTATGCGGTCCGCGTCCTCGGCAGCACCGGCCGGGTGATCGCCCTGGACCTGCTCGAGATGCCCGCCATCCACGGCGTCGAGTTCCTGCAGGGCGACTTCAACGACGAGGCGGTCCTGGCGCAGCTCCTTGCGCAGGTCGGCGGCCAGAAGGTCGACCTTGTGATGTCGGACATGGCCCCCAACATGATGGGCATCGCCGATGTGGACCACGACCGCTCGATGAACCTGGTGGAACTCGCGCTCGACTTCGCCGGACGCACGCTGCGCCCGGGCGGGGACTTCCTCGCCAAGGTGTTCCAGGGCCGCGGCTTCCAGCCGTTCGTTGCGCAGTTGCGACAGCAGTTTGAATCCGTGAAGTTGCGCAAGCCGAAAGCTTCCCGTGCACGCAGCGCAGAGGTCTACGTTCTGGCACGTGGGTATCGATTGGTGTAGTGTCGAAAACGCCCGTGTGCCGGCCGCCCGGTGGCGGCCGGGGCGGGCCTCGAGGTCATCAAATTGAACGATCTGGCCAAGAACGTCGTCCTGTGGATCGTGATCGCGGTGGTGCTCGCCACGGTGGTCAGCAACTTCAGCGCCCGCACCAGCGGCGTCCAGGAGATGCCTTACTCGGCGTTCCTCACCCACGTGAAGGACGGCAGCGTCTCGCAGGTCACCTTCAGCGGGGACAAGATCTCGGGCGTGCGGGCGAGCGGCGAACCCTTCGTCGTCTACAACCCCGAGACGGACAACTCGGCGCTGATCGGCACCCTGCAGCAGAACGGCGTCACGTTCAGTGCGGCGCCGCCCGAGCGGCAGTCCTTCCTCATGCAGCTGTTCATCTCCTCGTTCCCGATCCTGCTGCTGATCGGCGTCTGGGTGTACTTCATGCGCCAGATGCAGGGCGGTGCCGGCGGACGGGGCGCCATGTCGTTCGGCAAGAGCCGGGCGCGGCTGCTCAATGAGGACCAGGTCACCGTGACGTTCGCCGACGTGGCGGGCGTGGACGAGGCGAAGGAGGAGGTCAGCGAGATCGTCGACTTCCTGAAGGACCCGGGCAAGTTCCAGCGCCTCGGCGGCAAGATCCCGCGCG
>JBPOHK010000148.1:0-1775 GCA_052035645.1 Pseudomonadota bacterium
AGCGACGCGCGCTCGGTCGAGCCGAAGTCGGCGACCCTGCACTACGAGGGCGGCATCGCCGCGTTCGTGCAATGGCTCGACCGCAACAAGGCTGCGCAGCACGAAGGCCCGATCTACATCGCCTCGGAACGCGACGGCATCACGGTCGAAGTGGCGCTGCAGTGGAACGACAGCTACCACGAGACCATGATGTGCTACACCAACAACATCCCGCACAAGGATGCCGGCACGCATCTCGCCGGGTTCCGCGCCGCGCTGACGCGCCAGATCAACCACTACGCCAACGAAAGCGGCGTGGCGAAAAAGGAGAAGGTGGCGATCACCGGCGACGACGCGCGCGAGGGGTTGACCTGCGTGCTGTCGGTCAAGGTGCCGGACCCCAAGTTCTCCAGCCAGACCAAGGAAAAACTGGTTTCCTCGGAAGTGCGCCCGGCGGTCGAGAACGTGGTCAACGAGCGCCTGCAGCAGTGGTTCGAGGAGCACCCGGCCGACGCCAAGCGCGTCGTCGCCAAGGTGGTCGAGGCCGCGGCCGCGCGCGAGGCGGCGCGCAAGGCGCGCGAGCTCACAAGGCGCAAGGGCGTGCTCGACATGGCCTCGCTGCCGGGCAAGCTGGCGGACTGCCAGGAGCGCGATCAGGCGCTGTCGGAAATCTTCATCGTCGAGGGCGACTCGGCCGGCGGCTCGGCCAAGCAGGGACGCGACCGCAAGAACCAGGCGATCCTGCCCCTGCGCGGCAAGATCCTGAACGTCGAGCGCGCGCGCTACGAGAGGCTGCTGTCTTCGGACAGCATTGTCACGCTTATTACGGCGTTAGGCACCGGCATCGGCGCCGAGGACTTCAACGCCGACAAGCTGCGCTACCACCGCATCATCATCATGACCGACGCGGACGTGGACGGCGCCCACATCCGCACGCTGCTGCTGACCTTCTTCTACCGCCAGATGCCGGTGCTGGTGGAACGCGGCCACGTCTACATCGCGCAGCCGCCGCTGTACAAAGTCAAGCACGGCAAGCACGAGCAGTACCTGAAGGACGGCCACGAGCTCGACGCCTTCCTGCTCAAGGTGGCGCTCGACGGCGCCGTGGTGCTGCCGAACGGCGGCGAAGGCATCGGGCGCCTCGAAGGCGACGCGCTCGACGCGCTGGCGCGCAGCTACCTCGTCGCCAGCGGTGTCATCGATCGCCTGAGCAACTGGATGGACGCCGAAGCGGTGCGCGCCATCGCCGGCGGCCTCGTGCTCGACCTCGACAGCGCGGCCGCCGCCGAGGCGGGTGCCGTCGCGTTGCAGGCGACGCTGAAGGACGCGCAGGTCGCCGCCGAGTTCGACGCCCGCACCGACAAGCACCTGCTGCGCATCAGCCGCCGCCACCACGGCAACGTCAAGAGCAGCGTCATCACGCAGGATTTCGTGCATGGCGCCGACTACGCGACGCTGGCCGAGGCGGGGCGCTCGTTCCTCGGCCTGCTCGGGTCAGAGGCCGTCGTTCGCCGCGGCGAAGGCGAACGCATGAAAGAGCAGAAGGTCGGCGACTTCCGCGCCGCAATGGACTGGCTGATGAGCCAGGCCGAGGCCGCCGTCGGCCGCCAGCGCTACAAGGGCCTGGGCGAAATGAACCCCGAGCAGCTGTGGGAGACGACGATGGATCCCACGATCCGCCGCCTGCTCAAGGTGCAGATCGACGACGCGATCGAGGCCGACCGCGTGTTCACCATGCTCATGGGTGACGAAGTCGAACCCCGCCGCGATTTCATCGAAACCAACGCGCTGCGGGC
>JBPOHK010000153.1:0-6176 GCA_052035645.1 Pseudomonadota bacterium
CGACCCGCGCGATGCCACCGCGCTGCGGCGCCTGCAACTCGCCGCCGAGCAGGCGCGCTGCCTCGCGGTGCTGTTCCGGCCCACGCGCGCGGGCCGGCAGCCCTCGCCGGCGGTGCTGCGCCTCGACTTGCAGGGCAGCGCCGCCGGGTTGCAGGTGCGCGTGGTGAAGAGCCGCGGCGGTCGCCCCGTGACCGTCACGCTCGGCCACCTCGGCGCGCCCTGGCCGCCGCTGCCGCCGCACGCGCACGCTGCGCACTGAGCCATGGCCGGGTTGCCGAAACGCCGGGTCCCGCCCGCACTCCGTCTGCCGCCGGTCGCGAACGAGGCGGGCCCGCCGATCGCGCGCCGCACCGTGGCCACGGCCGCCGGCCGCGAGCTGTGGCTGGCGCTGCACCTGCCGAACCTCGTCCTCGACGCCCTGCACCTGTCCATCGCGGCGCTGCCGAGGCCCGAGGGCATCGCCGCCGTCGACCTCGAGCACGAGGGGCGCGTGGTCTGCGCCTGCGACGAGGCGGCCGCCGCGGCCGGCGTGCGTCCCGGCATGGCGCTCAACTCCGCGCTGGCACTGCGGCCCGACCTGCAGACGCTGCCGCGCGACGCGCTGCGCGAGCAGGCCATGCTCGAGGCCGTGGCCGAGCTCGGCCTCGGCTACACGCCGCGCGTGAGCCTCGAACCCCCCGATGCCGTACTGCTCGAGGTGCGCGGCAGCCTGAAGCTCTTCGGCGGCGCCCGCGCGCTGTGCGAGCAGCTCGGCGCGAAGCTGCAGGCCGCGCACGTCACGGCCGCGCTGGCGCTGACGCCCACGCCGCTCGCCTCGCTGTGGTTCGCGCGGGCCGGGCAGCCGGTGGCGCTGCGGCGCGTCGACCAGCTTGCCGGCCGGCTCGCCTCGCTGCCGCTCGCGGTCACGCGCTGGCCCGGGCGCAGCATCGACACCCTCGTCACCATGGGTGTGCGCCACCTCGGCGACTGCCAGCGCCTGCCGCGCGACGGGTTCGCGCGCCGCTTCGAGCCGCGGCTGCTCGCCATGCTCGATCGTGCCGGCGGCCGTCTGCCCGATCCGCGCCCGGCGTTCCGGGCCCGCGAACGGTTCGCCACGCGGCGCGATCTCGAACCCGAGGTGGCCGAGACGGCGCGGCTCGAGCGCGCCTGCGGGCCGCTGCTCGACGAGTTCTGCCTGTTCCTGCGCCGGCGCGGCCGCGGTGTGCAGGCGCTCGAGTGGCGCTTCGAGCACCGCCAGTCGCCCGTCACGCGCCTGCGCCTGCGCTTCGTCGAGCCCGTCGCCGAGGGCAGACGCATCGCGCACGTCTTCCACGAGCGCCTCGCGCGGCTCGTGCTGCCCGAGCCCGTGCGTTCGGTGCGCCTCGCGAGCGGGCCGCTCATCGAGCTGCCCGGGGCGGCGCGTGCGCTGTTCGCCACCGACCGGCGCGAGTCCGGCGCGGCCGTGCCGCAGCTGGTCGAGCGGCTGCGGGCCCGGCTCGGCGTCGAGGCCGTGCACGGCCTGGGCCTCGTGCCCGAGCACCGGCCCGAGTCGGCGTGGCGCATCGACTACCACTGCACGCCGGGGGGCGGCCGGGGTCCGGCCGTGGCCGAGGCGCCGGAGACGGCCCTGCGGCCGCTGTGGCTGCTGCCCGAGCCGCAGCCGCTCGGTGCCGGGTCGCCGCGCTACCAGGGCACGCTCGCAATCGAGGAAGGCCCCGAGCGCATCGAGTCCGGCTGGTGGGACGGCCGCGACGTCGCCCGCGACTACTACGTGGCCCGCAACCCGGCCGGCGTGCGCCTGTGGGTCTATCGCGAGCGCCCGCGCAGGGGCCGCGCGGCCGGCGAGTGGTTCCTGCACGGCGTCTTCGGCTGAGCCGTCGCGGCCATGGGCTACGCCGAGCTGCATTGCCTCAGCAATTTCAGTTTCCTGCGCGGGGCCTCGCATCCGGAGGAACTCGTCGAGCGTGCGCAGCAGCTCGGCTACGCCGCGCTCGCGATCACCGACGAGTGCTCGGTCGCCGGCGCCGTGCGCGCACACGTCGCCGCGCGCCAGCACGGCTGCAGGCTGATCGTCGGCACCGAGCTCACGCTCGCCGACGGGTTGCGCTGCGTGCTGCTCGCCACCAGCCGCCGAGGCTACGCGCAGCTCTGCCGGCTCGTCACCCGCGGCCGGCGCGCGGCCGGCAAGGGCGAGTACCGGCTGCTGCGGGCGGATTTCGCGCAGCCCGGCGCGGCGGGCGAGGGCCAGCCGCTCGACGACTGCCTGTGCCTGTGGCTGCCGGGCCCGCGCCCGGAGCCGGTCGAGGGACGCTGGCTGGCCGGGGTGTTCCCCGGCCGGCTGTGGATCGCCGTCGAACTGCTCACCACCGGGCGCGACCGCTCGCGGCTCGCGGCGCTGCAGGCCCTCGGCGAAGGGCTGGGCCTGCCGCTCGTCGCGGCCGGCGACGTGCACATGCACGCCCGCAGCCGCCGCGCGCTGCAGGACGTCCTCACCGCCACGCGCGTCGGCACGCCGGTCGACCGGGCCGGCTATGCGCTGTTCCCGAACGGCGAGCGCAGCCTGCGGCCCCTGTCGCGACTCGTCGATCTCTACCCGCCCGAACTGCTCGCCGCCACGCTCGAGATCGCCGCGCGCTGCACGTTCTCGCTCGAGGAGCTGCGCTACGAGTACCCGCGCGAGATCGTGCCCGAGGGCCACACGCCGTCGAGCTGGCTGAGGCAGCTCACGGCGGAAGGCCTGCGCCGGCGCTGGCCCGGGGGCGCGCCGGACAACGTCGAGCGCATGGTCGCGCACGAACTCGACCTGATCGAGGAGCTGCGCTACGAGGCCTACTTCCTCACGGTGCACGACATCGTCGGGTTCGCGCGCTCGCGCGGCATCCTGTGCCAGGGCCGCGGCTCGGCGGCGAATTCGGCCGTCTGCTTCTGCCTCGGCATCACGGAGGTGGACCCGGCCCGCATGTCGCTGCTGTTCGAGCGCTTCATCTCGCGCGAGCGCAACGAGCCGCCCGACATCGACGTCGATTTCGAGCACGAGCGGCGCGAGGAAGTCATCCAGTACCTCTACGCCAAGTACGGCCGGCACCGCGCGGCGCTCACGGCCACGGTGATCTGCTACCGGCCGCGCAGCGCGCTGCGCGACGTGGCGAAGGCCATGGGCCTCGATGCGCTGCAGGTCAATGCGCTCGCGCGCTCGATGCAGTGGTGGGACGGCTCGAAGATCGACGAGGGCCGGGTGCGCGAGGCCGGGCTCGACCCGGACAGCCCCGTGCTCGCGAAGGTGCTCGCGCTCGCGCGCACGCTGCTCGGCTTCCCGCGCCACCTCTCGCAGCACGTCGGCGGCTTCGTGATCGCCCGCGACCGGCTCGAGGACCTCGTGCCGGTCGAGAACGCCGCGATGCCGGAGCGCACCGTCATCCAGTGGGACAAGGACGATCTCGACGCGCTCGGACTGCTCAAGGTCGACGTGCTCGGGCTCGGCATGCTGGCCGCCATCCGCCGCGCCTTCGACCTCATCGACGGCTTCCGCGGGCGGCGCTGGACGCTCGCCACCGTCCCGGCCGAGGATCCGGCCGTCTACGACATGATCGGCCACGCCGAGACCGTGGGCGTGTTCCAGATCGAGTCGCGCGCACAGATGGCGATGCTGCCGCGCATGCGCCCCCGCTCGTTCTACGACCTCGTGATCGAGGTGGCGATCATCCGCCCCGGCCCGATCCAGGGCGACATGGTGCACCCCTACCTGCGCCGCCGCGGCGGCCTCGAGCCCGTCAGCTACCCGAGCCCGGAAGTGGAGGGCGTCCTGCAGCGCACGCTCGGCGTGCCCATCTTCCAGGAGCAGGTGATGCAGCTCGCGATCGTGGCCGCCGGCTTCACGCCCGGCGAGTCCGACCAGCTGCGCCGCGCCATGGCGGCGTGGAAGCGCAAGGGCGGCCTCGGCCACTTCGAGGAACGGCTCATCACCGGCATGCGGGCGCGCGGCTACGAGGAGGAGTTCGCGCGGCAGATCTTCCGCCAGATCCTCGGCTTCGGCGAATACGGCTTCCCCGAGTCGCACGCGGCGAGCTTCGCGCTGCTGGTCTACGTCTCGGCCTGGCTCAAGCGGCACGAGCCGGCGGCATTCACGGCGGCACTGATCAACAGCCAGCCGATGGGGTTCTACGCGCCCTCGCAGCTCGTGCAGGACGCGCGCCGGCACGGCGTCGAGGTGCGGCCCGTCGATGCCGCGATCAGCGAGTGGGACTGCACGCTCGAGCCCGCGGCCGACGGCGCACCGGCGCTGCGCCTCGGCCTGCGCCTCGCCAAGGGCTTCCCCGAGACGGCAGCGCGGCGGCTGATGGCGGCGCGGGCCGGGCGGGCGTTCGCGGGTGCCCAGGACCTCGCCGAGCGGGCGCAGCTGGACCGCCGCGAACTGGGCGTCCTCGCCGCGGCCGGGGCGCTCGAGAGGCTTGCGGGACACCGTCACCGCGCCGCCTGGCAGGTGGCGGGCGTCGAGCCCTCGCTCGCGATCCTGCCGCAGGTGCGCATCGCCGAGGGCATCCCGTTGCTGCGCGCGCCGCGCGAGGGCGAGGACATCGTCGCCGACTACGCCCACACGGGGCTCACGCTGCGCCGCCACCCGCTGGCCCTGCTGCGGCCGAAGCTCGCGGCCCGCGGCCTGCTCACCGCGGCCGAGCTGCGCGAGCGTGCCCACGGCGCGCACGTGCGCACGGCGGGACTCGTCATCACACGCCAGCGCCCGGGCAGCGCGCAGGGGGTCACGTTCGTCACGCTGGAGGACGAGACCGGCCAGTCCAACCTGATCGTGTGGCGCGACGTCGCCGATCGCCAGCGCCAGGCGCTGATCGGCTCGCGGCTGATGGCCGTGGCGGGGGAGCTGCAGATGGAAGGGGAGGTGATGCACGTGATCGTGCACCGGATCGCCGACCTCAGCCGCTGGCTGGGCCGGCTCGCCGCGCCGTCGCGCGACTTCCACTAGGCGCTCAGCGGCGCTTCGGGCGGCGCGAGCCCTCGTCGAGGTCGTAGTCGTCGAAGTCGCTGAGCAGCTCGGAGGTGCGCTTCTGCTCGAGCATGCGCTCGAGCTTGCGCCAGGCGGGCTCGACGCCCTTCGGCGCGCCGCGCTTGCGCTTGTCGAGGTCCTGCATGAGGCGATCGACGTCCAGCGACTCTTCGTCGCCCGCGACGTCCTCGCTCTCCTCGTCCTCGAACTCTTCGGATTCCGGTTTCTCGCTCATCGGACGACCGGCTGGCCGGACCTGCTCCGTGACCTGCAAACGCGGCGTTTATACTTCGCGCCACCGGCTCCGACAAGACCGGGATGGCCACAAGCCCGCCGCGGTCGCGTGCCCCGGCTCAGTGCAACAAACCTGCCATGCGACGGCGGTAGGCCGCGACCAGCTCGTCCGCCGGCCCCAGCACGTCGAACGCCATCAGCAGGCTGCGCCGCGCGAGGTCGTCCCCGTAACGCCGGTCGCGGCGCAGCAGTTCCAGCCACTCTGCAAGCGCCGTGCCGTAATCGCCGGCGAGCGCGTGATGCGCGGCCAGCGCGTGCCGGGCCGAGCCGTCGGCCGGATCGCGCTCGAGCGCGGCGCGCAGGGCCGGCACGTCCGGCCGCGCGGACGCCGCCTCCAGGAAGGCGAGGCGCGCGCGCAGCGACGGCAACAGGGGATGCTCGGCCTGCTCGGCCGCCAGCGCCTCGATCGCGGCCGCGGCACCGTCTGCATCGCGCGCCTCGAGGCAATGCGTCGCCCGCTGATCGGGGCGCGCGAGATCCGGTTCGGGGGAATCGGCCGGCCCGGGCGGCGTCGAGTTGACGTGCTGGTCGAGCAGCGCGCGCACCGCCTGCTCCGGCTGGGCCCCGACCAGCTGCTCGACCACCTCGCGGTCCTTGATCAGCATCAGCGTGGGGATGCTGCGGATGCCGAAGTGCGTGGCGATCTGCTGCTGCTCGTCGGTGTTGACCTTGGCCAGGATGAAGCGGCCTGCGTACTCGTCCGCCAGGCGTTCGAGCATCGGCATGACGGTGCGGCAGGGTCCGCACCACGGCGCCCAGAAATCCACCAGCACGGGCACCGCGGTCGAGGGCTCGACCACGTCCGGCAGGGAATTCTCGAGCGTCGCGACGAGCGTGTACGGCGCTTGCGGCAACGCGGCCGCCGGGACCGCCGGGCCCGCCGCGTCCCGCGGTGCGCCGAACC
>JBPOHK010000113.1:0-11669 GCA_052035645.1 Pseudomonadota bacterium
GTCGGAGGTTCAAATCCTCTCATCCCGACCACCTTTCCCCGTCAGTCCGAACCCTCTCCCTCCGTCGGCAGCCTGACCGTCGCGACGAGTCCGCCGCCCGGCCGGTTCGCCAGCTGCAGCGTCCCGCCGTGGTCGCGCGCGATGCTGCGCGCGATCGTCAGCCCGAGCCCGACTCCGCCGGTGGTCCGGCTGCGCGACGGGTCGTTGCGCACGAACGGCTCGAAGACTTTCTCGAGCATCTCCTCGGGCAGGCCCGGGCCGCGGTCCGCGACTTCGACACTCAACCAGCCCTTCTCGCGCCGCACCTCGAGTTCCGCCACGCCGCCGTACTTCAAGGCGTTGTCCACGAGGTTCTGGAACAGCCGCCGCAGGGCGTCGGCGTCGCCCGTGACCGCCGCGGGCGCGCCGTCGGCGAGGCTCACCTCGCGCCCCATCTCGCGCGACTGGGCCACGAGTTGCGCGAGCAGCCCGCCGACGTCCACCGGCGAGCGCTCGCCAGGGCGCGACACCGTCTTGGCGTAGTCGAGCGTGACGCCGATCATCGCGGTCATCTCCTGGATGTCCGCGTGCACGGGCTCGCGCAGCGACTCCGGCGCGCCCTCGATGCGAAAGGCGATGCGCGCGAGCGGCGTGCGCAGGTCGTGGGCGATCGCCGCCACCATGGCGGTGCGCTCGCGCAGGTACCCGGCGATGCGGGCCTGCATGCCGTTGATCGCCTCGGCGGCGACGCGCAGCTCGACCGGGCCTTCGACCGTCACCGGCGGCGCGTCGGCGTACCGGCCGATACGGTCGACCGACGCCGCGAACCGGCGGATCGGCAACGAAAGCCGGCGCGCGAACAGCCACGCAAGCGGCAGCATCAGCAGCGCGCTGAGGGCGAAACCGAGAATCCAGCGCCACTGCCAGTCGCTGATCATCGGCCGGTCCGGCGTGCGCACGCTGCGCCAGGCGCCGTCCTTGCGCACGGCCGCCACGACGGCGTCGGAAAACAGAACGTCGCCGTGCCGACGCGTGAACTCGCCGCTGGAGCGGCGCCCCGCGAGCCACGCCCCGGAGTACGGCCGAAAGCGCAGGAAGACGTCGGACTCCGGCACAGAGAGGCGGGCCGCCAGCTCGCGGTCGAGCTCCGCGTTGCGGGTCATGCCGGGCGGCGCCACCGGCGCACTCGCCTCGGTGCGGACCGGGAACACGTCGGGGTCGAGCCGTCGACGCGCGCCGGCGGCCACCGGGTTACCGGCGAGCGCCGCCGCGATCTCCGACATGCCGACGAAGAACGGGCGGGGCGGCGGCAGCAACAGGACGAGTGCGACCGACACCAGCTGCACCAGCAGCAGGCTGCTCACGAGCAGCAGCAGCGTGCGCGGGAAGATCGGCAGCGCGCGCCAGGGACGGCGGGGCATCAGCCGTCCACCTTCGCGTCGAACAGGTAGCCCTCGCCGCGCACGGTGCGGATCGGGTCCTCGTCGCCGAGCTTCTTGCGCAGCCGGCTGATCGTGACATCCATGGCGCGGTCGAACGCGTCGGTCTCGGCCCCTCGCGACAGCCCGAGCAGCTGGTCCCGCGACAGCACGCGCTGCGGCCGCTCCACGAAGGCCACCAGCAGGCGGAATTCGGCGTCCGTCAGCGCCACCGGATCGCCGCCGTCGCGTCGCACCGTGCGCTGCACGAGATCGAGCGACCACGGGCCGAAGCGCCGCGTGCTGCCCGCGTCGTCCGCGGCCCCTGCGCGGCGTCTCAGCACTGCGCGAACCCGCGCCAGCAGCTCGCGCGGATTGCAGGGCTTGGCGAGATAGTCGTCGGCACCGACCTCGAGGCCGATGATGCGGTCGGTGTCCTCGCCCATCGCGGACAGCATGATGACGCCCGGACGCTGCGCGCCGCGCAGCCGGCGCAGCACGGACAGGCCATCCTCGCCCGGCATCATCAGGTCCAGCACGATCAGGTCGAAGCTCGACTCGGCGAGCCGTGCATCCATCGCCCGCGCGTCCGCAACACACTCGACCGCGAGGCCGTTGCCCGCGAGGAAGTCGCCGATCAGGCGCCGCAGGTCGGCATCGTCGTCCACCACGAGGATGCGGGGCGGCTCCATCACTCGTGCCGCAGCGCGTCGATCGGGTTGAGCGACGCGGCCCGTCGCGCGGGGAAATAGCCGAACGCCACGCCGATCAGCGCGGAGAAGAGGAACGCCAGGACGTTGATCTGCACGTCGAAGGTGAACGGCACGTTCATGGCGGCGGACAGCGCGAGCGTGGTCCCGAGGGCGATCAGCACGCCCAGTATGCCCCCGAGGCAGGACAGCGCAACCGCCTCGACCAGGAACTGGGTCAGCACCTCGCGCCGCACCGCGCCGATGGCGAGGCGGATGCCGATCTCGCGGGTGCGCTCGGTGACGGAGACCAGCATGATGTTCATGATGCCGATGCCGCCCACGACGAGACTCACGGCCGCGACCGCGCCGAGCAGTGCCGTCATGGTCCTCGTCGTGCCCGAGACCGCGTCGAGCAGTTGCTTGGAGTCGAAGACGTTGAAGTCGTCGTCGCTGCCCGGCGCGATCTTGCGCCGCTCCCGCAGCAGTGCCGAGATCGACGCGCTCACGTCCTTGGTGGAATAGCCGTCCGCGACGGCCACCTGGATCGCACGCACGTCGCGGTTGCCGGCGAAGCGCCGCATCACCGTCTTGATCGGCATCACGACCTGGTCGTCGAGGTCCTGGCCGAAGCCGCCCTGCCCGCGCCGGGCCATCACGCCGATGATCTGGCAGGACACGTCCTTGACGCGCAGGTTGCGCCCGACCGGGTCGTTGTCGCGGTACAGGTTGCTGACGATGGTCGCGCCGACGATGCACACGGACTTGCCCGCCTTCAGCTCCGTCTCGCCGAACGTGCGGCCCGACTGCAGCGTCACGCCGGACGCCGCGAAGTAGTCGTTGTTGGTGCCGACCAGCGTCGTCGACCAGTTCTGGCCGCTGTAGACGACCGTCACGGAGGCCTGGTTCTGCGGCGCCGCGAACGTGATGCCGGCGATCTGCCCGCGGATCGCGTCGAGGTCGGACTCCTCGAACGGCGTCGGCGCCGGCCCGCCGCCGCCCCGGCCGAAGCCCGCACCCGGACGGATCGTGAGCACGTTCGAGCCGAGGCTCGCCAGCTGGGTCTTGACCGCGGCCGTCGCGCCGTTGCCCAGCGAGACCATGGTCACCACCGAGGCGACGCCGATGATGATGCCGAGGATCGTGAGGAACGAGCGCAGCAGGTGCCGGCGGATCTCGCGCAGCGCCAGGTTGAGTACCGTGACGAACATCAGGCGCCCTCCTCCGCTGTCTCCACGGAATCGACCTGGCCGTCCCTGAAGTGGATGCGGCGGCGCGCGAAGGCGGCCACGTCCTGCTCGTGGGTGACCATCACCACGGTGATCCCGCGTTCACGGTTCAGCTGCGTCAGCAGCTCCATGATCTCCACCGAGCGCTGGCTGTCGAGGTTGCCCGTCGGTTCGTCCGCGAGCAGCAGCTCGGGCTCCGTCACGATCGCGCGCGCGATGGCCACGCGCTGCTGCTGCCCGCCCGACAGCTCCGCCGGCGTGTGGTCGTGCCAGTCCGCGAGGCCCACCTGCTCGAGCGCGCGCATCGCGCGCTCGTGCCGGACCTTGAGCGGCTCGCGGCGGTACAGCAGCGGCAGTTCCACGTTCTCGAGGGCCGTCGTGCGCGAAAGCAGGTTGAAGCCCTGGAAGACGAAGCCGAGGTAGCGGCGGCGCATGAGCGCGCGCTGGTCCTGGTCGAACTGCTCGACGCGCAGGCCCTTGAACGCATAGCTGCCGGTGGTCGGCACGTCGAGGCAGCCGATGATGTTCATGGTCGTGGACTTGCCCGAACCCGAGGCACCCATGACGGCCACGAAGTCGCCGCGGCCGACGACCATGTCCACGCCCTTGAGCGCCTGGAACTCGGCCGCGCCCGACCCGTAGGTCTTGGTCACGCCGCGCAGCTCGATCAGCGGCTCGCTCATTTCTGGCTGGCCAGCTCGCTCGTGATGACCCGCAGGCCGGGCGCGACGTCCTTGCCCGTGACGCTGGTGAGCGAGCCGTTCGAGGCGCCGACCGTGACCTCCAGCGGGGCGGGCGTGCCGTCGGGCGAGAGCACGTAGAGCGTCCGCTGCGCGCCTCGCTTCACCTTCGCGTTCTTGGCGGGCCGCGGCAACATCCGGCCCGGCGGGCCGCCGGCGAACGGGAAGGCGCTGCGCTTCTTCGCGTCGTCCGCCGAGGCCGGCTTGTAGCGCAGGGCCGAATTGGGCACCAGCAGCACGCCCTTCTCCTCCTGGGTGACGATCTCGGCGGTGGCCGTCATGTCCGGCTGCAGCAGCAGGTCGTCGTTCTTGACCGTGAGCACGGCCGTGTAGGCGATGACGCTGGACGAGCTGCCGCCGCCCGACGACGAGGACGACGAACTGCTGGCGGCGGTGTTCGCGCCGACGTTCACGCGGCGGATGACGGCGGGAAACTCGCGGTCCGGGAACGCGTCGACCGTGAACGTCGCCGGCTGACCGGCCTTGACCTGGCCCACGTCCGCCTCGTCGACCTTCACCTCGAGCTTCATCGAGGACAGGTCCTCGGCGATGCGGAACAGCGTCGGCGTGTTGAAGGACGCGGCCACCGTCTGGCCGGGCTCGATCTGCCGCGACAGCACGACGCCGGTCACCGGCGAGCGGATCGTCGCCTTGCCGAGGTTGACCCGGTCGGAGGAGAGCTGGGCCTCGGCGGACGCCACCTGCGCGCGCGCCGCCGCCACGTTCGCGAGCGCGCGGTCGTAGTCCGCACGCGCGACGTCCATCTCGACCGCGGACGGCACCTTGCCCTCCGAGAGGCGGCTGACCTCCTCGAAGCGCGCCAGCGACGCCTTCGACTGGCGCAGCGTGGCCTCCGCCTGTCCGACGCCGGCCCGCGCCTGCTGCAGGGTGGCCTCGCTGCGCGCGATCGCGTCGTTGAGCCGCAGCGTGTCGAGCTTCGCGATGGGCTGTCCCTTCGTCACGCGGTCGTTGACGTCGACGTAGACGGTCTCGACCAGGCCCGAGAGCTCCGAGCCCACCTCGACCTCGTTGGTCGGGGCGAGGTTGCCGGTCGCGGAGACGGTCACCTTCAGGTCGCCCCGCTCGATTTCCTCGGTGGCGTAGCGGGGGGCAGGGTCGCCGCGCCCGAACAGCGCATACAGCACGCCGGCGAGGAGCAGCACGCCGCCCGCGGCCAGGATGCGTCCGCGGTGTCGCGCGAATCGCCCGGGCTCGGTCACGCCCAGGAATGCGTCCACCGCGGCCTTCGATTGCGTCGGTTCCATCACTTTCCCTCGGTCGTGTCGCCCTCGGGCGACCAACCGCCGCCGAGTGCCTTGTAGAGCTGGACGGCGGCCGCCGCACGCGCAGCCCGCGCGCTCAGCCGGCTCTCCTGCGTGGACAGCAGGCTGCGCTGGGCGTCGAGCAGCGACTGGAAGTCGATGAGCCCCGTCCGGTAGCGCGTGTCCGCCAGCCGCAGCGAGCGCAGGGCGGCCTCCTCGGCGATGGCGAGCTGCGTCTCTCGCTCGCGCGCCGCATCGATCGAGTCGAGCGCGTCTTCCACGTCCTGCAGCGCCTGCAGCACGGCGCCTTCGTAGCTTGCGAGCGCCGCGTCGGCGGACGCCCGCTGGCCCTCGAGTCGCGCGCGCAGCGCGCCGCCCTGGAAGAGCGGAGCCGTGATGCCGCCGCTCACGGAGCGCACCAGCACCGAGCCGAGGTCGCCGACGGAGAGCGCCGTGGTGTCGAGCGAGCCGCCGAGGCGCAAGGCGGGCAGCAGGTCCGCCTCGGCCACGCCGATGCGCGCGACCTCGGCGGCGAGCGTGCGCTCGGCCGCGACCAGGTCCGGACGTCGTCGCAGCAGGTCCGCCGGCACGCCCGTGGCGACGACCTCGGGCGCGCGCGGGATGGGCGTCGCGGCCTCGAGCCGTGCATTCACCGCGCCCGGCGGCTGGCCGAGCAGCACCGCGAGCCGGTTGGCCGCGCTGGAGTAACTGGTCTGCAGCAGTGGGATCGCGGCGGCCGTCTGGGCGCGGAGGACCGTCGCCTGCTCGACGTCCTGCCCGCCCACGAGGCCGGCCTGGTGGCGCCAGCCGGTGATGCGGACCGTCTCGTCCTGGTAGCCGAGGTTCTCGCGCGCCACGGCGAGCCGCGCCTGCGCGCTGCGCGCGTCGATGTAGTCGAGCGCGACCTCGGCGGCGATCGAGCGCTGCACGTCGGCCAGGCTGGCGCGGGCGCGGCCCAGGTCCGCCGACGACGCCTCGGCCGAGCGACGCACGCCGCCGAACACGTCGAGTTCCCAGGCGGCGTCGAGGCCCGCCTGCCAGCTCTCGACGGCGCCACCCGTCGCATCGGACGCCTCGCTCGCGCTGCCGCCGGCCGATGCGCCGAGCGAGGGCCAGAATCCCGCCTGCGCCACCTTCAGGGAAGCGCGGGCCACCCGCAGCCGCGCTTGCGCGGCGGCGAGGTCCTTGTTCGACGCGAGCGCCTCGGCAACCAGTTGCGTGAGCAGCGGATCGTCGAACGACTGCCACCAGCGGGCGAGGTCGGCGGCATCCGCCTCGGCAGGCCTGCCGGCGAGGTAGGTCCCGGGCAGGGACAGTTGCGCGGGCGTGCGCGGCTCGTAATCGGGCCCGACCGCGCAGGCCGCAAGGAGGGAGACGACCGTGGCCAGGACGCCGGTCGCGGTCAGCCGGGAAAGATCACGCATGTCGCCTTTGTAGCCGCCGCAGCTTGCGGGCAGATTTCAGCGCTGAAACATTTGCGCCGGCACGATCGTCACGGTGGCGTCGGTCGGGTCGTACAGGATCCGCACCTCGCCGCGCTCGAGCTGGCGCAGTACCTGCGCCACCTTGTGCTCGTGCGTCACTTCGCGCTCGCCGTAGTCGGTGCCCTCGCGCAGCACGAAGGCTTCGATCACGCCCCGCAGCGCATCGGGCGACAGCTCGCCGTGCGGAACGACGACCGGTTCGGCCGAAGCCGGGGATTCATCCTGCTCGTCCAAGCCCGCGCCCGCCGTTCACTCCGGGATCTCGACCGATTTGAGTGTCTCCTGGTCGAACACCAGCACGCGCACCTGGCTGTAGTTCTCGTAGGTCCAGCGGTGGATCGTGGTCTTGCCGACCAGCCGCCCGGCGCTGCGCACGTCCTGGACCTCCTCGACCTCGCGGGTCGGCGTGCCGCACAGCGCGCGCACCTCGGTGCGCGTCATGCCCGGCTCGATCAGCCGGTTGCGGCAGCGAAACGTCTCGTCGGCGTGCACGGTTGCCGGCAGGGCGGCCGCCAGCAGTGCCATCCATGCATATGCTCGTCGGACCATGCGAACCTCCTGGCCGGGCCCGGAACGGCTCATCTTAACACCGGACCCCATCGGCCCCGGCCCGCCCGCACGGCGCTGCAGACGCACGGCCCGCCCCCTACAATCCGGCGATGAACCTCCAGTTCCGGCCCGCCGCGCCCGACGACGCCGAGGCCGCGGTGCCCCTCGTCTACAGTTCCGGGCCGGCCGCGTTCGACTACGTGTTCGCCGTCCCGGGCAAGGCCGACGCGCAGGCATTCCTGCGCCGGGCATTCCGCGACGGTCGCGGCGAGTTCGGCTTCCGCAACCACGTCGTCGGCGAGTGCGACGGCCGCATCGTGGCCGCGGGTGCCGCGTGGGACGGCACCGCGAACGCGACGTTCGCGCTGGCGGCCACGCGCCAGATCGTCGCGTGCTACGGGCTCGGTGCCGGCACCGGCGTCATGCTGCGCGGCCTGCGGGTCGAGGCCATCGTGCAGCCGCCCGGCCGGCGCTGCTGGTACGTCGCGCACCTCGGCGTCCTGCCCGAACTGCGCAGTCGCGGCATCGGCGACACCCTGGTCCGGCACCTCCTCGATGCCGGTCGCGCGCGTGGGCACACCCTCGCGGCGCTCGACGTGGCGACGACCAATCCGCGCGCCGAGGCGCTGTACGCGCGGCTGGGATTCCGCACCGTGCACGAACGGCCCTCCACGCTCGCGAACGAGCGGGCGTCGGTGCCGAACCACCGGCGCATGGAACTGCCGCTCGGGCCGCCGGCATGACGACGGTCCGGGACGACTGGAGCGCACACTCCTACGCCACCCACGCGCGCTTCGTGTCCGACCTGGGCCAGCCGGTCGTCGACCTGCTGGCGCCGCGCGCGGGTGAGCGCATCCTGGACCTCGGCTGCGGCGACGGCGCGCTGACCCTGAAGCTGCAGTCGGCGGGCTGCAGCGTCGTCGGCGTCGACGCCAGCGCGGACATGGTCGCCGCCGCCCGTGGACGCGGCCTCGACGCCCGCGCAACGAGCGGCGAGGCCCTCGACTTCGACGCCGAGTTCGACGCGGTCTTCTCCAATGCCGCACTGCACTGGATGACGCGGCCTGCCGCCGTGATCGACGGCGTGTGGCGCGCCCTGCGGCCGGGCGGCCGCTTCGTCGCCGAGATGGGCGCGGCCGGCAACATCGAAGCCATCGTCGATGCACTCGAACAGGCGCTGGCGCGGCGCGGCCGGACCTTCCGCAACCCGTGGTTCTTCCCGACCGTCGCGCAGTACCGGGCGCTGCTCGAGGCGCGCGGCTTCGCGGTCCTCGACATCGAGCGCTTCACGCGGCCGACGCCGCTGCCCGGCGACATCCGCGGCTGGCTGGAAGCATTCGGCGCGCCCCTGCTCGGCGACCTCGATGAAGCCACCCGCGAGGCAGTCACGAACGAGGTGCTGGAACGGCTGGAACCACGCCTGCGCAGCGCGGACGGCTCCTGGGTCGCGGACTACGTCCGCCTGCGATTCGCCGCCCGCAAGCCGGGGGAGTGACGGGCATGCGTCGATTCCTGAAAGCCACGCACGAGATCGGGGCCATCGGCATGATGGGTTCGCTGGCCGCCTGCGTGGTGCTGGCGACGAGCGCCACGCCCGACGCGCCGGCGCAGTTCGCCGCCGTGCGCCACGCCGTCGTGCTGGTGCACAAGTTCCTCTACGTCCCGTCTCTGGCGCTCGCCCTCATCTCCGGGCTGATCGCCATCGCCCTGACGGCCGCCTACCGGGACGCCGGCTGGGCCTGGCTCAAGGCGCTCACCGGGATCAGCATGTTCGAGGGTTCGCTGCTCACCGTCGTCGGACCGGCCAAGCGCGCCGCGGCACTGGCGGCCGAGGCGGCGGCGGGCGGCGGCGACCCCGCGGCGCTCGAGCGTGCGCTGCACACGGAGTGGTCGGGCATGTGGGTCATGCTCGCGATCGCCACGGCCAACGTCGTGCTGGGCGTGTGGCGCCCGCGGTTCATGAAGCGCCGCGACTGACGGGCCTCAGTGCTTCACGGACGCCTTCAGCCCCTGGGCCATGATGCGATCGGTCCAGGCGATGCCGAGCGCGGAGAGGATGAACACGCTGTGGATCACCGTCTGCCACATCACGCCCGTGGCCGTCACCGTGATGCAACCCTTGGCGTTCGAGCCGGCCGCGCTCAGGGCCGCCGTCGCCTCCATGCCCGCCACCGTGCTGCACAGGGGCATGCCGCCGATCGAGCCCGCCTCGATGAAGGTCTTGAGCAGGTGGATCGAGCTGATGCCGATGATCGCCATCGCCAGCTTTACCTTCAGCACGCTGGCGTTCACGTGGCTGAGCCACTCCGGCTGGTCCGGGTGGCCGGCGAGCCCCAGGCGCGACACGAAGGTCTCGTAGCCGCCCACGATCACCATCACCAGCAGGTTCGAGATCATCACCACGTCGATGAGGCCGAGCACGATCAGCATGATCGTCTGCTCGGTGAGGCTCGGGGCGTCGTGGATGAGGTGCCAGAGTTCCTTCAGGAACAGGAACACGTACACGCCCTGCGCGACGATCAGGCCCAGGTAGAGCGGCAGCTGCAGCCAGCGGGAGCTGAAGATCAGCGCGGGCAGGGGACCGAGCGACGGGGCCTTGGCTTCCGGGGACATGCAGGCTTCCTGTGGGCAGGTGGACGGGTCCTGGCCGGACCGGCCGCGTTTTCGCGGCCGTCGCCGGCCCGGATTCAGGCGCCCGCGGACGCCGATCCGGATTGACCGCGGCAGGGGATTGGCCGACGCTTCGCCCCCATGCCTCAGCTGACACAGTATGCCATCGCGATCGTGCTCACGTTCGCGATCAACCTGCCCTTCGGCTGGTGGCGGGGCGGCGTCCGCAAGTTCTCGCCGGCGTGGTTCGTCGCGATCCACGCTCCCGTGCCGCTGGTGATCGCGCTGCGCTTCGTGCTCGGGCTGCCGTTCCGCTGGGGCGCCCTGCCCTTCTTCGTCGCCGCGTATTTCGGCGGTCAGTTCATCGGCAGCCGCTGGCGAAGTCGTCGCTCAGCCGACGGAGGCCAGCCAGGCGCGTAGCTCGCGCAACCCCTGCTCGACGCCGACCCCGGGAACGTATCCCAGCTCGCGCGCCGCTTTGGCGCCGACGAGCGTGCAGTCCCGGGCCATGACCATCGCCGCATGGCGGGTCAGGGGCGGCGGCCCCGGTCGGCCCGTCGCGCGCCAGACCTTCTCGAGGCACCAGGCGACGGTGGCGGCCACCGGATAGGGAATGGACGTGTCCGGCAGGGTGACGCCCGCTGCCGCCGCCAGGGCCGTGATCATCTCGCGCAGGCTGCGCGTGCCCTCGTCGAGGACGAAATACGCCTCTCCCGGTTGCCCGCGCGTCAGTGCGAGCTCGATGGCATGGACCAGGTTGCCGATGTACGTCGTCGAGGTGAGTGCACGCCCGCCGTCGATCCACGCGAACCGGCCGCTGCGCGCCATCGCGAGGATGGCGGGCAGCAGGGTCTGGTCCCCCGGGCCCCAGATGAAACGCGGCCGCAGCACCAGGGTCACGAAGCCCGCGGCCGGGTCGTTCGCCGCCCGGACGGCCTGCTCCGCCAGCGCCTTGGTGCGGCAATAGGGATACGGACTGTCGAGCGCGAGCGGCGCCGACTCGTCGACCTCGCGCAGGGCCTGGCCACGCACCAGCGCCGCCTCCGTGCCGATGTGAACGAAGCGCGCGACGCCGGCGGCTCGCGCCGCCTCGAGCATGCGTCGAGTCCCGCCGACGTTGATGCGATCCCAGGCATCCGCCGGTCCCCACTGCTCGACGAACGCGGCCGCATGGACCGTGACCTGCGCACCGTCGAGCTGAGCGGCCCCGACCGTCTCGAGGTCGCACCGCACCGGCTCCGCGCCGAAGTCCCGCAGCAGGGCATCGGAGCGCCCGGACCGCGACATGGCCCGCACGCGGTGACCTGCGGACACCAGCCTGGCGACCGTCGCCTGGCCCACGAACCCCGATCCACCCGTCACGAAGATGTCCATGCGCGACCTCGCCAGTCGTCCCGCCCCTGGATACCATGCTCGCCCATCCACTCGAATCCCGGGAGACGCACATGACGGTTCGCAAGGCCGACGCCGTGTGGCGAGGCAGCCTGAGGGAAGGTGCGGGGGAAATTGCGCTCGAGAGCGGCGCGTTCCGGGGTCCTTACACGTTCAGGGCGCGCTTCGAGAGCGGCAAGGAGACGAATCCCGAGGAACTGCTCGGCGCGGCGCACGCCGGCTGCTTCACCATGGCACTGACCGCCCTGCTGGCGCGGGAAAAGCTGGTGCCGGACGAGATCCGCACGACCGCGGCCGTGCACCTCGAGCCGGCGGCG
>JBPOHK010000026.1:0-9468 GCA_052035645.1 Pseudomonadota bacterium
ATGCCGGCTTCTCGCGCTTGCTGCGGATCACGGGCACCCGGTAGAGCGCGTGGCCGACCGCCTCGGCCGCCAGGCGCGCGCGGTAGTAGGCGTCGGTGCCGGCGACCGCATCGAGCGACAGGTAGCTCACGGCATCGCGCGCCGCGGTACGCGCGGCCGCGCCGAAGCCGGCGGCCAGGGCCTTCTTGTAGCGCTTGCGGTCGTAGCCGGCCTGCCGGCCGAGGCCCACGAGGACGATGCGCTGCGCCGGCCCGCGGTCGGCGTCGAGGACCGCCGTCTCGCCGGCCCGGCCGCGAAAGTCGCCGCGCTGCAGGAGCCGGGCGAGGCGCCCGCCGCACGCGGCATCGAGCTGCGCCGCCGCCCCCTCGGGCGAGGCGCCTTCGTGCAGCCCGACGATGGCGCAGTCGGTCTTCTGGCGAGCGGCCGAACCCGTGACGACGTATGAACGCATCGGTGTACCTGCTGTCCTGGTTCCCCGGGCAGGCCGGGGCTGTATTCAGCCCGGCGGATCGCCCGTTACACTTGCGGTGCGCCACCCAGGGAGGCTCCGCGCGGGAGCGGCCCGGCGGTGGCGCGCGGGCCCGAAGTCTACCCATTCCTGCCTGGAGCCGCGACCCTTGCTGACCCGCCTGGACCGTTACCTGCTGCGCGAAGTGGCCGTGACCTTCGCCGCGGTGACGGGCGTGCTCCTGATCGTGCTGCTCTCCAACCAGTTCGCCCGGGTCCTGGGCCAGGCCGCCCAGAACGAGTTCCCCGGCGGGGTGGTGCTGTCGCTGATCGGGCTGACGACGCTGCAGCAGCTGACGGTGCTGGTGCCCATCGGGCTGTTCCTCGGCATCGTCCTGGCGCTCGGCCGGCTGTACCACGAGAGCGAGATGACCGCGATGGCGGCGTGCGGCGTCGGCACCGCGAGCATCTTCCGGCCGATCACGGTGCTGACGCTGCTGATCGTGGCCGCGCTCGCGGTGCTGTCGTATCGCGTCGTGCCCGACGCCTGGGTGAAGTCGCAGCAGATCCGCGCGGAGGCGATGCGGGCGGCGCAGTTCGGCGCGCTCGAGCCCGGCCGGTTCCGCAGCTTCCTCGACGGCGACGCGGTGTTCTACGCGGAGCGCGTGAGCCCCGCGGGCGAACTGTTCGGCGTGTTCGTGCAGCGGCAGGTCGGCGAGAAGGTCGAGATCGCCGTCGCGGAACGCGCGGTGCAGCGGGGCGCGGGCCAGGCCGAGCAGCTCTTCGTGCTGTACGACGGCCGGCGATACGAGGGCGTGCCCGGGGCCCGCAACTGGCGCGTGGTGGAGTTTCGCGAGCACGGCATCCCCGTGCGGCTGCCCGACGTGAAGGCGAAGAAGGAGAAGCAGGAGCTCAAGTCCACGCGCGACCTGCTCGCGTCCGACCGGCCGGCCGACCGGGCCGAGCTCGCCTGGCGCACGGCGGTGCCGGTAATGGCATTCGTGCTGATGGTGCTGGCCGTGCCGCTGTCGAAGCTGCGGCCGCGCCAGGGCCGCTTCGCGCGCATCGGCCTCGCGGTGCTCGCGTACTTCCTCTACTCGAACCTGCTGTCGGCCGTGCGCGTCTGGATCCAGAAGGACGCACCCGGTGGCCAGTTCGGTCTGTGGTGGGTGCACCTCGTCCCGCTGGCGCTGGCGGCCTGGCTGATGTGGCGCGACGAGCGGCCGGGACCGCTGTGGCGCCGCCGGGCGCGCGCCGGGAGCGGTGCATGAACGTGCTGGGCAACTACATCCTGCGCACGGTCCTCGCCTACACGGGCCTCGTCACGCTGGTGCTCTCGGCGCTCGGCGCCCTGTTCCTGTTCATCGGCCAGCAGGACGACATCGGCGTCGGCACCTATTCGGCGAGCCAGGCCATGCTGTTCGTGGCGCTCAACCTGCCGCAGTACCTGGTGCAACTGCTGCCGGTGGCGGCGCTGATCGGCGCGCTGCTCGGCCTCGGCAACCTCGCGCGCGGCAGCGAGCTCGTGGTGATGCGCGCCTCGGGCGTCACGACGCTGCAGTTCTGCCGCTGGCTGGGCGTCGCCGGCGTGCTGCTGGCGCTGCTGATGCTGGTGGTGGGCGAGTTCGTCGCCCCGCCGCTCGGCAAGTACGCCCGGCAGATGAAGGTGTTCAACAAGTTCAACGAGTTCAGCTTTGCCGGCAGCGGCGGCGCCTGGGTGCGCGACGGCGACACCATCATCAGCGTCGAGCAGCAATCGGCGAGCGCCCGGTTCGGCGGGGTGCAGGTCTATCGCTTCGGCGCGGGGCGGCGGCTCGAGAGCGTGGGGCGGGCCGAGTCCGCCAGCGTCGGCGAGGACAACCTCTGGCAGCTGCGCGAATTCGCGGAGACCACGTTCGCCAACGGCGGCACGACGGCCGGGCGGCGGGCGAGCCAGGAGGTGCAGACGACGCTCGCGCCCGAGTTCCTCGGCCTGGCGGTCGCCGAGCCCGATGCCATGGGCCTGCGCGAGCTGCTGGCCTACGCGGAGCACCTGCGCGGCAACGACCTCGATGCGACGCGCTTCGACATCGCGTTCTGGTCGCGCGTCGCGCGGTTCGTGGCGCTCTCGCTGGTGGTGATCCTCGCGCTGCCGTTCGCCCTCGGGCCGATGCGTTCCTCCGGCCAGGGGGCGCGCACGGTCATCGGCATCCTCATCGGCGCGGCCTTCATGATGCTGAGCCAGATGCTGGAGAGCGGCGGGCAGTTGTTCGCGCTGCCGCCGTGGCTGGTCGGCTGGGCACCGACCATCGTCCTCGCCGGCCTCACCGGCACGCTGCTCTGGCGGACGCGCTGAGGCTCACCCGGTCACGCGCAGCACGCGCGTTCCGGAGAGGCGGTCGTGCCAGGCACGCCGGTCGCGGTCGAAGAGTATCCACAGGAACCCGAGCCCGGCCGGTGCCCACGAGAGGAGCGAGGCGGCGAGGCGCCGGACGGTGTCGCCCCAGGTGAGGCGGCGGCCGTCGAGCCGCTCGACGCGCAGGTGCCACGCGGCCATGCCGAGCGTCTGGCCGCCGCGCGTCCAGAACAGGCCGAAGAAGCCGACGACCGACGCGACCAGCACCGCGCGATAGAACCACACCAGCACCGGGTGCGTCCGGCCGACGATGGCCTCGCCGCCGGTCGCGAGGTGCAGGACGCCCGTGACCAGCATGAGCACGGCGAGCAGCAGCAGCGTGTCGTAGAGCATCGCGCCGATCCGGCGCAGCAGGGTGGCGGGCATGGGGCAGGGCACTCCGGTCGCGACGCCACGCTAAACCAAAGCGGCCGCGGCGTCACGGGTTGCTAGAATCCCGGCTCCCTCCGACCTCGGGACGCTGCATGGCCGAACACACCGCGGGCGCGACGCGCCTCGTCTGGGACCTGCCGCTGCGCGCGACGCACTGGGCGCTGGTGCTGTGCGTGGCCGGCTCGTGGGCGACGCACTACGCCGGCGCCGGCTGGTCGCAGTGGCACGCGCGCTGCGGCTACGCGGTGCTGGTGCTCGTCGTCTTCCGCGTGCTCTGGGGCTTCGTCGGGACGCGCCACGCGCGCTTCGCGAGCTTCCTGCGCGGCCCGGGCGCGGTGCTCGCCTACCTGCGCGGCGGTCGCGCCGGAGCCGGGCACAATCCGCTCGGGGCGCTCAGCGTGCTCGCGCTGCTCGCACTGATGCTGCTGCAGGCGGCGACGGGCCTGTTCGCCAACGACGAGATCGCCTTCACCGGGCCGTTCTACGGCTGGGCGCAGGGCAACTGGAGCGGCCGGCTGACGTCGCTGCACCACCGCAACGCCGACTGGCTGCTGGCGCTGATCGCGCTGCACGTCGCGGCGGTGCTCTGGTACGGGTTCGTGAAGAAGCGCGCGCTGGTGCGAGCGATGCTGAACGGGCGGCGTCCGGCGCAGGAAGTGCCCGAGGGCGAGGAGATCGCGGGCTCGCGGCTGCCGCTCGCGATCGTGCTGGTGCTGCTGCTGGCCGGCCTCCTGGCGCTCGCGATCCGTGCGGCGCCGGAGGCGGTCATCAGCTATTA
Organism: Pseudomonadota bacterium; assembly: GCA_052035645.1. GTDB lineage: Bacteria > Pseudomonadota > Gammaproteobacteria > Steroidobacterales > Steroidobacteraceae > RPQJ01. The sequence continues at coordinate 3,993 of JBPOHK010000026.1, forward strand.
CTGAGGTCCGGGCTCAGTCCTTGACCTTGTACTTGTCGTGGCAGGACTTGCAGGTGTTCGCGGTCTCGAAGAACGCGGCCTTGGACTTCTCGAAATCGCCACCCTTCGCCACCGCCGCCAGTGCGGCGCTGCGATCGATCAGGTCCTTGAGCTTGGCGTCGAAATCGGCGCGGTTCGTCCAGGCCTCGGGCTTCAGGTGCGTGTCCTTCACGGACTGGGACTCGGCCGGAAACGCCTCGGTGAGCAGCGGGGCGATCATCGCGACCCGTTCGGCGCGGCGCGAGAACTCGGCGGCGTTGTAGGGCGTCTTGCCCTGCGCCATCGCGCCCATCGGGCCGAAGTTCCAGGCCAGCACCTCGTACAGCGACTGGCGGTACTCGACTACGGCCTCGCCCCGGGACTGCTGCGCCTCGGCAGCGGACACGAGGAGGAGGGAACCGAGCAGGGCAGGCGTGACGAGGCGAATGACGCGAGTCAGGGACATGGGGCCGCTCCTTGAGCAGTGGGGGTAAACGGACGGGCGAAATTACCCCAACTGCGCGCGGCGTGTCACGACCGCGGCAGCGCGGTCTCAGTCGGCAGGCTGGCGCGACTTCTGCTCGATGAGCGCGCGGTTCGCGCGCAGGATCTTCACGATCTCGGCCTCGGGCGGCCGGTCGGCCAGGCGAGCGATCGACGGCGCGAGCGCGGGCCACTCGCGGCCCCAGCCGAGGAAGCGCACGGCATCGGCCACCACGGTGGCGACCATCGCGTTCGCGACCGGTGCGGCGCGCTGGGCGGGCGCACTCGCCCGGGCGGGTGCCGTCGCGCCTTTCGCCGGCGCGGCGGGCGGGGCCGCGGACCGGCCGGCGGCAGGCTTCGTGCCCGCACTGCGTGCGGCGCCTGCGGCGCGCGGCGCCTGCACCACCGTGCGGTCGGTGGGCGAGCGGTCCGGGGCCTGCTTGAGGCGCGGCCGGCGTACGGTGCCGGAGGCGGAGGTGTTCGGCGGGCGGGTCGCGAGCGGGATGAAGCGCTCGATGTGCTCGGAGCCGAGCAGGTTCGTGAGCAGGCTCATCAGTTCCAGGGTCTCGGCGAACGTGGGATCGCCGGCTTCCTCGCGCAGCGTCAGTTCGCGGCGGATCTCCGCGAGGCGCGTGTGTGCGATCTCGATGACCCACTTGGTCGGGCGCTGGTGCCTGGGCCAGGCCTGCGCCTTCGAATAGGCCTCGTCGTCGAGCGCGAGGTAGCGCTTGTGCAGGTCGACGCTCGCCTGCCAGCGATCCAGCAGTTCCCCGATCCGCTTGTAGGCCGCGCTCATGGTGTCCCGTCCCGCTCGACGCCGCCGAGTGTAGCGCCCCGCCGTCCGGATGCCCCGGCGGGGGCCCCTGCAGGGCGCCGATCCTGCGACCCGGTTCTCACCCGCTGCCGGTTCCCGGTCCCCGCCCGCGAAATGACTTGCATTCAGGATCCACATATGAGACAAAGTGTTCCACATATGGCCAATGATGCTCAGCGCCCCATCCTGACGGCCTGCCGGATCTGGCTCCGGCCGGTGGCGCGCTGGCTGCTGCGGTCGGGCGTGACGTTCCGGGAGTTCGCCGAGCTGGCCCGGCACGTGTTCGTCGCCACGGCCACCGAGGAATTCGGCATCCGCGGCCGCCCGACCAACGTCTCGCGCGTGGCGCTGCTCACCGGCCTCACGCGACGCGAGGTGCGCAAGGAGCGCGTGGTCGCGGTGGCTCCGGCGGAGCGTGGCGAGGAGGCGCTCAACCACGCGAGCCGCGTGCTCTCGGGCTGGCACCTCGACTCGGAGTTCCTGGACGTCCTCGGCAAGCCGCGCGACCTGCCCGCCGCCGGGGACACGGCGTCCTTCGCGAGCCTGCTCAAGCGCTACGCGGGCGACATCCCCACCACGGCGCTGGTCAAGGAACTGCTGAAGTCGAAGTCCATCGCGCAGCTCGACGACGGTGCGTACCGCGTCCTGCGCCGCTACTACATGCCGCGCCCGATGGACGGCCGCTCGGTGGCGCGCTCGGGCAGCGTGCTCGCGGACGTCGTCGCGACGGTCGAGCACAACCTGTCGCGCGCGGCCGACGAACCGACGCGCTTCGAGGGCCGCGCGCAGAACCGTCACGTCGATCCGCGCCACCTGCCGGCGTTCCGCGCGTTCCTCGAGCGCGAGGGCCAGGGATTCCTCGAGCGCGTGGACGACTGGCTCGCATCGCACGAGGTCGCCGTCGACGCGGCGGCCGACGCCCCCCGGATCCGCCTCGGCGTCGGGGTGTACGCCATTCACGATTCTTCGACCGGAGACCAGACATGACGAAGGGAACCCTCATCACCGGCGCGTCCGCACTGCTCGCCGCGCTGCTCATGACGGCCTGCGGCGGCGGCGGGGGCGGCGGCGGCGATACCGGCGGCATCGACCGCGGCGGCGTGACGGTCGCGGTCGGGCCGGTCAACGGCTTCGGCAGCATCTTCGTCAACGGCGTCGAGTACTCCACGAGCGGCGCCACGTTCACGGTCGACGACCAGCCGGGCTCCGAGTCCGACCTGCGCGTGGGCCAGATCGTGCGCGTCGAGGGCGAGCTGAGTGCGAACGGCCGCACCGGCACGGCCGCTCGCGTCACGTTCTCGGACCGGCTCGAAGGGCCGGTGCAGAGCACCGACGTGCAAGCCGGTCGAATGATCGTCCTCGGCCAGACGGTGCAGGTGGGTCCCGACACGTCGTTCGACTCGGGCATCTCGCCCGCCAGCGTCGAGGGTCTCGACGTCGGCCAGCGGGTCGAGGTCAGCGGCACGGTCACGTCGACCGGCGTCGTCAACGCGACGCGCATCGAACTCAAGGCGAGCGCTGCGAACGTCGAGGTGAAGGGCAAGGCGAGCGCGGTGGACACCGCGAACCGCCGTCTGCAGATCAACCTGCTGGTGGTCGACTACTCCGCCGCCAGCGTCAGCGGCTTCGCGAGCGGACAGCCGGCCAACGGCGACGAGGTCGAAGTGAAGGGCACCGTCAACGGCGCCGGCGTGCTGGTGGCCACCAGCCTCGAAAAGGAGAGCCAGGGCTCGCCGGGCGATGCCGGCGCCAAGGGCGACTTCGAGGGCCTGGTGACGCGCTTCGTGTCCACGACCGACTTCGACGTGGCCGGCCAGCGGGTGACCACCACCGGCACCACGACCTACTCGGGCGGCACGTCGGCCAGTCTCGCGCTCGACGTGCAGGTGCGGGTCGAAGGCAGCTTCGACGCCAGCGGCCGGCTGACGGCGACGAAGATCGACTTCCGCCCGAAGGCCAACATCGAGATCGACGCGCGGGTGGACTCGGTGAACGCCGCGGGCAACAGCCTCGTCGTGCTGGGCGTCACCGTGCGCACCAACTCGCTGACGCGCTTCGAGGACAAGAGCGCGGCGGACGTGACGCGCTTCAGCCTCGCCGACCTGCGCGCGGGCGACTACGTCGCGCTGCACGCCTACGACAGCGGCGGCCTGATCGCGACGCAGCTCGAGCGCCAGGACCCGCTCAGCCGGCTGGAAGTGCGCGGGCCCGCGGCGGCCCTGGCCAATCCGAACTTCACGGTCGCCGGCATCCCGGTGACCACGGACGCCGGCACCAGCTTCCGCGACATCAACGGCGACTCGGTCGATGCCGCGACGTTCTTCGCCGCGGCCGCGGGTCGCAACGTGAAGGTGCGCGGCTCGCTCGTCGGCGACGCCATCCTGGCCGAACGGGCCGAGATCGAGGACTGACGCCGCGCGTCGCCGCGTGGCGGGGGAATGACAGGAGTCGCATGGCAGGAACGCGTGCGGGACGGGTCCCGACGCGCGGCCGCTCGTCACTGACCGGGGTTCCGGGGAAAGAAATGCAGCGTCCCACGAGGCGCGCAGACCGATCAGTACCGAGCAATCCAAGGAGCACGACATGAAGAGTTCGACGATTCGCAGAATGATCCCCGCAGCGCTGGCTGCCCTGCTGGCCGCCTGCGGCGGTGGCGGGGGCGGCGACGATTCCGGCGGCAGCTCGGGTGGTGGCGGCAACCCGCCCGGCGGCACGTCCACGACGCGCATCGTGACCGGGGCCATCAGCGGCTTCGGCAGCATCATCGTCAACGGCGTCCACTACGAGACCGGTTCGGCCTCCGTCAGCAAGGAGGGCCGCTCGAGCAGCGCCAATGCGCTCAAGGTCGGCGAAGTGGTGCGCATCGAGGCCTCCGTCGACTCGCAGGGTCGCGCCTCGGCGAAGTCCGTCGAGCAGGGCCGCCTGGTGCAGGGCACCGTGCAGGCGGTGGACGTCGCCGCAGGCACGCTCACCATCGGCGGAGTCGTCGTCACGATCGACGGCGACACGCTGTTCGACGACTCGATTCCCGGCGCCTCGCTCGCCGGCATCAGCGTCGGCGACCGCATCGAGGTGCACGGCTTCGCCGGCGCCACCGGCGCGCGCGCGACCCGCGTCGAGAAGGCCGATGCCGGCGACACCGAGATCGAGTTCACCGGTCGCATCGTCGCGGTCGACACGGCGGCCCGCCGCTTCACGATCGGCACGCAGGTCGTCGACTACTCGACGGCGACGCTCGATCGCATCGGCGCCGGCGGCCCGGCGGTCGGCGACATCGTCGAGGTGAAGGGCACGAGCTTCCTGGCCGGCAACGTCCTGCAGGCGTCGCGCGTGCACAAGGAAGACGGATTCGGCGGCCAGAGCGGCAACAGCGCCGAGATCGAGGGTCTCGTGACCCGCTTCGCGTCGGTCACCGACTTCGACGTGGCCGGGCAGCCCGTGCGCACCACCTCCAGCACCACCTTCCTGAACGGCCCGTCCGCCAACCTGGGCCTCAACGTCAAGGTCGAGGCCGAGGGCACGATCGATTCGGCCGGCGTGCTGGTCGCGAGCAAGGTGGCGTTCAAGCGCAGCGGGTCCGTGCGCCTGTCGGCGTTCGTCGTGTCCGTCGACGCGGCGGCCGGCACCTTCCGTGCGCTCAACACGACCGTCCTCGTCAACGACGACACGCGCAAGGAGGACAAGGTGTCGGGTTCGCAGTCCTTCTCGCTGGCCGAGCTGCGCAGCGGCGACTGGGTCGAGGTGAACGGTTATCCGGACGCGTCGGCCTCCGGCCGCATCGTGGCCACGCGGCTCGAACGCGACGACCCGCGGAACGAAGTCGAGCTGCGCGGCCCGGCCGAGCAGTTGGCCGCGCCGGCCTTCAGCATCCTCGGCACCGCCGTCGAGACCAATGCCGGGACCGAGTTCGAGGACGAGGAAGTCCGCATCTCCTCGGCCGAGTTCTTCTCGCGTGCGTCCGGCCAGATCGTCAACGTCGACGGCGACTGGAACGGTGCCACGCTCATTGCGGACAAGGCGGAGATCGAGCGCGAAGACAACTGATCGCGCCGACTCCAGGGTTCCCCGGACCTCCCCGGTCCACCCTCGGGCGGGCTCGCGCAAGCGAGCCCGCCCATTTTATCGTTCAGGGCGCGAGTGAAAGCTGCCGCGACGCCAGGT
>JBPOHK010000068.1:0-2180 GCA_052035645.1 Pseudomonadota bacterium
ATCTTCTCGATGGCCTCCTCGTGGTCGCGCTGGCTCATGGGGTCGGCCCTCCGTTGCATGCGGTCGAGATCGTGTAGTTGTCGGTGCCCATCCACAGTCCGCCGGTGAAGCCGAGGATGCCGCAGACGAGGCCGGCGAACATCAACCACGGGAGCGCGCGGCCGTCGTAGTGGATGAGGAGGCGGGTCGGGTCGTCCTTCGGCGTGTCGTTGACGTGGATCCCGAGTTCGATTCCGAGATCGACCCCGGGCGGTAGTGGCTGGTGGCGCTGTGGCATCGGGGCCACAGACGGGCATCCGACCGGGTCTGTTCACCGCGCCAGCATCGGGGCCAGGTGTCGCAGGCGGCGCGGCTCGGGCCCGACATCGACGACGGTGTCCAGCACGTCGCTGGTATCGCCGCAGTCGCTCGCGCCGAGCTGCGCCCACGGCTCGCCCATGCCGCCGAAGCACGCCGGGTCCCGCATCTCTCCTGCCACCGCGACGAGACGCCCGTTGTCGCCGCCCGTGTAGGCCGGGATGCTGTAGCACCACGACTCGGAGAAATCCCCGTAGCGGACCGCCCGCCAGACTGCGTGCTTGCAGGTCGCCAGCGACATCGCCAGCGGCCCGAAGTAGACGCGCGCCTTCTCCCGCGCCGTCCTGTATCGCTCGGCCGCCAGCGCCATGTCGATGCGCGCCGAGAGCGACGTAAAGGGACGCTCGCCTGGCCTGCCGCACACGTCGGCGCCCAGACCGGTCCCGCAAAATGCCTGGTGTGGTTCACTGCCGCTTCGCATATTTCCAACCCTCCTTTTCGGTCAACTCTGGCTGCGCCTCATTCTCCCGCCATGGCCGGAACATGTGCTTGATCTGGCACCACGCCAGATCAATGTCCCCGACCTCGCCCTCCTTCGCCTTGTCCACGATCAGCTTGGCGCGCTCGAGCCGGGGCTGTCCAGCCTCGAAGCGCTGCCCCTTCTGGCACCGGTGGCACAGGATGTAGTTCTCCGCGATCTGCTCGCAGACGGCGGCGTAGTCGCCCATGAAGCGGTTCGGCCGAGACTTGCGCTCGTCCTTGTCCTGCGGCCGATTCAGCTGCACGCCGATGATGACGTGGGCGCCGAGCGTCACGCCCGCCGCCTTGATCCGCCGGGCACAGATGTCGTACCAGGCGTTCTTGTCGTACCCCTGCGGCGTAGGGATGGCCTGCAGGTAGTCGACGGCGACGACGCGGCACCCGCGGCGAACGGCGTCCTGGACCGCGTGGCAGACCTGGTCGAGCGACCAGCCGACGCCGTGGACGATCCGCATCTGGCAGTCGCGCAGGACTTCGAGCGCGGAGAGCTCGTAGATCTGCACGTCCTCCTCGCGGTAGCCGCCGGCGAACGAGCGCGTGGCCGGCTGCCCGGTCGACAGGCGCGTGGCGAGTTCGAGGTCGTCTTGGATCCACACCAGCTGGCGCTCGACGGTGATCGCCACCGCGTCTTCGAGGCTGATCAGCGCCGTCGCCACCCCGGAGACGATGGCCAGGTTTTGCAGGATCTCCGTCATGATCGTGGACTTGCCGTGGCCGTTCCAGCCGCCGATCATCGTGCACCGCTCGGGCGCCCAGTTCCGGACCATGCGGTCGAGCACCGCAAAGTTCGTGCCCAGCTGGCGGCCCTCGTCCTCCCCTTCGAGCAGGCGCTGCTTCATCTCGGCGATGGCCTTGCGGCTCGCGTCGCCGACCATGACCCAGTGCACACCGGAGGAGAGCGCGCGCAGGCGGTCCTGCTTCTCGCCGATCCAGGCGTTTGCGAAGTCGATGCCCTTCTCCTCCGTCAGCTCGGCGGCGCGACGGAAGCACGCGGCGAGGCGGTCCTTCGCCCACGCCTTGATCAGCACGTCCTCCGCGTACTCGATCGTGGTGCTGTTTTCGACGATGCGCAGGCGCTGGGGCAGGCTGCCGAGTTCCGGCAGGGTCGCCTCCGTCAGCTTTACCTTGCGGCCGCTGTTCGCGTGGGCGAGCGCGACGGCGGCCGCTGCGGGCCCGGTCAGGTACGCCTTGTCGACCTGCGCATAGCCTTCGGCGACGGCGCGGCGGATGGTAGCGACGATGACCCGGGCGCGCGGCGACAGGTGCACGTCGGCGATGCGGGTGTGCTCGAGGTACTTCGGGGCCTGGCAGAGCGTGGCGAGGAGCAGGTCCTCCGCGGTGGG
>JBPOHK010000177.1:0-21385 GCA_052035645.1 Pseudomonadota bacterium
ACGCGACCAGCCAGAACCGCTGGCCGTCGCTCGCATTCGACGTGCAGGCGGTCAACGGCTGGCTGTCGCCGATCTTCGTCGCCGGCTTCTACTACAAGACCTTCATGTGGCCCGCGCGCTTCTGGGAGAAGGTCTACGAGCCGCTGATCCGCCGCGCGGCCGGGCTCGGCCGGCCGCCGCTCGCACCGGACCCGGACGAGTACGACAAGTGCTGGGCGCATTGCGACGTGCTGGTCGTCGGCAGCGGGCCCGCAGGTCTGATGGCCGCCCTCGCGGCGGGCCGCGCAGGCGCGCGGGTCGTGCTCGCGGAAGAGGATTTCGTGCCCGGCGGACGCTGCCTGGGCGATCGTCGCAGCATCGACGGCCGGCCCTCCGCCGCATGGGCCGCCCACGTGATCGACGAATTGCGATCTCTGCCGGAGGTGCGGATCCTCACGCGCACCACGGTTTTCGGCAGCTTCGACGACGGCGTGTACGGAGCCGTCGAGCGGGTCAACGACCACCTGCCGCAGCCGCCGGCCTTCGAGCCGCGCCAGCGTGCCTGGCGCATCGCGGCGCGCCGGTGCGTGCTGGCGGCCGGCGCGATCGAGCGGCCGCTGGTGTTCGGCGACAACGACCGGCCGGGCGTGATGCTCGCGAGCGCGGTGCGCACGTACGTCAATCGCTACGCGGTTGCGCCAGGCCGGCAGGCCGTCGTCTTCACCGACAACGACGACGGCTGGAGCACGGCGCGCGACCTGCTCGCCGCCGAGGTTCCGGTGGCGGCCGTCGTGGATTCGCGCGACGAGCCGACCGTCCGGCGACTGGCCCTCGCCCTCCCGCGCGTCGAAGCCATTGCGGGCGAAGTCGTGCGTGCGCTCGGCGGGCGTTCGGTGCGCGCCGTCGAGGTGATGAGCCACAAGGGCACGCTGCGCCGCTTCGATTGCGATCTCGTCGCCGTCTCCGGCGGGTGGACGCCGACGCTGCACCTGAGCTCGCACCGCGGGCATCGTCCGCGCTGGGACGAATCGAGGCAGGTGTTCGTGCCCGGGGCGCTGCCGCCCGGGATGCGGGTCGTCGGCGCGGCGAACGGCGAGTTCACCCTGCGCGAGGCGCTGCAGGCGGGCCAGCGCGCCGGGCTCGAAGCGGCGGCCGAGACCGGCTGGCGCGGCCTGCCGGCGCCGACGCCACAGGTCGACGACGACCCGTGCGCCCGCGAGCCCCTGTGGCGGGGCCGGCACGCGCGCGGCAAGTGCTTCGTGGACTTCCAGAACGACGTCACCACGACGGACCTCGAACTGGCCGAGCGCGAGGGCTACCGATCGGTCGAGCACCTCAAGCGCTACACGACGCTCGGCATGGCGACGGACCAGGGCAAGACGTCGAACGTCAACGCGATTGCGATGCTCGCACTGACCACCGGCCGGTCGATCGCGGACACGGGCGTCACGACGTTCCGGCCGCCGTACACGCCGGTGGCGCTCGGGGCGCTGGCGGGGCACCACCGGGGCCGGGACTTCCGCCCGACGCGCCTGCCGCCTTCCCATCGCTGGGCGCAGGAACAGGGGGCGGTGTTCGTCGAGGCCGGCCCCTGGCTGCGCGCGCAATGGTTCCCTCGGGCGGGCGAAGCCGGCTGGTTCGAGCCCACGTGCCGCGAAGTGCGGGCCACCCGCTCCGCCGTCGGCGTCTGCGACGTCTCGACGCTGGGCAAGATCGACGTGCAGGGCCCGGATGCCGGCCGCTTCCTCGATCGGCTCTACGCCAACACGATTTCGACGCTCGCCGCCGGGCGCGTCCGCTACGGGCTGATGCTGCGCGAGGACGGCTTCGTGATGGACGACGGCACGGTCGCCCGGCTCGCCGGCGATCGCCACCTGGTCACGACCACGACCGCGAACGCGGTGCAGGTCTACCAGCACATGCATTTCTGCCACCAGGTGCTGTGGCCGAACCTCGACGTACAGTTCGTCTCGGTGACCGACCAGTGGGCGCAGTTCTCGGTGGCCGGCCCCCGCTCGCGCGAACTGCTGCAGCGGATCGTTCACGCTGACTGTGACCTTTCGAACGCGGCGTTCCCGTACATGGCCTGCGGCGACGTGCGGCTGGTGGACGGGCGGAGCGCGCGGCTCTTCCGGATCTCGTTCTCGGGCGAACTGGCCTACGAGATCGCCGTGCCCGCGGGGCGCGGCGACGCGTTGGTGCGCAGCCTCTTCGCCGCGGGCGCCGACCTCGGCGTGACGGCGTACGGGCTCGAGGCACTCAACGTGCTGCGCATCGAGAAAGGCCACTGCACCGGCAACGAGCTGAACGGGCAGACCACGGCCGCCGATCTCGGGCTCGGCCGCATGGTGTCGGCGCAGAAGGACTGCATCGGCGGCGTGCTGTCGCGTCGCGTCGCGCTCCTCGATCCGGCCCGGCCGCGTCTCGTCGGCATTCGCGCACTGGCGCCGCAGGCCACGCTGGCGGGGGGCATGCACTTGCTCGCCGAAGGCGCCCCGCACGACGCGGCGAACGACCAGGGCCACGTCACCTCGGTCTGCTACTCGCCGAACGTCGGCGCGTGGATCGGCCTCGCCCTGCTCCGCTCGGGACCCGACCGGCACGGCGAGAAACTGCTCGCCGTAGACGCACTGCGGGGCGTGCAGACGCAGGTCGAGGTCTGTTCGCCCGTGTTCATCGATCCCGAGGGAGCGCGCCTCCGTGGCTGACAAGCAACCCGCGGCCCTCGCGCCCGGCCGCCACGGACGATCCGTGGGCGAGCCGGGCGTGGTGATCCGCGAACTCACCGATTTCTCGCTCGCGAACGTCCTCGCCCGGCGCGGGCGTTCGGCCGAGGCCGCCGCCGCGGCCGAGCAGGCGTTCGGCGTCCGCCTGCCCGACGGCCCACGCCTGGCCACGGGCTACGGCATGAGCTTCATCGGCACGGGCCCGGGCCAGTGGCTGGCACTGTCGCCGGGATGCGACGAGGGCATCGAGACGCTGCTGGGCGGCGCCCTCGGCGACAGCGTCTCCGTGTTCGACCAGAGCGACAGCCGGGTGATGCTCGAACTGCGCGGGCCGCGGGTGCGCGACGCGCTCGCCAAGGGCGTGACGCTCGACCTGCATCCGCGTGCATTCGCGACCGGCCAGGCGGCGGTCACCACGGTCGCGCACCTCGCCGTCCACCTCTGGCAGGCCGGCGACGAGCCGCTCTACCGCCTGCTGGGCGTGCGCACCTACTTCGAAAGCCTCTGGCACTGGCTCGCCGCGGCCTCCGCAGAATACGGCGCACAGGTGCTCGCCCCGGCGCGCTATCCTGCCTCCGGGTAAGCGCCGGAGGCAGCCGCAGGCCATGGCGAAGGACGACGAGTCGCTCGGGGCCAGTCAGCAGCGAGTCGAGGTGACGCGGTTCGGCGCCACGTCGCTGGCGTCCGACGATCTCGTCGCGGTGGAGGAACCGCTCGAGATCCGCCTGGGACAGCACGTCGACGGCCGGCTCGAATACCAGGCCGTGTCGATCACCATGCGCACGCCCGGCGACGACCGCGAACTGGCCGCGGGCTTCCTGTTCACGGAAGGCATCCTGCAGCATCGCGGGCAGGTCCGCTCGATCCGGCACTGCGGCCGGGGCGAGACATCGACGAACACGCTCTGCGTCGACCTCGCACCGGACGTCCCTGTCGACGTGAAGCGCCTCGAGCGCAACTTCTACACGACCTCCAGCTGCGGCGTCTGCGGCAAGACTTCGCTCGACGCGCTCGCCACCGGCGCAAGCGGCGTCACCCCGCCCGCCGGACTCGGCATCGCGGCGGAGGTCGTGCATGGCCTGCCCGCCCGCGTGCGCGAGCGACAGCGGAACTTCGCCGGGACGGGCGGCCTGCACGCCGCCGCGCTGTTCTCGACGGCTGGCGAACTGCTGGATGTGCGCGAGGACGTCGGGCGGCACAACGCCGTGGACAAGCTGCTTGGCGCGCGCTTCCTCGCAGGTGCGTTGCCGGTGCGCGAACAGGTGCTGTTCCTGAGCGGGCGGGTGAGCTTCGAACTGCTGCAGAAGGCGGTCATGGCCGGCGTGCCCATCGTTTGCGCCGTCGGCGCGCCGTCGAGCCTCGCCGTCGACGCGGCGCGCGAGTTCGGCGTCACCCTGCTCGGCTTCGTGCGCGACGGTCGCTTCAACGTCTACGCCGGGGCACAGCGCATCGCCGCCGCCTGAGGGCGTCGGCGTCCCGATACCGCGAGCCGGAACGATGAGATTCATTCTCAAATAGAGTCGGGGCGAGCCGCCACCCGGCCGCGACTGCGTCCGAACCTGCTGCATCGGGCCCGCCCCCTCTTGCCATCCCGGCCCGTTCGGTGTCGCATTCGCGGACGAATCGCCCGGGATGGCCATGAACCAAGAGAACCTGCAACTGGTACCGGCGGACGCCGCCGCGACCGCTGAACTCGTGCGCGGATGGCGCGAGCAATACCCCGACCTCGGCCTGCTGGCGCTGGTGCCCGAAGCCGAGCAGGCGGCCGTGCCGATGCTGCAGGCGGTCTGCCGGGAGCAGGGTGTCCCGCTCGTGGGCGCGATCTTCCCGCAACTGGTCACCCGGGACGGCTTCGTCGGCGCCGGCTTCTGGCTGCTGCGGTTCGACCACCGGATCCCGGCCTTCCTCGTGACGGACCTGGCGGTCGAGCCGGCCGTGGCGGCGCAGCGCATCGCCGAACCCGTCCAGGCACTGCTCGATCGACCGGGGGCCGACGGCGCCGGTCGGCCGACCCTGTACCTGATCTTCGACGCCCTGCTGCAGAACGTCTCGTCGCTGCTCGACGACCTCTACCTGCGCCTCGCGGACCGCGTGAGCTACGCCGGGGTCGCAGGCGGCAGCGAGACGTTCCAGCCGATGCCCTGCGTGTTCGACCAGGAGCGTACCGCGGCGCAGGCCGCGCTCGCGCTGCTGGTCCCGGCGGACGTCCGGACCATCCTCGAGCACGGCTGCCCCGCCCCCGAGAAGGTGATGACGGCCACCTCGACGTCGGGCAACCAGATCATCCACATCGACTGGCGCCCGGCCTTCGACGTCTATCGCGAGATCGTGCGTCGCGAGGGCGGCGTCGAACTCACGCGCGAGAACTTCTACGAGTGGGGCGTGCACTATCCGTTCGGCATCCTGCGTGCGAACCAGGAAGTCGTCGTGCGCATCCCGGTGGCGCTGACCGACGAGGGCGGCGTGTTCTGCATCGGCGAGGTGCCGGAGAACGCGATGCTCGTCGTGCTGCGCGCGCCCGGGCTGCAGGACGGCCAGTGCGTGCAGCGCCTCGCGCAGAGCCTCGCGCAGGCCAACGGTTCGCTCGCCGGCGAGAACCTGCTGGCCTTCTACTGCGCCGGGCGGCGCCTGCACATGGGCGAGGACGCGGCGCGCGAGGTGCAGTCACTGGCGGCACGCACCGGCGTCCGCCAGATCGCCGGCGCGCTGTCGCTCGGCGAGATCGGCAGCACCACCTCGGGCGGCTACCCGCTGTTCCACAACGCCACGCTGGTCTGCACGCCCTGGCGTCGCGCATGAACCGCGAACACATCCCCTACGTCCTGTACGACCTGACGCTCGCCATCGGCAGCGAGGTCCGGCTCGAGGCGATGCTGGTCAAGACCCTGCAGCGGCTGCTGTTCCACACCGGCTATCCGGTCGGGGTGGTGCTGCTGGACCAGGTGCCCGGCGACGGCTCGACCCGCGGCCGACTGCACGCCGTCATCGGCGACCACTCGCTGCTCGCGCGCAACGGCAGCGTGCTGGAGCTGCCGTCCGCCCTGCTGGCCGGCCCGGCCCGGACCTTCGACGATGCCGCCGACCTCGCGCCGCTCGGCGGCTCCCGGGCCTACCGGCACGGCCTGCGGCTGCCGATCGGCGATACGGGCACCATCCTGCTGCTCTGCGAGGTGCCGGTCGCCGGCTCGGACCGGCTGAGCCAGATCCTGCAGCCGGTCCTGCGCAATTTCGACCGCGCCATTCGCCTGTGCCGCGACAGCGAGAAGCTGACGCAGACGCTGGAGTCGGACCTCGCCCGCTCGCGCACCCTGCTGCAGACCGTCATCGACAACGTGCCGGTGATGGCGTTCTGGAAGGATCCCGAGCTCAAGTACCTCGGCTGCAACCCGCTGTTCGCCCTCACCTCGGGCGAGAACTCGCCCGCGGACGTGATCGGCAAGGACGACTTCCAGCTCGGCTGGCAACCCGAGGCCGGGGACTATCGCGCCGACGACCGGGAGGTGATCGAGTCGGGCCAGCCGAAGCTCAACTACCTGGAGCCGATGACCACGCCGGACGGCGAAGTGCGCTGGCTGCGCACGTCGAAGGTGCCGCTGCGCTCGCCCGAGGGCGCCGTGATCGGCGTACTGGGCATCGCCGAGGACGTCACGGACCGGCAGGCCGTCGAGGCGGCGCTGCACGCCAGCGAGGCTCGCTATCGCGCCGCCTTCGAGACCACGCTCGACGCCATCAACATCAGCCGTCTCTCGGACGGCCGGCTGCTCGAGTGCAACCAGAGCTTCCTCGACACCCTCGGCTACACCCGCGAGGAGGTCATCGGGCGAACCTCCGCAGAATTCGGCATGTGGGCCGACCGGGCCGCGCGCGACCGCCTCGTCGAGCTGGTCCGGCGCAACGGCCAGGTGCGCAACTACGAAGCGGAGTTCGTCGCCAGGGACGGGCGCCGGGGCTGGGGCCTGATGTCGGCGACGGTCCTGATGGTCGACGGCGAGCCCTGCATCCTGTCGGTGACGCGGGACATCTCCGAGATGAAGGCTGCGCGCGAGGAACTCGAGCGCTACCACGACGAACTCGAGGAGCGTATCGCCCAGCGCACCACGCAGCTCGAGGACGCGAAGGCGGCGGCCGAGGCGGCCAACGCGGCCAAGAGCGCGTTCCTCGCCAACATGAGCCACGAGATCCGCACGCCGCTCAACGTGATCAGCGGCATGGCGCACCTCATTCGCCGCGGCGGCCTCACGGCCGAGCAGTCCGTGCGGCTCGACAAGCTCCTCGGCGCCAGCCAGCACCTGCTGCAGACCCTCGACGCCGTGCTCGACCTCTCCAAGATCGAGGCCGGCAAGGTGGAACTCGAGATGAAGCCGGTCCGCGTCGAGACCATCGTGGCCAACGTGGTGACGATGGTGCGCGAGCGGGCGGATGCGCGGCACCTGCACTTGCACGTCTCGACGGAGGCCACGCTGCCCGAACTGATGGGGGACGCCGGGCGACTGCAGCAGGCCCTGCTCAACCTGACCTCGAATGCGGTGAAGTTCACCGAGCAGGGCAGCATCACCGTCAACGTGCGCGCCGCCGAGCGGCGCCCCCACGACGTGCTGGTGCGCTTCGAGGTGGTCGACACCGGCATCGGCGTCGACCCGGCCGCCCTGCCCCGCCTGTTCGAGCCCTTCGAGCAGGCCGACAACTCGACCACGCGCATCTACGGCGGCACCGAGCTCGGACTCGCGATCACGCGCAAGCTGGCCGAGATCATGGGCGGCGGCGTCGGCGCCATCAGCGCACCGGGCGCCGGCAGCACGTTCTGGTTCTCGGCGCGCCTGCCGCTGTCGCCCGACGCGACCGGCCCACACGTCGCGATGGAGGATGCGGAGCGCGCGCTGCGGACGCGCCACTCGGGCAAGCGCCTGCTGATCGTCGAGGACGACCCGCTCAACCGGGAGATCACCTCGATGATGCTCTCCGACCTCGGCTTCGAGGTCGACATCGCCAGCGACGGCAGCGAGGCCATGCGCGCCGCGCGCGGCAGCCACTACGCGCTGATCATCATGGACATGCAGATGCCGAACATGGACGGCCTCGAGGCGACGCGCGCGCTGCGCCGGATGCGCGACTTCGCGAACGTGCCGGTGATCGCGATGACCGCCAATGCCTTCGCCGAGGACCGGCGTCGCTGCCTGGAGGCCGGCATGAGCGACTTCATCGCCAAGCCGGCGAGTCCGGACGTGCTGTTCCGGACCGTGCTCAAGTGGCTCGACGGGGCGGCGACCCTGAACTGAGCCGCGCCCCCGGGGCCGGATGCGGTGCTCAGCCCCGACGCCGGGACGCGCGACTCGCCAGCAGGGCCGCCAGGCCGCCGGCGAACAGCAGCAGGGTGCCGGGCTCGGGTACCTGCACGTCGCCGTCGCGCACGGCCCACGCATACCGGCGCAGCGAGCCCGAATCGCCGAACTGGCCGCCCGTCGACGTATCGAAATAGAACACCGAGCCGTTCACGGCACTCTGCGGGCCGAGATAGTAGCCGCGCACGCCCATCACGTTGACGAACGGGCCGGAGTTCGCGAGCCCGCCGCCGGAGCGGGCGTTGCCGCCGGTGTCGTAGACGGAGACGTTGCCGAGCGTGTCGTAGAACAGCGAGGCCATCTCGCTGTACACCGTACCGCCCGCGGCCGTGCGCACGTTGAAACCGCAGTCGGTGCCGCCGAACTGGACGGCGCTGCAGACGAAGGGGTCGGTGAAGTTCACGCGCGGCAGGCGCCAGCCGGTGACGCCGAAGTAGTCGAGCGAGCCGGCCCAGATCGCCGCACGATCGGCCGTCATGCCGAAGGCACCGCCGTCGCCGAAGGCGTCGTACTGCGCGGCATACCCCGACGTGTACGCGAAATTGCCGTCGGCGAGCCAGGTGAGATTCAGCGTCGTGTCGTAGTAGGCGTCGTCGCTGCCGTCGCCGTTCAGGTCGCGGCCGAGCAGGGTCGCGTGCGCCGCGGCGCCCGCCACGAGCCCCGCGCCCAGCAACGCCCACATCGCCAGAGTCTTCGAACGCATGCACAGCCTCCCTGCCGGGGCTCATGCGGCCCCTTCCCCGCTCCGCAATGTACCTCAGATGGGTGACGAATTCACCGCCCGCGGCCTTGCGTGCCCTGGGCCGCCGCGCGCGGGTAATTCGTATCTGAGCGAACGAGCGAGATTACCGGGCGGAACCGCGACCGCTCGCCTGCAAGGATGCTGCCACGGCGACCACTCGCAAGGAGGCGAGCCATGCGCGACTCGATTCGTATTCCCGACCGGCGACGGGCCGCACTGACGGCTTGCACCACGGCCCTGCTCACGTTCGTCGCCGGGCTCGGCCTCGCGCAACCCGTCGACCCGGAGGCCTTCGTCGCCGATCCCGTCGTCCTGCCGGCCGATCCGGCACCGGTCCTGGCGGGCACCGAGGCGATCGTGTCCGGCGCGGTCTCGCTGCCGGCCGCCGTCGAGGCCGGCCACACGCCCGGCTCGCTGCAGGTCACGAGCACCGGTGCGGCCGGCTACAGCCTGCCGCTGTGGACGCCGCCCGGTGTCGGCGAGGTCGACCTGCGCCTGTCCCTCCAGTACAACTCGCGCGGCGCCAACGGCGTGCTCGGCCAGGGCTGGTCGCTGGCCGGCCTGTCGGTCATCCACACCTGCAATCGCACGCTGGCCCAGGACGGCGCTCCCGGACCGGCGTTCGACGGCCGCACCAGCCGACTGTGCCTCGACGGGCAGCAGCTGAAGCTCGTCAGCGGAAGCTACGGTGCGACGGGCGCGATCTACGCCACCGAGATCGAGTCCTTTGCCCGCGTCGCCCAGGTGTCGACCGGGCTGGTGCCCGCGTTCGTGCTGACGACGCGCGACGGCCTCGTGTACGAATACGGCACGACGCCGGATTCGCAGATCCAACCGCAACGCGGCTCGCGGCAGGCCTGGGCACTCTCGCGCATCCGTGACCGCCAGTCGCCCACGCCGAACCAGATCCTCATCACCTACCAGAACGATTCCCCGCTCGACCCATACGGCAACGGGAGCAACATCGGTTCCTACCGCGTCGCCCGCATCGCCTATCCGGTCACGGCCACGGGCCAGGGGCCGTTCTACCAGGTCGACTTCACCTACTCGCCCCGGCCGACCGCCGACGCGCACGTCGGCTTCGTCGATGGCACCGCGATCCGCGAGCCCAACGCGCTCGACAGCATCTCGATCCGCAGCTACGGCGCTTCGGCGGTGATCCGCTCGTACAACTTCGCGTACGACGCGAGCCCCGCCACCGGCCGCCTGCGACTCGCTTCGGTCACCGAATGCGCCGCCGCGAGCTGCCTCACGCCCACCCGTTTCACCTACCTCGGCGGCAGCAATGCGTACGCGGCGATGCAGAAGGCGAACTTCAACGCCTCGACCGCCGCGCTGCCCCTGCCCATCGACCTCAACGGCGACGGCCTGCAGGACCTGCTGCTGCCCAAGGCGAACGGTGGCAGCAACACGCGCTGGTGGGCTGCCCTCGGCACACCGACCGGACTTTCCGCCGCCGTCGACACCGGCCTGATGACGGCCAATGCGAGCCGCCTGCTGGTCGGCAGCTTCACCGGCCGCCCGGGCCAGCAGTGGCTGATGGCGCAGGGCGGCACCTGGCTGCTCGCGTCGATGAGCGGTTCGACGTTCACCGCGACGAACACGGGCGTGGCGGTCAACGGCGAGTTCGGCGCGGTGGACTGGGATGGCGACGGCCTGCCCGACCTCGTCTCCGTCGTCGGCACCGAACTGCGGGTCAGGCGCAACACCACCGTCCCGCCCGGCAACGTGACGTTCGAGGCCGCTACCCAGCTGGCGGCAACCTCCATCGGCGGCTTCCCGAGCTACAACGCGACCTCGTCGACCTCGCTCGCCGATTTCAACGGCGACGGCCGCGGCGACGTCGTCGCCACCGGCTTCGACCTCGCGAGCGGCTACACGACGCTGGTGCTGATGTCGAACGGCTTCGGCGCCGCGCCCACGGTCGGGACGCCCGGCGAGTTCGTCGACGTGTCTCGCCTCGCAGACTTCAATGCCGACGGCTGCACCGACATCGTCACCCCCGCGACCGTGTTCCTGTCGGCCTGCGACGGCTCGTTCCGTCGCGTGTCGGCCGGTCCCGCGCCCACCATCCCCGGTGCACAGCTCGTGGCCGACATGGACGGCGACGGTCGCTCCGACCTGCTGTACATCCACACGACGCAGAAGCAGTGGTACGTCCTGCGCTCGCGCGGCGACGGCTATGCCGCCCCGCTCTCCCTCGGACTCAAGGCGCCGGACGGCACGGCGTGGTTCGTCCTCGACGCGAACGGCGACGGGCTCGGCGATCTCGGCTACCGCGACGACACCAACGGCGGCGCCGTGAAGTACCACCTGCACGACGCGACGGCGGCCCCGGCCGACGCGCTGGCGGTCGCGACCGACGGCCTGGGCGTGGGCCAGTCGGTGAGGTACGCGGTCATCACGCAGTCGAACCACACCCGCCGGAGCGATGCAGCGTTTCCCGAGATCGACGTGCAGCTGCCGATGCACGTGGTCAGCCAGCTCGACGCGAACGTCGGCACCGGCTCCACGTACCGGCTGCAGTACCACTACTTCGGCGCCCGCATGCACCTGCAGGGTCGCGGCTTCGAGGGGTTCGGCGCCGTGCGTACGCTCGACTCGCGTACCGGCCTGTACCGCATGGACACCCTGCAGCAGCGCTTTCCGCATACCGGGATGCTGACCCAGAGCACGCTCCTGCAGGGCAACCTGGCGACCCGGGTCCACGACTTCGTGGCGACCCCGGCCGTGCAGACCTTCGGCAGCACGCCGTTTCAGCAGCGGTACTTCCCGTTCGTCCAGTCGAGCACCGAGTCCCAGTACGAATTCGGCGGCCCGCTGAACGGCACGCTGGTGACCCAGGCCAGCGCCACCTTCGCGTACGGCGATGGCTACGGCAACCTCACGGCCACCACTCGCACCGTCACCGACAAGGACCCGGGTTCGCCGTATTTCAACGCCAGCTGGCAGTCCTCCACCAGCGCCTCCTATTTCAACGATGCCCAGGCGAACTGCTACGGGCTGCCGGCCAGCACGACCACCACCCGGAGTGCCCCGGGCCAGCCGCCCAAGACGCGCACGATCGCCTACCAGGCCGACACCCAGCGCTGCCGGCTGACGCAGCAGGTCGTCGAGCCGTCGCGGCCCGAGCTGCGCCTGGCATCGACCCTCGGCTACGACGCCTGCGGCAACGCCAGCAGCTTCCAGGTGAACGGGGCCAACTGGGACGGCGCCGCCCTGCCAGTCCGCACCACGCGGGTCGACTACGGCGCGCGCTGCCAGTTGCCCGAACGGCTCACCAACCCGCTGGGCGAGACCAGCCTGCTGTCGTACCGCTACGACCTCGGGGCTCCGGCCTCGCGGACGGATGCGAACGGCGTCACGACCCGCTGGACCTACGATGCTTTCGGACGACGCGCGGACGAGACCCGGCCCGACGGCACCCGCACCGCGTGGTCCTACTCGAACTGCAGCCCCGGCACCTGCCAGGGCTCGATCGACCTGCGCCTGCGCACCACGATCGTCGCAACCGGCACGCAGGGCGAGGAATACGAGCGCCGCAACCTGTATCTCGACGGCACCGGCCGGCTGCAATACCAGAGCGTCGTCCTGCCGCTCGGCGCCACGTCGACGGAGCGTTTCGTCTATGACGCGCTCGGCCGCCTCGTCGCCCGCTACGTCCCGAAGACGGGCGTCGCCAGCAACGGCTACGAGACGCTCAGCTACGACCCGCTGGGACGCGTGCTCGCCGAACGCCTGTACACGGCCAGCGGGGCGCTCGAGCGCAACACCACGTTCGCCTACACCGGGCGCCAGGTCAGCATCACCGATCCGCTCGGACGCATCCGTTCGATTCTGCGGGACGTCACCGGCCAGACGCGCCAGGTGGTCGACCCGTGGCCCGGCGGTGTCACCTCCTACGATTTCGATGCCTTCGGCGACCTGGTCCAGGTCCGCGATGCCGGCGGCGCCGTCTCGTCGGGCACCCGCGACGGTCGCGGTCAGCTCACGGCCTGGACGGATGCCGATGCCGGCGCGTGGACGTACCGGCGGGATTCCTTCGGTCAGCTCGTGCGCTGGACCGACGCCAAGGGCCAGTCGTTCTCGGCCACGTACGACGCACTCGGGCGCATGGTCTCGCGGACCGAACCCGAGGGCACCAGCACCTGGTCCTGGGGCACTTCCGCGGCCCTGCACAACGTGGGCGCACTTCAGCGTGCCGCTTCGGCCGGCTATGCGGAGGACTATGCCTACGACGGTCTCGGCCGTCTCTCGCGACGCACGATCACCGCCGACCAGGCGTACTCGTACGACTACGCGTACGGCAGCGACGGCTCGCTCGCCACGCTCAGCTACCCGGCGAGCCCCGTGCCCACCGGCCAGAGCGCGCCCCGCTTCAAGGTGCGCTATGCCCGCAGCCAGGGGGCGGTCGTCGGAATCTTCGATGCCACCGAGCCCGCCGAGCGCCCGCTCTGGAGCCTCGGCGCCACCAACGATACCGGCCTTGCCAGCAGCGAGTCGCTGGCCGGCAGCACGCTGGCCGTCACGACGTCGTACCGGCCCTGGACGAACCAGCCGCTGTCGATCCAGGTGGGACGATCCCCATCCCTGACCGATCGCCAGAATCTCGGCTTCGAATACGATGCCGCCGGCAACCTCTCGCAGCGCACGGACGTCGGCCGTTCGATCACCGAGACGTTCGCCTACGACGCCCTCGACCGCCTGGGTTCATCGCGTCTGAACGGCGTCGCGAACCTCGGTGTGACGTACGACGCCGCCGGCAACATCGTCAGCAAGTCGGACGTCGGTTCGTACACCTACGCCGATGCGGCGCATCCGCACGCGGCGACGACAGCGGGCCCGCACACCTACACCTACGATGCCAACGGCAACCAGCGCACCCGCGACGGCGTGGTCCAGGCATGGGCGTCGTTCAACCTGCCGACCACGGTCACGCAGACCGTGAACGGAACGGCCTGGCAGGCGCAGTTCAGCTACGGCCCGACGCACCAGCGCTGGAAGCAGGTGGCCAACTACGCGAACGGCGTGGAGACGACCCTGTATCTCGGCGGACTGCTCGAGCGCGAGAGCACCACCTCGACCGGCCGGACCTACTGGCGCCACTACGTGGAGACGCCGTCCGGCTTCATCGTCGTCTCCCGCAACTCGGACGGGTCGACGGGTACGAGCTACGCGGTCGCCGATCACCTCGGCAGCCCGGGCATCGTGCTGTCCGGCAACGGCGACGTTCTCGCCCGCGAGAGCTTCGCGCCCTTCGGCGCCCGGCGAGGCAGCGACTGGACGGCCGCAACGGCGCCGGACTGGGCCGCGATCGCGAACACCAGCCGCCACGGCTACACCGGCCACGAGCACCTCGACAACGTCCACCTCGTGCACATGGGCGGGCGCGTCTACGACCCGGCGCTCGGCCGCTTCCTGTCGGCCGACCCGATCATCGGGGACGGACTGAACAGCCAGTCACTCAATCCCTACGCGTACGTCGGCAATCGCCCGCTCAACGCCATCGACCCCAGCGGCTACTCGCTGGCGCCGATCGCCGGCGGCCAGGGCGGTGGCATGGTCCAGAACCCCATCTGGGTCGCCATCGAGCTGATCCTCTCGCATTACCTCTTCGGCAGTTCCTCGCCCAGCTATCCGCCCGCCATGTCGCTGCCCGGCGTCTCGGTGCAGAACGGCACGCGGGTCTGCGCCGGCGGAGCGCGCTCGGCGTCCTGTTCCGGACACGTCATCTCGGAGACCGGCGCGGTCGCGGGACGCGCCTCCGGGCCAGCGTGGCAGGAAGAGGCCGCCATCGAGGAAGCCGCTCGCGAGCGCGAGAACCGGGTGCGGCTGGTCATCGACCTTGGCCGCAACGCCGTCAACGAGGTCATCCTCGCGCCGGTCAACGATGCGCGTGCCGGCAAGGATGCGTATGACCAAGGGGCGTACGGCCTGGCGGCGGTGTATGTCCTGTTTACGATCTGCGATGTCGGCTGCAAACACCTATCCTCCGTATTCAGGTCCGTCCGAAAGGCCAGCAGGTCGCGGCAGATTGCGGAGGTGCGAGCAGTTTCGGCTGCGGATGCAAATGCGCCGTTTGTCTCGAAAGGCTGGACGCCCCCCTACTCGACAAACTCTCGACCGCGAACATTCGTGACGACCAAAGATCTCGACTTCGTCCGCGTGACGACGAACAATCCGCAAGGTGCCTTCCTCGTGAGGTCATCGGAGATTGCCGGGATGGGCCCAGAGCAGATCCAGAGGCACCTTGCGCTTCCGCAGGTTCCGACGAGCATTCTGGATGTCACCGTTCCCGCCGGAACGCGGATACAGTCTGGCTTCATTGGGCCGCAACCCCAGTTCGGGGTGCCGACACGTGGCGGCGTCCAGTATCAACTGCTGGACACGATTCCGAGCGACCGATTCGGACCCATGAGGAAGATACCGTGACCAATCGAATTGACGTGTCGAAACAGGCGCAATCCATCAATCTCGACGATGGTCACGTCATAGTGTTGGTCGATCGGTTGAGCCATTCGATGAGCAACAACCGGGCACAGAACGTGTTCCGGATCGACAAGACCGGAACGGTCGTTTGGACCAGTCACAGCCGCTTCGACTCCGAAGGCCAGCCGTTCACTCGCCTGCACCTCGAGTCCGGCCGGCTGACGGCTTACCGCTGGGACGGCGGCACCTACGCGGTGGAGCTGGACACGGGCTTTGCCACGCCGCTGCAACTGGAGCGCTGAGCGACTATGCTCATCGAGGCGCACGAATCGGAGCTCGATGGCCGCTGGGATCTCAGGGCCGGCGAGGTGGCAGGCAACGCCACCTCGCGACGCATCCGCTGGCTGGTCGAGCATCACCTGCTGCGCCTCGGCAACGATCCCAGCGGCTGGGACACGCTGTATCGCGACCCGGGCGACGGGCGCCTGTGGGAACTGACCTACCCACAGAGCGACAGCCACGGCGGCGGCCCGCCGCGGCTCGCCTGCGTCAACACCGAGTCGGCAAGGACGAAGTACGGCGAGGTCGCTGCCCGATGACCCGACCGGCCGCGCCCTGCCCCTGGGAGCACATCGGGCAATTCCTCGATCGCGCCGAGTTCGACCGCTGCGCACAGTGGCTGGAGCAACAGGTTCGGGCCGGCACGGCGCATGAGGTGCCGGCTGCGGCGCATTACCTCGGCGCGAACACGCTCGAGGAGCACTGGTACCGGCACGTCGCGAGCGGAGAGGTCTGGCGGCTCGTCTGGCCGGATCCGCCGTTCAGGGGGCTGTTCGCGCGCGTCGGGTGACGGCGCTGGAGGCTAGGGTCGGAATCGAACCGGCGTACACGGCTTTGCAGGCCGCTGCATGACCACTCTGCCACCTAGCCGCGATGGCGCAAGCCCACTTCCCCCAGAAAAACAGAACCCCGGGAGGGCCCGGGGTCTTGCGAAATCTGGAGCGGGTAACGAGGCTCGAACTCGTGACCTCGACCTTGGCAAGGTCGCGCTCTACCAACTGAGCTACACCCGCTTGGGCACACGAAGCAGGCTTCGTGAGCCGCGAATTTTGGCGTCCCCGAACCCGCCTGTCAAGAACCGGGGGTCCGGCGCAGTTCCGGCCAGGCCGCCTGCAGGTAGGCCACCATGGACCACAGGGTCAGCGCGGCCGCCACCACCAGCAGGACGGTGCCGATCTCGTACATCGGCAGGCCGAGCACGTCCTGGCGGAACATCATCAGGCTGAGGCCCGTCATCTGGACGATGGTCTTGACCTTGCCCATGCCCGACACCGCCACCTTGGCCCGCGAGCCCAGGTGCGCCATCCACTCCCGCAGCGCCGAAACGGTGATCTCCCGGCCGATGATCACCGCGGCCGTGATTACGATGAACGGCCGGGTGTCGTGCCCCACCAGCAGCACCAGCGCCACCGCGACGATGAGCTTGTCGGCCACCGGGTCGAGGAACTCCCCCAGCGGCGAGGTGATGCCCATGCGCCGCGCGAGGTAGCCGTCCAGCGAGTCGGTGATCGCCGCCGCGATGAAGACGCTCGCCGACAGCACGTGCGCCCAGGGGTGATCGAGGTAGAACAGCCCGACGAGCAGCGGCACCGCGACGATGCGCCCGACGGTCAGGATATTGGGGAGCGAGGTCAGGTTCACCGCAGCTCAGGTTCCCGAATTGACGCGCTCGAAGATCTGTTCGGCGAGCTGGCGACTGACACCGTGCACTTTGGCGAGATCTTCCACCGAGGCCTGCCGGACCCCCTGCAGCCCGCCGAACGCCTTGAGCAGTTCGCGCCGGCGCTTGGGCCCGAGCCCCGGGATCTCCTCCAGCACCGACTCGCGTCGTGCCCGGTCCCGGGACCGCCGGTGCCCGGTGATCGCGAATCGGTGCGCTTCGTCGCGGATGCGCTGGATCACCCGCAACGCCGGCGAGTCGGCCGGCAGTATAAGCGGCACCTCCCGGCCGGGAAAGAAGATGCGCTCCTGGCCCACGCGGCGGTCGGCGCCCTTGGCGACGCCGACCACGGCGACGTCCGCCGCGCCCACGCTCGCGAGCGCGCCGCAGGCGGCGGCCAGCTGCCCGGGTCCGCCGTCGATCAGCAGCAGGTCCGGCATCGGCGCCTCACCTCGCTGGATGCGCGTAAAGCGCCGCTCCACGGCCTGGCGGATGCCGGCATAGTCGTCGCCCGGCGTGAGGTTGCGCAGGTTGAAGCGCCGATAGTCGCTCTTGACCGGCCCGTCGGGGCCGAGCACCACGCACGAGGCGATCGGGGATTCGCCCATCGAGTGGCTGACGTCGAAGCACTCGAGCCGGGCCGGCGCGCGGCCGAGTTCGAGCTCGCGGCCCAGGGCCTCGAGCTGGTCGGTGACGGTGGCGCGGCTCGCGGCCTTCATCTGCAGTCCCAGCGCGGCATTGTTGCGCGCCATCTCGACCCAGCGCGCGCGCGTGCCGCGCACGTTGCTGCGGATGCGCACCGCGTGACCGGCCTTCCCGCCGAGCGCGGGCTCGAGCAGGTCCGCCTCTTCCACCGGCCGGCTGACGAGGATCTCCCCGGGCGCCTCGCGCGCCAGGTAGTACTGCGCCAGGAACCCGGCGAGCACCTCGCCCTCGTCGCCGAGGCCGCCCTTGGGGAAGAAGCTGGTGCTGCCGAGGTTGCGCCCGCCGCGCACGTACACGACGGCCACGCAGTGCATGCCGCCGGCCGAGTGGATCGCCACCGCGTCCACGTCCTGCCCGTCGATGCGGCTGATCGACTGGCTGGCCTGGATCTGTTTCAGCATCGCGATCTGGTCGCGCAGCCGCGCCGCGTCCTCGAACGCGAGCCTCGACGAGGCCGCTTCCATGCGGGCCGCGAGGTCGTCGATCACCTCGTGGTTGCGGCCCTCGAGCACCTTCGCGGCGAGCGCCACGTCGCGCCGGTAATCCGCCGCCGGGACCAGCCCGACGCAGGGCGCGGTGCAGCGCTGGATCTGGTACTGCAGGCAGGGGCGCGAGCGGTTGGCGAAATAGCTGTCCTCGCAGGGGCGCAGCCGGAACAGCTTCTGCAGCAGCAGCAGGGTCTCGCGCGCCGCGACGCTGTTGGGGTACGGGCCGAAGTAGCGGCCGGGCTGCTTCTTCGACCCGCGGTAATAGGCGATGCGCGGGAATTCGTGCGCCGTGACGTGGATGTACGGGAAGCTCTTGTCGTCCTTCAGCAGCACGTTGTAGTGCGGCTTGTGGCGCTGGACGAGGTTGTACTCGAGCAGCAGCGCCTCGGTCTCCGACGAGGTGACCGTGACCTCGATGCGCTGCACCTGGCCGAGCAGCGCCTGGGTCTTCTCGGAGTGCGCGCGGCCGCGGAAATAGCTGGTGACCCGGTTCTTCAGCACCCGCGCCTTGCCGACGTAGAGGATCGTGCCGCCCGCATCGAGCATGCGGTACACGCCCGGCTTCTTCGGCAGCGAGGCGAGGAAGGTCTTGAGGTCGAAGGCGGGCTCGGACACGCCCCGATTCTACGGTCTCGCCAGCGCCGTGGCGCGTCCGACCACCTCGCGGAACATCTCCGGCGTGAGCCGCCGGGTGTTGGTGTTGTAGCGGCTGCAGTGGTACGAGTCGACCACGCGCAGCCCGCGCGGCAGTTCGAACTCCGCCCCGTGCGCGAACTTCGCAGCGGATGGCTTGAGGCCGGCAGCCTTCAGGATCGCACCGTGGGCGATCGAGCCCAGGGCCAGCAGCACGGTGCCCGGCGCGAGCCCGCCGATCTCGGCCGCGAGATAGCGATTGCAGGTCCGGATCTCCTGCGGCGTCGGCTTGTTCCCGGGCGGCACGCACTTGACGGCGTTGGTGATCCGGCACCCGGGCAGGCGCAGCCCGTCGTCGCGCGACTTCGACACGGGCGCGCTGCTCCAGCCGCATGCGTGCAGCGTCTCGTACAGCAGCACGCCCGCGTAATCGCCGGTGAACGGCCGCCCCGTGGCGTTCGCGCCGTGGAAGCCCGGCGCCAGCCCGACGACCAGCAGGCGCACGTCGCGGTCGCCGAACGGCGCGACCGGCGCGCAGTGATAGCCGGGGTACTCCGCCCTGCCCTGCGCGAGGAACCCGGCGAGGCGCGGACAGGCCGTGCAGTGTGGATCGAACTCGGTCATCGCATCGCCCGTGCGCGGCAGCGCCGCCGTGGCGCCTATGCTGTCGCAAGCACGCGCCGGCTGTCCAAACGAATCGGCCCGGGCAGGTCGCCCCGCCCGGGCCGCGTTCCGTCAGGACCTGGCCGCGCTCAGTGGTGGGCGCCGCCGGTGTTGAACTGCTCTTCCTCGGTCGACCCGTGCATCGCGGTGGTCGACGACTGGCCGCCCTGGATGACCTGGGTGACCTCGTCGAAGTAGCCCGTGCCCACTTCCTGCTGGTGCGACACGAACGTGTAGCCGCGGTCGCGCGCCGCGAACTCCGGCTCCTGCACCTTCTCGACGTAGGCGGTCATGCCGTGCTTCGCGTACTCCTGCGCGAGGTCGAACATGTTGAACCACATCGAGTGGATGCCGGCCAGCGTGATGAACTGGTACTTGTAGCCCATCGCGCCCAGCTCGCGCTGGAACTTGGCGATGGTCGCGTCGTCGAGGTTCTTCTTCCAGTTGAACGACGGGGAACAGTTGTAGGCGAGCAGCTTGCCCGGGAACTGCTTGCGGATGGCCTCAGCGAACTTCTTCGCGAACTCGAGGTCCGGCTTGCCGGTCTCGCACCACACCATGTCGGCATACGGCGCATAGGCCAGCCCGCGGGCGATCGACTGCTCGACGCCCGGCCGGGTCTTGTAGAAGCCTTCCGGCGTGCGCTCGCCGGTGCAGAACGGCTTGTCGTTCGCGTCGACGTCGCTGGTGAGCAGGTCGGCGGCCTCCGCGTCGGTGCGGGCCAGCACGATGGTCGGCACGCCCATGACGTCGGCCGCGAAGCGCGCGGCCACCAGCTTCTGCACGGCCTCCTGCGTCGGCACCAGCACCTTGCCGCCCATGTGGCCGCACTTCTTCACCGAGGCCAGCTGGTCCTCGAAGTGCACGCCCGCGGCGCCGGCGCGGATCATCGCCTTCATCAGCTCGAACGCGTTCAGCACGCCGCCGAAGCCGGCCTCGGCGTCGGCCACGATCGGCGCGAAGAAATCGACGTAGTCCTTGGCGCCGGCCTTGACGCCCTTGGAGTGCTGGATCTGGTCCGCGCGCTGGAACGATGCGTTGATTCGCTCGACCACCCTCGGCACGGAGTCGACCGGGTACAGCGACTGGTCGGGATACATCGCCAGGTAGCTGTTGTTGTCCGCGGCGACCTGCCAGCCCGAGAGGTAGATGGCCTTGATGCCGGCCTTCACCTGCTGCATCGCCTGGCCGCCCGTGAGCGCGCCGAGGCAGTTCACGTACGGCTCGGTGTTGACCAGCTTCCAGAGCTTCTCGGCCCCCAGGCGGGCGAGCGTGTACTCGACCTGGACACTGCCGCGCAGGCGCACGACGTCTTCGGCGGAATACGGGCGCTTGATGCCCTTCCAGCGGGGATCCGTTTCCCATGCCTTGCGCAGTTGTTCAGCGGTCTGGTTCGTCATGTCCTGGTCCTCAGTGTCTCGCGGGGTGTCATCCAAGGGAATTCAGTCGATCGCGCGGTAGGCCGGCAGCGTCAGGAAGGTCTCGAAGCGGTCCGCCACCGTGATCTCGTCGATCAGCTGCGCGGCGCGCTCGAAGTTCCCGGCGGCGAACGCGGCCTCGCCGAGCTTCGTGCGCAGCTTCGCGAGTTCCTCGCGGGTAATCTGCCTGAACAGCTCGGCCGTGACCTTACGACCATCGTCCAACACGCCGCTCGGGTGGTGGATCCACTGCCAGATCTGCGAGCGCGAGATCTCGGCGGTCGCGGCGTCTTCCATCAGGTTGTGGATCGGCACGCAGCCGTTGCCGCCCAGCCACGCGGCCATGTACTGGATCGACACGTCGACGTTGTTGCGCAGGCCCGTCTCGGTGATGGTGCCCGCCGGGATCGCCAGCAGGTCGGCCGCGCCGATCTGCACGTCCTCGAGCCGCCGGTGCAGCTGGTTCGGGGTCGGCATCAGCCGGTCGAACACCTCCATCGCCACGGGCACGAGCCCGGGGTGCGCGACCCAGGTGCCGTCGTG
>JBPOHK010000078.1:0-41429 GCA_052035645.1 Pseudomonadota bacterium
GGGCGTGCCCTGCCGCCACCTTGCGGTCCCGGGCGGCCGCCGGTGGAGGAACTGCGCTACACGTATCCCGACGTACCGCGCGACTTTCGCGAACTGGTGCTCCGGTACGACTGCGCGAGCCAGCGCGTCGTGTCTGTCTCGATCCGTCTTGCGGAAGGGCATGTCCAGTCGCCGGGCTCGCCCCCGCCCACCGTCGAGAGCGTACCGATGTTCGCCGAGGCCAGGGTCGCATACGAGTCGCTGTGCGGACCCTACGTCGCCGCCCGGGCGCCCCAGACGCACGTTCGGGAACTCGCCGGTCCCGTCGAACTCAATGCACGCCTGAGATGCATCGTGACCCAGAACCAGGCCTTCGCCGAGATGGCCCGGCTCGACGGCGGCGTCCACTACCTGACCAGCGTCAACGTGGGCCTGACCGGGCCGAATCTCTTCACGTACGCACGGGACCTGGCCGGGCGCCGCACTCCGTAGGGTGCACCGGCCGGCGTCGCGCTCCTCACTCCCACTCGATTGTTCCCGGTACTCGCAACCAGCTGGCGCTGCTGACTTGCTCGAGACGCCGGAACCGCTTTACCGTCGAGACGGCCGACAAGTCCATCCGCTTGGGATGGACAGGCGGCGAACGACGGCGAAAGAAATGCCCAATCGCTGGCCTTGCCCCTCACGTCGCCGGATAGAGCTTCGGAAACCAGCGCTCGACGACGTCGATCGGGACGCCCAGGCGCATTCGAGCCATGAAGCGAATCATCGTCGCCAGTGTCGTCGCGCTTCCGGTCGAGGAACGACTGCGCCTCGTGGAGGCGACCTGGGACAGCATCGCCGAGGTGCCTGACGAGGTGCCGCTCACTGCCGAGGAGGCAGCGGAGCTGGAACGACGTCTCGCTGACGATGAAAAGAATCCCGGCGTTGGCTCGCCGTGGGCAGAAGCGCGGGAGCGCCTGGAACGCGGTATCGACGGTCAACGTGGCGGTCGCAAGGTCCAGCTTCAGCAGATTCGTGCGATCGGTGGGGGTGTCGCCCGACGTGAGGACGAGTCGCCGGGTCTTCGCGTCCCGCCCGGTCTGGTGAGCACGATAGTTACTGCTCAGCGTCAGCAGCAACTACCCCGGGGAAGGTACGCACCAGCCGCGACTTGAGCGCGGCCGTGGCTCGAAGTTTCCATCTGGGCTCCAACATGCTGGATCGGCGCCGATCGCATCGTCGACCAGCGCAGCCGCCGCACATTCATCGGCGCGTTTGGCGACCGACAGCGGGTCGATCAACTTGAGCGCTACGCCGTCTGCGCCTCAGTATCCGCGGCAACGGCCGCATCGATACCGAGCAACATCAGCAGCGCAACGCCGGTGCCTTGCATGAGCATTCGTGTCATCGCATCGAACGCCGTCAGCGCACCTGCCCGGGTGCGGGCGCCCGCAGCAGCGGTGGAGTGCCCTCGACTCGCGAGATCTTCACCTCGAACAGCGATGGTTGCGATTCCGTGTACGTAACGCTCAGCTGGCAATACTGACGCAACGTCCCCGGAAAAGGCTGGATGGCTGTGCCCCAGCCGTGCACGGCGCGCGGGGTGCGCCGACAGTTCGTGGACTGAAACCGGCTTCCGATCTGGTCGCACACGGCTTGCACCCGCGCGACCGCATCGGGAGCCGCGACGCGATAGACGAGGCCCGTGCTTACGCCGGCCATGATTGTCAGCTTGAAGTACTCGATGGGGCTGCTGGCCAGCGCCGGCGACGCCCCCGGCGGTGCAGGTGCCCGCGATCCTACGTAGTAGATTTCGCGGAACGGTTTACGGGTGGCGTAGTGCATGCGCTCGGGTGTCGATTCATCGGACCAGCCCCGCGACTCGAACTCCCGTTGTACATCCGCCGGCGCGGACGCGAGCGACAGCCCTTCCACGGAGAAGTTGCAGAGGTCGTCGGCCAAGGGTTCGCTCGCCCACGCGGGCGCGGAAACCCATGCCGCGGCGACGACGACGACGCAGAGCGCAACACGCATCCTGGTTCTCCTCCCTGCCATGGCGGGTCTCCGCCGCAAATTCACGACTTCCAGTCGCGACTCGAGAATCGTTGTCCGACACGTCTTCATCATACGGCGCGAAACATGAACGACGCCTGAAGCGGATGGGAAGTTCAACCCACCTTGCCGCGCAGTGTACTTCGCCGAACGGGCCTCCTGGTGCGCCCGAGCCCGTCATCGTCAGACGCCGCCCCGTGAATCCGCCGGCCAGGAACCCCTCCGGACCTTCCGCCGGCCGCACTCACCCCTGCCCGCACCGGAAAAACCCGGCCGCCTCTGCCCCGACCGCAATCCAGGCACAGGCCGATGCAGCCCGCCGTCATCCGGCAGCGGATACGCCCTTGAGCTTGGACCGCGCCGCAATCAGCGGGCGGAATCAGGAAACGCCTGATGGCTCAATGATTTCGCAAACCCTTGAGCCATCTGCGACGATTCAATGCCAATCGTCTCTATTGCACCGCAAGCTACAGAATTTCCTCAGACACGCAGACCAAGAAGACACCCCCTCACTCCCACTCGATGGTCGCGGGCGGCTTCCCGGAGATGTCGTAGACCACGCGCGAAATGCCCTTGACCTCGTTGACGATGCGGCGTGAGCAGACATCGAGCAGGTCGTACGGCAGGTGCGCCCAGTGTGCCGTCATGAAGTCGATCGTCTCGACGGCGCGCAGCGCGATCACGGGTTCGTGACGCCGGCCGTCGCCGGTGACGCCCACGCTCTTCACGGGCAGGAACACCGCGAAGGCCTGACTCGTCTTCTCGTACCAGCCGGCCTTGCGCAATTCCTCGATGAAGATGTGATCGGCGAGGCGCAGCGTGTCGGCCGCGGCGCGGGTCACCTCGCCGAGGATGCGCACGCCGAGGCCCGGGCCCGGGAACGGATGGCGGTGGACCATTTCCGAGGGCAGGCCGAGTTCGATGCCGATGCGTCGCACCTCGTCCTTGAACAGCTCGCGCAGCGGCTCGACCAGCTTGAGCTTCATGTGCGCCGGCAGGCCGCCGACGTTGTGGTGCGACTTGATGACGTGGGCCTTGCCGGTCTTGCTGCCCGCCGACTCGATCACGTCGGGGTAGATGGTGCCCTGCGCGAGGAACTCCACGCCCTGGAGCTTGTGCGCTTCCTCGTCGAACACCTCGATGAACAGGCGACCGATGATCTTGCGCTTGGCCTCCGGGTCCGCGACACCGGCCAGCGCCGCGAAGAAGCGCTCCGCCGCATCCACGCGGATGACCCGCACGCCGAGGTTGCGCGCGAACACCGCCATGACCTGGTCGCCTTCCTGGTGGCGCAGCAGGCCGTGGTCGACGAAGACGCAGGTGAGCTGGTCGCCGATCGCCTTGTGCAGCAGCGCCGCGACGACCGAGGAATCCACGCCGCCCGACAGGCCGAGCAGCACCTTGCTGCCGCCCACCTGGGCGCGCACTCGCGCCACGGCGTCCTCGATGATGTTGCCGGCGTTCCAGCCCGAATCGCAGCCGCAGATGCCGTGCAGGAAGCGCTCGTAGATGCGCGTGCCCTGCCGCGTGTGCGTCACTTCGGGGTGGAACTGCAGCGCGTAGAAATGCCGCGCCTCGTCGGCCATGCCGGCAATCGGCAGGTCGGGCGTCGAGGCGATGGACTTGAAGCCGGCAGGCAGCTCGACGACGCGGTCGCCGTGGCTCATCCACACGTCGAGCAGGCCGTGGCCCTCGGCGTTGACGCGGTCCTCGATGTCGCGCAGCAGCGCCGAGTGCCCGCGTGCGCGAACCTCGGCATAGCCGAACTCGTGCACCGCGCCGGGCTCGACGCGGCCGCCGAGCTGCGCCGCCATCGTCTGCATGCCATAGCAGATGCCGAGCACCGGCACGCCCGCCTCGAACACCGCCTTGGGCGCCGCCGGCGCACCGGCCTGCGTGACCGACTCGGGACCGCCCGAGAGAATGATGCCGCGCGCACCGAAGGCCCGCACCGCCTCGTCGCCCGCGTCCCAGGGATGGATTTCGCAATAGACGCCGAGTTCGCGCACGCGACGCGCGATCAGCTGGGTGTACTGCGAGCCGAAGTCGAGGATCAGGATGCGGTGCGCGTGGATGTCGCCCGTCCGCACGGCCGGCGAGGTCTCAGCTGACACGGTAGTTCGGCGCTTCCTTGGTGATGGTCACGTCGTGGACGTGGCTCTCGCGCACGCCCGCGTTGGTGATGCGCACGAACTTCGGGCGCGTGCGCATCTCGTCGATGTTGGCGCTGCCGGTGTAGCCCATCGCGGCACGCAGGCCGCCGGTGAGCTGGTGCAGGATGGCCACGATGCTGCCCTTGTAGGGCACGCGGCCCTCGATGCCTTCCGGCACGAGCTTCTCGAGCTCGGCCGACGCGTCCTGGAAATAGCGGTCGCGCGAGCCGTGCGACTGCGCCATGGCGCCGAGCGAGCCCATGCCGCGGTACGACTTGTACGAGGCGCCCTGGTACAGCTCGACTTCGCCCGGGGATTCCTCGGTGCCGGCGAACAGGCCGCCCATCATCACGCAGTAGGCACCGGCGGCGATCGCCTTGGCGATGTCGCCCGAGAAGCGGATGCCGCCGTCCGCGATCAGCGGCACGCCGTGCGGCGCCAGCGCCTCGGCCACGTTGGCCACCGCGCTGATCTGCGGCACGCCGACACCGGCGACGATGCGCGTGGTGCAGATCGAGCCGGGGCCGATGCCGACCTTGACCGCATCCGCGCCCGCGTCGACGAGCGCGAGCGCAGCCTCGCCGGTGACGATGTTGCCCGCGATCACCTGCTGCGCAGGCCACTTGGCCTTGATGCGCTTGACGGTGTCGATCACGCCCTGCGAGTGGCCGTGCGCCGTGTCGACGATGATCACGTCGACGCCCGACTCGCGCAGCGCCGCGGCCCGGTCCAGCGTGTCGAAGCTGGTGCCGACCGCGGCCCCGACGCGCAGCGCGCCGCGCTCGTCCTTGCTCGCGCGCGGGAACTCGGTGGCCTTCTGGAAGTCCTTGACCGTGATCATGCCCTTGAGCGCGAAGTCGTCGTCGACGACCAGCACTTTCTCGATGCGGTGCTTGTGCAGCAGCGAGAGCACTTCGTCCTTGGGCGAGTTCTCCTTCACGGTGACCAGCCGCTCGCGCGGCGTCATGACGGCGGAGACCGGCGAGTCGTAGCGCGTCTCGAAGCGCAGGTCGCGGTGCGTGACGATGCCGACCGCCTTGCCATCTCGCACCACCGGCACGCCGGAGATGTTCTTCGCGCGGGTGAGCTCGAGCACCTCGCGGATCGTGGCTTCGGGACGCACGGTGATGGGGTCGTGGATGATGCCGCTCTCGAAGCGCTTCACCCGTGCGACCTCGCGCGCCTGCTGCTCGATCGACATGTTCTTGTGGACGATGCCGATGCCGCCTTCCTGCGCAATGGCGATCGCCAGGCGATGCTCGGTGACCGTGTCCATGGCGGCCGAGAGGATCGGCAGGTTCAGGCGGATGCTGCGCGTGAGCTGGGAGGCCAGGCTCACTTCGGCGGGAAGCACCTGCGAATAGGCAGGCACGAGCAGGACGTCGTCGAAGGTGAGGGCTTCCTCGAGGATGCGCAGCATGGGGGGACCCGGCTCGTAAAAGGAAGCGCGGCATTCTACCCGCCCGGGGTGGTTTCGGGAAAGGTCGGCCGCCGGCTAAGATCGGGCCACGATGCCGTCCGATCCGTTCGAATTCCCGGCCAACTCCCCGCCCCAGCGGGAGATTTTCACCATCAGCCGCCTCAACCGGGAGGCGAAGTTCCTGCTCGAGCGGACGCTCGGCGCAGTGTGGCTCGAGGGCGAGATTTCGAACCTGTCCCGGCCGGGCTCGGGCCACTGGTACTTCTCGCTCAAGGACGACGCGGCCCAGGTCCGCTGCGCGATGTTCCGCCAGCGCAACCTGCTGGTGCGTTTCCCGGTGCGCGACGGCCAGCAGGTGCTCGCCCGCGGCCGGGTCAGCCTGTACGAGGCCCGCGGCGAGTTCCAGGTCGTGATCGACCACCTCGAGGAGGCCGGCGAAGGCGCCCTGCGTCGCCAGTTCGAACTGCTGAAGCAGAAACTGCAGGCCGAAGGCCTGTTCGACGAACGCCACAAGCAGCCGCTGCCGGCGCTGCCGGGGCGCATCGGCGTGGTGACCTCGCCAACGGGTGCGGCGATCCGCGACATCCTGCACATCCTCGGCCGGCGTTTTCCCGCGATTCCGGTCCTGGTCTATCCGGTGGCGGTGCAGGGCGAGGCGGCGCCGCGCGAGATCGCCCAGGCCCTGCGCCTCGCCGGGACGCGCCGCGACTGCGACGTGCTCATCCTCGCGCGCGGCGGCGGCTCGCTGGAGGACCTCTGGGCGTTCAACGACGAGGGCGTGGCGCGAGCCATCTTCGAGTGCCCGATCCCGGTCGTGAGCGGCGTGGGCCACGAGGTGGACTTCACCATCGCCGATTTCGTGGCCGACCTGCGCGCCCCGACGCCGTCGGGGGCCGCGGAACGCGTCGTGCCCGACCGGGCCGAGTGGCTGCGCCGCATCGAGGCCGACGGCCAGCGCACGCTGCGCGCGATGCGCCGCCGGCTGCAGGAGAGCCGCACGCGGCTCGCGGCGGCCCACAAAGGCCTCGCTCGAAACCACCCGGGTGCGCGGCTGCGCGAGCACGCGCAGCGCCTGGACGAACTCGAGGGGCGCCTGGCGTTCGCGGTACGCACGCGGCTCGACCGCGCGCGTCGCCGCCACGCCGCGGCGGACGCGCTGCTGGCCCGCGCCTCGCCCGTGCTGCGGGTCGCGGCCCTGCGCCTGCGGCTCGAGGCCACGCGGCGCGCGCTCGTCGCCGCGGGCCGCGGCTGCCTCGGCGGTCCACGCGCGAGACTGGATCTCGCGCTGCGCACCCTGCACGCGGTGAGCCCGCTTGCGACCCTGGAGCGCGGCTATGCGATCGTCACCGACGCGGACGGTCACGTGCTGCAGGAGGCGGCCGGGGTCCCGGTCGGCGCTACGATCCGCGCCCGGCTCGCCCGCGGACGGGTGACGGCGCAGGTCATGGCAACGCACCCCGATGCGGAGGACGCGGAATGATCCGGCGCACTGCCGTCGTGCTGGCCTGGCTGGCGCTGGCCCCCCTCGCCGCCCGCCCGGAGGCACTGCCGGCGCCGCGCGAGAGCCGTGTCCCGGGCGGGATCGCGCTGGTCGCGCTCGGCGCGGGACCCGAGGAGCCCGGCCCGGTGATGTACAACGGCTACCGTGCGCCCGTGGTCCGCATCAGCGAGACGTGGACGGCGGTCATCGGCATTCCGCTCGACACGCCGCCCGGCACCCGGAGCGCACGGCTGCTCGATGCGGCCGGCCGCGAGGTCCGCACCCTGCCCTTCGACGTCGCCCCCAAGCGCTATGCGGAGCAGCGCCTGACCGTGCAGGACCAGCGCAAGGTCGATCCGAACGCGCAGGACCTCGAGCGGATCGAGCGCGAGAAGCTGCGCACCGATCGGGCGCTCGGCACGTGGTCGACGGACTTCATGCCGCCGTGGCGCATGGCCGCGCCCGTCCCGGGCGAGCGCTCCTCCTCGTTCGGGCTGCGCCGCTTCTTCAACGGCCAGCCGCGCAATCCGCACAGCGGCATGGACATCGCCGCACCGACCGGGACGCCGATCCGTGCCCCGGCCGCCGGACGCGTGGTCGAGGCCGGCGATTTCTTCTTCAACGGCAACACCGTGTTCGTGGACCACGGCCACGGCGTGGTGACGATGTACTGCCACCTGAGCCGCATCGACGTGCAGGCCGGTGACACGGTGGCGCAGGGCGTCGTGCTGGGGCTGGTGGGTGCGACGGGGCGCGTGACCGGGCCCCACCTGCACTGGGGTGTGTCCGTCAATCGCGCGATGGTGGACCCGGCGCTGTTCCTCGCGCCGCCGGGCCCCTAGCTAGATCGAGGCGAGGAAGCGGCGGATCGCCGGATCGAAGCGACCGTAGTCGACCAGGAACGCGTCGTGGCCCTGCGGCGAGGGGAAGGCGTGGAACTCGACCTCGCGGCCCGCCGCCTGCAGTTGCTCGGCGATCTGCCGCTGCTGGTCGATGGTGAACAGCATGTCCGACTGCACGCCGATGACCAGCGAACGCGCCGGCTTCAGCTTCGCGAACGCGGCCGCGAGCGAACCGCCGCCGTGCTCGGCGAGGTCGAACTGGTCCATCGCACGCGAGACGTACAGGTAGCAGTTCGCGTCGTAGAGGTCGGCGAACCGGTGCGCCTGGTGTTCGAGGTAGCCCTCCACCTCGAACTGCGGGCGGAAATCCCCGGCGATGCCGGCCGTATCCTCGATGCGCCGGCGACCGAAGCGCTCCGACCACTCCTCCGCCGAGCGATAGGTGATCGTGCCGAGCTTGCGCGCGAGCCGCAGGCCGAGGCGCGGGCCGCGTCCCGGCTCGTAGTTGCCGCCGCGCCAGGCCGCGTCGCTGCGCACCATTTCGCGCTGGAGCGAGCGCAGGGCGATCGCGAACGGGGACGCCGCCGCCGCACCCGAGATCGACACGAGGTGGCCGGCCTGCTCCGGATACTGCACGGCATAGGCCAGCGCCGTCATCCCGCCGAGCGACGCGCCCATCACCGCGGCGACGCGCTCGATGCCGAGCGCGCGCATCACCAGCTGGCCGCCGGTGGCGATGTCCTCGACCGAGATCTCGGGGAAGCCCAGGCCGTACGGGCGCCCGGTGCGCGGGTCGATGCTGACCGGGCTCGAGGAGCCGAAGGGGCTGCCGAGCGAGTTGACGCACACGACGAAGAAGCGCCGCGTGTCGATCGCCTTGCCCTCGCCGATCATCGGCTCCCACCAGCCCGGCTTGGGGTCGGCCGGCGAGGATGCGGCGTGCGCGGACGGCGACAGCCCGGTGAACAGGAGGACGGCGTTGTCGCGGGCGGCGTTGAGCCGGCCCCAGGTCTCGTAGGCGATGACCGGATTGTCGATCACCCCGCCGCGGTACAGGCGCAGCGGCGCCTCGATCACCGCCAGCTGGGTCGCGGGCAGGTCGTCGGGCGCGGCAACAGGGGTACGGGCGGCTGCCATGAGCATGCTCCGGAGTCTAGACCCGCCCCGCCGGGGCACAAGCAACGAGCGGATACCCGCTCAGAACCGGCAGTTATATCAGCGCTTGCCGCGCTTGCCGCCCTTGAAATGCGCCATGGCCCGCTGCTTCTTGCGGGCCTGGCGGGGCGTCAGCTCGACCCGGCGCCCGGCAAACGGGTTGGCGTCCGTGCGGAACTCGACGCGCATCGGCGTGCCCTGCAGCCGGAAGACCTCGCGGAAGTGGTTTTCGAGGTAGCGGCGGTAGGCGTCGGGCACGTGCTGGGTCTGGTTGCCGTGGATCACCACGACCGGCGGGTTGCGACCGCCCTGGTGGGCATAGCGCAACTTGATGCGCCGGCCCCGCACCAGCGGCGGCTGGTGCATGCCGATCGCCTGCTCCAGGGCCCGCGTGAGGTCCTTGGTGGGCATCTCGCGCATCGCGGCCCGGTAGCCCGCCTTCACGGCGCCCATCAGGTCGCCGACGCCCGTGCCGTGCTTCGCGGAGATGAAGTGCACGGGGGCGAAACGCAGGAAGTCGAGGCGCAGGTCGAGGCCGTCGCGGATCGCGTCGCGCTGGCCGGGCGCGATGCCGTCCCATTTGTTGACGGCGATCACCAGGGCCCGGCCCTGCTCCGCGACCAGCCCGAGCAGGCTGGCGTCCTGCTCGGCGACCGTGTCGTGCGCGTCGATGACGCCGATCACGACGTTCGCCTGCTCGATGGCCTGCAGCGTCTTCACGACGCTGAACTTCTCGATCGTCTCCTCGACGCGCGCCCGGCGGCGCACGCCCGCGGTGTCGAGCAGGACATAGCGCTGGCCGTCCCGCTCGAACGGCACCGCGACCGTGTCGCGCGTGGTCCCGGGCTGGTCGTAGGCAATGAGCCGCTCCTCGCCGAGCAGCCGGTTGATGAGCGTGGACTTGCCGACGTTCGGGCGGCCCACCACCGCCACGCGGATCTCGGCCGCCGACTCCACCGGCACGGCGGGCGTCTCGTCCCGGGCGAGCCCGGCGAGCGCCGCATCGAGCAGGTCGTCGAGGCCCTGCGCGTGCGCCGAGGAAATGGCCACCGGGTCGCCGAAGCCGAAGCGGTGGAACTCCGCGGCCGCCATCGCGTTGTCGAGTCCCTCGGCCTTGTTGGCGACGACCAGCACGGCCTTGCCGCTGCGGCGCAGGAGACCGGCCACGTGCAGGTCGGCGGGCGTGCAGCCCTCGCGCGCATCGACGACGAACAGCACGCGGTCGGCCTCGGCCACGGCCTTGAGCGACTGCTCTTCCATCAGCCGCTCGATGCCCTGCACGCCTTCGACGAGACCGCCCGTGTCGATCACGACGCAGGCGCGCCCTTCGCGGCGGGCATAGCCGTACTTGCGGTCGCGCGTGAGCCCCGGCACGTCCGCGACGAGCGCGTCGCGGGTGCGCGTCAGCGCATTGAACAGCGTCGACTTGCCGACGTTGGGGCGACCGACCAGTGCCAGGACCGGCAGCACATCAGCCTGCCTGGCCGGCCCCGCTGCGGAACGCGGCGAGCTTGCCCTCGTCGTCGATGACGAACACGCGTCCGTCCGCGGCGATGGGCGGTGCGCTGATGCGCGCGCTGC
The DNA here is from genome assembly GCA_052035645.1 of Pseudomonadota bacterium. Lineage (GTDB taxonomy): Bacteria > Pseudomonadota > Gammaproteobacteria > Steroidobacterales > Steroidobacteraceae > RPQJ01. Next base: position 10,645 of record JBPOHK010000078.1, read on the forward strand.
CCGGGTGCTCCCGCGCGACGAACTTGCCGGTGTCGCGGTCGATCCAGTGCAGGTAGCCGTCGAAATCGCCGACCACGATGGCCTTGCCGTCGACGGCCGGGGCGCTCAGGCCGCGGCGCTTGAGGCCGTCCTGCTGCCAGAGTACCGTGCCGTCGCGCCGGCGCATGGCCACCACGCTGCCGTCGCTGGTGGACACGTAGATCTGGTCGTCGTCGATGGCGAGGCCGCGGTAGCTCGAGAGCTCGCGCCCCCACCACACCTGGCCCGAGTCGAGCGCGATCATCTCGATGCGGCCCTGGTAGCCGACCGCGTAGACGTCGTTGCCGGCGACGCGCACGGCCGAATCGACGTCGGACAGCCGCTCGAGCTCGGAGCGGCCGCGCGGCGTGGTGACCTGCGCCTGCCAGAGCACGTCGCCGTTCGCGAGCGAGTACGCGACGACCTTGCCGGAGTCGAAGCCGCACAGGACCGTGTCGCCGCTCAGCACCGGAGCGGCGGTGCCGCGCAGGGACAGCCGCGGCACCGGCTCCTCGCCGGACCACAGTTCCTTGCCCGAGGCGGCGTCGAGCGCGCGGATGCGGCCGTCGACCGTGCGCACGACGACGCGGTCCGTCGTCACGAGCGGCGCCGAGAGCACCTCGCTGCTCACCCTGGCCGACCAGAGTTTCTTGCCGCTCTGGGCTTCGAGCGCGACGATGTCGCCCTCGTTGGTGCCGACCGCCACCAGGCCCGGGCCCACGCCCGGCCCGGCCGACAACTCGAGCTTCGTGTCGGTGCTCCAGCGCGAGCGCCCGGTGCCGGCGTCGAAGGCCTCGACCTTGCCGCCACGGCCGGCCGCGAACACGGCGCCGTCCTGGTACGCGACGCCCAGCGAGAGCCGGAGTTCCTCGCCGCCGCCCCCGAGCCCGTTCGCCCAGACCTTCTGCACGGACAGCGTCGGCTTGAGGTCGACCAGTTCGGCCGGCGGCTCGGCGTTCTTCCCGCTCTTGTCGCAGGCCGTGATGGCCAGGGCGGCCGCGCACAGCGCGACCGCGAGGCCCAGCCGCGGGGCGATGGCGCGCGTCACTTCGCGGCTCCGGCGGCCGGCAGGTGGTCGCGCTTCATCTCGACGTAGGGCTTGTCCACGCCGGACTCGGGCGTGGCGCCGGCGAGGGCCGCCTCGTACTCGGTGCGGGCACCCTTCGCGTCGCCCTTGGCCGCGAGCGCGTCGCCGCGGATCTCGTGATAGAGGGGCGCGAAGGCGCCGGCCGATGCGACGTCCAGCAGCGCGAGCGCCTCGTCCGGCTTGCCGCGCTCGATGTGCACGCGCGCGAGACGGGTGCGCGCCACCTGCTGGAGCTGCGGGTCACGCGACGTGTCCATCACCGTCTTGAGGTGCGTCGCCGCCTCGTCGAGCTTGTTGTTCTCGACGGCGGCGCGCGCCAGGGCGAGGTCCGCCTGGTCCGCGTAGGGCGACCCCGGGTGCTCTTCGCGCAGTTTCCGGGTCTGCTCGAGCGCCTGGTCGAACTGGTTTGCGCTGAGCGCGTCCATGTCGGCCTGGTAGGCGGCCGACTCGGCCTCCTTCGCCTGGCGCTGCGACGTCTGCCAGTACTGCCAGCCGGCGAGACCGCCGAGGCCGATGACGAGGCCGCCGACCAGCCACAGCCAGTTCTCGCGCCACCAGCGACGCAATGTTTCTTCTGCTTCGTTGTCGGTCAGGTCTTCCACTTTCTGGCTCCGTGTGCGATCCCGCCCGGGATCTGCGTTGTCGTCTCAGGCCGCCCCGCCGCGCAGCGCCTGCTTGAGTTCCGTCGCGAGTTCGGCCTGCGCCACCGCCCGCTGCCCGCCGTCGTCGCGCAGCGACTTGAGCGCCGCCGTGCCGCCGGCCACCTCATTGTCGCCGAGGATCACGGCGTAGCGCGCGCCGCTCTTGTCGGCCCGCTTCATCTGCGACTTGAAGCTGCCGCCGCCGCAGTTCGCCTCGATGCGCAGGCCGGGCACGGCGTCGCGCAGGCGCTCCGCGAGCCCGAGACCGATCGCCTCGGCCGCGTCGCCGGCCAGCACGAGGTACACCTCCGGCTGCCCCGCCGCGCCGACCAGGCCCTGCAGGCGCATGATCTCGACCAGCCGCTCCTCGCCGAGCGCCCAGCCGATCGCCGGCACGGGCTCGCCGCCGAGCTGGGCGACCAGGCCGTCGTAGCGCCCGCCCGAGCAGACGGCGTCCTGGGACCCGAGGTCGGTGGTGATCCACTCGAACACCGTGCGCGTGTAGTAGTCGAGGCCGCGCACCAGGCGCGGGTTCACCACGTACGCCACGCCGTTCGCGTCCAGGTGCGCGCGCAGCCGCTCGAAATGGGCGGCCGATTCCGGGTCGAGGTGGTCCGTGATGAGCGGCGCGCCGCGGATGACCTCGGCCATCGCCGGGTTCTTGCTGTCGAGGATGCGCAGCGGATTGCCGCCGAGGCGGCGCCGGCTGTCCTCGTCGAGCACGTCGCCGTGCCGCTCGAAGTACGCAACCAGCTTGGCGCGGTAGTCCCGGCGCGACTCGGGCGTGCCGAGCGAATTCAGGTTGAGCGTGAGCCCGCGCACGCCGAGCTGCTTCCACAGACGCGCCGTCATCAGGATCAGTTCGGCGTCGACGTCCGGCCCGGCATACCCGAGCGCCTCGACGTCGATCTGGTGGAACTGCCGGTAGCGCCCCTTCTGCGGCCGCTCGTAACGGAACATCGGACCCATGCACCAGAGCTTCTGGCGCTGGTTGTGCAGCAGCCCGTTCGAGATGCAGGCGCGCACGATGCCCGCCGTGGCCTCCGGACGCAGGGTCACCGAGTCGCCGCCGCGATCCTCGAAGGTGTACATCTCCTTCTCGACGATGTCGGTGAACTCGCCGATCGCCCGCTTGAACAGTTCCGTGCGCTCGAGCAGCGGCAGGCGGATCTCGCGGTAGCCGTAGTCCGCGAAGATCGCGCGCGCGACGCCCTCGAGCTGCTGCCACGCCCCGCTGTCGTCGGGCAGCACGTCGTTCATCCCACGGATGGCCTGGAGGGTCTCGCTCATCTTTCGCTACCGCCGTTCAGCGCAGGTTGCCGTCCGCGCCGACGCCGAAGCGGGCCACGGTCTGGCCGGCCGGCAGCGGCGGCAACTGCACCGCGCGTCCGTTGATCGTCACGCCGACGGCGGACGCGTTGCCGATGGTCACGCTGAGCGGCGCCACCGCCGTCACCGTGCGTTCGCTGCCTGCCTTGCCGAGATCGTACAGCACGGCCTTGCCCGTGCCGTCGTACACCTCGACCCAGGAATCCGCCGCGAAGCGCATCGTCACGCTCGCCTGGCCCGCCGGCACGACCGCCGCGGCGCCCTGGGCCGCGGACGGCGCGGCGTCGGCCGGCACGGCAGCCGCCGGCGGAGCCGCGGCGGGTGATGCCGGCACGCGCGCCGGCTCGTCCTGGAACAGGCGGGTCACGCCGTCCCACGGCAGGCTCAGGCCATGCGTCGACACGTAGGCCACGAGCGCCGCCGCCACCAGGAAGGCGACCGCGCCGCCGAGCACGAACGGGAGTCGCGACGGTCCGCGGATCGGCGCCATCTCGACCCGCGCGCGGGGCACCAGGGTCGGCTGCTCCGGCTGTCCCTTGGAGCGCTCGTAGCCGGCGAGCAGGTCGTCCTCGGGCAGTTCGAGCAGGGCCGCGTAGCGGCGCAGGTGGCCCTTGGCGAACACCGGCGCCCCGAGGGCGGCGAAGTCGTTCGCCTCGAGGGCGGTCACGACGCCGACGTCGAGCGTGAGCTGCTCCGCCGCCTGCTGCTGCGTCAGCCCGCGCGCCTCCCGCTCGCGGCGCAGGTGCGCACCCGGGCTCGAGGGCAGTTCGGTGACTTCGGCTTCCACGGCGCTCATGGATGGGCGGCCTGCTCCCGCGACAGCGTCTCCGCCTCGCTGGAGCGGGCGAACTCGCGGTTCAGGCGCGCCGCGTACTGGCTGGCGGCCACCGGGTCGCCGAGCGCGGTCTCGATCCGGTAGCCGAGCAGGAGCGTCGCGGCCGAGGGCGGCGCCACGGCCAGGTAGCGCTGCAGGAACGCGCGCGCCTGCAGGTCGTTCGACTGCTCGTGCGTCACCTCGGCCAGCGCCAGCAGCGCGTCCGTCTGCTCGGCGCGGTAGCCCAGCGCCTTGCGGAAATACTGCTCGGCATCCTTCGGCCGGCCGTCCTCGCGCGCGCAGCGGCCGGCGTTGGTCATGGCCACCGCCGGGGTCTTGTAGAGCGGGCTGGCCGCGGCCTTCTGGAAGAGTTCCTCGCCGCGTCGGCGCTCGCCCTTGCGACACAGGTACACGGCGACGTTGTTGAGCACGTCGGGGTTGTCCTTGCCGAGCCGAGCCGCCTCGTTGAAGAACGCGAGCGCCTTCTTGTCCTCGCCGAGACGGTCGTAGACCAGGCCGGCCGTCATCTGGGTCTCGGCCTTGCGCGGGTTCTGCCGGAGCGCACGGTCGATCATCTCGCGGGCCGCCGCGAGCTTGCCCTGCTTCAGGTACTCGACGGCCAGCTCGGTGTTGATCGCGGCCGCCTGCTCGATGTCCTTCTTGTCGGGCTGGGCCGCGAGCGCGCCGCCGGCGGCGAACTGCGCGAGCAGCGCCGCGACGAGGAGGACGAGCGGGGCGAATCTGTTCATGCCTGCACCACGCGGACCGGGAAACGCTTCTGGCCCAGGCGGTTCTTCACCTGGTCGTTGACGCGGCCGACCAGCTGGCCGCAGGCCGCGTCGATGTCGTCGCCGCGCGTGCGGCGGATGGTCGCGATCACCCCGCCCTTCAGCAGCAGGTCGCGGAAGCGCTCGAGGGCCTCGTCGGTCGAGCGGCGATACTGCGTGCCCGGGAACGGGTTGAATGGAATCAGGTTGACCTTGGCAGGCCGGCCCTTCAGCAGCACCGCGAGCTGGCGCGCGTGCTCGGGCAGGTCGTTCACGCCGTCGAGCATCACGTACTCGAAGGTGACGCTGCGGGCGTTCTGCTTCTCCACGTAGTGCCAGCAGGCCTCGAGCAGGTCCGCGATCGGGTGCAGGCGGTTCACCGGCACGATCCGGCTGCGCAGCTCGTCGTTCGGCGCGTGCAGCGAGACCGCCAGGGCGACGTTGGTCTCCTCCGCGATGCGCCGCATCTGCGGCACGAGTCCCGAGGTGCTGACCGTCACCCGCCGGCGCGAGAGGTCGAGGCCGAGGTCGTCCATCATGATCTCGGCCGCCGGCACCACGTTGCGGTAGTTCATCAGCGGCTCGCCCATGCCCATGAACACCACGTTGGTGATCACGCGATCGCCGTCCGGCGAATAGCCGAGCTCGCGGTTGGCGAGCCACACCTGGCCGACGATTTCGGCGGTGTCGAGATTGCGGTTGTAGCCCTGCTGGGCCGTCGAGCAGAAGCTGCAATCCATCGCGCAGCCGACCTGGCTCGAGATGCACAGGGTGCCGCGGCCGGGCTCGGGGATGAACACCATCTCGATGGCCTGGCCGCTCTCGAACCGCAGCAGCCACTTGCGCGTGCCGTCGGCAGAGACCTGCTCGGTGATGATCTCGGGCGTGCGGACCTCGGCGATCCCGGCGAGGCGGCGCCGGAACTCCTTGCCGAGGTCGGTCATCGCGTCGAAGTCGCCCTCGGCGCGCTTGTAGATCCACTTGAACAGCTGCCGGGCGCGAAACGGCTTCTCCCCCATCGCCGCGACGAACGCCTCCAGGCCCGAACGCGTCAGGCCCAGCAGGTTGGTCTTTTCCGTCGCTTCCGCCATGGGGAATTGGACCGCTCGCGCCGCGGGAGTTCAGCCGCTCAGCGCGGGCAGAGCTCGGTCTCGGCGAAGAAGTACGCGATTTCGCGCGCCGCATTCTCGAGGCTGTCCGAGCCGTGCACGGTGTTCGCCTCGATGCTGTCGGCGAGATCGGCGCGGATCGTGCCCGGCGCGGCCTTCTTCGGGTCCGTGGCGCCCATCAGGTCGCGGTTCTTCTGCACGGCGTTCTCGCCCTCGAGCACCTGGATCATGACCGGGCCGGAGGTCATGTAGGTCACGAGGTCCTTGAAGAACGGCCGGGCGCGGTGCACCTCGTAGAAGCCCTCGGCCTCGGCCTGGCTCAGCCGCTTCATCTTGGCGGCGACGATCGTGAGGCCCGCCTGCTCGAAGCGGTGGTAGACGTTGCCGATGACGTTCTTCTGGACCCCATCCGGCTTGACGATGGACAGCGTGCGTTCGCGAGACATGTGATTCCTCTGCACTGACGGGGCGCCGGCCGGGTACCCGGGCGACGCGAAAACGTAGCCGAGGGCCGGACCGGCCAGCCGGCCGACCCGCCCGAGGGCCACCCAAAACAGAACGCGCGAGTATACGCCGGGGCGCGACCCCAGCCAAGAAAATTCAGCCCCGGCAGGCAGTTAGACGCTGAAGCTCTCGCCGCAGCCGCATTCTCCCCGGACGTTCGGGTTGCGGAACTTGAAGGCCTCGTTGAGTCCTTCGCGCACGAAGTCGATCTCGGTGCCGTCGACGTAGCGCAGGCTGTCGGGGTCGTCGATGACCTTGACGCCCGCCGACTCTAACACGACGTCGCCGCTCGCGACGTCGTCGGCGTAGTTGACCACGTAGGCGAAACCGGAGCAGCCGGTCTTCTTCACGCCGAGGCGCAGGCCGACGCCGCTCCCCCGCTTGGCCAGGAAGCTGCGGACGCGTTCGGCGGCGGAAGGGGTCAGGGAAACGCTCATGGCTCTCCTGCGATCGACGCGATGTACGGAAATTCTACACCGTGGACCGGCCGGCGCCGGGCCAGTTCCGCGACGCGGATCGCACTGCGTCCTGCAGGACCAGCAGCCGCCCGAACTTGGCCGGCGGGATCGCGAGCGCCTCGACCGCCTCGCGCCAGTCCCAGGCCGCCAGCTCGTCGCGGCCCGCGCCCACCAGGCGCTCGGTCAGCCACGAGGCCGCCGCGATCACCTGCGGGCAGCCGAAGGCCCGGAAGCGCGCCTCGCGGACCCGCCCGTCAACGACCGCGAGGGAGAACTGCACCTCGCAACCCTGCTCGCGGTCGCCGGCGCGCACGACGACGACGGCCGGTCCCGGCGGCAGGTCGCCGGCGCCGGGCGTCTCGCGCAACCGGCGCAGGACCTCGTCGGCGTAGCGCGGATCCTCGCTCATGCCGGTGGCGACCCCGGCGGAGCCGGCGCGAGGGCCCGCAACCGCGACACCTCCTCGCGGATGCGGCCGGCGGCGTACTCGACCTCGGCCCGGGTGGTGAACCGGCCGAGACTGAGGCGCAGCGAGCTCTGCGCCAGCCGGTCGCTGCGGCCCAGCGCGCGCAGGACGTACGAGGGCTCCGCCGAGGTCGAGGCGCAGGCCGAGCCCGAGGACACGGCCAGCTCGGGCAGCGCGGCGAGCAGGCTCTCGCCCTCGACCCCGTCGAAGCTCACGCTCAGGATGCCGGGCGCGCATTGCGTGGCCGAGCCGTTGCGCGCCACGCCGGGCAGGTCCGCGAGCGAGGCCCAGAGCAGGTCGCGCAGGCTGCCGATGCGCTGGGCGTCGGTCGCCATCTCCTGCGCGGCGAGTGCGTAGGCGACGCCCATGCCGACGATCTGGTGGGTGGGCAGGGTGCCCGAGCGCACGCCGCGTTCCTGGCCGCCGCCGAACTGCAGCGGCACCAGCCCGAGGCGGGGCTCGCGGCGCACGCACAGCGCGCCGATGCCCTTGGGGCCGTGCAGCTTGTGCGCGGTGAGCGAGAGCAGGTCGATCCCGTCCGCCTGCACGTCGAGCGCCAGCTTGCCGGCGCCCTGGGCCGCGTCGACGTGGAAGATCACGCCCCGCTCGCGGCACAGCCGACCGACCGCCGCGACGTCCTGCACCACGCCGATCTCGTTGTTCACGTGCATTAGCGAAACGAGGCGCGTGTCGGGGCGCAGGGCCGCCTCCACCTGCTCCGGCCCGACGACGCCGTCGGCGCCGGGACGCAGGTAGGTCACCTGGAAACCCTCGCGCTCGAGCTGCCGGCAGGCGTCGAGCACCGCCGGATGCTCGGTACGGGAGGTGACGAGGTGCCGGCCGTGCGCGCGGTGGAAGCGCGCCGCGCCGAGCAGCGCGAGGTTGTCGGACTCGGTGGCCCCGGACGTCCAGACGATCTGCCCGGGCGCCGCGCCGACCAGCGCGGCGACCTGCTCGCGCGCCGTCTCCACGCGCGCCCGCGCGCGCCGGCCCGGCGCATGGCCGATCGAGGAGGGATTGGCGTAGTCGCCGGTGGCGCTGAGGCACTCGAGCATCGCCTCCGTCACGCGCGGATCGACCGGCGTCGTGGCGGCGTTGTCGAGGTAGACCGCCGTCACGGCCGCGGCTCCGGCGCGCGCGCGTGCGGCTCGCCCGCCCGGCGGCGCCGGCCCTGCACGGCGGTGAGGATGCCGCGCAGGATGTTGTGCTCGTTCTGGTCGAGCACCGCGCGGTGGAACAGGCGCCGCAGGCGGGCCATCAGGTGCCCCGAGCCCGTGCGGTCGCGGATCCCGATCTCCTCGAGGACCTCGGCCAGGTGCGCGTAGAACTTCTCCATCTCCGCCGAACTCGCGAGCGGCACGCTGCGCTCGCCGTCCGACGTCGTGCGGTCGCGCAGCGCGAGGCACAACTCGTACGCGATGACCTGCACGGCCATGGCGAGGTTGAGCGAGGCGTACTCGGCGCCCGTCGGGATCGTCAGCAGCACGTGGCACTGGCGCAGCTGCTCGTTGTCCAGCCCTGCCCGCTCGGACCCGAACAGCACGGCCACCGGGCCCGCGAGCGAGGCCGCCGCGATCTCCTGGGCCCCCTCGCGCGGCTCGACCACGCGCCAAGGCAGGTGGCGGTTGCGCGCCGTGGTGCCCACGACGAGGCCGCAGTCGGCGATCGCGGAGTGCAGGTCCGCCACGACGCGGGCCCCTTCGAGCACGTCGGACGCATTGGCCGCCAGCACGGTCGCCTCCTCGGCCGGGAAGCGCTCCGGCGCCACCAGCCACAGGTCGGTCAGACCCATGGTCTTCATGGCCCGCGCGGCCGAGCCGACGTTGCCGGGGTGCTGCGGGGCGACCAGGACGATGCGGATCGACATGCTCTGGTATTCTACCGGGCCATGGGCCGCCGGCAGGCGGCCGTTCTTTGTAATCCCCCCTGACCGAGCCGCTTCCATGCAGCCTCTGCTGAACATCGCCGTCCGCGCCGCCCGTCGCGCGGGAGACCTCATCGTCCGCAACCTCAACCGGGTCCCGACCCTGGCGGTCCGCGCCAAGAGCCGCAACGATTTCGTCACCGAGATCGACCAGATGGCCGAGCGCGACATCATGGAGACCGTGCGCCGGATGTACCCGGACCACGGCTTCCTCGCGGAGGAAAGCGGCCGCAGCGGCGGCGACGAGTTCGTGTGGATCATCGATCCGCTCGACGGCACCACCAATTTCCTGCACGGCTTCCCGACCTTCGCGGTCTCGATCGGCGTCGAGTACCGCGGCCGCATCGAGCACGCGGTCGTCTACGACCCGATGCGCCAGGAGCTGTTCACCGCCTCGCGCGGCGACGGCGCGCAGCTCGACGGCAAGCGCATCCGGGTCAGCAAGCAGCCGGACCTCGACGGCGCGCTGATCGGCACGGGCTTTCCCTATCGCGCCAACACGCGCTGGATCGACGAGTACCTCGCGATGGCGAAGGTGCTGATGCTCGAGACCGCCGGCCTGCGCCGGCCGGGCTGCGCGTCGCTCGACCTCGCCTACGTCGCGGCGGGCCGCACCGACGGCTTCTTCGAGATCGGCCTGAGCCCGTGGGACACGGCGGCCGGCACGCTGCTGATCACCGAGGCGGGCGGACGCATCGGCACGCTCACCGGCGGCGATTACCGGCAGGGCGGCAACGTCATCGCGGGCACCCCCAAGGTCTACGACGCCCTGGTCGAGCGCCTCAAGCCGCTGGTGCCCGAGGGGCTGCGCGAGGACTGAAACGAGGCACGCGCCCCTATCGCGGCGGGAACCTCTCGGGTACATTCCGGCGGCATTGCCCCGAGGGGCGCCGGGCTGACGCACGCGAGGCCGTGACATGCACCTGTTCGCGAAGAAGAAGATCGAGACCGTCGCCGACGCCGGCAACGACCTGAACCGCACGCTCGGCGCACCGGCGCTCGTCGCGCTCGGCATCGGCGCCATCATCGGCACCGGCATCTTCGTGCTGACGGGCACGGCCGCCGCCAACCACGCGGGCCCCGCCCTCGCCCTCTCGTTCATCCTCGCCGGCATCGCCTGCGGATTCGCCGGCCTGTGCTACGCCGAGTTCGCGGCCATGATGCCGGTGGCCGGCAGCGCCTACTCGTACTCGTACGCGACGCTCGGCGAGTTCATCGCCTGGTTCGTCGGCTGGAACCTCATCCTCGAATACCTCTTCGCCGCCTCGACCATCGCCGTCGGCTGGTCGGGTTACGTCGTCAGCCTGCTCAACCAGATCGGCGTGCACCTGCCGCCGGCACTCACCAACGCCCCGTTCGCCAAGGGCACGGGGCACTGGGAGCTGGTGTCGACCGGGGCCATCGTCAACCTGCCCGCGGTGCTGGTCATCTGCGTGATGACCGCGCTGTGCTACGTCGGCATCCAGCAGTCCGCGCGCTTCAACTCGCTGGTGGTCGCGATCAAGGTCACGGTGATCGTGCTGTTCATCGGCTTTGGCGTCTGGTACGTGCAGGGCGCCAACTGGGAGCCGTTCATCCCGCCCAACACGGGCGAGTTCGGCCAGTTCGGCTGGTCGGGCGTCGTGCGTGCCGCGGGCATCATCTTCTTCGCCTACATCGGCTTCGACGCGGTCTCCACCGCGGCCCAGGAGGCAAAGAACCCGCAGCGGGACATGCCGATCGGCATCCTCGTCAGCCTCGCCGTCTGCACCGTGCTGTACATCTCGGTCGCGCTCGTGCTGACCGGCATGGTGCCCTACCCCGAGCTCAACACGCCGGCCCCGGTGGCCATGGCGCTGGACCGCTACCCGGCGCTCAACTGGCTGTCGGGCTGGATCAAGCTCGGCGCCATCGCCGGCATGACCTCGACCATGCTCGTGATGCTGCTCGGGCAGCCGCGCATCTTCTACGCCATGTCGCGCGACGGCCTGCTGCCGCCGGTGTTCCGCAAGGTGCACCCGCAGTTCAAGACCCCGTCGTTCTCGACGGTGCTGACCGGCGCGGCCGCCGCGACCATCGCCGGCATGCTGCCCGTCACCATCCTCGGCGAGCTGGTCTCGATCGGCACGCTGATGGCGTTCGTCGTGGTGTGCATCGGCGTGCTCGTGCTGCGCTACACGCAGCCCGAGCAGCCGCGTCCGTTCCGCGTCCGCGCGCCCTGGCTGGTCTGCACGCTGGGTGCGGTGAGCTGCATGGCGCTGATGGCGTTCCTGCCGCCCGACACCTGGGTGCGGCTGCTGGTGTGGACCATCATCGGCATGGCGGTGTACTTCTTCTACGGTTACCGCCACAGCGCGCTGCGCCAGACCGCCCGCTGAGCTGCCACGCCCGGCCTGCGGCCGGGCACCCGGTGGCCGTCGCCCGCGAAGCGAGCGACGCGACGCCGCGCGGGGTGTGGCCCTCTCAAGTCGTCGCCGGATAGGCGCCGCTCGCGGTCTCCTCGAGCAGGTGCCGGACGACCTCGAGCGTCTGCCGGCCGACGGCGTCGACGGCGGCGAGGTCCTCGCCCAGCTCGGCGGGCGGCCGCCCGTCGAGCACCGCCTGCTCCAGTTCCGCCGCGCCGCGCTGCAGCCGGCGCGCACCGTACATGCCCGCTGCCCCCTTCAGCGCGTGCAGCGTGCGCTGCAGCGGCTCGGGCTCCTGCTGCAGGGGATCGCGCAGCGCCGCGAGGTGCATGGCGATGCTCTCCTGCAGCGCCGTGTAGAGTTTCTGGATCGTGCGCGGCTTGCCGCTGAAGCGCCGCACGATCGAGTCCGGAGCCTGCGTGTCGAGCAGCGGCGCGTCGGACGGCGTCACCGCACGCGCCGCGGCCGGTGGGGCATCGGCCCGGCTCGCCGGCAGGTGCCGGCAGAGCATCTCGTGCAGGTCGGCGGCCGCGAACGGCTTCACCAGCAGGTCCGACATCTGCGCCGCCTCGCACCGGGCCCGCTCGCCGATGTTCGCGTTGGCGGTCATGGCGACCACCGGCAGGGTCGCCAGGCCGAGCGTCTCGCGGATCTCGCGCGTCGCCTGGTAGCCGTCCATGCCGGGCATCTGCACGTCCATCAGCACGATGTCGAAGCGCTCGCGGCGCAGGGCCTGCAGGGCCGGGTCGGCGCCCTCCGTGAGCAGCACCTGCGCGCCCATGTCGTTGAGGAACGCCTCGACGACGTAACGGTTGGCCGGATTGTCGTCCACCACCAGCACCCGCACCCCGCCGCCGAGGTCGAACCGCCGGCGCTGCGTGAGCGCCGTGACCTCGACCGTGCCCTGGTCGGTGCTGCGCGGCAGGGGCAGGCGCAGCCGGAACGTGGAACCGCCCGGACCGCTGTCGGCGAGCCCGAGATCGCCGCCCATCGCCCGCGCCAGCAGCCGGGCGATGGCGAGGCCGAGGCCCGCGCCGCCGAAATGGCGGCTGTGCGCGTCGTCCGCCTGCGCGAAGCGCTCGAAGATGTGCTCGCGCTTGTCGGCCGGCACGCCGATGCCGGTGTCCTTGACCAGGAACACGGTGTCCTCGCCCTCGACGGACACGACGAGGGTGACGCCGCCCTGCGAGGTGAACTTGAGCGAGTTGTTGACGAGGTTGACCAGGATCTGGCGCACGCGCAGGGGGTCGCCTTCGACCCAGCCGGCCACGTTGCGGGCGATGTCCGCCTCGATCTGCAGCCCCTTGTCGTGGGCGGCGGTCTCGAAGTTGCCGACCACCCCGGCGACCAGGTCGCGCAGGTCGAAGGCCACGCGTTCGATGCGCACCCGGCCCGCCTCGATGCCGGAGAGGTCCAGCACGTCGTTGGCGATCTGCAGCAGCGCCCGCGCCGAGTTGCGGGCGATCCCCAGGCGGTCCGCGGCTCGCGTGGACAGCCCCTCGCGCCCGAGCAGGTCCAGGGTGCCGATCAGGCCGTGCAGCGGCGTGCGGATCTCGTGGCTCATGGTCGCCAGGAAGGCGTCCTTCGAGCGGTTCGCCGACTCGGCGAGGTCGCGGGCGTGCAGCAGCGCCTGTTCGTACTGCTTGCGCGCCGTGATGTCGCGCAGATAGCCGGCGAAGAACTGGCGACCCTCGAACTGGAACTCGCCGAAGGCTATCTCGACCGTCACTTCGCTGCCGTCGGCGCGCAGCACGGGGATCTCGTTCGAGCGCCAGTCGAGCCGGCGCTCGCCCTGCTCGAGGTAGCGCGCGAGACCGCCGGCGTGGCCGCGGCGGTGGCGCGCCGGCACGAGCACGTCCAGCGGCCGCCCGACCAGCGCTTCCGCTCCGTGGCCGCACATGCGCGTCAGCGCGCTGTTGGCGAACACGATGCGGTTCTCCTCGTCGATCACGATCACCGCGTCGGGCGCGATCTCCGCCATCGTGCGCCAGCGCGTCTCGCTGGAGCGCAGCTGGCCTTCGCGCTCGGCCAGCACGCGCGTGCGGGCATCGACTTTCGCGTCGAGTTCGGCCAGCAGCTGGCGCAACTGCTCGTTCAGGGCATCTTTTTCGAGGCTCAGCTCGCGCTGGCGCCGCCGGGCACGGCTCTGGCGCAGGTGCGCGCGCGTCATGGCCAGCGCGAGGTAGCGGATCTCGCGAGGCGCGTGCCGCCAGGCGCGCGGCAGGTCGCGCAGGTGCCGCTCCGACTCGTCCTCGAGCGCCGCCGCGAAACGACGCAGCGGGCGCGCCAGCGAGAGGGCGATGAGCACCGACAGCAGGAAGGTCGCGCCCAGTGCGATCGCCGTGTCGCGCACGACGGCGCGCAGCTGCCGCTCGAACACCGGCAGCAGCGCCGCGCGCGGCTGCAGGACGTACACCGTCCAGCCGTGGCGCGGCACCGTGGCCCGCCCGAGCATCCAGCGGTCCGGGCCGTCGACCCGGGCGCCGAGGTCGCGCGCGTCGTCCGGTTGCGCCGCGCCCGCCGGTTCGGCGAATTGCACTCCCTTGGCGAACTCCCCGCGCCCGCGCGAGGCGACGACGCGGCCGGCCCGGTCCGTCAGCACCAGCGTGTAGCCATGCCGCGCGCTCGCGCTCTGCAGGAACTGCTCCAGCACCGACAGGTTGAGCGATGCCTCGATCACGCCGCGCGGCCGCTCGCCCTTGCGCACGATGGGCGCGCTCAGCGCGACGATCAGGTCCGAGCCGAACCCGCGGCCCCGGAACGTGTCCGAAACGTACGGCATGCCCGACTGCATCGGCCGGGCGAAGTACTCGCGGTCCACGACGCTCGTGCCGATCACGCGCGAGACGTCGAGGTCGGCGCGGATCGCGCTGGCGGCCACGACGCGGCCGCTCGCGTCGGCCGCGAGCAGGGTGAGCAGCTCGTTCTGCTGCGCGACATAGGCCGCGAGCTCGCCGGCCAGGTCCGCGCTGGCGGGATCCAGCGGCTCGGCGGCCAGCGTGCGCCCGAATGCCGCGAGGGCGCGTGCGCGCTCGTCCAGCAGGACGCCGGCCGACTCCGACATCTCGACGGCCAGCAGCCTGATGCTGGCGAGCGCGGTCGCGAACTGACGCTGGCGCAGCTGGTCGGCCGACCAGGTGCCCAGCGCCATGGTGAGCACGGTCGTGACGGCCGCGAGCACGATGAAGAGCTGGTGCGTCAGCGGACGCGCCGCCGGCCCGCTCGAGCCGCCGCGCGCCACGCGGCGCAGCAGGAACTCCACCAGGTAGGCGCCGATCACGCTGACCGCGGCCTGCAGGGGCACGATGGAAAAGAAGTGCTCGATTCCCGGCGCAGCGCCCGCGGCGGTGACCTCCACCAGCGAGGCGAGGGCCGGCAGCAGGAAGCACGCCAGTGCCGGGTGCGCGGGTATGCGTCGCCGGTGCACCCAGGCGAGCAAGGGGGCGGCCGCCATCACCGCGGCCATCGGCAGGTCGACCACGCCGAGCGCCATGCCTAGCCCGCCGGCCAGCACCGCCGCCACCGCGGCGGGCCAGGCACCGGCCCAGAGGGCGAGCGCCAGCACGGGCAATGGCGACAGCGACAGCGCGTGCGCCGGAAACAGCGGCACGGGCACGGCGCCCAGGGCCAGTGCCGCCGCGACGGCGAGCAGGGACAGCAGCAGTGGTCGCACGAGTGTCATCGCGTCCCTTCCGGCACCACGGACCCGGTGGGCCCGGATCAGATCGCGACCGCCTCCGGCGGCCCGTCCAGCCAGTAGCCTCCGCTGCCGACCGTCGCCAGGCAGTCCTCCAGGTCGCTGGCCGCCGCCGACTTGCTCAGGTAGCCGTGGAAGCCGCGCGTCAGCGCCGAGGACATCAGCTCGCTCCGGTGGTCGATCGCCGTGAACAGGACGAACAGACTCCCGCAATCCCGCTCGCGCAGGGTGCTGGCGAGGTTGAAGCCGTCGCCCGACTCCAGCAATAGATCGACCAGGATGACGTCCGGCTTGAGGGTCCCGGCCAGGCCGACGGCCTGCTCCGGGGCCTCGCACGCACCGACCAGTTCGGCGACGGGACTGTCCTCCAGCAGCGCGGCCACGCCGGCCCGCACCGCCGGGTTGTCATCGACCAGCATCACGCGCAGTCGACCGGCCATGCTCAGGCCCGCACCGGATTCATGAGACCGTCGGCCCGGGCCATGAAGTCGGCCACGGCGGCGGACGCCGAGTCGGTCAGCGCGATGAACGAGCGGCGCGCGTCGGACGGGTCCTGGTCGCGCACCAGCAAGCCGGACTCCTCCATCGAGCGGATCCGGCGCCAGGCGGTGGTCTGCGACGCCTCGTCCATCGAACAGAGTTTCGACACCGACAGCCGGCGACCGGTGATGTCGGCGCGATAGACCTCGAGCAGGATGGTCCACGACGGCTCGTCCAGGCCCGCGAGCGCACCGCTGTCCTGGCGAAGGCGGCGCAGCGAGGACAGGTAGTCGAGCGCCGAGCGGACCGCGGCCTCGCGGGTCTGGCCCTTGCCGCCGCTCGTCGTGCCGCCCTCGGCCTTCGCCGGCGCTGGCGCCGGGGCCGGCGGGTTGCGCACGATCGCGCGGCAGGCCGCGAGGGCCCGGCTGACCGCGAAGACGAGGTCGTCGGGCGCGACCGGCTTGGTGAGGTAGTCGACGGCGCCGAGCCGCAGCGCGCTGACGGCGAGTTCGAGCTCCGCGTGCCCGGTGACGAAGATGACCTGCAGCCAGCTGCGCTCGGGAAACCGCTCCCGGATGAACCGGCCGAGGCGCACGCCGTCGAGGCCGGGCATCACGATGTCGGAGACGACGACCGCGATGTCGCGATCGCTCTCGATCACCGTCAGCGCTTCCTCGCCCGAGGCGGCGCACTGGCAGACGAAGCCGACGTCCGAGAGCACTTCCTCGATGTACGACCGCGCGGCCGGATCGTCATCCACCACCAGGATCTTCTTGGGTACCTGCACCATGACGGTTCCTTTCAGGACGAGCTGATTCCATGTCCCGGCCCTGCGTCCCCGCCTGCGCCGCGGTCCGTTACGTCCAGTAGGAAATGATTTTCGCGTCCCGCGTGCAAGCAATTGAATCGGCGTTGAAACCGGGTTGGATGATTCTCACCCAGTTGGGTAGCGGCAAACCGTTAGCCTGCGCGCAAAACTGCTCAGGTCCCGCCGCGTGGCGACCTGCCAGGGTGCATCGCATGAACGTCATCAACCTCGCCGAAGCGCGTGCCCGCCGCCAGGCCATGGCACAGGCACGGGCCGCCGGCGCCGCCGCCTGGCGACCGCGCGTGCTCGTGGTGGCGGAGGACGCCGAATGGCGGTCGGCGCTGCGCGCCTGCCTGCAGGGCCAGCCCTACGACGTCGAGGTCATCGCGCCGCCCGCCGAGTGGAGCGGACTCGCCGCGCGCCGGCCGGACGTGGTGCTGCTCGACCTCGACCCGCCGCGCCAGCGCCTGCTGCGCCAGGCCTGCCAGCTCAAGCGCAGCGTGATCGGTCGCTTCGTGCCCGTGATCGGTGTCGGCGGCAATGCGAGCGGTTCTCATCGTCGCGCCTTCGCCGCCGGCATCGACCAGTGGCTGGCGAAACCCGCTACTCGCGAAGAGACGCTGCTCGAGGTGCTGTCGGCACTGCGCGCGCGGCAGAACTACCGGCTGCTGCTCGAACGCGACTGAGCCGCGCTCAGGGCCCCCGCCGGGCCTCGCGCCGGCTCGCCCAGATCGAGGCGAGGATGCCGAGGCCGAGCGTGCCGACGATGATGCCGAGCGAGACCAGGTTCGGCACGTGGTAGTGCGACACGAGCAGCATCTTCACGCCGACGAACGCGAGCACCAGCACCAGGCTGTAGCGCAGGTAGCGGAACATGGCCATCAGCCCCGCCACCGCGAAGTACAGCGAGCGCAGCCCGAGGATGGCGAAGGCGTTGGAGCTGAAGACCAGGAACGGGTCGCGGGTGACCGCGAGGATCGCCGGGATCGAGTCCACCGCGAACACGACGTCGGTCAGTTCGACCATCAGCAGCGCCACGAACAGCGGCGTGGCGTAGAGCTGGCCGTCGCGGAAGACGAAGAAGCGCGCGCGGTGCAGCTCGTCGGTGACCGGCACGAAGCGGCGCACCAGCCGCGCCGGCAGGCTCGACCCGAAGTCGCGCTCGGCGTCGTCGTCCCGCAACATGCGCAGCGCAGACAGCAGCAGGATCGCGCCGAAGACGTAGAACATCCACTCGAAGCGCGCGAGCAGCGCGGTCCCGGCGAGAATCATCAAGCCGCGCAGCACGATCGCGCCGACGATGCCCCAGAACAGCACCCGGTACTGGTAGCGCGTGGGGATCTTCAGGAAGGCGAAGATCAGCGCCATCACGAAGAAGTTGTCGACCGAGAGCGACCACTCGAGCAGGTAGCCCGTGACGAACTGGACGACCGCGTCCGTGCCGCCGTCGACGTGGGGGCCGCCCTGGAAACCCAGCCAGTGATGCTCGTAGAGCCCGTAGATGACGGTGGTGAACGAGCCGGCGACGCAGATCCACACCAGCGTCCAGAACAGCGCCTGGCGCACCGAGAGCTCGGCGGACTCGCGGTGCAGGACCCCGAGGTCGAGGAACAGCAGCGCCAGGAACAGCGCGATGAAGCCGCCCCAGACCAGTTCAACCACGGGCCGGCCGCCCTTCGCGCTGCGCCTGGACGCCCACCGTCAGGGCATGTCGTCCACGGCGCCCTTCTCCTTCTGCACGGGCAGCAGGTCGCGGACGGAGAGCTTCAGGTCGAGCGCCGTGGCGCTGGCGATGTAGATCGAGGAGTACGTGCCGACCAGGATGCCGATGGTCAGGGCGACCGAGAACCCGCGCAGCACCTCGCCCCCGAGGAACAGCAGCGCCAGCACCGTCAGCATCGTCGTCGCGCTGGTCATGATCGTGCGTGACAGGGTCTCGTTGATCGCGACGTCCATGATCTCGGCCGGGGCGTTCTTGCGCATCGAGATGAAGCGCTCGCGGATGCGGTCGAACACGACCACGGTATCGTTCAGCGAGTAGCCGATCACCGCGAGGATCGCCGACAGCGCGGGCAGGTCGAAGGTCATCTGCGTGAGGGAGAAGAACCCGAGGATGATGACCGGGTCGTGCAGGGCCGCGACGATCGCGCCGACGCCGAGCTTCCACTGGAAGCGGGCCCAGACGTAGATCAGGATCAGCACGAAGGTGAATAGCACCGCCATGGCGCCCTTGTTGGCGAGCTCGGCGCCGACCTGCGGACCCACGACCTCGGTGCGCCGCAGCTCGACGTTCGGCTCGTAGGCCTGGATCGCGCCGACCACGCGCTGCGCGAGCTCGTTCGTGTCCACGCCCTTCTCCGGCAGCAGGCGGACCATGACGTCGCGCGGGGTTCCGAAGCCCTGCACCGCCGCCTCGCCGAACCCGGCGGCGCCGAGCGCGCCGCGGACCTTCTGCAGGTCCGCCGCCTGCGGGAAGCCGAGCTCGACCACCACGCCGCCCGTGAAGTCGATGCCGAAGTTCAGGCCGCGGACCGCGAGCGAGCCGAGGGAGATCAGCACCAGCAGGGCCGACACGACGTACCAGCGACGCCGCGTGGCCATGAACGGGTAGCTGGTTTTCCGATGGAAGAATTCCATGGTCCGGGCCTCAGATGGAGAGCGTCTCGAGCCGCCGCTGGCGACCCCAGATCAGGTGGATCAGCGAACGGCTGCCGACGAGCGCGGTGAACATCGAGGTGAGGATGCCGAGGGTCAGCACCACCGCGAAGCCGCGCACGGGGCCGGACCCGAACGTGAACAGGACGATGCCGGCGATCAATGTCGTGACGTTCGCGTCGGCGATCGAGGAGAACGCCTTCTCGAAGCCCGAGTTGATGGCCGCGTGCGGGCTGACGCCGTTGCGCAGTTCCTCGCGGATGCGCTCGAAGATCAGGATGTTGGCGTCCACCGCCATGCCGACCGTCAGCACGATGCCGGCGATGCCCGGCAGCGACAGCGAGGCCTGCAGCATCGACAGCAGGGCCGCGAGCAGCACCACGTTCGAGAGCAGCACGACGTTCGCGACCAGGCCCATCTTGCGGTAGTAGATCGCCATGAAGACGAACGTCGCCAGCAGGCCGATCACGAGCGCGCGCACGCCGCGGTCGATGTTGTCCTGGCCGAGGCTCGGGCCGATGGTGCGCTGCTCGACGATGTAGAGCGGCGCGGCCAGCGAACCCGCGCGCAGCAGCATCGCCAGCTCGCGGGCCTCGTTCGCCATCACGCCGGTGATCTGGAAGTTGCTGCCGAAGACGCCACGGATGGTGGCGACGCTGATCACCTGCTCGACCGTGCACTCGGTGCCCGCGCGCGTGCCGTTGCACGGCTGGTCGGCCGCCAGGCGCTTCTTCTCGATGAACACCACCGCCATGGGACGGTTGAGGTTCTCGCGCGTGGTCTCGAGCATCTGCGCCGCGCCGCGGGCATCGAGCTTGACGAACACCGCCGGCTGGCCCTCGGAGAAGCCCGAGCTGGCGTCGGTCAACTGCTCGCCGGAGACGATCATCTCGCGCTTGAGCAGCACCGGCCGGCCGTCCCGGCCGTGGTACAGCTTGGAGCCGAGCGGCGAGCGGCCGAGGCGCTCGGCCTCGAAAGCGTCGTTCTGGTCGTCGACGAGGCGGAACTCCAGGGTCGCCGTGGCGCCGAGCACGCGCAGCGCCTCGTTCGGGTCCGAGACGCCCGGCAGCTGCACGAGGATGCGGTCCACGCCCTGGCGGGCCACGATCGGTTCGGTCACGCCCAGCTCGTCCACGCGGTTGCGGAGCGTGGTGATGTTCTGCTGGATGGCGAAGTCCTGGCGCTCCTTGACCTGCTCGGGGCGCAGCTTGACCGTCACCGCCCCGCCCTCGCCGAGCGTCTCGACGTCGAGCGTCGCGTTCGGATCCTGCTTGCGCAGGGCGGCCGCCGCCTTGTTCGCGTCCTCGCCGGTGCGCAGGGTGATGCGCACGGTGTCGACGCCGTCGTTCGCGATGCCCGCGAACGGAATGCGCTCGTTGCGCAGCAGCAGGCGGTAGTCGCGCTCCATGCCCGCGAGCAGCTGCTTGACCGCGCCCTGCACGTCCACCTCGTAGAGGAAGTACACGCCGCCGCGCAGGTCGAGGCCGAGGCTCATCGGCTTGAGGCCGACGGCCCGCATCCAGCCCGGGGTGCGCGGCACCGTCGAGAGGGCGACGAGGTAGTCCTTGGAGCCCGCCTGCAGCACGTCGCGGGCCCTGGCCTGGTCGGCCGCGCCGTCGAAGCGCAGCACCAGGCGGTCGCCCTCGAGATAGCTCGACTCGGCCGTCACGCCCTTGCCGGCGAGCAGGGCCACCACGTCACCGCGGTTGGCCTCGCTGACCTTGGCGCGGTCGTTGCGGGAGAGTTGCAGGGCCGGCGCCTCGCCGAACACGTTCGGCAGCGCGAGGACGAACGCGATGGCGAGGACGATCGCGACCAGCCAGATCTTCCAGGCCGGGTAACTGTGCATGGATCAGGCTCCGCTCGGACTCAGGCGCTCTTGAGGGTGCCCTTGGGCACGACCTGGGTGATGGTGTGCCGCTGCACCTTGACCTGCACCCCGCTCGCGATCTCGACCGTCAGGAACTGTTCGCCGGCCTCGACGACCTTGCCGAGGATGCCGCCGCTGGTGACCACTTCCTCGCCCACGGCGAGCGCGGACACCATGGCCTTGTGCTCCTTCGCGCGCTTGGCCTGCGGACGGATCAGCAGGAAGTAGAACACGACGAAGATCAGCACCAGGGGCAGCATCTGCACCAGCGGGTTGCCCGCGGGGGCGCCCGCGGCCTGCGCGTATGCGCTCGGGATCAGCCAGTCCATCAGGGAACTCCTGTCGGCCCCGTGGGGGGCGTCCAAAAAATGGCCCGGAATTATACCCGAGGGTCCGCCCCGGTGCCCGCACCCTGCGGCGCCCCCTCCGGCCCGGCCAGGAAATCCGCGGCGAACCGGCCGAAGGTGCCGGCCTCGAGGCTGGCCCGGATGCGCGCCATCAGGTCCAGGTAGTAGTGCAGGTTGTGGATGCTGTTGAGCCGGGCGCCGAGGATCTCGTTGCAGCGGTCGAGGTGGCGCAGATAGGCCCGCGAGTAGTGGCGGCAGGTGTAGCAGGCGCACGCCGGATCCAGCGGCCGGGTGTCCGACTGGTGGGCGGCGTTGCGGATCTTGATCACGCCCTCGCTCGTGAACAGGTGGCCGTTGCGGGCGTTTCGCGTCGGCATGACGCAATCGAACATGTCGATGCCGCGGCTCACCGCCTGCACGATGTCCGCGGGCGTCCCGACGCCCATGAGGTAACGCGGCTGCAGCGCCGGCAGGTGCGGGTCGAGCGCCTCGAGCACCCGGTTACGCTCCTCCGCCGGCTCGCCGACCGCCAGCCCGCCGACGGCGTAGCCTTCGAAGCCGATGTCGAGCAGCTTCGCCGTGGACTCGATGCGCAACGGCAGGTGGGTGCCGCCCTGCACGATGCCGAACAGCGCGTTCGGGTTGCCGAGTTCCCGGAACGCGTCGCGGCTGCGCCGCGCCCAGCGCATGGAGAGTTCCATCGACTCGCGGGCCTGCGCCTCGGTCGCCGGGTACGGCGGGCACTCGTCGAATGCCATGACCACGTCCGAGTCGAGCGCGGTCTGCACCTGCATCGAGATCTCGGGACTCAGGAACACCGGGTCGCCGTTCACGGGCGAACGGAACTTCACGCCCGCCTCGGTCAGCTTGCGCAGGTCCGCGAGCGAGAACACCTGGAAGCCGCCGGAGTCGGTGAGGATCGGTCCGCTCCAGTGCATGAAGCCGTGCAGCCCGCCGTGCGCGCGGATGACCTCGGTGCCGGGGCGCAGCATGAGGTGGAACGTGTTGCCGAGCACGATCTGCGCGCCGAGGCCGGTGAGTTCCTCCGGCGTCATCGCCTTCACGGTGCCGTAGGTGCCGACGGGCATGAACACCGGCGTCTCGACGACGCCGTGGCGCAGTTGCAGGCGCCCGCGGCGAGCCCGCCCCTCCTGGCGCAGCAGTTCGAACTTCACGCGGCACCCCGCGGAGCGAGCGCCGCCGGCGACGGTTCGATGAACATGGCGTCACCGTAACTGAAGAAGCGGTAGCCCGTCGCGACGGCGTGGCGGTAGGCGTCGAGCACCGCTTCGCGCCCGGCGAACGCGCTCACGAGCATGAGCAGCGTGGACTCGGGCAGGTGGAAATTCGTGAGCATCGCGTCGACCGCCCGGAAGCGGTACCCGGGCGTGATGAACAGGCGCGTCTCGCCGGAGTACGGCGCCAGCGTCCCGGACTGCGCCGCAGTCTCGAGCGAGCGCACGGCCGTCGTGCCGATCGCGATCACCCGGGCGCCGCGGGCACGGGCCGCCGCGACGGCCGTGACGGCGTCCTCGCCGACCTCGAGCCGCTCGGCGTGCATGCGGTGCTCCGCGACGTCCCGCACCCGCACGGGCTGGAACGTGCCGGCGCCGACGTGCAGCGTGACGTGGGCGAAGACTGCGCCGGCGGCGCGACAGGCCTCGAGCAGGCCGGGATCGAAGTGCAGGCCGGCCGTCGGTGCCGCCACCGCGCCCGGCACGCGCGCATAGACGGTCTGGTAGCGCTCGCGATCGGCGGCCTCGACCGGCCGGTCGATGTACGGCGGCAGCGGCATCTCGCCGCAGCGCTCGAACACCTCGGCGGCCGGCGCGTCGAACTCGACCCGCCAGAAATCCCCGTCGCGGTCGACGACGGTGGCGACGGCCCCGCCGTCGACGTCGATGCGGGTGCCCGGGCGACAGGGCTTGCTGGCCCGCACCTGCACCTGCGCGACGCGCCCGCCGGACAGCCGCTCGAGCATCAGCTCGACGCGCCCGCCGGTCGCCTTCGTTCCGTACAGCCGGGCCGGCACGACGCGCGTGTCGTTGAATACGAGGAGGTCGCCGGCGCGCAGCAGGCCCGGCAGGTCGCGGACGTGGAGGTCCTGGCGGCCGCCGGTGCGGCCGTCGAGTCGCAGGAGACGGCTCGAGCTGCGGGGCTCCGCAGGGTGACGGGCGATCAGCGACTCGGGCAGGTCGTAGTGGAAGTCGCTGAGCTGCATGGGGCGCGCATGCTAGCAGAGGGCCCGGCCGGCGGGCCGGGCCCTCCACGCGCCCGCCCGGAGGAAATCAGGCGGATCCCGGCGCCTTCGGCGGCGGCGGCGGCGGAACGGGGGCGACGGGCGGCAGCGGGCGGGCGACGGGCGGCCGGTGGCCCCGGGGACCAGCGTCCTCGTCGGGCGTCGGCACGACGCCGTCGACGGCCAGGCGCTTGCGGTCGCGCAGCACGTCGAGCCGGACCTTCTCGCCCGGCTGGTACGACGCAAGGATGCGAAACGCGTGGCCGGGACTGTCGGGCGTCCGCCCGTCGATGGCGAGGATGACGTCGCCGTCCTCGAGCCCGAGCGTACCGCCCTCGGGCGTCCGCACCACGAGCAGTCCCTTGTCCGTGCCGAAGTACCGGCCGAGCCGGGGCGACACCGGCGCCAGTTCCAGGTCGCCGAACGCGTGGCCGAACCGCATGACGTGCAGCATGCCCGGCGGCATCAGTTCCTCCATCCCGGGCGGCAGCGCCATGCGCTCGCGCATCAGCATCGCGCCGGGGGGCATCGGCTGCGTCGCGACCACCGATGTGCTCGCGCGCCGCCCATCGCGCAGGTAGTCCACCTTCACGGCCTGGCCCGGTTTCACGCCGCGCATGTGCGCCACGAGCTGGCCGCCCGGCGACCCGGCGTCCGAGCGCTTGAGCGACTTGCCGTCGACCGCCACGATGACGTCGCCGGCCTTCAGGCCGGCCGCCTGTGCGGGTCCGGAGGGGCTGACGCCCATCACCTGCACGCCCTCGTCGCGCGCGGCACCGCCGCCGATGTTCACCCCGAGCATGGCGCCCTGCGGGCCCCGCCCGTGCTGCATGCGGATGTCGAGGTCGATGTCCTCGCCGTAGAGCTGCTGGCTCAGCTCCGCCACCCGTCGCGCGGCCTCGTCGAGCTGGGTGCGCGCGGCCGCGAGGTCCTTTTCCATCGCCGTGCGGTCCGCCGGCTCGGCGGCGCCGGCCGCGGCCCCGGCGAGCAGGGCCGCGCACGCGGCCAGGATGGCGATCGATGGGGATTTCTGCATGGTTTCACTCCGTTTCACATCGCGAGCTGCTGGGCCTCGGCGTAACGCAGGCGCACCAGCGAACTCATGGTTTCGACGCGTTCGCGCCAGAGCAGCGCGGCATCGTCGGCCGCCGCGCGCCCGGCACGCATGGACAACTGGTGATCGAGCCACTGGACCTGGGCCTCGAGCGTGTCGATCGGCACCGCAGTGGCGGCCCGCGCGACCGCCGGGCGCTCCGGCAGTGCGGCCAGCACCTCCTCCAGTGCGACGGACTGGGCCCGCAGGCGCTCGATCTCGCCCTCGGTGGCCGTCGGCGCCGCCCGCCCGATGCTCTCGGGCCGCGCCGACGGCGACCGCTGCATCAGTGCGAACGCGACGATCGCCGCCAGCACGGCCACCGACGCGGCCATCGACAGTCGAGCCGAGCGGCGGATGCGCCCGGCGGCCGCGCGCCGGGCCTGCAGCCGCGACTGCACGGACACCCAGCCGTCCGGACCGCCGTCCACGCAGGGCAGCGCGGCCAGGCGCCGGCTCAGCAGTTCGTCGACAGGGGCAGGCATGACTCGATCACTCCATCGTCGTGCAGGCATTCGCGCAGGCGCTCGTGCGCCCGGGCGAGCTGGGACTTCGAAAAGCTGGGCGAGCTGCCGAACAGCCGGCCGATCTCCTCGTGCGTGTAGCCCTCGACGTCGTGCAGCCACACGACGGCGCGCGCCGTATCCGACAGGCGTGCGAGCGCGCGGCCGAGGTCGACCGCATCGCCGGGCTCGCGTGCCGACTCGTCCGGCCACTGCGCCTCGGCCTCGTCCTCGCCGGCCGCCCGTTCGAACCAGCGGCGGCTGCGGTGCCAGGGCGAGCGCAGGTGCATCAGGCAGCGGTTGACGGCGATGGCCCGGACCCAGCCCGCGAACGAGCCGCGCCCCTCGAATTGCGCGAGGCGCGTGAGCACCTCGACGAACACGTCCTGCGCGAGGTCCTCGGCGGCGGCCCGCTGCGGCACGAGCCGGCGGGCGAGCGTGAAGACCGGGCGCTCGAAGGCGCGGTAGATCGCCTCCTGTGCGGCGACGTCACCGGAGAGGGCACGCGGAATCGCGTCGGGTGCCAGGGCGCTGTCGATGAACGAGGACATTCACCGCCTTAGATGCGCGGCGGCGGAAAAAGGTCGCGCGGGGCCGCGAACGGCGGGACGAGAGTTCAGCCGCGAGGACGGGCGGGCTCGCCCGCGTCGGCCACCACCGGTGCGGCGGTGCGGGCGGGCTCGCAGCTCAGGAACGTCGAGCGCGACAGCCACGCGCGGTCGGGATAGTAGGCGAACAGCAGCGCCCCGCCCTTCAGCGTGTCGATCACGCCCCGCGCCACTTCCTGCCGGACGGCCGGGCAACCCCAGCTGCGGCCGAGCCGCCCGAGGCGCTCGGCGATGGCCTCGCTGACGTACGGCGCGCCGTGCATGACGATGGCGCGGTCGAGGGCCCGGTCGTTGAACCCGGCATCCAGGCCCTTCAGGCGCAGGGAGTAGCCGTTGCTGCCGTAGTAGGTGTCGGCGGTCTGGAACAGGCCGAGGCTGGACATCTTGCTGCCTTCGACGTTCGAGAACTGCCGGGCCATGCCGTCGCCGGTGTTGCGCCCGTGGGCGACGAGTTCCTGGAACAGCAGCCGGCCGCGGTCCACGTCGAAGACCCACAGCCGCGGCTGGGTCGAAGGCAGCGAGTAGTCGATGACGGCGAGGCGATGCAGGGAATCGAGCACGCCCTGGCGACGGGCGCATTCGGCGGCACGGGCCGCCAGCTGCAGGACCTTGGGGTTGGCGGCCGGGGCCGCCGCGGCCAGGGTACTGGCGAGGTTGGATTCGGCACGCGCGACGCCGAATGCGCAGCACAGCGCCAGCAGGCCGGCGGCCAGTCCTCGTCGTCGCATGCGAGCGTCTCTCCGTGCCAGGCGGGGCGGGCCGCCCGCAGGCGACGCATGAAACCCTCTGACCGCGCGGATTCTAGCGGGTTCCCCGACACCGCGGCGTGACGGGATCGGCGGGCGGCTCCGATTCGAATCCACTCCCACAATCAACCACAAGTGACTGATCTGGATTAATTTCCCGTCCCGGCTGCGGCAATCGGGTAAGCTTCGCGGCCCAGCCGGTGTGGCGGAACTGGTAGACGCAGCAGACTCAAAATCTGCCATGGGCAACCATGTGTGGGTTCGATCCCCTCCACCGGCACCAGACACAGACGACCCGTGAAATTCTGCTCCAACTGCGGCCAGGCCGTGATCCTGCGCACGCCCGAGGGCGACCACCTGCCCCGGTTCGTGTGCGACGCCTGCGGCGTTATCCACTACCAGAATCCCAAGCTGGTGGTCGGCTGCGTTCCCGAGCACGAGGGGCGGATTCTGCTGTGCAAGCGCGCCATCGAGCCCCGCTATGGCTACTGGACGATCCCGGCGGGGTTCATGGAAAACGGCGAGACGACCCAGCAGGCCGCCGCCCGCGAATCCTTCGAGGAAGCGCTGGCCGAGGTCGAGATCGGCTCGCTGCTGGCCGTCGTGCACGTACTGCATGCCGACCAGGTGCACGTCATGTTCCGGGCGAAGCTGCCGCGACCCGCGTTCGGCGCCGGGGCCGAGAGCCTGGAAGTCATGCTGTGCGACGAGGCCGAGGTGCCCTGGGCCGACATCGCGTTCAAGAGCGTGGATTTCGCGCTGCGGCGGTATTTCGAGGATCGCGCCCGCGGCGTCGAGGCGCACCATTTCACCGCACTGGACTACCGCAGGCACCTGCCCCGTTGAAAACCGGCGTTTGCAGTGCGGCAACGCTTTGGCAGAATACGCGCCCCGCCGCCGTGAACGACGCGTCCGGCGCGAGCTGAACCCGGAGATTGCCGATGACCTTCGTCGTCACCGAAAACTGCATCAAGTGCAAGTACATGGACTGCGTGGAAGTCTGCCCGGTGGACTGCTTCCACGAAGGCCCGAACATGCTGGTCATCGACCCGGACGAGTGCATCGACTGCACGCTCTGCGAACCGGAGTGCCCGGCCGAGGCCATCTTCTCCGAAGAGGAGATCCCCTCGGGCCAGGAGCAGTTCAAGGCCCTGAACGCGGAACTGGCCAAGCAGTGGCCGGTGATCACCGAGAAGAAGGACGCCCCGGCCGACGCCAAGGACTGGGACGGCCGCCCCGGCAAGCTCGCCCAGCTCGAGAAGTAGGGCTCAGCGGCCGCCGGCGGAGGCAGCCGTCGCAGCCTTCTGCGAATCCTGCACGGCCTGGACGAGGTCGGCCGGCGCGAGATAGCCACCGACGTAGTCGCCGTTCTGCGTGAATATCGCGGGCGTGCCTTCGACGCCCAGATCCTCGCCCATCTCGTACTGCTGCTTGATCACCGCGTCGCCGCAGGCGCGGCCCTTCAGGGGCTCGCCCTTCTTCGCGCGGGTGAGCGCTTCCTTGCGGTCGGCGGCGCACCAGACCATCTCGGCCTTCTTCCAGGACTCGGTGCCCGGGCCGGTGCGCGGATACATCATGTAGCGCACCTTCACGCCCGCGCGGTTGAACTCCGCGATCTGGCTGTGCAGCTTGCGGCAGTATCCGCAGTCGACATCGGTGAACACGGTCACCGTCATCTTCGGGTTGGGCGGCGAGAAGACGATCATCTGGTCTTCGCGAGCCGCCGCGAGCACCGCGGCCCGCGCCGCGTTGCGCCGGGTGGCGGTGATGTTGGTCTGGGAATCGAGGTCGTACACGTTGCCGCTGACGAGGTACTTACCGTCGGCGCTGACATAGGCCACGATGCCGCCCATCGTCACTTCGTACAGCCCGGGGATCGGCGTCGCCGAGACGGCATTGGGGTTGGCGCCCTGCAGCCGCGAGACGACCCTGGCCCGCACGTCGGCCGGCACGGCGCCGGGCTTCGCGGCCGGCGGTGCGGTCGCCGGCCGGGCGCCCGGCTTGTCCGGCGCGGCGACGGCCGGTCCGGCCAGCACGGCACCGAGCGACAGCGCGGCGAGGACGAGGGCGGCGGTGGGAGCGATGGTGCGCATGCGTGCTTCCGTCGGCGGGAATCCGGGGAGTTCCGTTGCGGGTTCTGACCACGGGCATCGCCGCAGGTTCAACCGCGCTCCGGGCGCGCGCAGTCTAGCAGACCCCCGCCGCAGCAAGGGCAAGGGCTCCCGTCACGGCCTCAGCCGCGCGGGTGGTGCTGCGAATGCAGGTCCTTGAGACGCTCGCGGGCGACGTGCGTGTAGATCTGGGTGGTCGAGAGATCGCTGTGACCGAGCAGCATCTGCACGACGCGCAGGTCGGCGCCGTGGTTGAGCAGGTGCGTCGCGAAGGCGTGGCGCAGCGTGTGCGGCGACAGGTCCTTCTGCACGCCGGCCTTGCGTGCGTAGCGCTTGATGATGTGCCAGAACGCCTGGCGCGTCATGCGGTCGCCGCGCCGCGTCGGGAACAGGTAGTCCGTCTGCCGCTCGAGCAGGATCTCGACGCGCGGGCCCTGCAGGAACTGCTGCACCCACTGCACCGCCTCCTCGCCGAGCGGGATGAGGCGTTCGCGGTCGCCCTTGCCCACGATGCGGATGACGCCCTGGTTGAGGTTGACCTGGGCCAGCGTCAGGTTGACGAGTTCGGACACCCGCAGCCCGGTGGCATAGAGCACCTCGAGCATGGTGCGGTCGCGGTGCCCGAGCGGATCGCTCACGGCGGGAGCGGCCAACAGGGCCTCGACTTCCTCCTCCGTGAGCGATCGCGGCAGCGAGCGCCCCACCTTCGGCATCGCGATCTGGGCCGTGGGGTCTTCGCGCAGCGCGCCCTCCCGGACCAGGTGGCGATAGAAACGACGGAAACTGGACAGCTGGCGGGCCGTCGAGCGCGGACGGGCGCCCGCCTGCACGCGCGAGGCCATGAACGAGAGGATGTCGCCCCGGCCGGCGGCGGCGAGTTCGGTTTCGTGCTCCTCGAGCCAGCGCTCGAGTGCGGTCAGGTCGGCCCGGTAGGCGGCCAGGGTGTTCGGCGAGAGTCCGCGCTCCATCCACACGGCGTCGAGGAACCGGTCGATCGGGCCCGGTCCCTGCGCTGCGCTGCCCCGCTGCGAACGTGTGAGCACGGTGTTCTTCACTGCGGTGTTCATGGAACCTCTGGGGCATTCATGCGGGCAGTATGCGAGTGCCCAAATGCCCCGGGCCGTGACAGCATTCACAGATCGCCGGCACCGTTAACATAACTGGAACCAATTCACAGAATGCCCGCGACCGGGCAGACTCCGCCGCCCGGATCGCACCCTGTCCCGCCCCATGACGTCAAACCCGCTCCACCTGGCCTGGCGCGCCCTGTACGGCGCCTACGCGCTCGCGGCCCTGGGCCTGCTGATCGTGCTGGCGGCCGTCCTGGTGCTGGTCGTGCCGCGGCTCGCGTGGCGACGGTCCGTCACCCGCCAATGTGCCCGCTTGTGGCTGGCCCTCGCCGGGATCCGCCTCACGCTTCGGGGGGCGGACCGCCTGCCGGACGGGTCCTGCGTGCTGGTCGCCAACCACTCGAGCTACCTGGACGGCGTGGTCATGAAGGCGGCACTCCCGCCGCGGTTCTCCTTCGTCATCAAGCGCGAAGCGGCTTCGATGCCGGTTATGGGCTTCCTGCTGAAGCGCATCGGCTCGGAGTTCGTCGACCGCCACACCCGGGGCGGCCGCCAGCGCGACGCCATGCGGGTGGTGCGCCAGGCGGAACAGGGCCACTCGCTGGTGTTCTTCCCGGAAGGCACCTTCGACGAGGTGATCGGGCTGAAGCGCTTCCACGTCGGGGCCTTCGTGGCCGCGGCGCGCGGCGGCATGCCGCTGGTGCCGAGCGTCATCCACGGCGCGCGGCAGGTGCTGCCGAGCGGGACCATCGTCCCCCGCCCCGGCGCGGTGACCATCGACGTGCTCGAGCCGCTGGAGATGGCGGATTGCGGCGGATCGGCGGAAGGCCTGCGCGACGTGGCCCGCGCCCGCATGCTGGCGCTGCTCGACCTGCCCGACCTCGCCTGAGCCGAAAACAGGGGACATTCCTCTTTTCCCGGCAGTACCGAATGTCGTGCGTTGCCGTGAGGCGGGATGCCGCCGGCCTCGCCGGGGCCGGCGGGGGGGCCCGGGCGCCCGGAACCCCTCCAAGGGGGGGGCGGGGGGCCCCGCCCACGCGCCCCCCCCCCCGCCCCC
>JBPOHK010000092.1:0-15170 GCA_052035645.1 Pseudomonadota bacterium
CGATGGTCCAGGTGCCGGTGATGCCCGAGGCCGGCGGCGTGATCCTGGAGATCCGCGACCCGAATCCGTCGAACGTGTAGTGGCAGTTGTCCTCGGGATAGTGAGCCCAGCGGACGGCATGCGACTCCGTGTACGGGCCCGCACCGGGATACTGGAACTGCGTGGTCGGGCCGGAGAGCGTCACGTTGCGCCAGCCGGCAGCGATGTTGTCCAGGTCGAGCACGCGCGCATAGTTCGGGTAGGTGCCGCCCTGGTACTTCGTGGACTTGAAGGTCAGGATGCAGCGGCGCTGGCCGTCGTCGTGCAGCAGCGAGTGCTGCCAGTTGGCCGTGGCGCCCGTCGTCGGGGGCGTCGCGTACGTCGGGCTCGACTTCCAGGTGTTGCTCGACAGGTCGAGGTACGCGAGGTGGTTCACGCTCGCCATCTCCTCGACCAGGATCCAGATGCGGTTGGCGCGCGCGTCGTACAGCGCGGCCGGCTCGGCCGCCCAGTTGTAGTAGCCGAGCGCCGCGGTCGCGTCGTCGCTGATGCGCGAGTAGCGGGCCGTGGCGAGGTCGTACTGGTGGGCGTAGGGCGCGGTCTTGATGTCGCCACCCGCGTAGCAGGTCAGCGGCCGGATGAAGCGCGTGCCGATGCCGACTGCGAGCCGGTACAACTGCGCCGGATGCGGAACGCCCGGCTTGCCCGCCATCTCGTAGTAGGGTCCGCCGTCCGTCGAGGCCGGGTGACCGGTGGCGCTCGTGCACCAAGTCGTCGCGAGGCTGTTCGGCACGCCATTCGCGTTCACCTGGACCTTCCACTCGAGCGTGTCGAAGTCGAAGATCAGCGCGTCGGAGATCTGCGGCGCCGTGTCGCCACTCGACATGCAGAGCACGTATGCACCCTTGGCCCCGTAGCCGGGGACGTACGTGCCGGAGCCATACGCGCCGCCCGCCGCATAGCCAAGCGAGTAGGTCGCCCAGCCCGGGAAGCGCGTCGGGTTCGCCGCCACGAGGTCGTACATCGTGTTGCTGCCGACCAGTGTCACGGTGCCGGAGCGGATCTCCGGTGCGTCGGTGCCGCAGGACGAGGTCGCCGAGGTGCCGCCGCTGACCGCCACCGCGGGCGGCGGGCACGGCATGGTCTGCGAATTGGCCCACGCGGGCAGCAGCGCGCCCGCGACACCGCCCGATGCCATCAGAAAATCACGTCGTTTCATGGTCGATAACCTCGGTCCGGCGCCGGCTCAGACGAGCGGACACGGAATGAACTTGGTCGAGCAGATGATCTGGTCGTGCAGCACCCAGACGTCCTTCGAGTAAGGCTGCGCGAGCGCCCCGTTCGGGTTCGCATAGGTGGTGAAGCGGACCGCGTTGTACCCGTAAGCCTGCTCCGTATTGGCGAGCGGATTCGGCGACCCCGCGTAGACCGAGGGCTCGGACCCGTTGTAGTAGCTGAACGCGTAATTCGTCTTGTCCCAGATCTTCGTGTACTGGGGCGTCCGGCCGGCCTTGCGCTCGGCGTCGATGTAGCTCTGCGTCGCGACCCAGATGCGGATGCCGGTGTCGAGGTACTGGGCGTTCGGCAGGTAGGGCCGTCCCGGATTGTGGCGCCCGGGGATGACCTGCATCAGCACGGTGACCCACTCGTCCTTCGGCCAGCGCCAGCAGGCCGAGGTCGCGGGCTCGCTGCCGGAGTTGCTGATACGGCAGGTGGCGTCGTAGGCGCCGCCCGGTTCCATCGACGTGCCGACGTTCGAGGAACCCTGCGGGTTGTAGAGCAGCATCGAGCCGGTGTCCGAGTACATGAAGAAACGGTTGCCGTAATTCGGCATCACGTTGGTCACGATCTCGTTGTTGGCGTTGCTCGGGCTCATGTTGGAGAACATGACCAGCTTGCCCATGAGATCGGTGTAGTTGAGCCGGTTGTCGCCGTTCGGCAGCGTCGGGAACTTGGTGCGGTACTGGAGGTACACGCCTTCGGCGCCACCGTAGATGATCTCCTTGTACGTGCCGCCGTTGACCGAGTAGTTGCGGTTGCGGTTGGCATAGTACTCGGCGTGGCTGAAGTAGCCGCCGACGCCGTTGCCGAACTTGCCCGCCGGGTCGCCGGTGTAATAGGCGTAGAAGTCCTTGAACGGCAGACGCTCGAGGCCCGCGTTGTTGATGTCGGCCGGATAGGCAAGGTACTTGCCCACGGCGCCGCTGGCCACCACCGGCGCGAGCGGACGGGCCCAGCCGCCGTTGACCTCGAGCCCCGCAGGAATGAAGCTCTCGTAGCAGCCATCGCCGATCACGCCGTCGCCGGCGTAGTAGCCGAAGCGCCGGCCGCCCCCGCTGCCGTTCGTCGACAGCTGGGCCCAGTACAGCGACGGATCGGTCGGGCTCGCGAAGCGGTGCGCCCACAGCACACCGGCGCCCGTCGAGCGCGACTGCCAGTCGGCCAGCGCAGTCGTGGCCGAACCGCAGGACGTCGAGGTCGAGGTTCCACCGGCGACGCCGAAGGAAGGCGGCGGGCAGGGCGTGGTCTGCGACCATCCCAGGGCGGGCAACAGGGCGCCGGACGCGGTGGCCGATGCTCTAAGGAAATCTCTGCGCTTCATCGTTGAATCTCCCGTCCTCGCGCGCTGGCGACGACAAACTCTGCGGAGGATCGCGTCCTCGACCGGAGGGGGAAACCGCCGCGGCAACCCCTTCTCTACCCGGCAGGTAGTGTGCGACTCGGCACATAATCAAGCAACAAAACGGGCGAGAAACGCCTCACATAATGGGGTTGCACCGGGCCCGGAAATCGCGGCTTTCGGGACCATTATGGTGTGTTCGCGCGTGCCGCGGGCCCGGCACTGGTTCGCGGTTTCGCCACCGCAACGCCGGTATCCTCCATCGATTAACATACGCCGGGACGCACGACCGGATTCGCGCCGATTCCGCGACGACGACGACAGAACGAACAGGTGCCCATGGACTTCTTTGGCTACTCCCGGTTGCCGGATGCGACGATCGACGCGGGCCGCCTGCGCCAGTACGGCGCGCAGGTCGCCACCGGGGCGACGGCCGCCGCGCTGGACGATTCCGGCGCGCTGTGGGCGCCTGAACACAGCGGACAGGACGGCATCCTCGTCGCCTGCCGCGGCCAGCCCCTGTTCCTCGCCGACGGCGGCCGTCGCACGTGGCAAGGCGCCGAGGGCGCGGCAGCCCGCCTGCGGGAGGCCTACCTGCGTCACGGCGACGGGATGCTCGAGCGCCTCGGCGGGCGCTTTGCCCTCGCCGTGCTCGACACCCGCCGCCAGCGCTGCCTGCTCGCCGTCGACCCCATGGGCATCGAGCGGCTGGCCTACGCGCACGATCACGGTTCGCTGGTGTTCGGCACCTCCGCCGAATTCGTGGCCCGTGCCCCGGGACGGGACGTGCGGCTCGACCCGGACGCGATCTTCGACTACCTGATGCTGCACATGGTTCCCTCGCCGGGAACGATTTTCCGCGGCGTGCGCAAGCTGCGGCCCGGCTGGTGCGCCGTCTTCGAGCGCGGGACCGTCGCCGAACGCCGCTGGTGGGACCAGCGCTTCTCGGACGGCGGCGCGTCGTTCGACGCCCTGCGACAGGACCTGCACGACAGCCTGCGCGTCGCGGTGCGCGAGTGCCGACCGGGCAGCCGCAGCGGCGCCTTCCTGAGCGGCGGCCTCGACAGTTCGACGGTGGCCGGCGTGCTGAGCGAGGTCGGCCCCGGCCGCACCCGCACCTTCACCATCGGCTTCGGCTATCCGGACTACGACGAGACGGAGTTCTCGCGCACGGCCAATGCACGCTTCGGCTGCGAGGCACACGAGTACATCGTGAGCGGCGAGGACATCGCGGACGGCTTCCCGCGCATCGCGCGGGCCTATGACGAACCCTTCGGCAACTCCTCCGCCCTGCCCGTCTACTACTGCGCGCGGCTCGCCCGCGAGTCCGGGGTCGACCACCTGCTGGCGGGCGACGGCGGCGACGAATTGTTCGCGGGCAATTCGCGTTACGCGGAACAGGAAGTCTTCGAGCGCTACCGGCGGGTGCCCGCGTTCGTCCGCAGGGGAATGATCGAGCCGGCGCTGCGCCTGTGGCCCCGCCCGCTCGACTTCTGGCTCACGCGCAAGGGCCGCGGCTACGTGGAGAAGGCCAACATCCCGCTGCCCGCGCGGCTCGAGACCTGGAACTTCCTCCTGCGCCAGGGCACGGCATCGGTGCTGCACCCGGACTTCCGGGCCGCGATCGACGAGGGCGGCACCTTCCGGCGCATGCAGGAGTTGTGGGATGCCACGCCGGGCGGGGACACGCTCAGCCACATGCTCTACTACGACTGGCAGCACACGCTCGCCGACAACGACCTGCGCAAGGTCGAGACGATGAGCGCGCTGGCCGGCGTGCGGGTCTCCTACCCGATGCTCCACCCGCAGGTGGTCGAGCTGTCGATGCGCATCCCGGGCTCGGTCCTGATGCCCGGCGCGCAGCTGCGCGACTTCTACAAGCGCGCCATGACGGGCTGGCTGCCCGACCAGATCATCCACAAGAAGAAGCACGGCTTCGGCCTGCCCTTCGGCCTGTGGCTGCAGGAGACTCCGCGCCTGCGCCAGCAGATCGACGACAACCTCGCGGCGTTCCGCTCGCGCGGCATCGTGCAGGCGGAGTTGATCGATCGCCTGCTGCACCTGCACGGCCAGGAGGACGCGAAGTACTACGGCGTGTTCATCTGGGTCATCGCGATGCTCGAGCAGTGGCTGCGGGAGCACGGCGTCTCGCCGTGACCGCCCCGGAAGCAGCCATGCGCGCACCGCCCTCCGCAGCCACCCGCTTCGTCGTCCGCACGGCCGCCTCGGCGCTTGCGGGCCGCGGGCGCGGCGCATCGCTCCTGGTGCTGATCTTCCATCGCGTGCTGCCCGAGCCCGACCCCGTGCTGCCCGACGAGCCCGACGCCGCCCGCTTCACGGCCATCGTCGAACTGATCCGCGGCTGCTTCACGCCGCTGCCGCTGCGCGAGGCCGTGGCGCGCCTGCGCGAGGGCACCCTGCCGCCGCGCGCCGCCTGCATCACCTTCGACGACGGCTACGCCAACAACTGCGAGATCGCGCGCCCCATCCTGGTCGAGCGCGGCGTGCCGGCCACGGTGTTCGTCGCACCCGGCTTCCTCGACGGCGGCCGCATGTTCAACGACACCGTGATCGAGACCGTGCGCCGCGCGCCGGCGGATTTCGACCTGCGCGGACTGGGCCTCGGCCGCCATGCGCTGACCGACGCCCGGGCCCGCCGCAGCACCATCGAGGCGCTGCTCGAGCAGCTCAAGTACCTGCCGATCGAGGAGCGGCTGCAGCGCATCGCCGACGTGGCCGACGCGGCCGGCGTGCAGTTGCCGGACGACCTGATGATGACGCGGGCGCAGGTGCGCACCCTGCACCTCGCCGGCATCGAGATCGGGGCGCACACCGTGGATCACCCGATCCTCGCCAGCGTCGCGGACGACGTGGCGGAAACCCAGATCCGCGCGAGCCGGCGCCAGCTCGAGGAGATGATCGGCGCGCCCGTGCGCTCGTTCGCCTACCCCAACGGCAAGCCGCACCGGGACTACCTCGCGAAGCACGTGGCCATGGCCCGTGCCGCGGGCTTCGAACTGGCCCTGTCGACCGCGTGGGGTTCCGCCACGGCGCAGTCCGACCCGTTCCAGGTCCCGCGCGTGGCGGCCTGGGACCAGGACGCCCTGCGTTACGGATTGCGGCTCGCGCGGGCCTACCGCGACCGCCAGCCCGTGCTGGCCTGAGCCCGGTCAGCGCGCGCCGGTCGCGCGACTGACGACGTAGCGGTACTTGCCGGACTTCTCCGGCGGAATCTCGTCGACGCGGCGCGCAGTGACCGTCGCGCCCTCGCCCATCCGGGCACGCAGTCCGCGCAGGATGGCCGCCTCGACCTCCGCGGTCAGCTCCGGCCCGCCGACCAGCAGCACCTCCAGCGAAAGGTCCTGCTCCTGCACCAGCTTGAAGGCCTTCACGCCCGGCTTGTCGCGCACTTCGTAGATCAGCGCCAGCGCGTGCATCTGGTTGCCCGACGGCGTGCGGATGAAGTCCGTGCTGCGTCCGTACACCTTCTCGAGCACGGGCAACCCGCGACCGCAGGCGCAGGGCGCCACCGAACGCACCGCCATGTCGCCCGTGCGGTAGCGGATGAACGGAAAGTCGTCGGTCGCCAGGTGCGTGACGACGATCTCGCCGGTCTGGCCCGGGGCCACCGCGCGCCCGTCCGCGTCGACCAGTTCGACCACGATGTGCTCGGCCGTGAGGTGCAGCGAGCCCTGCGGGCACTGGTGAGCGATGAAGCCGGCGTCGCGCGAGCCGTAGCCGTTCGCCACGGGCACGCCGAACGCGCCTTCGATCAGCTGGCGCTGGTCGGGATACAGCGTCTCGCCGGTCGCGAAGGCGACCCGCGCGCCGAGGCCGCGCATGTCGCGGCCGCGCGCCTGCGCGTGCGAGGCGAGCAGCGCGAGCGCCGAGGCATAACCGAACAGCATGCGCGGCCGCAGCGCCTCGAGCGTGTCGAGGTAGCGGTCCATCTGCGCCTCGGACATCTGGAAGGCGGGCAGCAGGTGGCTGCGGAACAGCCGGTCGCGCAAGGCCTTGACCCGGTCCTGCTTGCCGATCTCGATCGGCGAGCCCCAGAGCACGACCTCGACGTCGCCGATGTCGACGCCCCACCAGCGCGTGGCGCGCCACTTGGCCGCCACGTCGTGCGAGACGCGGCCCATGCCCATGTAGAACACCAGCGGCTCGCCGCTCGAGCCGCCCGTGTTGTAGCGCACGAGCCTGCCGGCGCGGGCCGACTTCAGCTGCTCGACGTGCTCGCGGATGAGCGGCTTGGTGAGGAACGGCAGGCGCTCGAGGTCGGCGAGCGATTGCAGGCTCGCGGGCTCGAACGCGTGCGCCCGCATCAGGTCGCGGTAGTACGGCACGTCGGCCGCGGCGCGGGCGAGAAATTCCCTCAGGCGCTGCAGCTGCGCGTCGGCGATCTGGCCGGGCGACAGCCACTGCGTCGCCTCGAGTTCGCGGTGCAGCCGGACGCTGTGGTGGCCCTTGGCCCGCTCGTGCAGCGGGAAGAGCACGCGACTGGCGAGCCAGGTGTAGCTCATGCCGCCTCCCCCGCCGTGCGGTACGCGTGCAGCCACTGCTCGCGCACGACCGGCCACGCACAGGCCCGCGCCTTCGCCAGCCCCCGCTCCACGAGGCCCGCGCGCAGCGCCGGCTCACGCACCAGTTCGAGCATGGCGGCCGCGAGGCCGGCCGGCGATTCGGCCGGGGCCAGCAGCGCGGTTTCCCGGTCCTTCACCAGGTACGGCACGCCGCCGACGTTCGTGCTCACCACCGGCACGCCGCAGGCGAGCGCCTCCAGGACGGAATTCGGGGTGTTGTCCGCGCGCACGGGATTCAGCACCACGTCCGCCGACTGGTACAGGGCGACCATGCCCGCGACGTCGAGCCTGCCCGTGAAGCGCACGCAGTCACCGAGCCCGAGCCGGCCGGCCTGCGCCTCGAGCGCCGCCCGCTCGGGCCCAGTGCCGGCGATCGACGCCCGCAGTCCGGGCAGCTCGCGGCGCAGGATGGCGAGGGCCTCGAGGCCGACGTCGATGCCATAGATGGGCTCGAGGTTGCGGGCGATGACGACGTGCGGCGCACGTGCATCGAATGGCCGCGTCTCGACGCTGGGCCGGAACGTCGCCGTGTCGACGACGTTCGGAATGATCTGTGCCGCCACGCCGTGGCCGGCGAACACTTCCCGCAGGAACTCCGAGGGCACGACGAGGCGCGTGCCCTGCAGCGTCGCCTTCACCGAGTTCGCCGCCTGCGCGAGGAACTCGCGGGCGAGACCGCCACGGTAGTTGACCACCACTGGCCGGCCGCGGCCGCGGGCGATGCGGATGGCCGGCGCGGCGAACAGGTGCCAGGCCCAGCCGGAGTTCGCCATGACGTGGACGACGTCCACGCCGGCGCACCCTCGGCGCAGGTGCAGGAGGTAGGGGACCAGCCGGAAGACGGCGCGCAGGCCCCGCAGGGACTCGACCCAGGCGGGCCGGTACGGCGCATTGGTCTGCACCAGGGTCACCTGCACGCCTTCGCCCTCGAGCAGCCGCTTCAGCTGGCGGGTCTGGTTGGCCATGCCGCCCGACGGCGGCGGCAGCGGGCCGACCAGCAGGACGCGCAACGCATCAGCCATGGCCGCCCGCCCGCGCCGCGGCACGGGCACGCTCGTAGACGGCCGGATAGCGGGCCACGCTCGCGCGCCAGTTGCGCTCCGTCTCGACGAAGCGGCGACCCTGCGCGCGGATCGCCTCCCATTGCGCACGGCTGTCGAGCACGCGGCGCACCGCCTGGGCGATCGCCGCGGGGTCGTCCGGCCGGAACAGGAAGCCCGTGCGCCCGTCCTCGATCAGCTCACGGTGCCCGCCGACGTCCGATGCGATCAGCAGGCGTCCCTGCGCCATCGCCTCGAGCGGCTTGAGCGGGGTGACGGTCTCGGTGAGCCGGATCGACTTGCGCGGATACACCAGCAGGTCGACCAGGCTGTAGTAGCGGGCGACGTCGCGGTGCGGCACGCGGCCGACGAACAGGACCCTGTCGGCGAGGCCGAGCGACCCGACCTGCGCCTTCAGGCGTTCCTCCTCGAAGCCGCCGCCGACCAGCAGCAGCCGCGTACGCGGCTCGATGCGCAGGATCTCCGGCAGCGCCGCCACCAGCGTGTCGAGTCCCTCGTAGCCGTAGAACGAACCGAGGAAGCCGAGCGTGAACGCATCCCCGAGCCCGAGCTGCGCCTGCAGTGCGCCGTCCGGCGCGCCGATGAGCGGGAAGTCCTCGGTGTTGACCGCGTTCGGGATCACCGTGACGCGCCCGGACGGGATGCCGCGCACGAGGATGTCCTGCCGCAGGCCCTCGCAGATCGTGGTGATCGCGTGCGCGCGGCGCAGCGTCCAGGTCTCGAGCGCGCGGGACAGCCGGTAGCGCGCGCTGCCCTCGGTGGTCGTGCCGTGATCGACGGCCGCGTCCTCCCAGGATGCGCGCATCTCGTACACGACCGGCAGGCCCCGGCGCCGCGCCGCACGCAGCGCCGCGATGCCGTTCAGGCACGGCGAGTGCGCGTGCAGCAGGTCCGGCCGGGTCTGCTCGATGACCTGCTCGAGCCGGCGCTGCGTGTCCGTGATCACGGCGAGCTGGCCGAGCACCGGCAGCCTGCGCAGGCCGCCTTCCGGGGCCCGCGTCCGGTAGAAGTGCCAGCCGTCGTGGTCCTCCTCGTCGGCCGTGGCGCCGTAGTGCTTGGTCGAGGTGAGGTGCAGCGTCTCCCAGCCGAGCGCCCGCTGCTCCTTCAGGATCGCCAGGGTCCGGAAGGAGTAGCCGCTGTGCAGCGGGATCGAGTGATCGAGGACGTGGAGGATCCGCTGGCTCATCCGGCCTCGCGAAGCGCCGGCCGCGGCTGACTCGCCACCACGTTGCGCAGGAAGGACTCGAACATCAGCAGCGTCCACAGCGGCGCGCTGTAGTCGCGCGTGCCGTTCAGGTGCGCGTCGACGAGGTGCTGCAGCGTGCGGCGCTCGAAGATGCCCGTGTCGGCCAGGGTCTGGCCGAGGATGCCGTCCTGCATGCGCTGGCGCA
The DNA here is from genome assembly GCA_052035645.1 of Pseudomonadota bacterium. Taxonomy (GTDB): domain Bacteria; phylum Pseudomonadota; class Gammaproteobacteria; order Steroidobacterales; family Steroidobacteraceae; genus RPQJ01. The sequence goes on from JBPOHK010000092.1 coordinate 9,635, forward strand.
GCGGACCGCGGAACCAGCGTGCCAGCGGCACGGCGAATCCCATCTTCGGCCGGTACATGACCTCGTGCGGCAGGTGCGGCTCCATCGTCTTCTTGAGGAGGTACTTGCCTTCCTGGCCCTGCACCTTCAGCGAGTTCGGCAGCGTCGCGAGCCACTCGACCAGCGGGTGGTCCATCAGCGGCTCGCGCACCTCGAGGGAGTGCGCCATGCTGGCGCGGTCGACCTTGGTGTTGATGTCGCCCACGAGGTAGGTCTTGAGGTCGAGGTACTGCACGAGCGCGAGCGCGTCGTCGGTGCCGGCCCTGGCGGCGTGGCGCGCGAACACCTCGCGCGCCGAGTAACCGCCGAGCTGGACCCGGAAGCCCGGCGCGAACAGCTGGCGGCGCATGTCCTCGCGGATGATCGAGACGCTGTGCAGGTAGGCCTCCGTCGAGTTGCGCGCCAGCGACTCGAACGTCGTCTTGGCGCGGAACACGCGCGGCGCCCAGTCGGCCTTTGGGTAGACGCGGCCGAGCAGCCCGAACAGCGGCTGGCGCAGGCCGAGCGGCAGCGTCGAGCGCAGCTTCTCCTCCCTCATGTGCAGCCGGTAGCGGCGATAGCCGCCGAAGCTCTCGTCGCCGCCGTCGCCCGACAGCGCGACCGTGACGTGCTTGCGCGCGAGCTGGCAGACCCGGTAGGTCGGGATCGCCGAGCTGTCTGCGTACGGCTCGTCGTAGATCGAGGCCAGCTGGTCCACGAGGTCGAAGTCGTCGCTCGCCACCTGGTCGACGAAATGCCGGGTGTGGTAGCGGTCGGCGACCTGCTGGGCGAAGCGCGTCTCGTCGAAGGCCGGATCGTCGAACGAGATCGAGCAGGTGTTGACCGGGCCCTGCGAGACGCGCGCCATGGTCGCGACCACCGCGCTCGAATCCACGCCGCCCGAGAGGAAGGCGCCGAGCGGCACCTCCGAGATCATGCGCAGCCGGATCGACTCGTCCAGCCGGCGGTTCAGCTCCTCGCAGGCGTCCGCGAGGGAGATCGGGCTCGCGAGCGTGAAGCGCACGTCCCAGTACTCGACCGGCTCCGGCACCGCCTGGCCACGGCGCACCGTCAGCGTGTGCGCGGGCGGCAGCTTGTGCGTGCCCTTGAAGATCGTGCGCGGCTCGGCGACGTAGCCGAGCGCGAAGTACTCCTCGACCGCGGCCGGGTCCGTCTCGCGCACCAGCCCCGGGTGGGCCAGCAGGGACTTCAGCTCCGAGCCGAACAGCAGCGTGCCGTCCTTGAGCACGGAGTAGTACATCGGCTTCACGCCGAGGCGGTCGCGCGCCATGAAGAACGTGTCGCGGTTGCGGTCGTAGAGCGCGAACGCGAACATGCCGCGGAAGCGGTCCACGCAGCGCTCGCCCCAGGACTCCCAGGCGTGCACGATCACTTCGGTGTCGCTGCGCGTGTGGAACACGTGGCCGAGCGCCTGCAGCTCCGGGATCAGCTCCTGGTAGTTGTAGATCTCGCCGTTGAAGGTGACGACGACCGAGCGGTCCTCGTTGTACAGCGGCTGCTGGCCGGTCGCGACGTCGATGATGGACAGGCGGCGATGGCCGAAGGCCACGCCTGGCTCGTGGTGTTCGCCCTCGCCGTCGGGGCCGCGGTGGGCGTGCGAGTCGTTCATGCGCTTCAGCAGCGCGCGATCGAACTCACGCTTGCCGCGCGTATCGAAGAGTCCGGTGATGCCGCACATCTCGCTCGTCCCTCGCCCCGTCCCGACCCGGAACGGACGCTGAAAATCCCTAAGCCCGCCCGGGGCCGCCCGCGGGCGCCCCGTGCAGGAGTTCGTCGTAGAGGTCCAGGTAGCGCTGGACCATGGCCGTCAGGCTGAAATTCTGCACTACCCGGGCTCGTCCGGCCTCGCCGTGGGCCGTCCCGAGGGCCGGATTCGTGAGATAGGCCAGAATTACCCGTTCCAGCCCGCCCGGCGCCCCGACGTCGTAGAGCGTGCCCGTGACGCCTTCCACGACGAGTTCGGGGTTGCCCCCGGTGCGGCCCGCGACCACCGGCAGGCCGCTCGCCATCGCCTCCAGGATCGTATTGGAGATGCCCTCGTTGAGGGAGGGCAGCACGAACACGTCGAGCGCACGCAGGATCTCCGGCGCGTCGCTGCGCGCCCCGGCGAACCAGACCGCCTCGCGCACGCCCAGCTCGCCGGCCGCCTGCTCCAGCGCGGCGCGCAGCGGCCCGTCGCCCGCAACGACGAGCCGCAGCGAACGGGCCAGGTCCGGCTGCTCGCGCCGGAGCGTGGCGAGGGCGCGCAGGAGCGATGCCTGGTTCTTGACCGGGTCCAGCCGGCCGACGGTGCCGATCACCGGCGCGCCCGGCGGGAAGAAACCCGGGTTCAGCGCCTCCCGCCCCGCCTGCCGGGCGTCGCCGCCTGCGACCGGCGCCGGCGGTGGCGCGAAGCGTTCGGCGTCGACGCCGCTGTAGAGCTGGCGGATGCGCCCCGGCTCGGCACCCACGTGCTGCACCAGCCACGCGGCGATGTCCTGCGACATCGGCACGTACCGCTGCACCAGTGGGCGGCACAGTCGTCGGATGCGCAGGCTCTTCGGATTGAGTCCCTTCGGGTCCGAGGCTTCCCAGCCGTGCTCGCCGTGCACCCGCGCCCGGATGCCGGCCGCCCAGGCCACCCACTGCATGTCGACGGTCCCGAGGTTGCGCGTGTGCACGATGGCCGGCTCCAGCCGGCGCAGCTCGCGCCACATGCGCGCATACACGCCGAGGTCCTTGCCGGGCTGCTTGTCGAGCGAGATCACCGGCACGTCGTCGCGCCGCAGGCGCTTGCGGAACTCCGCCCCGTAGCCGGCGAGGCAGAGGATCGCGTGCCGGTAGCGGTCCGCCGGCATGCGGTTCACGAGGTTCACCACGCCGTTCTCGAGCCCGCCCACGTCCAGGCGGTAGATCACGTGCGCGACGAGCGGCGGCGTCCGGCTCACGGGGGACACGCTCCGGCGTCGAACCCGGCCGCGACGCAGGCCGCGTGCGCCCGCACGAACGCCGACAGGCGCTCGCCCTCGCGCCCGTCGATCGGCGTCGAGAGCGTCAGGATGCGCTCGGTGACCGCGTCGCCGGTGAGGAACGCGCGCGCCTCGGCGAACTTGACCGCGTACGGGTCCGTCAGGTGTCGCGCGCCGACCATGTACCAGTACCACACGAGGTGGCGACCGGTGCCATCCGACACGGCCTGCTCGCGCAGCTCGAGGGCGCGGCCGTCCGGCAGCGCGAGGCGACGCCTCGCCTCGTCCGCGAGCACCTTGCGTTCCTCCGCGAACAGGCTGTTCGAGTACGAGATCATCTCGCTGCCGCCGGCCGTGCCGACCCCGTACAGCGCCACGAACACGTCCACCTGCGCCCCGTCGGGCGCGCGGTACACGCCGCTGCGTCCGCTGCGGTAACCGGTGTAGAGGGGGCGCCATGCGAGCGAGCTGTCGACGGGGCCGGACCAGCCGCCGGTCGCCTCGGGCAGGCCCAGGCGCCCCTCCTGGATCGCCAGCTGGGCCTCCACGCGCGCGGTGACGCCCGCCAGCGCCGCGGGCCCCGCCGGCAGCAGCACCAGCGCCAGCACCGCGGGCGCCCAGCGCATCGGCGGATCGGAGGCAGGCGGCGACGCGGTGCGCGCGAACGCCTCGGCGGGGTCCCGCCACCGCCGACCGATCCAGAACATGGCGAACACGACGACGATGAAGAACACCTTGCCGAACAGGACGTGTTCCTCGCCGGGCCCGTAGCGCATGTCCGTGAGGTGTGCGGCGAGGATCGTCAGGTAGACCCGCACGCCATTGGCGAACACGGGCACCGCCACGAAGGCCGCCACGCAGGCGAGGCGCTTGGCCCAGCCCGCGTACGTGAAGTAGGCATAGAGCAGCCCGAGCGCGAGTCCGGTCAGGAAATAGTTGAGGCCGCTGCAGGCGCGCGCCACCTCGAAGTCGCCGGCCGGGATGCTGATGAACATGTTGGAGCGATGCACCGGAACGCCGGTCAGCCGCAGCGCCCAGGTGGCGATGTCCGCCGTGACCTGCATGAGACCCGGCACCAGCGCGTGGCCGACCGGCACGGCGAACAGCAGGAACCCCAGCGGGAAGGCGAGCTCACGGGTCGCGGCCGGGCCGAGCAGCGCCAGCACCAGCGCGGGGACCAGCGCGACCGCCGCGAGGTGCTCGATGCCGCGCACGCCCGCGCCGCTGCCCACGATCCACGCGGCCGCCACCATCGCGACCGCGGCCACGCCGATCCAGCTGCCGCGCCACGGCACGGCGGCGACCTCGGCACGCCGTCGCCAGGCCAGCCACAGGCTCAGGGGCACGATCAGGAATCCGTGCGAGAAGCTCGCGTTGGTGTCCCAGAGCCCGACGATCGAGCGGTACGAGCCCGCATACGCGATCCCGGCCACCGCCAGCGCCAGCAGCAGGACGAGCACCGGCTTGCGGCGGGCCGCGCCAGGCATCGTCCCGCCGTCCCGCCCTTACCAGCAGACCCCGTGGTACGCCGCGCACTTCAGGTCGGCGCGCGGCAGGCCCACGAGGTCCACGACGACGTGGTCGGGGCGGATGCCCGCGACGATCTGCGGCAGCAGCGGCTTGCTGGCGAGACCGACCACGAGCACCTCGGCGTGCTCGAGCGCGGCCGCGCACTGCTCCACCATCAGGCTGCCGATGTGCGGGATGCTGTGCTCGATGTAGCGCTTGTTGGCGCCGAGCAGGCGCGACAGGTTCACCTCCGGGTCGAAGATCCTGAGGTCGAAGCCCTTGCCGATCAGGCGCTCGGCCACCGTCACCAGCGGACTCTCGCGCAGGTCGTCGGTGCCCGCCTTGAAACTCAGGCCGACCAGGCCGATGCGGCGCCGGCCCGCGTTCATCGCGAGGTCGAGGGCGTGGTCGATGTGCGCGCGGTTGCTGCCCATCACGTTGCCGAGCATCGGCGTCGTCACGTCCTTGAGCTTGCCCACGTAGGTGAGCGCGCGCAGGTCCTTGGGCAGGCAGGAGCCGCCGAAGGCGAAGCCGGGCTTCATGTACGCGGGCGAGATGTTGAGGCGCTTGTCCTTGCAGACCAGTTCCATCACCGAGCGCGCATCGACGCCGACCGACTGCGAGAGCCGGCCGATCTCGTTGGCGAACGTGATCTTGACGGCGTGGAAGGCGTTGCAGGCGTACTTGAGCATCTCGGCCACGCCGATCGACGTGGTCAGGAACTCGCAGGGCAGGTGCCCGAACACCTGCCGCAGCACCTCGGCCGCGCGCGGGTCCTCGGTGCCGATGACGGTGAACGGCGGGCTGTCGTAGTCCTTGATCGAGGTGCCCTCGCGCAGGAACTCCGGCTGGAAGCACAGGCCGAAGTCGCGGTCCGCGACCTTGCCGCTGGTGAGCTCGATGCCCGCCTTCACGACCTCGTCCATGGATCCCGGCTGGATCGTCGAGCGCATGACGACGGTGTGGTAGCCGGTCTTGTCCTTCAGTGCCGTGCCGATCTGCTCGGACACGCGCCGCACCGCGGACAGGTCCTGGCTGCC
>JBPOHK010000003.1:0-20406 GCA_052035645.1 Pseudomonadota bacterium
TTCCGCAAGAAGTACGCCAAGGGCTGACGGCCCGTTCCGCGGGACGCGCGTGCGGGGCGCCTCGGGCGCCCCGTTTCGTTTCGGGCGCCGGGAACTTTGTGCCCCGCCCGGGGCACTCTAGACTCAGGCCTCCGCCGACGCCGAGACTCGCCCGCATGAACGCATCCCGTCGCGCCCCGCGTCTCCTGCTCCTGGTCCTGTGCTGCCTGGCGGCGCTGCCGGCGCCGGCGCCGGCGGCGACGGTCGGACACGGCGTCCACTACAGCGAGAAGGACGACGCCCAGCTCGGCGCGAAGCTGCACGAGCAGATCCTGCTGCAGTTCGGGCGCTACGGCGACGAGCGCGTGCAGGCCTACGTGAACGAGGTCGGCCAGCGGGTCGCCGCGCACGGCGACCGGCCCGACCTCACCTACACGTTCACCGTGCTCGACAGCGAAGACATCAACGCCATGGCGATCCCGGGCGGCTACGTCTACATCCACCGGGGCCTGCTCGGGTACCTCAACAGCGAGGCGGAACTGGCCGCCGTGCTCGGCCACGAGATCGGGCACGTCACCGCGCGCCACTCCGCGCGCAAGCAGACCGGCTCGACGCTCGCCGGCCTCGGCGCGACGGTGGTCGGCATCCTCACGGGCAGCGGCGATCTCGCGAACGTCGCCGGCGCCGCGGGTTCGGCGCTGGTGAGCGGCTACGGCCGCGACATGGAGATCGAGGCCGACGGGCTCGGCGCCCGCTTCATGGGGCGGGCCGGCTACGACCCCGAGGCGATGCTCGACGTCCTGCGCCTGCTCAAGTCCCAGGAACTGCTCGAGCTGCAGGTGGCCCGCGAGGAAGGACGCAAGCCGCGCATCTACCACGGCGTGTTCGCCTCGCACCCGGACAGCGACAAACGCCTGCAGGAGGCCGTGCGGGCGGTGGACACGGTCCAGCCTGCCCAGCCGATCCCCGACAACCGCGACGGATTCCTGCGCCAGATCGAGGGGCTGACGGTCGGGCCCAGCCGCGCGCAGGGCGTGACCCGCGGCACGCGCTTCTACCACGCCCAGCTCGGCATCACCTTCGTCTTCCCCACGGGCTGGACCGTCGAGAACCTGCCCGACCGGGTGCTGGCCTACCCGCCGGCCAAGGACGCCATGATGATCGTGTCCGCGCAGGAAGCGCCGCAGGGCATGACCCCGCAGCAGTTCGTCGAGCGCCTCACGCGCGGCCTCGCGACGTCGCGTGGCGAGCCGCTCGAGGTCAACGGACTGCCGGCATACACGACGCTCGTGACCAGCACGTCGCTGCCGTGGGGCAAGCAGGGGCCGGCGCGGATCGCCGTCGTCTACCACTCGGGGATGGCCTACACGTTCAAGGCGGCGACCAAGTACGAGGGCGCGCTGAAGGGCCAGGACCCGTTCTTCCTCTCCAGCATCCGCACGTTCCGGACCCTGCGGGACGCGGAGTGGGACCTCGCGGAGCCCGACGAGCTGCAGGTGCTGACCGTGCCGGCGGGCACCCGGATCGAGGACCTCGCCAAGTCCTCGCCGATCCAGAAGTTTCCGGCCGAGCAGCTGCGGCTCTACAACGACCTGTATCCGGACAGGGAGCCGGTGGCGGGGCAGAAGATCAAGGTCGTGGAATAGTCCTGTCTTGATCAATCCGGCGGGCCGTGCAAGGCTGACAGGCCGCCCCGGAATGTCCGCGGGGCGCCCCTGAAAGGTCCACGGCGATGAGCGGAAAGAAATACGAACTGACGAACCTCGAGACCGGCAAGAAGTCGACGCTGGAGGCCCTCGGCGGCACCGTCGGGCCGGATTGCCTGAACATCGCCAGCCTCGGCAAGGACCACGGCATCTTCACGTTCGACCCGGGCTTCATGGCCACGGCGTCGTGCGAGAGCCGGATCACCTACATCGACGGCGACAACGGCGTGCTGCTCTACCGCGGCTACCCGATCGAGCAGATCGCGACCAAGTCCAATTTCCTGGAGGTCGCGTACCTGCTGATCAACGGCGAGCTGCCGACCGCGGGCCAGCTCGAGCAGTTCGACCGTTCGATCCGCCGGCACACGATGATCAACGAATCGCTGCTGCGGTTCTTCAACGGCTTCCACTACGACGCGCACCCGATGGCGATGGTGTCGGCGGTCGTCTCGTCCATGGCCGCGTTCTATCACGACTCCATGGACAACCATAACCCGCGCCACCGCGAGATCTTCGCGCACCGCATCCTCGCCAAGATCCCGACGGTCTCGGCGGCCGCCTACAAGCACATGCTCGGCCAGCCGTTCGTCTACCCGCACAACGACCTCGACTACTGCGCGAACATGATGCGCATGTTCTTCGCCGTGCCGGCCGAGGACTACGAGGCCGACCCGGTGGCGGCGCAGGCGCTCGACCTGCTGCTGATCCTGCACGCCGACCACGAGCAGAACGCCAGCACCTCGACGGTGCGCCTCGCCGGCAGCACGGGCACCAACCCGTACGCGGCGATCTCGGCCGGCGTCTCGGCCCTCTGGGGCCCGGCGCACGGCGGCGCCAACGAGGCCGTGCTCGAGATGCTCGAGGACATCGGCACGGTGGACAACATCCCGAAGTTCCTCGACCAGGTGAAGGACAAGGACGGCAACAAGCGCCTGATGGGCTTCGGCCACCGCGTCTACAAGAACTTCGACCCGCGCGCCAAGATCATCCGCGAGATGTGCCACAAGGTGCTCTCGCGCCTCGGCCAGACGGACAACCCGCTGTTCGAGCTCGCGCTGCGCCTCGAGGAGATCGCGCTGAAGGACGACTACTTCATCGCGCGCAAGCTCTACCCGAACGTCGACTTCTACTCGGGCGTGATCTACAGCGCGCTCGGCATCCCGCGCTCGATGTTCACGGTGATGTTCGCGATCGCGCGCACCGCCGGCTGGGTCGCGCACTGGCAGGAGATGATCGCGGACCCGGCGATGAAGATCGGCCGCCCGCGCCAGCTCTACCGCGGCTCGGCCCCGCGCGACTACGTCGACCTCGACAAGCGCTGAATCGGGGACATTCCTCTTTTTTCGGGCCGAGCGGAAATTGGGGACACTCTCGAATTTCGCAAGCTGACGCGAAATTCGAGAGTGTCCCCGATTACAGCAGCAGCTCGACTTCGGCCGTCGACGCGCGGCGCATCGGCTTGCCGTCCACGGGGCTGCACGGCGACTGGCGGATGCCGTCGAGCGGGAAGACCACGGCATCGACGGGCTGGCGGCCCGCGACGAAGCGCAGCGCGGGATAGCTGACGGAACGGTCGCGCTCGAAGCGAACGCGCCGCTCCTGCACCTCGTGCGGCACGCCGAACTCGTCGAGCCGCAGCGACACGGCCTCCGGCGTCTCCGAGAACAGGTGCAGGTTGATCTCCGAGTGCGCCGAGGCGGTGCCGGCCAGCACCGGCCCGACCAGGCGCGGCTCGAAGTCCGCCATCAGCTTCATCGCCTCGAGCGCCGAGCGCCGCAGCCCGGCGATCTCGGCCGCGTGCGTGTCGCCGGCGAACAGGCGCTGTCGCGCCTTGAGCGCCGCCTCGATCTCCGTGTTGCGCGGCAGGATCGAGGCGTCGGTGACGCCGAGGCGCTCGGCGGCCTTGCGCTTGGCCTGGAGGTAGTCGTCGACGCCCTGCTCGCCCATGATGCGTGCTGCTTCTTCCGCCACCGCGAGCCGCATCAGCTCGGCGCGGGGATTCGGTCGTCGACTCATCGCCAGCCTCGTCAGAACAGCGAGTCGTCGCCGCTCGCGGGTTGCACCGTCTCGGCGCCGACGTCGTCACTGTATTCCATCGCTCCCGGCTGCGGGGCGTGTTGTTCGAGGAAGGCCTCGAACAGCGCACCCGGCGCGCCCGCGCGCGACGGCTGCCCGGTCTCGCGCGACACCCACATCCGCACCACGCCCGGCGGCTCCGGCAGGCGGTGCGGCGGGCGATCGCGCAGCGCTTCCTCCATGAAGTAGATCCACATCGGCAGCGCGGTCTTGCCGCCTTCCTCCTGCTCGCCGAGCGATCGCTCCTGGTCGAAGCCGATCCACACCGCGGCCGCGACGTCGGCGTTGAAGCCGACGAACCAGGTGTCGCGCCGGTCGCTGGTCGTGCCGGTCTTGCCGGCGATGTCGTTGCGGCCCAGCGAACGGGCCCTCGCGGCCGTGCCGCGCTGGATCACGTCCACCATCATGTCGGTCCTGACGAACGCGTTGGCCGCGCTGATCGCGCGCGGCGCGACCCGCCCGGACGACACCTCCGCCGTGCTGGCGGGAGCCTGCGGCGCCGCGTCGGCCGCCGGCGCTTCGGCGGGCGTCGTCGAGGCGCAGTCCGGACAGGCGAGCGCCGGCGTCGCGGCGAACACCGCCCGGCCCGCCGTGTCGTCGATGCGGGCGATGAAGTAGGGCGCGACGCGGAAGCCGCCGTTCGCGAACACGGAGAAGCCGCGGGCCATGTCGAGCGGCGTCACCTGGCCCGTGCCGAGCGCCAGCGTGAGGTTCGGCGGCAGCGCCTCGGGACCGAAGCCGAACGCGGAGATGTGCCGGGTCACGAAGCCGATGCCGGCCCCGCGCAGCAGGCGGATCGACACGAGGTTGCGCGAGCGAACCAGCGCCTCGCGCACCGGCGTCGGGCCGTAGAACTTGCGCGTGATGTTCTGCGGACGCCACTCCTCGTCGCCTTCCGCGCCGCCGCCGCCCGGCAGCACGATCGGAGCGTCGTTCACCAGCGTGGCCGGCGTGAACCCGCGCTCGAGGGCGGCCGAGTAGAGGAACGGCTTGAAGGCCGAACCGGGCTGGCGCCGGGCCTGCACGACGCGGTTGTACTTGCTCACCCCGAAGTCGAAGCCGCCGACCAGGGACACGATCGCGCCGTCCCGCGGGTCGAGCGCCACCAGGGCCCCCGCCACGACCGGCACCTGGGCCAGCCGGAAGCGGCCGGCCTCGACGGGCTCGAGGTAGACGACGTCGCCGATCGCCGCCACGTCCCCGGCCGCCTTGGGAGCGGGGCCGACGGTGTCCTTCGGCAAGGCCGGGCGGGCCCAGGCGAGGTCGTCCCAGACGACCGTCACGGGCCGTCCGTCGCGTCCGCGGGCCACGAACTCGCGTTCGCCCACGTTCTCGACGACCGCCGGCTGCAGGTTGCCGCGGACCGGGAACTGGCGGAAGGTCGCCGCGAGCGTCGCCTCGTCGCGCAGGGCAGCCGCCTCGATCCGGCCGGCCGGGCCGCGGTAGCCGTGCCGCCGCTCGTACTCGAGGATGGCGCGCCAGGCGGCGAGATTCGCGGCGTGCTGCAGGCGGCTGTCCAGGGTCGTGGTGACCCGGTAGCCATCGGTCAGCGCCCCCTCGCCGAAGCGCTGCACCATTTCGGCGCGCACCATCTCCGCGACCCACGGGGCCTCGAGCTCGATGTTCGGCCCGTGCAGGCGATGCGGGACCGGTTCCGCCAGGGCGGCATCGTGGGCCGACCGGTCGATCTTGCCGGTTTCCAGCATGCGGCGCAGCACGTAGGAGCGCCGCTGCGTCGCCCGCTCCACGCTCGCCACCGGGTTGTCGCGCGACGGCGAGCGCGGCAGCCCCGCGATCAGGGCCGCCTCCGCCAGGGTCAGCTCGCCGACCTTCTTGTCGAAATACACCTCCGCGGCCGCGCCGACCCCGTAGGCCCGCTGGCCGAGGAAGATGCGATTGAGATACAGCGTGAGGATCTCCTGCTTGCTGAAGGAGCGCTCCAGCCGCAGTGCCGTGAACACCTCCTTGAGCTTGCGCCGCAGGGTGCGTTCGGAGGTGAGGATCGTGTTGCGCGCGAGCTGCATCGTGATCGTGCCGCCGCCCTCGCGCACGCCGCCGGCCGTCACGTTGGTCGCGAGTGCGCGCACGATGCCCTGCCAGTCGACGCCCGGGTGCTGGAAGAACCGGTCGTCCTCGGCGGCGAGGAAGGCGTCGAGCACGACCTCGGGAATCTGCTCGTACGCGACCGGCACGCGGCGCTGCTCGCCGATCTGCGCGATCAGGCGGCCGTCGCGGGAATACACGGTCAGCGGAAGCTGGCTGCGCACCTCCCGCAGGCTCTCCGCATCGGGCAATTCGGGCTCGAGGTACTGGTACGCGCCGGCGAAACCGAGCACGACGAGCAGGGCGGCCGAGACCCCGGCGGCGAGGGCCAGCCGGAGCCAGTTCGAGGGTGTCTGGAGCATTGCCAAAAGTGGGACCCGTTCCTTGCTGCACTATCGGGGCTTGTGCATAGTAGCCGCGACACCAGGGCAAACTCACTGAAAGGTGAGGACGCAAAGCCTCCGGTCTAAGGGCGGACGCCTACGACAGCGGGGTTGCACGTCAGAACCCCGGGCCGCCAGCGGGCCCGCGGGAGCCGCGTCGGCCCTCGTGCGCAGGTCCGGGATTCCACACAGCCTCCGGGGGGCGCGGCTCGAAAATGCTCCATTTTGCTAGCGCACTCACAATTCTCATGGGCAGAACCCTGATATATAGTGGCGCGGGGGCATGGAATCTGCCACACGATTTCTGCGCAACCTTTTGAACTAGAAGGACTACATCGTGCTGTTCCAGCGCAGGTTTCGACCGATCATCGGACTCGACATCACGACGTCCTCGATCAAGCTCATCGAGCTCTCGAAGAGCGGCGACACGTATCGCGTCGAGTCCTACGCTGCCGAACCGACCCCTCCGAACTCGATCAACGAAAAGGCGATCGTCGACGCACAGGTCGTCGGCGACGCCGTCCGCCGCGCGGTCAAGCGCGCCGGCGCGCGCAGCGCCGAGGTGGCCGTGGCGATCAGCGGCGACGCGGCGATCACCAAGGTCATCCAGATGCCCCGCAACCTGCGCGAGTCCGAGCTCGAGTCGCAGGTCGAGATGCAGGCCGACCAGTACATCCCCTTCCCGATGGAGGAGGTCAGCTTCGACTTCGAAGTGATCGGCCCCTCGGAGAAGGACCCGGACATGCTCGACGTGCTGCTGGTGGCGACGCGCTCCGAGAACGTCGAGCAGCGCCAGGCCGCGGTGCACGCCGCCGGCCTGTCCGCGCGCATCGTCGACGTCGAGGCCTTCGCGCTCGAGAACGCCTGCCAGCTGCTCACGCACCAGATGCCGGACGGCGGCATCGAGCGCAGCATCGCGGTGATCGACTTCGGCGCGAGCAGCACGACGTTCTCCGTGCTGCGCGACCTCAAGGTTTCCTACACGCGCGACTTCGCCTTCGGCGGGCAGCAGCTCACCGAGGAAATCATGCGCACCTACGGGCTGAGCGTCGAGGAAGCGGGCCGCGCCAAGAAGGAAGGCGGCCTGCCGGCGAACTACCAGGCCGAGGTGCTCGACCCGTTCATCGACGACATGTGCCAGCAGGTGAGCCGCTCGCTGCAGTTCTACCTGGCTTCCGGCAGCGGCCGCGAGCAGCCCGAGCAGATCCTGGTGTGCGGCGGCTGCGCCAACATCCCGGGCGTGGCGGACGTGATCGCGAGCCGGGTCGGCATTCCGGCGGAGCGCGGCGACCCGCTCGGCCAGATGAAGATTTCCACCCGCGCGCTCGCGCAGGGCGTGAAGAAGGACGCGACCGCGCTGCTCACGGCGTGCGGTCTGGCGCTGAGGAGCTTCGACTGACATGCCCAGAATAAACCTGCTGCCGTGGCGCGAGGCAGAGCGCAAGCGCAAACGGCAGGAGTTCGGTCTCGCGATCGGCGCCGCACTGGCGACGGCCGCGCTCGTCGCGCTGCTCGGCCGCTGGGAGATGAGCGCGTCCATCGCCCACCAGCAGGACCGCAACCGCCTGCTGCAGGACGAGATCGCACAGCTCGACAAGCAGATCGAGGAGATCAACGGCCTCGACGCGCAGAAGCGCCGACTGCTCGCCCGCATGGAGATCATCGAGCGGCTGCAGCGCAGCCGGCCCGAGATCGTGCACATCTTCGACGACATCGTGCGCATCCTTCCCGAGGGCGTCTACCTGACCTACCTCAAGCAGAGCGGCGAGAAGTTCGAGTTCCGCGGAGTGGCCCAGTCGAGCACCCGCGTGTCGGCGCTGATGCGCAACATCGAGGCGTCCGAGTGGCTGTCCGACCCGTCGCTGCAGATCGTCGAGACCCGCAGCCGCGACGCGTCCGCCGGCGCCAGCTTCACGCTGTTCGCCAAGCAGCGCAGCCACGCCGCGCCCGCCGATGAAGGCGCGGCGAAGGCGCCGGCCAAGAAGCCCAAGAGGGCGACCGCCAAATGAAGAAGCTACAGGCACTGCTCGAGCAACTGCGCAGCCTCGACCCGAACGACCCGGGCCGCTGGCCGCTGGGCGTGCGGATCGGCACGGTGGCGATCCTGTTCCTGCTGGCCGCCTCCGGCGCCTACTACTTCTTCGTCTGGAAGTCGCAGCGCCCGCTGCTGCTCGAGGCCGAGGCCAAGGAGAAGGAGCTCTGGGGCACGCTCGAGGACAAGGCGCGCAAGGCCTCCAACCTCTCCGCCTACAAGGCGCAGCTCGCCGAGATGGAGAAGTCCTTCGGCGCGATGCTGCGCGAGCTGCCGAACCGGACCGAGGTGCCCAACCTGCTGGTCGACATCTCCCAGACCGGCCTCGCGTCCGGCCTCGAGGAGAAGCTGTTCCAGCCGCGCGGCGAAGTGCGCAAGGACTTCTACGCCGAGCTGCCGATCACCATCCGGCTCACCGGCGGCTACCACGAGATGGGCCGGTTCGCGAGCGGCATCGCCGCCCTGCCGCGCATCGTGACCCTGCACGACATCGAGATCCAGCCCAGCAGCCAGGTCCGCGGCTCCGTCGCCGACCCCGGCTCGCTCACGCTCAACGTCACGGCGAAGACCTACCGCTACCTGGACGAGGAAGAGCAGGTCAAGCCGGCGAGCAAGAGCACGAAGAAGGGCAAGAAGCCGGCGAAGAAGGGCTGAGGCGGGAACATGGCCAACTTCACGAACCCTGCTCGCATCCTCCTCGCCGCCTCGGTCCTGGCCGCGCTCGCCGGTTGCTCGAACGACATGGACGAGATGCGCGCGAAGGTCGACGAGATCAAGAACCGGCCGAGCCGCGGCATCGAGCCGCTGCCGGAGGTCAAGCCGTACGAGACGTTCGAGTACGCCGCCGGGGACCAGCGCTCGCCCTACGAGGCCGGCGTCCCCGCGTCGCTCGCGAACGGCATCCGCCCCGACGCCAACCGTCCGCGCGAGTTCCTCGAGCAGTTCTCGCTCGACACGCTGCGCATGGTCGGCACGCTGAAGCTCCAGGGCCGCGTGTTCGGCCTGGTGCAGACGCGCGACGGGCTGGTCCACCGCGTCCTGCCGGGCAACCACCTGGGGCAGAACGACGGCCGCATCACCGCCATCGAGGATGGCAAGATCTCGCTCATCGAGATCGCACCGGACGGCACGGGCGGATTCGTCGAACGCCCGGCCGCACTCGCACTGAGCGAATGATCTGCAAGGAGATCCGAGAATGACCGCTGCATCGTCGCACGTGATCAACCGCCGCACGGAGGCGCGCCGGGCCGACCGGAAGCGTCCCGCGGCGTTCGTCGCGCTGGCCGGGGTACTCGCATTCGTCGCGCAGGCTGCGTTCGCACAGGCACAGGTGAAGCTGACGAAGGTCGAGCTGCAGCCGCAGCCCGGCGAGCAGCTCGAGGTGCGCCTGGTGCTCGACGGCCCCGCGCCGCAGCCGGTCGCCTTCACCATCGACAACCCGGCGCGCCTCGCCGTGGACCTGCCGGGCACGGCGGTCGCCCTCGACTCGCGGCGCGTCGACGTCAATGCCGGCGGTGTCGACACGATCGTGGCCGCGGAGGCCTCGGGCCGCACCCGCGTGGTCTTCAACCTCGATTCGCTCCAGCCGTACTCGACGCGCGCCGCCGGCAACGTCGTGTACGTGACGCTCGGGCGTGCCGAGGCGTCGTCGTCGGCGGCAGCAGCGGCCGCCCCGGCGTCGTCCGGCGCCGCCGCGGCCGCGGGCTGGGCCATCGAGAAGGTCGACTTCCGCCGCGGCGAGGACGGCGCCGGGCGCATCCTGATCCGCACCAACGATTCCAAGGTCCAGGCCAGCCTCAAGCAGGAAGGCGGCCGCATCGTCGTCGACTTCCCGCGCACCGCCGTCGGCGAGGACATGGCGCGTCGCTACGACGTCGTCGACGTCGCGACGCCCGTCAGCTCCTTCGACGTGGCCGGCACGCCGGGCGGCGCCCGGCTGGTGGTCGGCGCGGCCGGCGACTACGAGACGCAGGCCTACCAGAGCGACCGCGACTACGTGCTCGAAGTGCGTCCGCGGCCCAAGGTGGCGGCCCTGCCCGACCCGGGCAAGAAGGAATACAAGGGCGAGCGGCTGACGCTCAACTTCCAGGACATCGAGACGCGCGCGGTGCTGCAGCTGCTCGCCGAGACGAGCGGCCAGAACATCGTGGTCAGCGACTCGGTCTCGGGCAACGTCACGCTGCGCCTGCAGAACGTGCCGTGGGACCAGGCCCTCGACATCGTGCTGCGCACCAAGGGCCTCGACCAGCGCCGCGAGGGCAACGTCATCTACGTCGCCCCGGCCGAGGAGCTGGCGGCGCGCGAGCGCGCCCAGCTGGAATCGCGCAAGGCGATGACCGAGCTCGCGCCGATCCGCACCGAGTACCTGCAGGTCAACTACGCGAAGGCCTCGGACATCGCGTCGCTGATCAAGGCGCAGGGCAAGGGCACCTCGCTGCTGTCCGACCGCGGCAGCGTCGCGATCGACGACCGCACCAACACGCTGCTGCTGCAGGACACGACCGACCGCCTGGCGGACATCCGCCGCCTGGTGCAGACGCTCGACATCCCGGTGCGCCAGGTGCTGATCGAGGCGCGCATCGTGATCGTCAACGACGACTTCAGCCGCGAGCTCGGCGTGCGCTTCGGCGCCACCGCGGTCGCCGACTACGGCGGCAACGGCCTCGCCTACGTGGGCAACAGCGGCCTCGATGCGTCGGACGGCAACGGCCCGACCATCGGCACGGGCGGCGCGGGCGGCGCCGGCCCCGGCTCCACCGTGCAGACGCCGCCGGCCGACCAGCGCTACATGGTGAACCTGCCGATCGCCAACCCGGCCGGCCAGCTCGCCCTGACGCTGCTCGACTCCGACTACATCATCGACCTCGAGATCGCCGCCGCGCAGCGCGAGGGCCGGGGCGAGATCGTCTCCGCGCCGCGCGTCATCACGGCGAACGGCAAGGAAGCGAGCATCGAGCAGGGCGTCGAGATCCCGTACCAGGAGTCGGCCTCGAGCGGCGCCACGACCACGCAGTTCAAGAAGGCCGTGCTCTCGCTCAAGGTCACGCCGCAGATCACGCCGGACGACCGCATCATCCTCGACCTGACGGTCAGCAAGGACAACGTCGGCCAGCTCGTGCAGAGCGCCACCGGCGGCCAGGTGCCGAGCATCGACACGCGCGAGATCACCACCCAGGTGCTCGTCAACGACGGCCAGACGGTCGTCCTCGGCGGCATCATGGAGACCGAGAAGCGCGATTCGGTGAACAAGGTGCCGCTGCTGGGCGACATCCCGGGCCTCGGCGTGCTGTTCAAGAGCAAGACCCGGATCGACAACAAGGACGAGCTGCTGATCTTCGTCACCCCGAAGATCCTGCGCGAGGGCGCCGACATCTACTGACGCCCGGCCCGTGCCGGTGACAGAATAGGCGACGAACAGGGGACACTCACCATTTTCCCGCGGGAGCAGGCCCGCGGAAAAATGGTGAGTGTCCCCGAGTTCGTCGCCTTTTCCTTTCAGGGGTCGCGCGTGGCCGGCAACGTCTTCCTCGTCGGACCGATGGGATCGGGCAAGAGCGCCGTCGGGCGGCGCCTCGCACGCGACCTCGGGCTCGACTTCGTCGACAGCGACGAGGAGATCGAGCGACGCACCGGCGTGGACATCCCCTACATCTTCGAGCGTGAGGGCGAGGCGGGCTTTCGCGTGCGCGAGGCCGAGGCCATCGACGAGCTGACGCGCCGGGCGGGGCTGGTGCTGGCCACGGGCGGCGGCGCCGTCCTCGACGCGGGCAACCGGGAGCGCCTGCGCACCCGCGGCCGGGTCGTGTATCTTCGGACCTCGGTGGAGCAGCAGCTGGCACGCACCCGGCACAGCGCGGGCCGCCCGCTGCTCAACAACGACGACCCGCGGGGCACGCTCGAGCGACTGATGGCGGGCCGGGCGCCGCTCTACGAAGAGGTCGCCGCGGTCACGGTGGACACGGACGGACGGAAGGTGAAGACAGTCGTGGACGAGATCCTGCATGCCCTGCGCGGGTCCGGCGGAGCCTGAGCCGTGCCGGCCGTCCACATCGACCTCGGCGAGCGCGGCTACGACATCGAGATCGGCTCCGGGCTGATCGCGCAGGCCGGCGTGATGGGCCGCGCGGTGGCCGCGCGGGACGTGCTCGTCGTCAGCAACGCCACCGTCGCGCCGCTGTACCTCGAGCCCCTGCAGCGCGGCCTCGCCGGCAAGCGGCTCGGCACGGTGATCCTGCCCGACGGCGAGCAGTTCAAGACGCTCGAGACGGTCGGGCGCGTGCTCGACGCGATGGTGGCGCAGCGCCTCAACCGCGACGCCTGCGCCGTGGCGCTCGGCGGCGGCGTGATCGGCGACCTCACCGGCTTCGCGGCGGCCTGCTACCAGCGCGGCATCGACTTCGTCCAGGTGCCCACGACGCTGCTCGCGCAGGTCGATTCCTCCGTCGGCGGCAAGACCGGAGTGAACCACCCCGGCGGCAAGAACCTCATTGGCGCCTTCCACCAGCCGCGCGCCGTCGTCACCGACCTCGCCACCCTCGCCACGCTGCCGCCGCGCGAACTGCGCGCCGGACTGGCGGAGGTCGTGAAGTACGGGCTGATCGACGACCCGGAGTTCCTCGGCTGGATCGAGGGCCGGGCGCAGGCGCTGCTCAACCTCGACCCGGACGCGCTCGCCCACGCGGTGCGCCGCTCGTGCGAGATCAAGGCGCGGATCGTCGCCTCGGACGAGCGTGAGCAGGGGCCGCGCGCACTGCTGAATCTCGGGCACACCTTCGGCCACGCGATCGAGAACGCGCTCGGCTACGGGGAGTGGCTGCACGGCGAGGCCGTGGCGGTCGGCATGCTCCTCGCCGCGGACCTGTCGAGCCGGCTCGGCTGGCTCGACCGCGCCGACGTCGAGCGCATCCGCGGCCTGCTCGTCCGCCTCGGCCTGCCGGTCGCAGCCCCGGCGATCGGCCCCGACCGCGCCCTCGAGCTGATGGGCATGGACAAGAAGGTACTCGCGGGCCGCCTGCGTCTCGTCCTGCTGCGCCGGCTCGGCGCCGCGGTGGTGAGCGGCGACTTTCCGGCGGACGCGCTGCAGGCGACGCTCTGCGCGCACTTCGGGGCGCGCGCGGCATGAGCCTGCCCCGTGACCCGGCGCTCGCACCCTGGGCGCAGCACGACGCGGATTCGCGCGGCCGGCGGCACGCGGAGCCGCCGCCGCGGCATCGCACCGAGTACCAGCGCGACCGCGACCGCATCGTGCACTCGACGGCCTTCCGCCGCCTCGTCTACAAGACCCAGGTCTTCGTCAACCACGAGGGCGACCTCTACCGCACGCGCCTGACGCATTCGCTGGAGGTGGCGCAGATCGCCCGCAGCGTCGCCCGGGCGCTGCGCCTCAACGAGCCGCTCGCCGAGGCCGTGTGCCTGGCGCACGACCTCGGCCACACGCCGTTCGGGCACGCCGGGCAGGACGCGCTCAACGAGTGCATGCGCGAATACGGCGGCTTCGAGCACAACCTGCAGTCGCTGCGCGTGGTCGACGAGCTCGAGGAGCGCTACGCCGAGTTCCCCGGGCTCAACCTCACCTTCGAGGTGCGCGAGGGCATCCTCAAGCACTGCTCGGCCGCGAACGCGCGCCAGCTCGGCGAGCTCGGCGAGCGCTTCCTTGCGCGGCACCAGCCGGGGCTGGAGGCGCAGCTCGCCAACCTGGCGGACGAGATCGCCTACAACAACCACGACGTCGACGACGGCCTGCGCGCCGGGCTGATCTCCATCGACGCGTTGCGCGAGATCGCCGTGTTCCGCCGCCAGTACGACACGGTCAGCGGGCTCTACCCGGACCTCGGCGGGCGCCGCCTGGTCCACGAGGTCGTGCGGCGCATGATCGACTACCTCGTCAGCGACCTCATCGACGCCTCGAGCGGCGCCATCGCCGACGCGGCGCCGGCCGACGTGGCCGCCGTGCGCGCGCGCTCGGAGCCGCTGCTGCGCTTCAGCGAGCAGGTGCGGGAGGAGCACCTCGAGCTCAAGCGCTACCTGCGCGAGCACCTCTATCGCCACTACCGCGTGCTGCGCATGACCAACAAGGCGCGCAAGGTCGTCCGCGAGCTGTTCGACATCATGCTCGAGGACGTCGCCCTGATGCCGACGGAGCACCAGGCGGCGGCGCGGCGGCTGGAGGCCGGGGCCGGGCGGACCGGCCGGGCCCGGGCGGTCGCGGACTACATCGCGGGCATGACCGACCGCTTCGCGATCCTGGAGCACCGCCGCCTGTTCAATCCGGCGGAACGGACCTGACCAGGGCGGCCCCGGCGGGCCGATGAGGGGATCCCGCGACGCCCCGGCCGGGGGCGGTCGGGTATCATTCCCGGCCAGTTCCCGGAGACCGACTTGACCCCCAAGAACATCCCCGCCCGCGAGCGGCTGATCTTCGCCATGGACGTCGCCGACCCGGCCGAGGCGCGCCGCGTGACCGAGCAGCTCGGCGACACCGTGCACTTCTACAAGCTGGGCCTCGAGCTGATGATGTCGGGCGGCTATTTCGACCTGCTCGACTGGATGGTCGCCCGCGACAAGAAGGTCTTCGTCGACCTGAAGTTCTTCGACGTGCCCGCCACGGTGTCGGCGGCCGTGAAGCAGCTGCGCAACCGCGGCGTCACCCTGACCACGATCCACGGCAACCAGTCGATCATGGAGGCTGCGGCGAAGGTGAAGGGCGACGTGAAGGTGCTCGCCGTGACGGTGCTCACCAGCCTCGACCGGGGCGACCTCGACGACCTCGGCTTCGCCTGCGACGTCGACAAGCTGGTGCTCTCGCGCGCGCGTCGAGCGCTCGAGGCCGGCTGCGACGGCGTGGTGTCCTCGGGCCTCGAGGCGCCGAAGCTGCGCGAGTTCATCGACCACCGCCTGCTGGTCGTGTGCCCCGGCATCCGCCCGGTCGAGAACCGGCCCGTGGACGACCAGAAGCGCACGGTGGACGTGGCGCAGGCGTTCGCCAACGGCGCCGACTACATCGTCGTGGGTCGCCCGATCCGCGACGCCGCCGATCCCCGCGCGGCCGCGGCCGCCATCCAGGCAACGATTGCCAATGCCTTCGCCGGAGGCCCGAAGTGAGCGCCCCATTGCAGAACGACCTCTTCCTCCGCGCGCTGCTTCGCCAGCCGACGCCGCGCACGCCGTTGTGGATGATGCGCCAGGCCGGGCGCTACCTGCCGGAGTACCGCGCCACGCGCGCGAAGGCCGGCAGCTTCCTCAAGCTGTGCATGAATCCCGAGCTGGCCTGCGAGGTGACGCTGCAGCCGCTCGACCGCTACCGCCTCGACGCGGCGATCCTGTTCTCCGACATCCTCACCGTGCCGCACGCGATGAAGCTCGGCCTCGAGTTCGAGGCGGGCGAGGGACCGAAGATCGCGCGGCCGGTGCGCTCGACGACCGACATCGACCAGCTGCCGATCCCGGATCCCGAGACCGACCTGCGCTACGTGATGGACGCCGTGCGCACCATCCGTCGCGAGCTGAAGGGCCGCGTGCCGCTGATCGGCTTCGCGGGCAGCCCCTGGACGGTGGGCACCTACGTGGTCGAGGGCGGCGGCAGCCGAAATTTCGAGCACATCAAGGGCATGCTGTACGGCGCGCCGGGCGAACTGCACCGGCTGCTCGACAAGATCGCCCGGGCCACGACGCTCTATCTCAACGCCCAGATCGCGGCAGGCGCGCAGGCCGCCATGGTGTTCGACACCTGGGGCGGCGCGCTCACGCCGTCGGACTACCGCGAGTTCTCGCTGCGCTACATGCAGCAGGTCGTCGACGGCCTCACGCGCGAGGCCGACGGCCGCAAGGTGCCGGTGATCCTGTTCACCAAGGGCGGCGGGCAGTGGCTGGCCGACATGGCCGCGACGGGCTGCGACGCGCTCGGCGTCGACTGGACCACGGACCTCGCCGATGCGCGGCGCGCCGTCGGGGACAAGGTGGCGCTGCAGGGCAATCTCGACCCGAGCGTCCTCTATGCGCCGCCGGCGAAGATCCGCGAGCAGGTGGCGCGGGTGCTCGGGAGCTACGGCAAGGGCCACGGCCACGTGTTCAATCTCGGCCACGGCATCCATCCCGAGGTGCCGCCGGAGCACGCGCTGGCGATGGTCGAAGCCGTGCACGAACTGTCGCCGCAATATCACGTCTGAACGGAAGGACTCAGCATGGACATCGGCAAGATCAGCATCGGCGAGGACCCGCCGCGCGACGTCAACGCGCTGATCGAGATTCCCCAGGGCGGCGTGCCGGTGACGTACGAGCTCGACAAGGAATCGGGCGCGCTGCGCGTGGACCGGTTTCTCAACACGGCGATGTTCTATCCCGGCAACTACGGGTTCATTCCCCACACGCTGTCGGGCGACGGCGATCCGGTCGACGTGATCGTGGTGGTGCCGAGCCCGGTCGTGGCCGGCGCGATCGTGCGCGTGCGGCCGGTGGGCGCGCTGATGATGAAGGACGAGGCGGGCGACGACGAGAAGGTCATCGCCGTGCCGGTGGACAAGCTGCATCCGTTCTACTCGGGCGTGAAGTCCTACAAGGACCTGCCGGTCACGCTCACGGACCAGATCGCGCACTTCTTCCAGCACTACAAGGACCTGGAGAAGGGCAAGTGGGTGACGATCGTGAGCTGGGTCGGGCCGGAGCGCGCCGAGAAGATGATCCTCGATGGGATCAACCGCGCCGCCGCCGCCGGTGACGACGTCGCCGCGCACTTCGTGGCCGGCCGCTCCCTCGGCGGCAAAAAGAAAAAATAGGGGACACTCACTATTTTTCCACCGCCCCCGGGACGGACGGGCGGCGGATTTCCGGGCGTCGCCGACAGATTCGCGGCGGGCACCGGTCCGGCGTCCTGCACGAACATGCGGGCATGCCCAGGTCCCGACGCTCCGTTCTTGCCGGCGTCTGCTATCACGTCATCAGCCGCGGCAACAATCGCATGCGTGTCTTCAACGACCCGCAGGACTACTCCGCATTCTTCGACCTCCTGGTCCAGGCGAGCCGGCGTGTCGACGCCGATCTCTTCGCCGCGTGCCTGATGCCGAATCACTTCCACGTCGTGCTCCGCGGTCCCGGATGCGCGAGTCTCGGGCGCTGGGCGCACTGGCTGCTCACGACGCACACGCACCGGCACCACCAGCGCTACGGCTCGGTGGGGAGGATCTGGCAAGGTCGCTACAAGGCATTCCCGATCGAAATGGATGAACACCTGCTGACCGTCATGCGTTACGTCGAGCGCAATGCCTTGCGCGCGAGTCTGGTGGAGCGCGCCCAGGACTGGGAGTGGAGCAGTCTGGCGTGGCGGTTCGGGGGGCTGACGGCGGAAGTGCTGGCCGAGAGTCCGGTGCCGCTGCCGGACCATTGGCTCGAGTTCGTCAATCAGCCGCAGACGGAGTCGGAGCTCGAGGCCTTGCGACAGTCGGTGAATCAGCAGAAGCCGTTCGGATCGGAGTCCTGGGCGAGCGGGACGGACCGAGGCATCGTGGTCGATCGCCAGCAAGCGCGGCGCGGGCGTCCGCGCAAGGTCGACGCCGCTCGCGACCGGGCCGACCAGCGAGGGTTCCCGGCGGCCGAAAAATAGTGAGTGTCCCCTATTTCTTCAGTTCGTCCTTGAGGGAGCGGCGGAGGATCTTGCCGACGTTGGTCTTCGGCAGTTCGGGCCGGAAGTACACGCGCTTCGGCACCTTGTAGCCGGTCAGCGACTTGCGGCAGAACTCGATCAGGTCCGCTTCGGTCAGCGCGGGGTCCTTCTTCACCGCGAACAGCGCGACCACCTCGCCCGCGCGCTCGTCCGGCTGCGCGACCGCCGCCACCTCGAGCACGCCCGGGTGCGTCACCGCGACGCCCTCGACTTCGTTCGGGTACACGTTGAACCCCGAGACGAGGATCATGTCCTTCTTGCGGTCCTCGATGTACACGAACCCCTGCGGGTCCATGTAGCCCACGTCGCCGGTGCGCAGCACGCCGCCCGGCAGCATCACCTTCTCCGTCTCGTCGGGCCGGTTCCAGTAGCCGCGCATGACCTGCGGGCCTTCCACGCAGATTTCGCCCGACTGGCCCTGCGCCAGCACCTGGCCGTCGTCGTCGCGGATGGTGACGACGGTCGAGGAGATGGGCAGGCCGATCGAGCCGTTGAAGTCGGCTCCCGGCACGTTGATGCAGGCCGCGGGCGAGGTCTCGGTGAGTCCCCAGGCCTGCGTCAGCACGTTGCCGGTCACTTCCTTCCAGCGCTCGGCGACCGCGCGCTGCACGGCCATGCCGCCGCCCAGGCTCACGCGCAGGCCGCTGAAGTCGAGCCGGTCGAAGCCCGGCGTGTGCAGCAGCGCGTTGAACAGCGTGTTGACGCCCGCCATGAACGTGAAGCGGTGCTTCGCCAGTTCCTGCACGAAGCCGGCGAAGTCGCGCGGATTGGCGATCAGCAGGTTGTGCCCGCCGAGCTTCATCATCGTGAGGCAGTTCGCGGTGAGCGAGAAGATGTGGTACAGGGGCAGCGCGGTCACCACCACCTCGCCCTCGATCGCGCCGAGCGTCGGCAGCATCCAGGCCTCGGCCTGCAGCACGTTCGCGACGAGGTTGCGGTGCGTCAGCACCGCGCCCTTCGAGACTCCGGTCGTGCCGCCGGTGTACTGCAGGAAGGCGACGTCGTCGTGCGCGAGCCCGGCGACCTCGAGGTTCTCGTAGCGGCCCTGGTTCAGCGCCTGGGTGAATCCCACGGCGCCCGGCAGGCTCCACTCCGGGACCTGCTTGCGCACGTGGCGCAGCACGAAATTCACCAGCAGCGATTTCGGGAAGCCGAGCAGGTCGCCGACGCCCGTCACGATCACCGTGCCGACGTCCACCTCGTGCTGCACCTCGGCGAGCGTGTGCGCGAAATTCTCGAGGATCAGGATCGCGCGCGCGCCCGAGTCGTTGAGCTGGTGCTCCAGCTCGCGCGGCGTGTACATCGGGTTGACGTTGACGACCGTGAGCCCCGCGCGGAACGCGCCCAGGATCGCCACCGGGTACTGCAGCACGTTCGGCAGCATCACGGCGATTCGATCGCCCTTGCGCAGCCCGGCCACCTTCTGCAGGTAGGCGGCGAAGCGGCGGCTCAGCGTGTCGAGGTCGCCGAACGTGAGCGTGCGGTCCATGCTGGTATAGGCCGGCAGGGCGCGGTACTTCGCCAGGCTCTGCTCCATCAGCTCGAGCAGCGATCCGTACTCCGACGGCTCGATCTCGGCCGGCACGCCCGGGGGATACGACTTCAGCCAGATCTTGTCCACGGCAGTGTCCTGGTCAGCGTGTTCGCGGTCCGGCACGCCGTCCGCGCTGTGTTGTACGAGCTTATATAGCAGGCTTTTTCAGCAGCGGCTTCAGCATCGGCCACACCGTGTCGAGCAGCAGCGGCTGCGCGCGGGCATTGGGGTGGATGCCGTCTTCCTGCATCAGGGCGTCGTCCAGGGCGACCTTCTCGAGGAAGAACGGCACCAGTGGGACCCGGTGCTGCTTGGACAGTTCCCCGAACATGGCGTGGAAGGCCCGGGTGTAGGCCGGCCCGTAGTTGGGAGGGATTCGCATGCCGAGCAGGAGAATCCTCGCGCCGGCCTGCTGCGAAAGACGCAGGATGTCGTCGAAGTTGCGGCGCACGTCGGCGATGGGCAGGCCCCGCAGGCCGTCGTTGCCGCCGAGTTCGACGACGACGAGGGCCGGCTTCTGCACCTCGAGGGTTCGCCTCAGGCGCGCCAGCGCGCCGCCGGTGGTCTCGCCGCTCGCGCTGGCGTTGACCACGCGGTACTCGTACCCTTCCTGCTTCAGCCGGCCCTGCAGCAGCGCGACCCAGCCCTGCTCGACGGGGACCCCGTAACCCGCGCTCAGGCTGTCGCCCAGCACGACGATGGTGCGCGGGGCGGCCGGGGCGGCGTCGACGGGGCCGAGCGGCCACAGACCCAGGACGAAGACCAGCGCAATGCAGATGGAGCGGATGGACACGGTGCTCGCCGTCGAGAACGTCGGCAAGCAGGTTAGCAGCCCCGAGGGAACCCTGACCATCCTCGACGCGGTCTCGTTCGAGATCGCGCGGGGCGAGACGGTCGCGGTGGTCGGCGCGTCCGGCGCCGGCAAGTCGACGCTGCTCGCGCTGATGGCAGGCCTCGACACGCCGAGCACGGGGCACGTGCGCCTCGCAGGCGCGGAC
>JBPOHK010000117.1:0-8782 GCA_052035645.1 Pseudomonadota bacterium
GACGGGGACTGTCCCCAGCGGGGACTGTCCCCGTCAGGAAAATAGTGAGTGTCCCCTGTTTATCTGCGCCGGCGGCGCATGCGCGCCATGAGCTGGCGGCGGCGCGTGGCGAGGCGGGCGGCCACGGCATCCGACGGCGGGCCCTTGCGCCGGCCCTTCATCAGCGTCTTCGCATATTCGCGGTAATCCGCGTATGCCTCGATCTCGTGCTGGAGTTCGTGGAAGGCCAGTTCGATCATCACGGCGTCGTCGAGCAGGCCGATGCCGGGGATGTCGTCCGGGATGACGTCCTCGGGATCGCACAGGTAGGCCAGCGCGCCGAGCATCGGATTGCGCTCGCGCGGTTCGAGCTGCCAGTCCGGGTCGGTGAGCAGCGCGATCGCGTTCTCCAGCTTCTCGAGCCGCTCGGCGACGAAGTCCGGCAGGTCGGTGGCGCGCATGGCGGTCACGAGGTCGCGCGCCGCGGCGAGGATTTCCTCGTCCTCCGCGATCTCGACGGCGTCCCGGGCTTTCTGCAGCTGGCGCCGGAACAGGCGCAGGTCCCGCTCCGACAGGGTGATCGTCAGTTTGTACGGCATACGTCTCCCTAGCGCCGCAAGGCTAATGGCGTCCCCACCCCTGGTCAAACCCGCCAGGCGCGCGAGATGCACGGACAGTCGCAGGCCGGGATCGCTACAATGAGATGCGTTCGCGGGAGGAAGGGTTGCATGAGGCGCGCAATTCGCACGCTGGGTCGACTGCTGGCGCTGGCGCTGCTCGTGGCCGGAGCGGGTCCCGTGCACGCCGGCGGTGCGGAATATGCGATCCCCACCAATGGCGACAACGTCGTCGGCGCGGTCACCACCACCATCGCGGAGCACGAGGACACGCTGCTCGACATCGGCCGGCGCTTCGGCGTCGGCTACGAGGAGATCCTGGCGGCCAACCCGGGCGTCGATCCTTGGCTGCCCGGCGCCGGCACCGAGATCCTGATCCCCTCGCGATTCATCCTGCCCGACGCGCCGCGCGAGGGCATCGTCGTCAACCTGCCCGAGCACCGGCTCTACTACTACCCGCCGGCCAAGGCGGGCGAGCCGCGCGTGGTGCGGACCTACCCGATCAGCACCGGCAAGATGGACTGGAAGACGCCGCTCGGCGTGACGAAGGTGGTCTCGAAGCAGGAGCGGCCAAACTGGTACCCGCCGCAGTCGGTGCGCCTCGAGCACGAAGCGAAGGGCGACCCGCTGCCGCCGTTCATTCCGCCCGGCCCGGACAACCCGCTCGGCGAGTACGCGCTGCGGCTCGGCATCCCCGGAGGTTCGTACCTGATCCACGGCACGAATCGACCCGCCGGCGTCGGCATGCAGGTGACCCACGGCTGCATCCGCATGTACCCGGAAGACATCGCCGACTTCTTCCCGATGATCCCCGTGAACACCCGGGTCAACCTGATCGACCAGACCGTCAAGGTCGGCTGGTACCGCGGCACGCTGTTCGTCGAGCGTCAGGCTCCGCTCGAAGGCACCGACAATCCGCTCGACATGGACCCGGCCGAGATGACGCGGCGCGTGAACGCGGCGGTCGCCGAGCAGCGCGCCGACGTGGACTGGAGCGCCGCGAAGCGCGCGTACGAGCAGGCCATGAGCTTGCCGACGCCGATCGGCCGCCTCGTGCTCGCCCGGCCGTCGGCCGAGACGCCCGCTGCCCCGGCTGTCGCCGCCCCCTGACGCCCGCGGGGCCGTGCCGGCCCGGGTGACATTCGTCACCTCCCGTGCCTGACAGCCGGCACTGATAGCCACACGCACGGCTGGCTACCTTGTGTCCCGTCCGGGCCCGTTGCCCGGCTGACGGGAGGAACGGTGGAGACACGACAGGACGCAGGCAAGACGGCGGTGCGGGCCCGGGGCCTCGTCGCGCGCTACGGGCAGGTCACGGCACTCGCGGATCTCGACATCGACCTGCACGCGGGCAGCGTGACCACGCTGCTCGGGCCGAACGGCGCCGGCAAGACGACGCTCGTCGGCCTGATGCTCGGCCTGCGCCGGGCCGACGGAGGCAGCCTCGAGATTCTCGGGGTCGAGCCGGGCAGCCTCGCCGCCCGGCGGCGCACCGGCGCCATGCTGCAGACGGCCGGACTCGCGCCGACGCTCAGCGTGCGCGAGCACGTCGCACTGCACGCCGCCTATTACCCGGCCTCCCGCCCGATCGAAGAGACGCTCGCGCTCGCCGGCCTGGCGGAGCTGGCCGACCGTCGCTACGACGCGCTCTCGGGCGGCGAGCAGCGCCGCGTGCAGTTCGCGCTCGCCATCTGCGGCCGGCCGGACCTCGTCGTGCTCGACGAACCGACCGTCGGGCTCGACCCGGAGTCGCGCCGCACGCTGTGGTCGGTCGTGCGCGAACTGGCCGACGGGGGCGCGGCCGTCCTGCTCACTACGCACCACCTGCAGGAGGTCGAGGCGCTGTCCGACCGGGTCGTGCTGCTCGCCCGCGGCCGCGTTCTGGCGGACGGCACGCCTGCCGCGATCCGAGACGGTGTGTCGGCGCGCGTCGTGCGCTGCCTCACGCACCTGCCCGACGAGCGGTTGCGCGCGCTGCCCGCCGTCAGCTCGATCGAACGGGCAGGCCGGCACGCGCTGATCCGCACCCGCTCGGCGGAAATGACGTTGCGCGCACTGCTCGCGGCCGACGATCGCCTCGCCGACCTCGAGGTGAGCGGCGCCAGCCTCGAAGACGCGATCCTCGACCTGACCCGCCGGGAGGCCGCATGAATACGCTCGCCCTGCTCGTGCGCGAGTCGCACGCCGAGACGCTCAAGGCCGCGCGGATGCCCGCGTTCGCGGTGCCCACGCTGGTGTTGCCGCTCGCGTTCTATGCCCTGTTCGGCCTGGTGCTGGCCAAGCCGGGCGCCGGCAACGCCGGGTACCTGCTGGCGACCTACGGCGTATTCGCCTCGCTCGGCCCGGCACTGTTCGGCTTCGGTGCCGGCATCGCGGCCGAGCGCGAAAGCGGCCTGCTCGCGCTGAAGCGCATCGCGCCGCTGCCCATGCCTGCGTACCTCGGCGCCAAGCTGGCCACCGCGCTGGTGTTCACGCTGGTCGTGCTCGTCGGGCTCTACTCGCTCGCGGCCTGGGTCGGCGGCGTGCAGCTGCCGCGCAGTGCCTGGCTGACGCTGCTGGTCGTTCACCTCGCCGGCGCCGTGCCGATGGGGCTGCTGGGGTTGCTGGTCGGCCTGCGCTTCGGCAGCTCGGGCGCGATGGGCGTGACCAACGTGCTGTTCCTCGCGCTGGCCGTGCTGGGCGGACTGTGGTTCCCGGCGTTCCTGTTTCCCGGGTGGATGCAGACGTTGACGCTCGGCATGCCCACGTACCACCTCGCCGAGCTGGCGCTCGCCGTGACCGGCCGTCGCATCGCAGGCGCGCCCTGGGTGCACGGACTCGTGCTGGCCGGGTTTACCGCGGTGCTGGCATTCGCGGTGCTGCATGCATGGCGCGCGGCATGGCGCGGCGGCGGGCGGTGATTGCATGACCGGCCGTCGCAAGGCGTGGCTGGGCGTTGCCATCGTCGTCGCGGGGCTGGCCGCGTTCGTGTTCGCACTGCCGCAGCCCGGGGACGGCGAGGGCGCGCCGGCCGGCGACGCGTTCGTCATCCGCGGCGTGCGGGTCTTCGACGGTGTGCGCGTGCTCGAGGACACCGACGTCGTGGTGGCGGAAGGGCGGGTCGTGGCAGTCGGGCAGCGCGTGCCGGCGCCGCCGGGTGCGCGAGCGATCGACGGGCAGGGCCTGACGCTGCTGCCCGGCCTGATCGATGCGCACGTGCACACCTGGGACACGGGGCTCTACGACGCGCTCAACTTCGGCGTGACCACCGTGCTCGACATGTTCACCGATCCGGCGATCGCGAACGAGCTGCGCCCGTCGCGCGAGTCGCTGGCGCCCCGCCGCCACGCCGACCTGTACTCATCGGGCTGGATCGGCACCGTGCCGAAGGGCCATGGCACGGAGTATGGCCTGCCGGTGCCCACGCTCACGACGCCGGCCGAGGCGCGGGGCTGGGTGGATGCGCGCATCGCGGAAGGCTCGGACTACATCAAGCTGGTGTACGAACCCGCCGAGGCGGATGGCCGCGCACCGCCGTTCCCCTCGCTCGACCGGGCCACGATGCAGGCCCTGATCGACGCCGCCCACGCGCGCGGCAGGCTCGCACTGGTGCACGTCTCGCGCCTTGAGCCCGCGCGCCACGCGCTGGAGGCCGGGGCCGACGGACTGGTGCACGTGAACTCCGACCGCGCGGCCGACCCGGCCCTGGTGGAACTGGCCCGGCGCAGCGGCGCCTTCGTCACGCCCACGCTGTCGGTGATCGCGGCGTTCGATCCGCACCTGGACGGCACCGACAGCGCGGCACTCGGAGCGGACCCGGTCGTCGCTCCCTGGCTGACGCCGCCGCAGCGCGAGGCGCTGAAGCAGGCGATCGATTTCGAGGTCGACGTGTTCCACCTCGAGGCCGCGATCGCCTCCGTGCGTGCCTTGCACGCGGCGGGTGTCGAGATCCTCGCCGGCACGGACGCGCCGAACCCCCGCACCGTCCATGGCGCGAGCCTGCACGAAGAGCTGGAACTGCTGACCCGTGCCGGCCTGACGCCCGTCGAGGCACTGCGGGCCGCGACCGAGGCCCCGGCGCGGCGCTTCGGCCTCGCGGACCGCGGGCGGATCGCCCCGGGCATGCGTGCGGACCTGGTGCTGGTCGAGGGCGACCCGACGCGCGACATCCGGGCGACGCGACGCATCGTGTCGATCTGGAAGAACGGCGCGCCGATCGAGCGCCGGCGGTATCCTTTCGGGCCATGAGCGAGCGCCGCCCCCTGCCCGAAGAAGTCGAACTCGCGCAGTCGACGCGACGGCTGGGCTACTGGTTCCTCGCCTACCTGCTGCTGTATCCGCTGCCGTGGCTGAACCGTCCGCCGGATCGCACGGCACTGCTCGCCACGGCCGTCGGCATGGCGGCGTTCCTGTACGTCTACCTGCGGGCGTACGGCACGTCGGATGCGCGCGCGCTGTGGGCCGCCGCCGCGATCGCGCTGATCGGCTTCCTGCTGCAGCCGTTCGGCGGCATCTGGGGCGTGTTCGTCGTCTACGCCTGCGGCATGCTCGCCTACGTGCAGCCGCGCGGCACTGCGATCCGCGCCCTGGTGGTGCTGGGTTGTGTCTACATCGCGTTCGGGCTGGTGCTGCGCCTGCAATGGTGGGACTTCTGGCCCACGCTGTTCTTCGGCGCGATGGTGGCGATCGGCTCGCTGTACTCGGCGGCGTTCGCGCAGAAGAACGTCGAACTGGCCACGTCGCGGGAGGAGGCACGCCGGCTCGCCGTGGTGGCGGAGCGCGAGCGCATCGCCCGCGACCTGCACGACGTGCTCGGCCACACACTGACCGTGGTGGCAATCAAGGCAGAGCTGGCCGGCAAGCTGGTCGAGCGCGACCCCACCGCCGCCCGTCGCGAGATCGAGGAGATCCGCGCAACGGCTCGCCAGTCGCTGGCCGAGCTGCGCTCGGCGCTGCACGGGATGCGCTCGGCGACGCTGGCGAGCGAGCTGGCCGGCGCACGGATGGCGCTCGACAGTGCCGGCATCGCCCACGAGGTGCGCGCGGAATCCGGCGCATTGCCGCCGCCCGTCGAGACGGCGCTGGCGTACGTGCTGCGCGAGTCGGTGACGAACGTCGTGCGGCATTCCGGCGCGTCCCGCTGCGCGATCGTGCTGGCACGCGAGGCAGGCGAGGCGCGCCTCGACGTGCGTGACGACGGCCGTGGCTACGAGGGTCGCGAGGGCATGGGCATCACCGGCATGCGCCAGCGCCTGATGCCGCTGGGCGGGCAGATCGAGATCGAACGCAGCGCGGGCACCCGTGTGATCGTGACCGTTCCGATCGAGGGGGCGACGGCATGAACGGGACGGGGCGGAAGATCCGCGTGGTCATCGCCGAGGACCAGGGCATGGTGCTCGGTGCGCTGGCCGCCCTGCTGGCGCTCGAGAGCGACATCGAGGTGGTCGCGCGCGCTTCGGACGGCGAGACGGCCTGGACGCTGGTGCAGTCGGCGGCGCCGGACGTGTTGATCTCTGACATCGAGATGCCGGGGGCGACGGGCCTCGAACTTGCCGAGCGCATCCGGGTGGCGCAACTGCCGACGCGGGTGCTGATCGTCACGACGTTCGGCCGCCCGGGGTACCTGCGGCGCGCGCTCGATGCGGGCGTGCGCGGCTACCTGCTGAAGGACCAGCCGAGCGAGGAACTCACGGGTGCGGTGCGACGCATCGCGGCCGGCGGGCGCGTGGTGGCGGCGGAACTCGCCGAGGCCGCGTGGGCGGGCACCGATCCGCTCAGCGAGCGCGAGCGCGCCGTGCTGCGCCGGGCGGAGGAGGGGCTCAGCAACAAGGAGATCGCCGATGCGCTCGGGCTGTCGCCCGGCACCGTGCGCAATTACCTCTCGGAAGCGGCCCAGAAACTCGGGGCCGACAATCGCATCGAGGCGGCCAGGATCGCCCGGGCGAACGGGTGGTTGTGAGGGGTCGCGGCCGGAGGCGCTCGCGTGGCTGGATCGTCGATGCAACGGGCGGGGCACGACGAAGGCGCGACCCGTTTCTTTCGGGCCGCTGGAAGATCGCGGCGGAAACCGGCAGGCCGCCCAGCACGCCGAGGAGGACGCCGATGGTCTGGAAATGGCGGGCGACTGTGCTGCACGGCGCGGCGACGAAGGATGCGTGAGCGATGACTGGCGTGAGGGGCAGCAGGAGTCCGGCTTCTTTGGTCGGGCGGAGTCGCACGGGTTGCCCCTCGCGAGGCCAGTCGCCGGGCCGGTAGGAAATCGGCTCGCAGCCTGCGGTTGTAGCTACTCGATAGTACGGGCCGCACGATTCGGCGTCAGTCCCAAAAGAAAACGCCGCGGAGGTCCGCGGCGTCTTCCCACGTTCGAATTCGAACGGGCGATCGATCGTGCGATCGATTACTTGCCCATCGACTTCTTGAACGCGCGATCGATCTTCTCGTTGGTCGCGTCGCAGCAGGCCTGCGAAGCCTGGGCAGCCTGCAGCGCCTGGTTGGCGGTGCTCTGCGCAGCGCTCGCGGCGTTGCTGGCGCTCGAAGCCGCGGCGGCAGCAGCGTCGGCAGCCGACTTGGCAGCGGCGGCGTCGGAGGCGGCGGCCTTGGCGGCAGCGCTCGCGGCGTCGATCTTGGCCAGGGTTTCCTTGTCCGTGCAGCCCGAAGCGGCGGCCAGCAGGACGGCGGCGGTAGCGACGGTCAGCGTCTTCACGATCGCGGTCTTCATTGTTGCGGATCCTCGATGGTTTGGGAGTCTTGCAAGCGAGTGTCTGGCCTCGACCGGCCGGGGGACGAAAATCCGGCGTGGGGCGGCCAAAAACGCCGATGGATCCTAACCGATCCCAATTTATCGTTAAAGGCTTGATTTTTCGGTGCGCAAGTCGGACGTGCCGCAATTTGCTCGGTAGGTTCCCGGGGCAGGCGGACGCGGACGAGGCGGGACGGGGGATTCCAGGGGGGGCTTGCGTCAGCCCTGGATCCTGTATATAAGAACAGTCACTGTACGCGTATACAGGAGCCGACATGGACGATCTCACCCCCCGCCAGCGCCAGGTCCTGCGTTTCATCCAGGACAGCCTCGATGCCCACGGGCTGCCGCCCACCCGCGCCGAGATCGCCGATGCGCTCGGCTTCCGCTCGGCCAACGCCGCCGAAGAGCACCTGCGTGCCCTGCAGCGCAAGGGTGTGCTCGACCTGATGCCCGGCGCCTCGCGCGGCATCCAGCTGAAGGATTCGCTGCGCGAGCAGTTCGGCCTGCCGCTCATCGGCCGCGTCGCCGCCGGCCGGCCCATCCTCGCCGAGGAGAACATCGAGGCGCGCTACCAGATCGATCCCGACCTGTTCCAGCCCCGTCCGCACTACCTGCTCAAGGTCCGCGGCATGAGCATGCGCAACGCCGGCATCCTCGACGGCGATCTGGTCGCGGTCCACCGTACGCCCGAGGTGCGCAACCGCCAGATCGTCGTCGCACGCCTCGAGAACGAGGTCACGGTGAAGCGCTACCGGCAGGATGGCTCCATCGCCTGGCTGCTGCCCGAGAACGAGGACTTCGAGCCCATCCGCGTCGATCTCAAGGAAGAGGCGATGACGATCGAAGGCGTCGTGGTCGGCGTCCTGCGCCAGGAGGGCCGGGCGTGAACCCTTCGCAGTGACCAGCGGCTAGCGGACAGTGGGGTGGTCAGTCTCCGTCCCACTCACACTCCGCAGCTGCCTCCCGCTGTCCGCTAACCGCTGGTCGCTGTGCCGGATGCCCTGCCGTTTTCCCATTTCCAACGCCGTACCCTCCCGCCCATGTCCGTCGAAGACCTCCTGCGTGAACATCCCGCGCTGTGGCGCGCGCGGGAATCGGGCGGGCGCAGTTCGGCGCCGCCGGGCCTGCCCACGGGCTTCGTCGCGCTCGATCGCGGCCTGCCCGGCGGGGGCTGGCCGCAGCAGGGCCTCGTCGAGATCCTCACCGACCGTCACGGCATCGGCGAACTCAGCCTGCTGATGCCGGCGCTCGCCACCCTCTGCCGCGGCCCCGAGGCGCAGGGTGGCGGCTGGCTCGCCTGGGTCGCGCCGCCCTATCAACCCTACGCACCGGCGCTCGCCGCGGCGGGCATCGACGTGCAGCGCGTGCTGGTCGTGCGTGGCGGCTCGTCGCCCGCCGAGTGGGCGATGGAGCAGGCGCTGCGCTCGGAGGCCTGCAGCGCCGTGCTCGGCTGGTCCGACCCGCG
>JBPOHK010000005.1:0-7747 GCA_052035645.1 Pseudomonadota bacterium
CGGTCGACTTCGACGACGTCCAGGAAGGCCTGGTGAAGGGCCTGGTGTTCGGCGTGGCGTGCAGCCTGATCGCCGTGTTCGAAGGTTACAATTCCCTCCCGACGGCGGAGGGTGTGGGCCAGGCGACGACGCGCACGGTGGTGATCTCCGCCGTGACGACGCTGATCCTCGACTACATCCTCACTGCCCTGATGATCTGACGGAGCCATCATGCGGCCATCGCGCGCCATCGACATCTCGACCGGGCTCTTCGTGCTCCTCGGCCTGGTCAGCATCGCCTTCCTGGTGACCCAGATCACCAGCAAGGAGGTGTCCTTCAATTCCGCCACCTATCGCCTCAAGGCCCAGTTCGAGAACGTGGGCGGCCTCAAGCCCGGTGCCCCGGTCACGATGGCCGGCGTGACCATCGGGCGGGTCGAGCGGATCAAGTACGACATCCACCAGTTCAAGGCGATCGTGACGCTGCGCATCGACGAGGAGTACGACAAGATCCCGAACGACAGCGACGCGAGCATCCTCACCTCGGGCCTGCTCGGCGGCCAGTACATCGGCATCACGCCGGGGGGCTCCGACCAGGTCTACAAGAACGGCGATCGCATCGAGTTCGTGCAGGACGCCGTCGTGCTCGAGAGCCTGATCAGCAAGTTCCTGTTCAGCCAGGCGGAGAAGACGCCTGGCACCGCGGCGCCGGCCGAGGCCGCGCCCGCGCAGCCCGCCGCCCAGGAGTGACGACATGCGCGCATTGACCCTTTCGGCCCTGCTGGCTTCCATCGCCCTGGCGGCGTTGCCGCTGCAGCCCGCGACCGCCGCCACCGCCGCCGCCGCGCCCCAGGTGGTCCCGGGCCCGGGCCCGCAGGAGCTGATCCAGCAGGTCTCGAACAGCCTGCTGAAGGACCTGGACTCGAACCGCGAGGCCTACCGCAAGGACCCGAAGAGGCTGCGCGAGATGGTCGACAGGCACCTGCTGCCGTCGTTCGACGTCGAGTATTCGGCGCGGCTCGTGCTCGGCAAGCACTGGCGCACCGCGACCGACGCGCAGAAGAAGCGCTTCATCGACGCGTTCTACCAGTCGCTGATGCGCAATTACGGCAACGCGATGCTCGAGTTCACGGCCGACCGGCTCGTGATCCTGCCCTTCAAGGGCGAGGCCGGCTCGACCAGCGCCACGGTGCGCACGCAGATCAAGCGCGACAACGGCGCGCCGGTGTCGGTCAACTACAGCCTGCACGCCACGCCCAGGGGCTGGCTCGCCTGGGACGTCGTGATCGAGGGCGTGTCGTACGTGAAGAACTACCGCACCGACTTCGGCACCGAGATCGACCAGAAGGGGCTCGACGCCGTCATCCAGCGCCTCGAGACGCAGAACGCCAGTGGCAAGCCCGACGGTGCCGTCACCGGTGGGACGCGGGCGCCCTGACCGTGGCGGCGTTCGAGCTCGAGAGGAGTGCGCCCTGCCGGCTGGCGGCCCGGGGCGAACTCGGCTTCGAGACGGCGACCGAGGCACTCGCGCTCGGCCTGCGTCTGCTCGACGGCGAGGCCTGCACGATCGACCTGGCGGGAGTCGGCGCCGCGGACAGCGCTGGACTCGCGGTGCTGGTGGAGTGGCTCGCGCACGCGCGCAATCGCGGCATCGACCTGCGCTACGAGAGCATCCCGCCGCAGATCCGCGCGATTGCGCGCATCTCCGACATCGAGAGCCTGCTCGATCCCGCCTGAACCGGCTCAGGGCGCGGCCGGTTCCTCGTCCTCGAGGCCGCTCTCGTCTTCGATCGGTTCCTCCGGCGGGTCGCCGTCGTAGACCTGGAAGCGACGCTGCGCCAGGTAGGCATCGCGGATGAACGCATACGGGTCGTACGCCTGCGAGAGGGTGTCCTCGAGCGGCAGGAAGCGGGACCGCGCATCGAGCGCGTTCAGAGCCACCGAGCCCCAGTTGGCGGCCTCGTTGTCGTACCAGTGCAGCGGGCGCGTGAAGTCGTCGGCGATGCGGGCAGGCGCGTCGCGCAGCGACGCCGGGCCGAGGAAGGGCAGCACCAGGTAGGGCCCGGCAGGCACGCCCCAGCGACCGAGCGTCTGGCCCGAGTCCTCGTTGTGGACAGGCAGGTGCGCGCCGGAGGCCACGTCGAGCACGCCGCCCCAGCCGAGCGTCGTGTTGATCAGGAATCGCAGCGTGTCCTGGCCCGCGCCGACGAACTTCCCCTGCAGCAGCGAGTGGACGATCGTGGTCGGCGTGGACAGGTTCTGGAAGAAGTTCGACACGCCGGTGCGCACCGGCTTCGGCGTGACCTTGACATACGCCTTGGCCGCCGGCTTCAGGGCCGCGCGGTCCACCGCGTCGTTGAACCTGTAGACGCTGCGGTTCATCGGCTCCCAGGGATCGGACTTGACGCGGGTGCCCGCGGTGCTCGCGCAGCCGCCCAGCAGCAGCAGGAGGGCCGCCAGCGCGACCGGTTTGAGGTTCGTCATCGGGATGGCTCGTTCGTGGCTCGGTCGCCGGGGCGCGGCCCCGGCGGCGCGGATTCTAACCCGGGTACCAGGAATTCGGCCCGCGGCGGGGATCGGATCCCTGGCCCTCGGCGGGCGGCGCGCGCCGCTGCTTCGGCATGGCCTCGCGGACTTCCTTCAGCCGGGCGACGAAGCGCGCCCGCTGCACGTCGGTGATGCTGGGCACCGAGAGCGCCAGCTCCAGCTGGTTGGCGGCCAGCGGCAGGTCGCCGTACATGAGGTGGTATTCGGCCATGTACGAATACGCGTCGGCCACGTCGCCGGCCGCATTGGCCGCGAGCGCGGTGAGGCGGATCTGCTCCGGGGTCGGGGTGACGTTGTTGAACAGGTCGAGCAGCACCTCGTGCGCCTTCTTGGCGCGCCCGGCCTGCATCAGGGCCTGCCCGTACCGGACCGTCACCGGCACGTTGCGCGGCGCGAGCTCGCGCGCGTGCTCGAGGGTGTCGAGCGCGGCCCGCGTGTTGCCG
Source organism: Pseudomonadota bacterium (assembly GCA_052035645.1). GTDB lineage: Bacteria > Pseudomonadota > Gammaproteobacteria > Steroidobacterales > Steroidobacteraceae > RPQJ01. The sequence continues at coordinate 2,970 of JBPOHK010000005.1, forward strand.
GCCGATTCCTGCGCCTGCCCCAGCGCGGTGTGGAACGCGAGCACCTCGGGGTAGGCGGAACGCAGGTGCTCGAAGATGCGCACGGCCTGCGCCGCGTGGCCGGCCTGGAGTTCGGCGAGGCCTCGCCCGTAGAGCTGCCCGATCGAGGCGTCCGGGTCGTCCAGGCGGACGTCGACGTAGTAGTCCAGCGCGTTCGAGCCGGGCGGGGTGGTCAGCACCCGGGCACGCTCCTTGATGAGTGCGTAACTCATGCTGTCGCGGGCGGCGACCGGTGGATACTGCAGCGCGCGGTCCTTGGACTCGGCGACGCGGTCGCTCGTCACGGGATGCGTGCGCAGCATCGCCGGGACCTGGTCGGGCGCCAGCTGAGTGCGCCGGAACATGGTTTCGAAGAACGCCGGCATGGCGTTGGGATCGAAGCCCGCGGCCGCGAGGATGCCGATGCCCACGCGGTCGGCCTCGGCCTCGTTCTCGCGCGTGAAGTTGATCTGGGCCTGGGCGGCCATGCCCTGGGCCGCCGCGATCGCGCCCATGGTGGCGTCCGAGCTGCCGCCGGCCGCGCCGATCAGGATGGCGGCGAGCATGGCGGCGGCGGAGACGAGGCTGGCGCGCGACTGCGCCTCGACGCTGCGCGCGATGTGCCGCTGCGTGACGTGCGAGACCTCGTGGGCGAGCACGGCGGCGAGCTCGCTCTCGTTGCCGGTCTCGAGCATCAGGCCCGTGTTGACCCCGATGAAGCCGCCGGGCAACGCGAAGGCGTTGATGTCGCGGCTCGGGACCATGAAGAAACTGAAGGTACGGTCGTTCTTGCCGTCGTGCGCGAGACTCGACAGCCGCAGCCCCAGGGACTGCATGTACTCGGTGATCTCCGGGTCCTCGAGCACCATGCCGGACGCCCGCAGGTTGCGCATGACCATGCGGCCGATGCTGTACTCGTCCTCGAGGCTGAGCGCTGCCTGGGCGGCCGTGCCCATTTCGGGCAACTGCTCCTGGATGTCCTCGCCGGAGGCGGCCAGCAGGGGGGCCGGCAGGGCGAGCCACGCGACGCAGCACAGTCCGGCGAGGAGGGGGAGCAGGCGGGCGCGAGACACATTCATGCGTGGTTCAGACCTCGGTGGCCGGCCGGGGTTCCCTGACCGACGCGGCTGAGTCTAGAGCGTTTCCGACGCGAAATCCGCCAGCCGCGAGCGCTCGCCCCGCGTGAGCGTGATGTGGCCGTAGTGCTTCCAGCCGTGGAACCGGTTGACCACGTAGGTCAGGCCGGACGTCGTCTCGGAGAGGTACGGCGTGTCGATCTGCGCGATGTTGCCGAGGCAGACCAGCTTCGTGCCCGGGCCGGCCCGCGTCACCAGCGCCTTCATCTGCTTGGGCGTCAGGTTCTGCGCCTCGTCCAGGATCAGGTAGCGGTTCAGGAAGGTGCGGCCGCGCATGAAGTTCAGCGAGCGGATCTTGATGCGGTTGCGCAGCAGGTCGTTGGTGGCGGCCCGGCCCCAGCTGCCGCCCTCGGGGCTCTGCGTCAGCACCTCGAGGTTGTCCATCAGGGCGCCCATCCAGGGCTCCATCTTCTCTTCCTCGGTGCCGGGCAGGAAGCCGATGTCCTCGCCCAGCGGGATCGTCACGCGGGTCATGATGATCTCGCTGAAGCGGTTGGTCTCGAGCGTCTGCGCGAGGCCGGCCGCGAGCGTCAGCAGCGTCTTGCCCGTGCCTGCGGGGCCGAGGATGGTGACGAAGTCGATCTCGGGGTCGAGCAGCAGGTTGAGGGCGAAGTTCTGCTCGCGGTTGCGCGCGGTGATGCCCCAGATGCCGTGGCGCTCGCCGCGGAAGTCGCGCACGACCTCGAGTACCGCGGAATCGTCCTCGATGCGCCGCACGATCGCCTCGAGGCCGTGGTCGCCTCCCTGGTAGACGAACTGGTTGGGCACCCAGTTCGCGACCATCCGGCCGCGGATGCGGTAGAAGCTGCGCCCGCCCTGCTCGTGCCAGGACTCGAGCTTGCGGCCCGCCTTGTCCCAGAAATTCGCCGGCAATTCCTCCGTGCCGGTATAGAGCAGGTCGGCGTCCTCGATGGTCTTGTCGCTGTAGTAGTCCTCGGCGTACACGCCGATGATCGCCGCCTTGATGCGCAGGTTGATGTCCTTCGACACCAGCGTGACCTGGGCGCGCGGATGTTCCTTCTGCAGCGCTAGCGTGTGCGCGAGGATGGCGTTGTCGGCGCCGTGGCCCGGCAGCGTGTCCGGCAGCCCGTGCTTGAGCTGCTGGGTCTGGAAGAACAGCCGCCCGCTCGGCGCCTTCTTGCCGCCGTTCACGTGGCGCTTGGCGGTCGGCAGCTCGATGCCGCGGTCGATCTGCTGCTTGGTCGCGTTCGCCATCAGCTCGTCGAGGAAGCGGCTGACCTGGCGCACGTTGCGCGCCGCTTCGGACATGCCCTTCTTCCCGGCGTCCAGTTCCTCCAGGACGATCATCGGGATGAAGATGTCGTGTTCCTCGAACCGGAAGATGGCCGAGGGGTCGTGCATCAGGACGTTGGTGTCGAGGACGAAGATCCGCCGCTGGGGCGCCTGCCGGGTGCTCTTGGGCAACGTGGACTCCGGGGCCGGGTCTCGGGGAGGGCTACTTCAGGCCGCGCGCGGCCGCGAGGACTTCGTCGGCGTGGCCGTCGACCTTCACCTTGCGCCACTCCTGGCGCAGGACGCCCTTCGCGTCGATCAGGAAGGTCGAGCGCTCGATGCCCATGTACTTCTTGCCGTACATGCTCTTTTCCTTCCAGACGTCGAACAGCTTCACGAGGGCCTGTTTCTCGTCGGACAGCAGTTCGAAGGGGAACTCGAACTTGGCCTTGAACTTCTCGTGCGAGGCGAGACTGTCGCAGGAGACGCCGACGACTTCGGTCTTCGCCTTCCTGAACTGCGGGTACAGGTCGCGGAAGGCCATGCTTTCCCTGGTGCAGCCCGAGGTGTTGTCCTTCGGGTAGAAGTACACCACGAGGTTGCGGCCCTTGGCGGCGTCCAGCGACCAGGGCCGGCCCCCGGTGGCGGGCAGCGAGAAATCGGGCACCTTGGCGTCGAGGCTGGCTGTCTTCGGGGGCATGGCTCAGGCCTTCAGGGGTTCGAGGATCGCGTCGAGGTTCAGGTGGTCGCAGAGGTCCATGAACTCCTCGCGCAGGGCTGCGATGTGCACGCGCGTCGGGATGTGCACGACCATGTACACCGAGAACATGGGCGCCCCGGTGTGCGCCGCGTGGTAGGTGCGCGTCGAGATGTCGCCGATGTCGATGCCCCGCGACGAGAAGAAGCCCGAGAGCTGGTGCAGGACGCCGGGCTGGTCGAGGCACACGACGTCGACCGAATAGGTGACCATGTCCAGCCGCGGCGGATGCGCCTCCGTGCGGCGGGTGGTGATCGACAGGCCGGCCGTCTCGGCGAGCTTGCCGAGTTCGGTCTCCATCTTGGAGAGCGTGTGCCAGTTGCCGGAGACGAGCATCAGCATGGCGAACTCGTTGCCGAGCGCGGTCATGCGGCTTTCGAGGACGTTGCCGCCGCACTCCGACACCACGCGTGTCACGTCGTAGACCAGGCCCGTACGGTCGCTGCCGAGGGCGGAAATCGCTATCAGTTGCTTCATGGGTTCCTGCGGTCGAGTGTAGCGGGGCGGGCCCCGCGCGTACACGCGATTTTGCCTTGCTTCGCCGCGCGGCGCTTGAGTAGCATGACGGAGTCTCCCGCCGAGGCCCGTGCATGTTCCAGGGCAGCATTCCAGCGCTCGTCACGCCCATGACCGCCGACGGGGCGGTCGATTACGCCGCCTGGGACCGTGTACTCGACTTTCATCAAAGCCACGGCAGCGACGGCGTCGTCGTCGGCGGCACCACCGGCGAGTCGCCGACGCTCGAGCAGGCGGAGCTCGAGCAGCTCGTCGCGCGCGCGAAGACGAGGCTGGCGGGGCGAATGCCGGTCATCGCGGGCAGCGGCACGAACTGCACCGCCAGGACGGTCGCGCTGTCGCGCGCGGCCGAGGCCGCAGGCGCGGATGCGCTGCTGCTGGTCACGCCGTACTACAACAAGCCCACGCAGGAAGGCCTGTTCCAGCACTTCAGCGCCGTGGCCGACGCCACGACCGTGCCGGTCATCCTGTACAACGTGCCCGGCCGCACGGGCTGCGACCTTCTGCCGGCGACGATTGCAAGGCTGTCGCGGCATCCCCGCATCGTGGGCGTGAAGGAGGCGACCGGCGACCTCGCCCGGGCCGAACCGATCCTGCGCGACTCGCGACCGGGCTTCGAACTCATCAGCGGCGACGACCCGACGGCGGCGCAGCTCATGCAGCTCGGCGCCTGTGGCGTCATCTCGGTCACGGCCAACGTGGCGCCTCGCGCCATGCACGAGCTTTGTGCCGCGGCGCTCGCGGGCCGGCACGCCGAGGCGATCGCGCGCAACGAGGCGCTCATGTCGCTGCACCGGGCTATGTTCGTCGAGGCGAACCCGATCCCGGTCAAGTGGGCCGTGGAGCGGCTCGGCCTGATCGGGCCCGGCATCCGCCTGCCGATGACTCGGCTGGCCGAGCGCTGGCACGCGGAGGTGGCGGCGGCACTGAGTGCGACGGGCGTCCTGCCGGCAGCGGCCTGAGGCGGGTCGTCCGGACTAGCCGGGCCGGGGCAGGGCGTGTACCCTTCCGGCCCGCCGAATGCGCCGGAGAGGTGGCCGAGTGGTCGAAGGCGCTGGACTGGAATTCCAGTAATGTCCAAAAGGCATTCGTGGGTTCGAATCCCACCCTCTCCGCCA
>JBPOHK010000139.1:0-9062 GCA_052035645.1 Pseudomonadota bacterium
GCGACCAGTCCCACGACCTGTTCCAGTTCACCTCGATGATCAACCAGCAGTACTCGGCCGCCGAAAAGGAACGCCTGGTCGAGCACCTCTGGCGCGTCGCCCGCGCCGATGAGACCATCCACAAATACGAAGAACACATGATCCGGCGCATCGCCGAACTTCTCTACGTCCCGCACTCGGCGTTCATCGCGGCCAAGCTGCGTACCGACGAGTGAGCGACCGAACCGAACCTGCCCCTGGAGCACGACCCGTGAAGCGACTCCTCCCGACCCTGCTGGCCGCCGGCAGCCTGTTCGCCGCATTTGCGGCCCATGCCATCACCGCGGACGAGATCATCGACCGGCACGTGGAGGCCCGCGGCGGTCTCGCCAGCCTCGAGGCGCTGAAGAGCCTGCGGCGCACCGGACGCCTGTTCATCCCGGGCCCGAACATCGAACTCGCGCTGGTCGAGACCCGCGAGCGCCCGGACCGGATCCGCCAGGAGGTCAGCCTGCAGGGCATGACGGCGGTGCAGGCCTGGGACGGCCACGAGGGCTGGCAGATCCAGCCGTTCGGCGGCCGCAAGGATCCTGAGCGGATGTCGCCGGACGAGGCCAAGCCGCTGGCATTCGCGGCCGACCTCGAATTCCCGCTGGTGAACCACCAGGCCAAGGGCGCCCGCGTCGCCTACCTCGGCATGGAGGAGGTGGACGGCACGCCGGCGTACAAGCTGCGCGTCACGCTCGCCTCCGGCGACGAGGCGACCTACTTCGTCGATCCCGACACCTGGATGATCATCCGCGAGGTCCAGAAGCGCGAGGTGCGCGGGGCGGAGACGCTCACCGAGACCGACTACGGCGAGTACGAGAAGGTGCAGGGCGTGTGGGTGCCGATGACGGAGGCCTCCGGGCCGGTCGGCTCGGATGCCTCGCAGAAGCAGCAGATCGTTTTCGACCGCGCCGAGGGCAACCTCGCCATCGATCCGTCGTATTTCGCATTCCCGGCTTCGAAGTGAGTCAGCCATGAAGACGCCCGCAGTCATGATCCGCGCGACTTCGCTCGCCGCCGTCCTGTGCCTGAGCGCCGCCCATGCGGCGACGAAGCCCGCCGTCGCCCCGGGGCCGGTGTTCGACGGTTCGGTGGTCTCGGGCCTCGGTGCCCGCAACATCGGTTCGGCCGCCATGAGCGGGCGCATTTCCGCGCTCGCCGCCCGCCAGGAGAAGGACGGCAAGGTCACCATCTACGTCGGCTCGGCCTCCGGCGGCGTGTGGAAGTCGCTCGACAGCGGCACCACGTTCACGCCGGTGTTCGACAAGCAGCCGGTGCAGTCCATCGGCGCGGTGGCGCTCGACCCGAGCGACCCGGACACCGTGTGGGTGGGCACCGGCGAGTCCTGGACGCGCAACTCCGTCTCCGTCGGCAACGGCGTGTATCGCTCGCGCGACGGCGGCGACTCGTGGGAGTACCTCGGCCTGCCCGAGTCCGAGCGCATCAACGCGATCCTGGTGCACCCGAAGGACGGCAACACGGCGTACGTGTGCGTGCCGGGCAAGCTGTGGTCCGATTCGCCGGACCGCGGCCTCTACAAGACCACCGATGGCGGCAAGAGCTGGTCGCTGATCCTCAAGGGTCCGAACCTCTCGACGGGCTGCTCGGGCCTGACCATGGATCCGCGCAATCCCGACCGCCTGTTTGCCGGCCTGTGGGACTTCCGGCGCAAGGGCTGGTCGTTCCGCTCGGGCGGCGACGGCCCCGACGCGCCCTCGGGTTCCGGCCTGTTCCTCACCAGCGACGGCGGCAAGAGCTGGCAACGCCTCGACGACAAGTCGGCGAAGGGCCTGCCGCCGCCGCCCTGGGGCCGGCTGGACATCGACATCGCGCCGTCGAAGCCCGACGTCGTGTACGCGGTGATCGAGGGCACCCGCTCGGCGTTGTTCCGCTCGGACGACGGAGGCAAGACCTGGGAGGAGCGCGATCGCAGCCAGTCGATGGTCTGGCGGCCGTTCTACTTCTCGAACCTGATCGTCGACCCGACCAATGCCGAGCGCCTGTTCAAGGTGAACTACTCGCTGATCGTCTCGGAAGACGGCGGCAAGAGCTTCTCCCAGGCCGGCGGCGGCCTCGGCGGCACGCACGGCGACCACCACGACACCTGGATCAACCCGACGAACCCGCGCCACGTCATCACGGGTGACGACGGCGGCCTGTTCATCAGCTACGACGGCGGCAGCAAGTGGGTGAAGAACGAGAACCTGCCGCTGTCCCAGTTCTACCACGTGTCGACCGACGACCGGGACCCGTACCAGGTGTACGGCGGCCTGCAGGACAACAGCTCCTGGATCGGCGATTCGGCGTACCCGGGCGGCATCACCAATGCCCGCTGGGAGGCGCTGCCGGCCGGCGACGGCTTCTGGGTGTTCTCGGATCCGGCCGACCCCGACTACGTCTATTCGGAGTCGCAGGGCGGCTACCTCAGCCGCATCCACCGCAAGACGCTCGCGGCGCGCGACATCCAGCCGAAGGCCCGGGCCGGCGAAAAGCTGCGCTTCAACTGGAACACGCCGATCCACGTCTCGCCGAACGTGAAGGGCAAGATCTACATCGGCGCCCAGTTCCTGTTCGCGAGCACCGACCACGGCCAGAGCTGGCAGCGCATCTCGCCGGACCTCACGACCAACGATCCGGCGAAGCAGCGGCAGGAGGAGTCGGGCGGCATCACCGTCGACAACTCCGCCGCCGAGATGCACACGACGATCTACGCGATCTCGGAGAGCCCGCGCGACGCCGGCGTGATCTGGGTCGGCACCGACGACGGCAACGTACAGGTCACGCGCGACGGCGGAACGACCTGGACCAACACGGTGAAGAACGTGAAAGGCCTGCCGCCGGCGAGCTGGGTCTCGACCGTCGAGGCGGGGCACTTCGCGCCCGGCGTGGCCTACGTGACCTTCGACCGGCACACCTACGGCGACATGCAGCCCTGGGCGTACCGCACGGAGGACTTCGGCCGCACGTGGCAGCGCATCGCCGGGCCCGGCCAGGGCATCCGCGGCTATGCGCACGTGATCAAGGAAGACACGGTCAACGCGAACGTGCTGTACCTGGGCACCGAGTTCGGCCTGTGGATCAGCATCGACCGCGGCGCGACCTGGGCCGAGTTCAAGGGCGGCAACTTCCCGTCGGTGGCGGTGCGCGACCTGGCGATCCAGGCCCGCGACAACGACCTCGTGATCGCGACGCACGGACGCGGCATCTGGATCGTCGACGACCTGACCCCGCTGCGCGCGCTGTCGACGGAGCTGCTGGCCAGGGATGTCGCGTTCCTGCCGGGCCGGCCGATCCAGCAGCGCATCCGCGGCAACGGCGGCTGGGTCAACGGCGACGCGGTGTTCGTCGGCGCCAACCCTCCGGATGGCGCGGTCATCAACTACTACCAGCGGACGCGCCACGTGTTCGGGCGCATGAAGATCGAGATTCTCGACTCCGCGGGCAAGGTGGTCGACACGCTGTCGGCTTCGAAGCGCAAGGGCATCAACCGCGTCGTGTGGTCCATGCAGACGAAGGCGCCGCGCGTGCCGACGGCGGCGCAGGCGGCGTTCTCGGCTGCCTTCGGGCCGCGCGTGCTGCCGGGCGAGTACACGGTGCGCCTGACCAAGGGCGAGCAGGTGATCGAGCAGAAGCTGGTCGTCGGCCTCGACCGGCGCGCCACGTTCACGGTCGATGACCGCAAGGCGCAGTTCGATGCAGCGATGCACGCGCATGCGGTGTTCGGCCGCATGACGGACCTCGCCGATCGACTCAATGGCCTCAAGGCGCTGGCGCTGGCACGCACGGGCGCGCTGCCGGCCGGCGACCCGGTCAAGGCCCAGGCGGCGAAGTTCGCCGACGGCATCGACGCGCTGCGCAAGGAGATCGTGGCCACCAAGGAAGGCGGCGCGATCACGGGCGAAGAGCGGCTGCGCGAGCACCTCGACCAGGCCTATGGCGCGCTGATGTCCTACGAGGGACGGCCCGGCGACTACCAGGTCGCGCGGATCGAGGCGCTCGACGGGGAACTGAAGGCGGTCGAGGACCGGGCCGCCGCGTTCATCGCGAGCGACCTGCCGAAGCTCAACCAGGCGCTGCAGGGCAAGGGCCTCGAGGCGATCGCGATGGCCGGGGCCGAGGCCGAGGGTGCGCGCCTGGCCGCCGCCCAGGCGCTGGAGGAGGCGAGGGAGCGCGCTGCGCTCGGGGCCGTGCGGGCCGAACGCGACTGACCAGACGTCGGCAGGCGATCCGCAGAAATCGCGGGTCGCCTTGCCGGCCGGGCCGGCGCTCGGGTACGGTGGCCGCGCGCAGCCTCCCCGGGGGACCATGGAACAGCCGTCGCCACTGCAGAAGATCGTCGTCCTGAATCCCAAGGGGGGATCGGGGAAGTCGACGATCGCGACCAACCTTGCCGCGTATTACGCCTGGCGCGGTCTGCAGGTGGCGCTGATGGACCACGATCCGCAGGGATCGAGCATGCGCTGGCTGAAGCTGCGGCCGCCGGGCGCCCCGGCGATCCACGGCATCGCGGCCTTCCAGACCCGCATGAACGTCACCCGGGCGTTCGCCTGGCGCGCGCCGTCGGGTACCGAGCGTCTGATCGTCGACACGCCGGCGGCGGTCGGTGCCCAGCAGATGCCGCAGTTCGTGGCCGACGCGCACGCCATCGTCGTGCCGGTCATGCCGTCGGAGATCGACATCCATGCGGCCTCGCGCACCATCGCGGACCTGCTGCTGGTCGGCAAGGTGCACCGTTCGGAGCGTCGACTGGTGATCGTCGCGAACCGGGCCCGGCGCTACACCAAGGCCTACGCGAGCCTGATGAAGTTCCTGCAGAGCATGCGCATCCCGGTGGCCGCGGTGCTGCGCGACTCCCAGGCTTACGTCCGCTCGGCCGAGACCGGGCTCGGCATCCACGAAATGAAGGGGGCCCTCCTGCAGGAGGACCTCGCGACCTGGGTGCCGCTGATCGACTGGCTGGCGGTGCGTTGGCGCCCCGCGCTGCCGGGCCACGATGCCGCGGGCGACATGCTGCCGGCCGAGCCGTCTGCGGCCCTCGACCCCGTGCCCGCCACCCAGGTGTGATCCGGCGGGCCGCGCGTCCCTGCGCGGTCATCCCGTCCGGAGAATTCGCGGTCTAGCGATTGACCGTCGGCTTGTTGGACACCTTGTCGGCGCCCGCCGTGTACATCGATCCCTCGTCGGCCACGGTGAAGGCGACCTCGTTCGGGCGCCCGTCCGGGTCGTTGCCGCTGCTCACCTGCACGACGAGCGGGGCGTCCTTCATCCAGATCATGTTGGTCGAGCGCGACTGGATCGCGCCCTCGTCGCGGCGCACGGCGTCGAAGTCGCCGAACATCGTCCGCGTGCGGTTCACGACGGCGAGCAGTGCGGGCAGGGAGGCCTCCATCCGCGCCGTGACGCTCGCCATGGTGCCGTCGCCACCGATCAGGAAGCACAGCTCGCGGGTCTGGTGCTGGGCCGGCAGCTTGAGCAGCATCTGCCGGTTCTGCACGCAGTAGCGGGCGAGGCCCTTCTCGTTCTGGTCCCAGCGGCCGCCCGGGTACTTGGCCTCGATGGCCCCCTTGCCGGCATTCCACGGCAGCCCGAACGCACCGCCCCGGAACTGGTCGCCCACGGGACCCGCGCCCGCCGTGTGGGCTGCGAACAGGGAAAGTCCGGCGGCGAGGCTGAAAAGTGCTGTCCGACGCATGCTCGGTATCTCCATGAGAGCCAGTCGCGGCGAGTCTAAGCCGCCGCGCTATTGCCCCATTTCGCGCGCTGAAAAACCACGACGCGTCTCTCAAACGACGCAGGTCGCGCGGTTCACATAATACTTCGCTCAGACGGGGCCGGCAGCTTCGTCCCGATCCCCGACCTCGAGGAGGTCCTCGGGGGTGTCGAGGTCGACCGCCGCGTTGGCTATCGGGATCCGGACCACCCGGTCCACTGCCTTGCGCAGGATCCGGCGAGGGTCGCCGTCGCCGCGCAGGGCCTGGAGGTCCTCGAAGGCCCACCGCGGGAAGATGGCCGGCAGGCCGGGCGCACCGCCGTACAGCGCGGCGGCGATCAGCACCGGGTGGCGGCGCCAGCCGGCGTGCAGCCGGCGCAGGTCGTCCGCGGTGACCGCGACCTGGTCCGCGAGCAGCAGCAGGAGGGCAGAGCTGCCCGGCGGCGACGCGTTCACGGCCGTGCGGATCGAACTCGAGATGCCTTCCTGCCACTCCCGATTCACGGCGATCGACACCGCCCGCTGCCGCAACGCCTGCGTGACCTCGCGCGCGTGCGCGCCGACGACGACCGTGACGGAGTGGCCGGCGAGGACGGCGGCATTCGCCACGGCCCGGGTCAGCACGGTCTCGCCCGCGATTCGCACCAGCGCCTTCGGACTCCCGAACCGGGTCGACGGGCCGGCCGCGAGGATCGCCGCGTGAAGGCCTTGGCTGGCAGGGTCGTCCATGGCGCTAGTTTGCCTGCCGCGCTGCAAGAAGCTACAGTTCCCGGGACAGAATTCGAGGGTTCCCCGTGCGTTACCACCCGCTTCGCGCCCGCGTCCTCACGTGGGGCGTGCCTGCGCGTGAGTGACCCAAAGCGAGTGGTCCAAGTGCAAGCCTGGAAAGTTCACAAGTTCGGCGGCTCGAGCGTCGCGGACGCTGCCTGCATGGAGCGCGTCGCCCAGATCATCGAGGCCGACCCGGCCACCCGCAAGGGCGTGGTGCTGTCGGCCTGCAAAGGCGTCACCGACGCCCTGCTGGGGCTGGTGGGTCTCGCGGAAAAGGACGATCCGGCGGTCGACGACCGGCTGGAGGACGTCCGCCAGCGCCACGTTGCCCTCGCAAGGGCCCTGCTCGCGGGTGAACTCTACGACGATTACGTGGCGGCCCTGGACCGCGACTGCCGGGACATCGCGGGCATCCTGCAGACCGTCCGGCTGGTGCGGGCGGCCTCGACCACCATGCGCGACCTGATCTCCGGCTACGGCGAGATCTGGTCCACCCGGGCCTTCGAGCGCCTGCTGAGGCGCCGGGGCCTGTCCGCGGGGCACGTCCAGTGGGTGGATGCCCGCAAGGCGCTGCTGGTCGAGTGGGGCCCGATGGGCCCGGGCGTGCGCTGGGAGCAGTCCCGCGCCAACCTGCAGGCGATGGTCTCGCCGGACTTCGTCGGCACGCTGGTGATCACGGGGTTCATCGCCACGGACAACCACGGCCTGCAGACCACGCTCGGCCGCAACGGCAGCGACTTCTCCGCCTCGATCTTCGGCTCGCTGCTCGATGCGGCCGAGATCGTGATCTGGACCGACGTCGACGGCGTGCTGAGCGCCGATCCGCGGCTGGTGCCGGAGGCCCAGGTCATCGACCAGCTCTCCTACAACGAGGCGATGGAACTGGCGTACTTCGGCGCCAAGGTCATCCACCCCTCGACCATGGCCCCGGCGGTCCAGAAGCGCATCCCGATCTGGATCAAGAACACCTTCGCCGCCGGCAAGCCCGGCACGCTGATCCACGACCGCACGGCCCCCGACCCGCTGGTCAAGGGCATCACGACCATCGACCGCATCGCGCTGCTCAACCTCGAGGGCGCCGGCATGATCGGCGTGCCCGGCACGGCCCACCGCCTGTTCGGTGCGCTGCGCGAGGAAGGCATCTCGGTGATCCTGATCTCGCAGGGCAGTTCGGAGCACTCGATCTGCTTCGCCGTGCCGGAGGTCGAGGCCGACCGCGCCGAGCGCGTGGTGCGGCGCGCCTTCGACCCCGAACTGCGCGAAGGCCAGATCCACAGCATCGAGGTGGACCGAACGTGCAGCATCCTCGCCGTGGTCGGCGACGGCATGGCCGGCGCGCACGGCGTGGCCGCCAAGGTGTTCCTGGCCCTCGGCGCCGCGGGCGTCAACGTGCGCGCGATCGCGCAGGGCGCCTCCGAACGCAACATCTCCGTCGTCATCGACGGCCGCAGCAGCGCCCGCGGCCTGCGCGCGGTGCACTCGAGCTTCTATCTGTCGGCGCACACGATCTCGATCGGCCTGATCGGGCCGGGGCTGGTCGGCGGCTCGCTGCTCGACCAGGTCCACTCGCAGGCCGACCGCCTGCGCCGCGACTTCAAGCTGGACCTGCGCCTGCGCGCCGTGGCCGGCTCGCGTCGCATGCGCCTCGCGGACCCGGCCATCGACCTCGCGCGCTGGCGCGACGAGTACGCTGCCGGCGGCGACGCGCTGGACCTCGAGCGCTTCGCCGACCACGTGCACGTCGACGCCTATCCGCACGCGGTCATCATCGACTGCAGCGCCAGCGCGGAGGTCGCCAAGCACTATGCGCGCTGGCTGTCCGAGGGCATCCACGTCGTCACGCCCAACAAGAAGGCGAACAGCGCGAGCATCGCCGATTACGAGCGCCTGAAGAGCGCGCGCCGCACGGCCGGCACCCATTACCTGTACGAGGCGACGGTCGGGGCCGGGCTGCCGGTGATCCAGACGCTGCGCGACCTGCGCGAGACCGGCGACGAGATCCGGCGCATCGAGGGCATGTTCTCGGGCACGCTGGCCTACCTGTTCAACACCTGGGACGGCAGCGAGCCGTTCTCGACCGTGGTCCGCCAGGCCAAGGCACTCGGCTACACCGAGCCCGATCCGCGCGACGACCTCTCGGGCATGGACGTGGCGCGCAAGCTGATCATCCTCGGCCGCGAGATGGGCCTCGCCATCGAGATGGCCGACGTGAAGGTGGAGAGTCTCGTGCCCGAGACGCTGTCCGGTTGCGGCATCGACGAATTCCTCGACCGGCTGGCCGGCTACGACGAGACGATGCTCGCGCGACTGCGCGCCGCGCAGGTCAAGGACCACGTGCTGCGCTACGTCGGTTCCGTCGATGCCGAGGGCCGGGCCCAGGTGGGCGTGGTCGAGCTGCCGAGGTCGCATCCCTTCGCCAACATCGCGCTGACCGACAACATCGTGCGCTTCCAGACCGCGCGCTACGACAAGAACCCGCTGATCGTGCAGGGTCCGGGCGCCGGTCCGGCCGTCACCGCGGCGGGCGTGTTCGCCGACCTGCTGCGCGTCTGCG
>JBPOHK010000053.1:0-61203 GCA_052035645.1 Pseudomonadota bacterium
CCTGGCCGAGGCCGGGCTTTCGGCCGCGGACATCGCCGCCGTCGGCATCGCCAACCAACGGGAAACGACGGTCGTCTGGGACCGCGCCACCGGCGCGCCGATTCACAACGCCATCGTCTGGCAGGACCGGCGCACGGCCGGGTTCTGCGAGTTGCTCCGGCGCGATGGACACGCCGAAGCCATGCGGCGCGCGACAGGCCTGGTCATCGATGCCTACTTCTCCGGCAGCAAGCTGCGCTGGATCCTCGACCGCGTGCCCGGCGCCCGGGATCGCGCCCGCCGCGGCGAGTTGGCCTTCGGCACCATCGATTCCTGGCTGCTCTGGAACCTCACGGGCGGGGCGGTCCACGCCACCGATCCCGGCAACGCCTCGCGCACCATGCTTTTCAACCTCGGCGCGGGCGCCTGGGATGACGCCATGCTCGCGCTCCTCGACATCCCCCGCGAGGTCCTGCCCGAGGTCCGCGCCTCCAGCGAGGTCTACGCCGAGACGGCCGCGGGCGTCTTCGACGGCCCCATCGCCGTCGCGGGCATCGCGGGCGACCAGCAGGCCGCGCTGTTCGGGCAAAGCTGTTTTACCCGCGGCCTGGCCAAGAACACCTACGGCACCGGCTGTTTCATGCTGATGAACACCGGCCGCGCGCCGCTGGCCTCGGCGAATCGCCTGCTCAGCACCCTCGCCTGGCACACCGACGGCCGGCACTACGCGCTCGAGGGCGCGGTGTTCGTCGGCGGCGCCGTGGTGCAGTGGCTGCGCGACGGCCTCGGCATCATCGAGCGCTCGGCGGACGTCGAGCCGCTCGCCGCGAGCGTGCCCGACAGCGGGGGCGTGTACCTCGTGCCCGCGTTCACCGGGCTCGGCAGTCCCCACTGGGACGCCTACGCGCGCGGCACCATTGTCGGGCTCTCGCGCGGCACGACCCGCGAGCACATCGCGCGCGCGGCGCTCGAGGCCATCGCGTTCCAGAGCGCCGAGGTGCTCGCCGCCATGCAGCGCGACGCGAGCCAGCCGCTCGTCGAGCTGCGCGTCGACGGCGGCGCCACCGCGAACGACCTGATGATGCAGTTCCAGGCCGACCTGCTCGGCGTGCCGGTCGTGCGCCCGCGGGTCACCGAGACCACGGCACTCGGCGCCGCGTACCTCGCGGGACTCGGCGTCGGCTACTGGGCCACGCCGGCCGAGGTCGCCGCGAAGTGGCGGGTCGAGCGCCGCTTCGAGCCGGTCATGTCGCGCGACGAGGCGGCCGCGCGCCTGCGCCACTGGTCGCGCGCCGTGGAGCGCGCGCGCGACTGGCACGTCGAGGGCTGAGACGATGGGCAAGGCCATCGCGATCGCGACGCCCGTGTTCTTCCTGATGATCCTCGTCGAGGCGCTCTGGGCGCGCGCGCGGGGGGTGCCGGCCTATCGATTGAACGACGCGGTCAACAGCCTGAGCCTCGGCGTGCTCAGCCAGATCGCGAACCTGTTCATGCGGGTGCTGAACTACGGCATCTACGTCGTCGTGTTCGAGCACGTCGCGCTCGGGCAGTGGCCGACGGACGCCTGGTGGGCGTGGGCGCTCGCCATCGTCTTCTACGACTTCTGCTACTACTGGGACCACCGGGCCGGCCACGAGGTCGCGGTGTTCTGGGGCGAGCACGTCGTGCACCACCAGAGCCATTGCTACAACCTCAGCACGGCCCTGCGCCAGACCAGCAGCAGCGCGCTGCTGACCTGGATCTTCTTCCTGCCGATGGCCGTCGCGGGCGTGCCGCCGGAGATGTTCGCCGTGGCGGCGATCGTCGACCTGCTCTACCAGTACTGGATCCACACCGAGCTGGTCGGCAAGCTCGGCTGGTTCGACCGCTGGTTCGCCTCGCCGTCCAACCACCGCGTCCACCACGCCGTCAACGACCGCTACATCGACCGCAATTACGGCGGCATCTTCATGGCCTGGGACCGCCTGTTCGGCACGTTCGTCGAGGAGAGCGAGCCCTGCGTCTACGGCACGCGCACGCCGCTCGAGTCCTGGGACCCGCTGTGGGCCAACCTCGAGGTGTACGCGGCGCTCGCGCGCAAATCGGCGGCCACGCCACGCGCGATCGACAAGCTGAAGGTCTGGCTCCTGCCGCCGGGCTGGCAGCCCGCCGCGGCGGGCGCCGCGCCCGCGCCGTCGTTCGACCTCGCGGGCGTGCGTCGCTACGACCCGCCGATGGGCCGCGCGGCGCGCTGGTTCGCCGTGCTGCAGCTCACCGCTGCGATCCTGGCCACCGTCGCGCTGCTGTGGGGCGCGGAGCAGCGCCCGCTCGCCGCCTCGGTGCCGCCCGCGATCGTGCTGGTCGTCGTGCTGTGGCTGGTCGGTGCCGTGATGCAGGGACGCGTGAAGGTCGGGACCGCGCTGCTGGTCGAGGCCGCCGCGATCGCCCTCGCCCTGGCGGGCACCGCCGCGGCGGCGCCGGCTCCGGGCCTGCCGCGGATCGTGGACGATCCGGCGGTGCAGGACGCGGTCGTGCGGGCCCGCGCGGAGTTCCTCGCCGGCCAGCCGTTCGATCGCCTGCACGTCGCCGCGCTGGTCGAGGACGCCGACGGACGCTGGCGGCACGGCGAGTTCGAGGGCGGGGTGCCCGCGTACCCGGCGAGCTGCGTGAAGCTGGCGTTCCTGGTCGGCGCCGTGCACTGGTGCGCCGCGCAGGGCCGGGCGCCGGACTGCCTGGACGCGGACGTGCGCCCGATGATCGTGGACTCCGACAACGTCGCGACCGGCCGCGTGGTCGATGCCGTCAGCGGTGCGCCGGACGGTCCGGTGGAAGGCGCGGACGTCGAGGCCTGGATCGAGCGACGTCGCTACACCGAACGCGTCCTGGAGTCGGCGGGTCTGCTCGGCCCGCAGCGGCTGTTCACCAAGACCTACCCGACCAATTCCGGCGAGGAGCCGGCCAACCTCGAGCGGCTCGCGTGGCAGCGCCTCGGCCGCAATGCGATGACGGCCGACGGTGCCGTCCGGCTGATGCTCGCGATCCAGAGCGGCGCGCTCGAGCCGCAGGCCCGCGACTACATGCGCTCGCTGCTGCGTCGCCCGACCTTCTCGGGCCACAGCGCGCTCGGCGGTGGCCTGCCGCCGGGCAGCGTGCACGAGAACAAGGTGGGCTCGGCGTTCGACACCCTGGAGGACATCCTGTACGCAGAGCTGCCGAACGGCCGTCGCCTGGTCGTCGCCGCCTTCTCGAACGGCCGGGACGCGCGCGAGGCCGAGCCCTGGGACGTCCCGCGACTCGCTCGCTTCACCGAACTGCTGGTCGCGCGACTCGACCTCGCGCGCGGCCTGCCGGCGCCCCGCTACCTCGCACCCGTCGCCGGCCCGGCCCCGGCCTGGGCCGTCGATGCGCCGCAGGCCGGCCGCTACGAACTCGCCGTCTGGTATCCGGCGCTCGCCGGCAATGCGGCGGCCGTCGACTACGTCGTGACGCACGCCGACGGCACGACCCGCGTACGGCTCGACCAGACGCAGTGGGGCGCGCGCTGGATCAGGCTCGGCGACTTCGACCTGCGGCGCGGCGAAGGACGCGTGTCGCTCGAGGCGGCCGGCCCCGGTCACCTCGCGGGCGGCCTGCTGCGGGTCGCGCGCTGGCCCGCTCAGTCGCGCTGAACGCCGCCGCGCCGCCAGCGCCAGCTCAGTTTCTGCACCTCCATCACCAGCAGCAGGCTGGCCGCGACGAGCGGCAGGGCGAGCCATTCGCGCGCGGTCGGCGGCTGCAGTGCGAGCACGGACTGCAGCACCGGCAGGTGCATCGCCGCAAGGTGCAGGCCCAGCGCGAGCACGACGCCCGCCAGCAGCAGCGGGTTGTTCGCGAGCGGCAGGCGCAGCACCGGCACCGTCTCGGAGCGCGCGTTGATGGCGTCGACATTCTGCATCAGGACCATCAGCATCAGCAGGCCGCTGCGCGCGTGCTCGAGCGCCACGCCCGACTCGAGCATCGCCACGAACGCGCCGAGGCCTAGCATCGCCATCCACACGCCGGCCAGCACGCCGCGCTCGAGCATGAGGCGGTTGTAGATCGGCTCGGCCGGCGGGCGCGGCGGCTGGCGCAGCTCGTCGCCGCGTCCGCGCTCGAACGCGAGCCCGACGTCCTGGATGCCGTTGGTGACGAGGTTGAGCCACAGCAGCTGCACCGGCAGCAGCGGCAGGGGCAGGCCGGCGATCACCGCGACGCCCACCGTGAGCACCTCGGCGATGCCGGCGGCGGTCAGCAGGTACACCACGTTGCGGATGTTCTGGTAGGCGATGCGCCCCTCCTCCACGCCGGCGACGATCGTGGCGAAGTTGTCGTCGCTGAGCACGAGGTCGGCGGACTCGCGGGCGACGTCGGTGCCGCCGCGGCCCATGGCGACGCCGATGTTGGCGCACCGCAGGGCCGGCGCGTCGTTCACGCCGTCCCCGGTGACCGCGACGAAGTGTCCGAGGCGGCGCGCGCCGTCGACGATGGCGAGCTTCTGCACCGGCGTGACGCGGGCGAACACGCTCGCGCGGCACAGCGCGGACTCCACCGCGGCCGGCTCGGCGAAGTCGAGGTCGACGCCCGAGACCACGTCCCCGTCCGCCGCCTCCATGCCGAGTTCCCGCGCGATCGCCGCGGCCGTCGCGGGATGGTCGCCGGTGACCATGATCACGCGCACGCCCGCCTGCCTGCAGCGGGCCACGGCCTCGCGCGCGCCGGGGCGCAGCGGATCGACGAGGCCGAGCAGCGCCGCGAACTCCAGACCGCCCGGCTCGGCCGGCGTCTCGCCGGGACGCATCGGCTGCAGCGACTGCAGGCTCGCGAGCGCGAGCACGCGCTGCCCGCGGCACGCCATCTCCTCGGCCATCGCGCGGATGGACAGGACCTCGCGCGCATCGAGCGCGCACATGGCGAGCACGCGCTCCGGCGCCCCCTTGACCGCGAGCCAGGTGCCGCCGTCGCGGCGGTGGAACGTCGCGGCGTACTGGCGCTCGGGCTCGAACGCAATGCGGCTCACCTCCGGGCAGCCGGCGACGAACGCCTCGCGCGAGACGCCTGCCTTGCCCGCCAGCGCCAGCAGGGCCATGTCGGTGGGATCGCCGCGCGCGATCCAGGCGCCGTCGCGGCGCAGCAGGTCGGCCTCGTTGCAGGCCACCGCGATCTCGAGCGTGCGGCGCAGGTTGACGCGACCGCCCGTCAGCAGTTCGCTGCCGACGATCTCGCCGAGCGGCTCGTAACCCGCGCCGGTGACCGCGAGCGGCGCATCGACGCCGAGATAGACCTCGCGCACGGTCAGCTCGTTGCAGGTGAGCGTGCCGGTCTTGTCGCTCGCGATCAGCGTGCAGCTGCCGAGCCCCTCGACCGCCGGCAGCTGGCGCACGATCGCGCCGCGGGCCGCCATGCGTCGCGCCGCGATGGCGAGCGCGATCGTCACGGCCACGGGCAGGGCCTCGGGAATGGCCGAGACCGCCAGCGCGACCCCGAACAGGAACATCTCGAACCACGACTGGCCGTGCACCAGCACCGCGACCAGGCCGATCAGCAGCGCCGCCGCCAGCACGACGATCGCGACGAGGCGACTGAAGCGCTCCATGCGCTCGGTCAGCGGCGGCTTGCCGCCCGCGGTGGCGGTCAGCGCATCGGCGAGGCGGCCGACCTCGGTGCGGGGGCCGGTCGCGACGACGAGGCCGTGCCCCCGGCCGCGCACCACCGTCGTGCCGGCGTGTGCCATGTTGCGCCGGTCGGCCAGCACCGTCTCCACGCGACCCAGCCACGCGGCGTCCTTCGCCACGGGCAGGGACTCGCCCGTCAGCAGGGCCTCGTCGATCTCGAGGCCATGCGTGCCGAGCAGGCGCAGGTCGGCGGGCACGCGCTGCCCGCTCTCCAGCGTGACCACGTCGCCGGCCACCAGGTCGTCGGCGTCCACGACGCGGGCGTCGCCGTCGCGCAGCACCGTGGCCCGCACGCGGACGAGCTGCTGCAGGCCCCGGCTCTGGCGCGCGGCACGCCACTCCTGCCAGCCGCCGAGCACGGAGTTCACCAGCAGCACGAAGCCGATGAAGCCGGCATCGGAGTAGTGGCCGAGCAGCAGCGAGCCGCCGGCCGCCGCGAGCAGGACGTAGACCAGGGGGCTGCGCAGCTGGCGCAGGCCGATCGTGAGCCAGCCGTCGGCCGGCGGCGCGGGCAACGCGTTGGGACCGTCGCGCGCCAGGCGCGCCGCCGCCTCGGCCTGGGCGAGCCCGCCGGACGCGCTGCCCAGGCTCGCGCAGGCCTCGTCGGCCGTGCGGGCGTGCCAGCCGGCCTCGACGTTCATGGCTTCGCCCGCCCGGCGAGGCTACACTGCGCGACTTTTCGCATCGGTCCGTCCCGCATGAAACGAGCCCGCCCCCGCTACGACTGCGCCCAGTGCCCGGCCTACTGCTGCAGCTACCCGCGCATCGCCGTGAGCGACTTCGACATCGAGCGCCTCGCCAGGCATTTTGGCATCGCCGCCGACGCGGCGCGTCAGCGCTTTACGTACCGGTACCGAACGAAGGAGCTGGACGAGCAGCTCCTGCGGCACCGCAAGGACACGATTTTCGCCTCGGTCTGCCGCTTCCTCGACCCCGTGAAGCGCCGCTGCACGATCTACGAGGCGCGGCCGAGCGTCTGCCGCATCTATCCCGAGGGCAAGGACTGCGGCTACTACCAGTTCCTGAAGTTCGAGCGGGAGCAGCAGGGCGACGACGAGTTCATCCCGTCCGCCTGAGCGCGGGCACTGCCCGCGGGACGAGTCCCGTCAGCGGAAGCGCCAGCCCAGGGAGATGCCGACCGAGACGGGGTCGGCGCCAACCAGGCCCTCGTCGACCCGCAGCAGGCTCGCCTCGGCATCGAGGTCGATCCAGCGCAGGTCGGCATTCACCCGCAGCTGCTCCGTCACGCGCAGCTCGGCCCCGAGTTCGGCGGCCCCGCCGAGCGAGCGGTGCCGGTTGCGGCGCGTGATCACGTCCGGCAGTCCCTCGCCCGCGCTCGGCGCGTAGTACTCGGCCTGACTGAGGCCCGCGCCCGCGTAGGTGCGCAGGCCGCCGACGTTCACCAGGGGATAACGCAGGGTCAGGAGGTCGGCGCCGTCGCGGCGGTCCTGCTGCACGACGAGTTGCAGGGAGTCGTCCTCCGCCGTCGCGTCGACGTCGAATCCATCCCGGGTCTGTTCGCGGAGCCACTGCGGCGTGTCGCGGTCGAGCGCGCGGAAGCGGCTCTTCAGCATGCTCTCGAAGTGGGTGGTGCCGTCGTGGATCAGGGCGCGGGCACCGGAGACGAGTTCCTGGAACGAGTGCGCGCGGACCGGCCCGGTCTCGCCCGCCAGGGCGGCGAGCGGCAGCAGGCCGCACACGCAGCCCGCCAGCACCTTCCTCCGACGCGTCGTCGTCACCGCCATCGCGCACCCCCCGAGGTGGCAGCCCCGCCGTCCGCGCGCGGGCGCGGACCGGTGGCTTTGCGTCCCCGCCTCGCGACGGGTTTGCCGGCCGCCAAGCTACGACACGCCGACCGCCGAAGCCGGCCCGCGGTGCGGAACTGTGACCGGCCGCGCGCCCGGCGGGCGGCGCGGGCCCGCTTAAGTCAACTGCACGCCCTGGGTTAAGCTGCCGGCGTGACCCCAGCGAAATCCAGCGCGCTGCGCATCGGCCTGCGCTACCGCCCTGCCCGCCTCGGCGGGCCGTACGACGCCGTCGTCGTCGGCTCCGGCATGGGCGGGCTGACGGTCGCGGCGCTCCTGTCCGAACTCGGCTGGCGCGTCGCCGTGCTGGAGCAGCACTACACGGCGGGCGGCGCGACGCACAGCTACGAGCGCGCCGGCTACGAGTGGGACGTCGGCGTGCATTACCTCGGCGACATGGGCCGGCCGACCACCGTGCGCCGGCTGATGGACTTCCTGAGCGGCGGCCGGCTCGAGTGGGCGCCGATGGACGCGCATTACGACCGCTTCTTCATCGGCGGGCGCAGCTACGACGCGGTCGCGGGCAAGGACGCGTTCCGCGACAACCTCGTGCAGTCCTTTCCACGCGAGGCGCGCGCCATCGACCGGTACCTCGAGCTGCTCGGCGAGGTGTCGCGCGGCATGCGCCTGCTGGCGCTCGACCGGACGCTGCCGCCGTGGGCGGCGGCCGTGGCGGGTCCGTTCCTGCGCGCGCGCCTGCCGCGCAGCTTCCAGCGCACGACCTGGGACGTGCTCTCGGACCTCACGGCGGACCCCGAGCTGATCGCCGTGCTGACCGGGCAATGGGGCGACATGGGCCTGCCGCCGAAGCGCTCGTCGTTCGTCGTGCAGGCGATGATCGCGAAGCACTACCTGCACGGCGGCTACTACCCGGTCGGGGGAGCGTCGCGCATCGCGGACACCATCCTGCCGAAGATCCGCGCCGCGGGCGGCGAGGTGTTCACCTATGCGCGGGTCGCGGAGATCGTGCTGCGGGAGGGCCGCGCACGCGGCGTGCGCATGGCCGACGGGCACGAGATCGAGGCCCGCTGCGTGATCTCCGACGCCGGGGCGGTCAATACCCTGGCGAGGCTCGTGCCGGCCGAGGCGGCGGCCCGACACGGCTACGACACGCTGCTGCAGCGCGTCCGTCCGAGCGTCGGCCACGTCGGCGTCTACATCGGGCTCGAGGCGACCGCGGCGGAACTCGGCCTGCCGCGCACGAACTACTGGGTCTATCCGGACAACGACTACGACGGCGCGGTCGAACGCTTCGAGCGCGACCCGACCGGGCCGTTCCCGGTGGTGTACCTGTCGTTTCCCTCGGCCAAGGACCCGGACTTCGAGCGCCGCTGTCCCGGCAAGGCGACGATCGAAATCGTCGCGCCGGCGCCCTACTCGATCTTCGAGCGCTGGGCCGGGACGACGTGGGGCCGGCGCGGCGAAGGCTACGAGGCCCTCAAGCAGTCCTACGGCGAGCGGCTGCTCGAGGTGCTGTACGAAAGGGTGCCGCAGGTGCGCGGCCGGGTCGCCTACTGGGAAGTCTCCACGCCGCTGTCGATGCAGTGGTTCTGCGGCTGGGAACGCGGCGAGCTGTACGGCCTCGACCACGATCCCGATCGATTGCAGCAGCGCTGGCTGCGGCCGCGCACGCGCATCCCGGGCCTCTACCTCACCGGGCAGGACGTGATGTCCTGCGGCGTCACCGGGGCGATGATGGGCGGCGTGGCCGCCGCCGGCGCCGTCGCCGGCATGCGCAGGCTCGCGCCGCTGATGCGGCGCGTCCTCGGCTGAACCCGCCTCGGCTCAGTACGCGCGCTTCTTCGTGTCCATCAGCCGCAGGATCAGCGGCGTGAGGATGATCTGCATCGCGAGCGGCAGCTTGCCGCCCGGGCAGACGATGGTGTTCGGGCGCGACATGAACGAGTCGCTGATCATCGACAGCAGGTACGGGAAGTCGATGCCCTTCGGGTTGGCGAAGCGGATGATCAGGAAGCTCTCGTCGGGCGTCGGGATGTCGTTGGCGCTGAAGGGATTCGAGGTGTCCACCGTCGGCACGCGCTGGAAGTTGATGTGCGTGCGCGAGAACTGCGGGGTGATGTAGTTCACGTAGTCCGGCATGCGGCGCAGGATCGTGTCGACGACCGCCTCGGTGCTGTAGCCGCGCGTGCGGCGGTCGCGGTGCAGCTTCTGGATCCACTCGAGGTTGATGATCGGCACCACGCCGATCAGCAGGTCGGCGTACTTCGCCACGTCGTGCTCGGGCGTCTTCACCGCGCCGTGCAGGCCCTCGTAGAAGAGCATGTCCGAGCCTTCGCCGATGTCCTCCCATTCGGTGAACGTGCCGGGCGAGCCGCCGTACTTCTGGGCCTCGTCCGCATCGTGGATGTAGCGGCGGGACTTGCCCTTGCCGCTCAGCGAATAGCTCTTGAAGAGTTCCTCGAGGTCGCCGAAGCGGTTGGAGTCCGGCCCGAAGTGGGAGAAGTTCTTGTTCCCGCCGGCCTCGGCCTCCTTCATCTTCGCGCGCATCTCCATGCGGTCGTAGCGGTGGAAGGCGTCGCCCTCGACGATGGCGGCGTCGATCTTCTCGCGGCGGAAGATCCACTCGAACGTCGTCTTGACGGTGGTCGTGCCGGCGCCGGACGAGCCGGTGACGGAGATGATCGGATGGCGTGCGGACATGGGGACTCTCCGGGACTGCGCGTCAGACGTTCGAGAACAGCGAGCGCTCGCCGAACAGCGGCGAGTTGTAGGGCTTGTCTTCGCCGCGGTCGTACTCGCGGTGGTACTGCTCGACCCGGGCGACCTCGTTCGCCGAGCCGACGATCAGCGGCACCCGCTGGTGCAGGCGCTCGGGCCCGACCTCGAGGATGCGGCCGCGACCCGTCGAGGCCTGCCCGCCGGCCTGCTCGATGAGCATGGCGATCGGGTTGCCCTCGTACATCAGGCGCAGGCGGCCCTGGCGGTTGGCTTCCTTCTGGTCGCGCGGGTAGAGGTAGATGCCGCCGCGCATCAGGATGCGGTGGATGTCCGCCACCAGCGAGGCCACCCAGCGGGTGTTGAAGTCGCGGCCGCGCGGGCCTTCCTTGCCGGCCTTGCACTCGTCGACGTAGCGCTGCACCGGGGGTTCCCAGAAGCGCCGGTTCGAGGCGTTGATCGAGTACTCGGAGGTCTCCTCGGGGATGCGGATGCCCGGGTTGGTCAGGATGAAGGTGCCGATCTCGCGGTCGAGCGTGAAGCCGTGCGTGCCCGTGCCGACCGTCAGCACGAGCTGGGTGGACGGCCCGTAGATCGCGTAGCCGGCCGCCAGCTGCCGCGTGCCCGGCTGCATCACGGCGTCGGCCGTGGACGCGCCCTCGGGCAGCGCCAGCACGGAGAAGATCGAGCCGATGGCGACGTTGACGTCGATGTTGCTCGAGCCGTCGAGCGGGTCGAACACCAGCGCGAGCCGGCCGTTCCCCTCGACGAAGTGCACGTCCTCCATCTCCTCGGAGGCGAGCGCCCCGACGAGTCCGCTCCACTCGATGCCGCGCACGAACAGCTCGTCGCTCACGACGTCGAGCTTCTTCTGCGACTCGCCCTGCGCGTTCTCGGAACCCGCGAGGCCGGACATGCCGGACAGCGGGCCCTTGCCGACCGCGGCCGAGATCGCCTTGATCACCGCGGCCACGTCGACCAGCAGCGCGGCGAGTTCACGCCCGTGCGGTCCCTCCGGCACGTTCTGGATGAGGAACTTGGAGAGCGTCGTGTGGCCGGGGTTCAGCATGGTCACTCCTTGAATCGGTCAGGCACTGGCCGCGGCGAACACGCGGCTGGCGAGGAAATCCTCGGCCTCGAGCGTCACGAGCATGTCGGCATCGACGCGCCCGGCCTCGAGCAGCCGGCGGGCCTGGCGCAGCCGGGCCCGGTCGAGCGCGTTGCGGACGGATCGGGCATTGGAGAAGTTCGGCTGGCGGATGCGCAGCTGCAGGTAGTCCGACAGCGCCTTCGCGCCGGCCGCGGAGAGCTTGAGGCCGAGGCCCGCGACCATCTTGCCGGCGATGACCTCGAGTTCCTCGACGCCGTAGTCGGGGAAGTCGATGTTGTGGGCGACGCGCGAGCCGAGGCCCGGGTTGCTGCGGAAGAAGGTGTCCATGCGGTCCCTGTAGCCCGCGAAGATCACCACCAGGTCCTCGCGCTGGTTCTCCATGACCTGCATGAGGATCTCGATCGCCTCCTGGCCGTAGTCGCGCTCGTTCTCCGGACGGTAGAGGTAGTACGCCTCGTCGATGAACAGCACGCCGCCCATCGCGCGCTTGAGCACTTCCTTGGTCTTGGGCGCCGTGTGGCCGATGTACTGGCCGACGAGGTCGTCGCGCGTCACGGCGACGAGGTGGCCCTTACGGACGTGTCCGAGGCGGTGCAGGATGGTCGCCATCCGCATCGCCACGGTGGTCTTGCCGGTGCCCGGGTTGCCCGTGAAGCACATGTGCAGCGAGGGCTTGCTGCCCTCGACGCCCAGGGCCGCGCGGGCCCGATCGACCACCAGCAGCGACGCGATCTCGCGGATGCGCGTCTTGACCGGGACGAGCCCGACCAGGTCGCGATCGAGCTCGTCGAGGACCTCCGTGACGCCGGAGTCACGGAGTTCCGCCTGCAGGTCGACGGTCCCGCTCATGCGCGCTCGAGCGTGTAGCGGATCAGCCGGCCCTCGTGCTCGTCGCGGCGCAGCCTGTACTTCGCCTCGACCTTGGGCCGGTGCACCATGAACGACATGCGCATGGTCTCGAAGCCGCGCGTCGAATCGAAGCCGTTCAGCTTGATGTAGCAGTCCGGGTGCGCCTTGCGGCAGGCGCGCACCTCGGCCAGCACGCCGGCCGCGTCCTTCAGGTCGAACATGGGCATGCCCCACATCTCCCAGTAGGTGTTGCGCGGGTGCGGATCGTCGGTGAACTCGACCGAGACGGCCCAGTTGTTGGCGAGCGCGTAGTCGACCTGCTTGCCGATCTGCTCGTCCGTCAGGTCCGGCAGGAAGGAGAAAGTGCCTTGCGTGATCTTCATGGGTGTTCTCCTCTCGCTCAGGCGAGGCTGACCTGCGGCACGAAGTCCGAGGTGTCGGTCGAGGTGTAGTTGAAGGCGACGTCCTTCCAGGTCATCAGGGCGGCCTCGAGGGGCTTGCAGGTCTTCGCCGCGGTGGCGAGGATCTCCGGGCCCTCGTTCTTGATGTCGCGGCCCTCGTTGCGCGCGAGCACCATCGCCTCCAGCGCGACGCGGTTCGCGGTGGCGCCGGCCTGGATGCCCATCGGGTGGCCGATCGTGCCGCCGCCGAACTGCAGCACCACGTCGTCGCCGAACAGGTCGATCAGCTGGTGCATCTGGCCGGCGTGGATGCCGCCCGAGGCGACCGGCATGACCTTGCGCAGGCCCGCCCAGTCCTGGTCGAAGAAGATGCCGCGCGGCAGGTCCCTGGTCGTGTAGGTGTCGCGGCAGATGTTGTAGTAGCCCTGCACCGTGAGCGGGTCGCCCTCGAGCTTGCCCACCGCCGTGCCGGCGTGCAGGTGGTCGACGCCCGCGAGGCGCAGCCACTTGGCGATCACGCGGAACGACACGCCGTGCGACTTCTGCCGCGTGTACGTGCCGTGGCCGGCGCGGTGCATGTGCAGGATCATGTCGTTGTCGCGCGCCCAGTTGGACATCGACTGGATCGCCGTCCAGCCGATCACCAGGTCGACCATGAGGATGCACGAGCCGAGCTGCTTGGCGAACTCCGCGCGCTTGTACATCTCTTCCATCGTGCCGGCGGTGATGTTCAGGTAGTGACCCTTCACCTCTCCGCTCGCCGCCTGCGCCTTCTGCACCGCTTCCATGCAGAAGCCGAAGCGGTCGCGCCAGTGCATGAACGGCTGCGAGTTGATGTTCTCGTCGTCCTTGGTGAAGTCGAGGCCGCCGACGAGCGCCTCGTACACCACGCGGCCGTAGTTCTTGCCGGAGAGGCCGAGCTTGGGCTTGATCGTGGCGCCGAGCAGCGGGCGGCCGTACTTGTCGAGGCGCTCGCGCTCCACGACGATGCCGGTGGGCGGGCCGCGGAAGGTCTTCACGTAAGCGACGGGGAATTGCATGTCCTCGAGGCGCGCGGCCTTCAGCGGCTTGAAGCTGAAGACGTTGCCGATGATCGAGGCGGTGAGGTTCGCGATCGAGCCCTCCTCGAACAGGTCGAGGTCGTAGGCGATGTACGCGAAGTACTGGCCCGGGGTGCCCGGCACCGGCTGCACCTCGTAGGCCTTGGCGCGGTAGTTCTCGCAGGCGGTCAGGCGGTCGGTCCACACCACCGTCCAGGTGGCGGTCGACGACTCGCCGGCCACGGCGGCGGCGGCCTCCTCGGGGTCCACCCCGTCCTGGGGCGTGATGCGGAAGACGGCGACGACGTCCGTCGGCTTGGGTTCGTACCCCGGCACCCAGTACCCCATCTCCTTGTACTTGAGCACGCCGGCCTTGTAGCGATCTGCTGCCTTGACCATCTGTCCGCCCTCCGGGGCCTTGAAACTGCGAGTGGGTGGACTTTATGGTGGGCTTCAGATAATTAATACTTAGACTTTATTGCTTTTGTACTAAGTCTTACTTATGGATCCACGCCACCTGAACTTCCGCCAGCTCCAGGTGCTGCGGGCGGTCGCCGATTCCGGCTCCATGACCCGGGCCGCGCAGTCGCTGCACATGACGGGCCCGGCCGTCACCCAGCAGATCCAGCAGCTGGAGCGCGTGCTCGGGGTCCCGGTGTTCGACCGCATCGGGCGCCGGCTGCGGCTGACGGTCGCCGGCGAGCGGGCGCTTGCGGCCGCCAACGACGTGCACGTGCGCATCTCGCACTTCGCCAAGGAAATGGACGCGCTCAAGAAGGCCGACGACGGCACGCTGCACCTCGGCATCCTCGCGACCGGCACCCACATCCTGCCGCCGCTGCTGGCGGAGTTCCGCGAGCGCCTGCCCGGCGTCTCGGTGCAGATGGCCGTGTCCTCGCGCGAGGAACTCTCGCGGCGCCTGCTCGAGGGCGAGGTCGACCTCGCGCTGATGGGCCGCGGGCCCGAGGCGAAGCAAGACAGCGTGGTGCTGCCGACCGACGTGCTGGTGCACGAGCCGCTCGCCGTGAACCCCCACGTGTTCATCGCCTGGCCGGGCCACCCGCTGGCCGCGGCGCAGGGCGTGGCGCCGATCGAGCTGCGCCACGAGAGCGTCGTGCAGCGCGAGGCGGGCTCGGGCACGCGCTCGATGCTGAACGGCTTCCTCGAACTGCACCGCATCGTGCCGCGCGAGCGCATCACGGTGACGGGCAACGAGATGGTCAAGCACGCGGTCATGTCGCGGCTCGGCATCAGCCTCACCTCGATGCACACGCTGTTCCTCGAGCTCGAGACCGGCGCGCTGCAGCGGCTCGACATCGACTTCACGCCGATCCAGCGCACCTGGTACGTCGTGCACCACGGCGAGCGCTGGCTGCCGCCCGCCGCGGCGTCGTTCCGCGAGTTCCTGCTCACCGAAGGCGCGCGCAAGGTCGAGGCGCGCACGCGCAGGCTGCTGGAGGCGACGCGGCACGCGGGGCCGCGGGGCCTCACGCCGCCGCGTGCAGGCTCAGCCACCTGAGCAGGTCCGCCAGGACCTGCTCGCGCTCCGGTTCGTTGTAGATCTCGTGGTAGAGCCCCTCGTAGGGGCGGAACGTGCGGTCGCGCGAGGCCATCGCGTGGTGGACGGCACGCGCCGCCTCGAGCGGGACGAGCGAGTCGGCCGTGCCGTGCTGCACGAGCACCGGCAGGCGCAGCTGCTTCGCGAGCGCCGGGAAGGTCGCCATCGCCTGCAGCAGTTCCACCACCGTGCGCGCGGGGATCGCGCCGTGCATGACGAGCGGGTCGTTCTCGTAGGCCAGCACGACCTCGCGGTCGCGGCTCACGGCGGTCGCGGGCAGCTTCAGCACGCCGGTGTTCGGCGCGATGAGCGACAGCACGCGGGCCGACAGCCACTGCAGAGCCGGCACGGCGTCACCCGCGCCGAGCGCTGGCCCAGACAGCACCAGCCCGCTGAGCGTGTCCTGCACGCGCGCCGCGCTGGCGAAGGCGATCGCGCCGCCCATGCTGTGTCCGAAGAGGAACGCCGGCACGTCGGGGTGCTGGCGGCGCGCGCGGCCGACCCAGGTGCAGAAATCGGACACGACGTGCGCGAACCGCTCGATGTTCGCGCGCGGCCCGCCCGAACGCCCGTGGCCGCGGTGGTCGAGCGCATACACCGCGCGGCCCTGGGCGACGAGCCGCTCCGCGAGCCATTGGTAGCGCGAGCTGTGCTCGCCGAGGCCGTGCGCGACGACCACGACCGACGTGACGGCCGTCTCCGGCAGCCAGGCCTGGCCGAACAGCGGAACCCCGCCGGCGCCTTCGAACGAGAGTTCGCGGTGCTTCAAACGCGTTCCTTCGATGGGTACGTTCCCTGGCTCCGCAGCACCGGCACGTCCGCTGCGGGCCCTCCCTCGCGCGCAATGTTGCCCGCGATCGCGACGCCTGCCAATCGGACCGAGTCTCGATCGCCGACGTCCGGGCGGGTCGACTGCCCTGGATGCATTTCTAGTTGCGAACGATTATCGTTTGCATATAATGGCACCATCCTCAGGCAACCCGGTCCCGCCCCGATGCGCCGACACCCACTGCCCCTGTTGCTCGCCCTGGCGGGCCTCGCCACGGCCGTGCTCCCGGGCCCGGCGCTGGCCGGGCGGCCGGAGGTCCGCATCGTGATCAAGGACCACCGCTTCTCGCCGGACGAGGTGACCATCCCGGCGGACACCAAGGTGACGCTGGTGATCGAGAACCAGGACCGCACGCCCGAGGAGTTCGAGAGCCACGACCTCGGTCGCGAGAAGATCGTGCCCGGCACCGGCCAGGTCGTCGTGTTCGTCGGCCCGCTGAAGCCGGGCCGCTACGAGTTCTTCGGCGAGTTCAATCCGTCGACGGCGCGCGGCTGGCTGGTCGTCAAGTGACGGGGCGCGCGTGACGGGCTCCCTGGTCATCGTCTTTCGCGAAGTCCTCGAGGCCGCGCTGGTGCTCGGCATCGTGCTCGCCGCCTCGCGCGGCGTGGCCGGCAGCCGCCGCTGGATCGCCGGCGGCGTGGGCGCGGGCGTCCTCGGCGCGCTGCTGGTGGCCGCCGGCGCCGAGTCCATCGCGCGCGCCTTCGAGGGCGTCGGCCAGGAAGTGCTCAACGCCGCCATCCTGCTCGCGGCCGTCGTCATGCTCGCGTGGCACTCCATCTGGATGGCCGGGCACGGCGCCGCGATCGCGCGCGAGATGCGCGCGGTCGGGCACGACGTGGGCGCAGGCACGCGTCCCCTGTCCGTCCTCGCGCTGGTGGTCGGCCTCGCGGTGCTGCGCGAGGGCTCCGAGGTCGTGCTGTTCCTGTCCGGCATCGCCGCCGGCGGAACGGCCCCTGGCGCGATGTGGACCGGCGCCCTCGCCGGACTCGCCGCCGGGGCCGCGGCCGGCGCACTGATGTACTTCGGTTTGCTCGGCATCCCGGCGCGCCACCTCTTCGCGGTGACCGGTTGGATGATCGTGCTGCTCGCGGCCGGCATGGCCGGCCAGGCCGCCGCGTTACTCGTGCAGGCCGGCGTGCTGCCGGGCCTGGTGGAGCCGCTGTGGGACAGCTCGGCGTGGCTCGCCGAATCGAGCGTGCCCGGCGAACTGCTGCACGTGCTGGTGGGTTACGCCGACCGCCCGAGCCTGACCCAGGTGATCGCCCAGGCGGCGACGCTCGCCGCAATCGTTGGCCTCGGCCGTCTCGTCCAGCGGCGGAGCCGACCCGCGCCGCGGACGCCCGTCGCATCGGCGGCCTGAGCTCAGCCGAGCGCCTCCAGCGCCTGCCGGGCGACCGGCTCGCCCCATTCCTGCAGGAAATGCCCGCCCTCGGCGACCTCGACCGGCTCTGGGCAGCCGCGGATCGTCTTCGCGAGCGCCCGCATCACCGGCGGGCCGAGCACCGGGTCCTGCATGCCGATCGCCATGAAGCAGCGCCCCGTCCATTGTTCGGCCAGGTAGCGCGCGGCCCGCCGCGAGGTTTCCGCGCCCGGCATGTCCGGCGTCACCGGCACCAGGGCCGGGAAGCGCCGCACGCCGGCCCGATGGCGTGCGTCGGGGAACGGCGCGGCGTAGGCCGCCGCCTCGGCATCGCCCAGACCGGGCGTGGCGCGCTTCATCATTGCGGCGATGTCGAAGTCGGGCTTGTCCGCGACGAACTGCTTCCATGCGTCGAAGCCGGGCCCGGGCGAGCGGCCGACACCGAGCCCCGTGTTCATCACGAGCAACCCGTCGATGCGATCCGGGTACTCCATCGGCAGCGTCAGGCCGAGCAGGCCGCCCCAGTCCTGCACCACGAGCGTGACCCTGCGAAGGTCGAGCGCCTCGATGAAGCGCATCAGCATGCCGCGGTGGAAATCGAAGGTGTAGACGCCGTCGTCGACCGGCTTGTCGGACCGGCCGAAGCCGAGCAGGTCCGGCGCCACGACGCGATGCCCCGCCGCGGCGAACACGGGAATCATCTTGCGGTACAGGTAGCACCAGGTCGGCTGGCCGTGCAGGCAGAGGAAGGTGCGTCCGCTCGCCGGCGTCGGCCGCTCGTCGAGGTAGTGCACGCGCAGCGCTCCGCAGCCGGGCAGCCCCGCCAGGTAGTGCGGCGCGAACGCGTGGCCCGGCAGGTCCGCGAACCGCGCGTCGGGCGTGCGCAGGAACTCGATCGCGGGGGTGTTCATTCAGCCGGGCTCCTCGCGGTGCAGGTCGATGTCGGCCATCGCCGCGGGATCGCCCAGCGGCTCGAGATGCGTCAGCACGGCGATCGGCGGCAGGGCGCGGCGGATGTCCGCCTCGATGCGCTCGACGAGGTCGTGGCCCTGCTTGACCGTCCACTCGGGCGGCACGAGCACGTGCAGCGACACGAAGCGCTGGGCGCCGGCCTGGCGCGTCCTGAGCGCGTGGTACTCCACCCCGTCGCGCACGTAGGGCTCGAGCAGCGCGTGCAGCGTCGCCTGCTCGGCCGGCGGCAGCGCCGCGTCCATCAGACCGTAGACCGAATCGCGCACGATGCGCCCGCCCGTCCACACGATGTTGAGTGCGACGACGATGGCGACCAGCGGGTCGAGCGTCAGCCAGCCGGTGACAGACACCAGCGCGACCCCCAGCAGGACGCCGGCCGAGGTCCACACGTCGGTCAGCAAGTGATGCGCGTTCGCATTCAGCGTCGCGGAGGAATAGGTCCGGGCCGCGCGCAGCAGCACCAGCGCCACGCCGAGGTTCACCAGCGAGGCGAGGACGGACACGCCGAGGCCGATGCCCACCTGCTGCAGGGGCTGCGGGTGCATCAGGCGCTGCACGGCGGCGTAGGCGATGCTCGCCGCCGCGATCAGGATGAGCGTGCCCTCGACGCCGGCCGCGAAATACTCGGCCTTGCCGTGGCCGTGGGGGTGGTCTTCGTCGGCGGGGCGCGCGGCCACCGCAAGCATCGACAGCGCCATGATCGCGCCGGCAAGGTTGACCAGCGACTCCATCGCGTCCGAGAGCAGGCCGACCGACCCGGTGAGGTACCAGGCGAGCGCCTTCAGCGCCATCGTCGCGAGCGCGGCGGCGATGGACAGCCAGGCGAACCGGGTGAGCGATGGAATGGCCAAGCGGGGGTGTCGCGTCGGGGTCGGACCCTTAGAATACCAGCGTCGCGCTCCACCGGAGACCGGCCGGACGCGCGCAGGGGAGCCTTCGATGAACACGGCGAGCGTGCTGGCGAGCGGGCTGTACTTCGGCGAGGGACCGCGCTGGCACGCGGGCCGGCTGTGGTTCAGCGATTTCTACGATCACGCGGTCAAGTCGGTGGACCTCGCCGGCACGATCCGCACCGAACTCACGATCGACGACCACCCCTCGGGCCTCGGCTGGCTGCCGGACGGGCGACTGCTGGTCGTGTCGATGAACCGCCGCCAGCTGCTGCGCGTGGACGGCGACGGCGTGCGCGTGCACGCGGACCTCGCGCCCGTCGCCGCGCACCGCGCCAACGACATGGTGGTCGATGCCGCGGGCCGCGCCTATGTCGGCAACTTCGGCTTCGCGCTCGACGCGGCGCTCGAGGCCCGGGGCGTCGAGGGCGTGCTCGCCGACCACCCGACGGCGCAGCTCGCACGCGTCGATCCGGACGGCAGCGTGCACGCGGCGGCGGCCGACCTGCATTTCCCGAACGGCATGGTCATCACCCCGGACGGACGGACGCTGATCGTCGCGGAGACCCTCGCCCTGCGCCTGTCGGCGTACGACGTGGCGGCGGACGGTTCGCTGTCGAACGGCCGGGTCTGGGCGCCGCTCGGCCTGCGCGCGCCCGACGGCATCTGCCTGGACGCCACGGGCCACGTGTGGATCGCGAACGCGATCGCCGCCGAGTGCGTGCGCGTCGCACCGGGCGGCGCCATCGTCGAGACCGTGCAGACCGACCAGCCCTGCTTCGCCTGCATGCTCGGCGGCGAGGACGGCCGCACGCTGTTCATGATGACGGCGCCCTCGTCCATGGCGTCGATCGCGGGCGCGGCTCGCGAGGGCCGCATCCTCGCCGCGCGCGTGGCCACGCCGCACGCCGGCCGACCCTGAACGAACCCCGGGAACACCCATGAGCGACGACATCCTCCAGAGCGAACGGCACGGCCCGGTGCTGACCCTCACCCTGAACCGGCCGCGGCAGATGAACGCCCTGTCCGCCGGACTGCGGCGGCGACTGCTCGATGCACTGGTCGCGGTCGCGGACGAGCCGTCGGTCCGCGTCGTGATCCTCACGGGGGCGGGCGAGAAGGCGTTCAGCGCCGGCGTCGACCTCAAGGAGCTCGAGACCACGCCGCTCACCGCCGCGGAACTCGGGCCCGAGGCGCCGGTCGTGCGCGCCTTCGCCGCGCTCGGCAAGCCCACGATCGCGGCGGTCAACGGCTTCGCGATCACCGGCGGGTTCGAGCTGGCGCTCAACTGCGAGATCCTGGTCGCGTCCACGCAGGCACGCTTCGCCGACACGCACGCCCGCGTCGGCATCGTGCCCGGGTGGGGCCTCTCGCAGCTGCTGCCGCGCATCGTGGGACCGGTGCGGGCCTGCTACATGAGCTACACGGGCAATTTCATCGATGCCGCCACCGCGCGCGACTGGGGGCTGGTCGTCGACGTGCTGCCGCCCGCGGAACTGCTGCCGTACTGTCGCCGGCTGGCCGCGGACATCGCCTCCTGCGACCCGCGGACCCTGGCCGACGTGCGCAGCGCGATCAACGGCGGCCTCGAGACGACGCTGCAGGCGGGCCTGCGCCTCGAGGGTCGCCTGAGCCAGGCCGCGGCCGAACGCTTCGACGCGGCGGGCTTCGCCGCGACGCGCGAGGCGGTGATGAGCCGCGGCAAGTCGCAGAGCGGCTAGATCCCGCCCGGCCCGGCCGACCGGCCGGTCGCGCGAAGCGCCGGGCCCGCCCCGGCGCGCGGGTCGTCCCTCGCGTTCGGCAGGCCGGATCCGCACATGCCGCGATTGCCACCCCCCCGGGCGAGGCATGGAATGCCTGCAAAAAGGGACGTGGGGGAGAGTCATGACGACGCCGATCCCGATGCTCGACCTGATGTTCTTCCTGACGGAGCGGGTCGACAATCCGCGGCACGTCGGTGCCGTGCAGATCTTCCGTCTGCCGAAGCGGGGCGCCGCCGGGCGCGTGCGCGAGATCGTGGAGGCCTACCGCAAGGTCCGGCCGAAGGCACCGTTCAATCGCGTGCCGGTGTTCCAGCGCACGGGCATGCCCCTGTGGCGCGAGGTCGACGAGATCGACCCGCGCTATCACGTCTTTCACCTCGCGCTGCCCGCGCCGGGGAGCGACGCCCAGCTGCACCAGCTCGTGGCCGACCTGCACGGACCGATGCTCGAGCGCAACCGCCCGGGCTGGAAGGTGTACGTGATCGAGGGCCTGAGCGGCGGTCGCTTCGCCATCTACCACAAGGTGCACCACGCGCTGGTCGACGGCGAGTCCGGCATGCAGATCCTCGAGCGCGCGCTGGCGACGCGCGCCGGCGACCGGCAGATCCGCACGACCGCCGGCCTCGGGCTGGCGCACCGGCCGCGCCCCGTGCCGCACGACCTGCGCGAGACGCTGGAGCGCGAGGCACGCAAGCTGGCGCGCCGCACGCTGTCGATCGGCCGCGGTTCGCTGCACCTGATCGAGGACACGCTGCAGGGCCTGCGCGGCTTCTCGCGCTCGGAGCACCGCGCCTTCACCGCGCCGCAGACGCCGATGAACGAGCCGATCCACAACGCCCGCGCCGTGTCGCACAAGGTGTTCCCGCTGCGCGGCATGCAGGCCGTCGCGCGGCGCCACCAGTGCACGCTCAACGACGTGGCGCTGTGCATGGTCGATGCCGGCCTCAATCGCTACCTGCGCCAGATGGGGCGCCGCCCGGACCACCCGCTGGTCGCGATCTGCCCGGTGTCGCTGCACGAGCCGGGCGCGAAGGAAGCGACCACCAACGTCTCGGCGATCTGGCCGGAGCTCGGCAGCCCGGACGACTCGCCGCGCAAGCGTCTGAAGGCGATCCGCACCCACACCCAGGCGGCCAAGGCCGACCTGCACGGGCTCGGCAAGGGCGCCGCGTATGCGTACGCCGTCATGTCGTTCGCGCTGATCGAGACGCTCTCGAGCGCGCACGTCGAGCGCTACGGCATGCGGCCCGCCAACGTGCTGGTGTCGAACGTGCGCGGACCGCAGCACCGGCTGTACCTGAACGGCGCGCGGCTCGAGGCGCTGTTCCCGGTGTCGACCCTGATCGCGGGCGTGGGCCTCAACATCACGCTGATGTCCTACGCCGGCGAGGTCGACATGGGCTTCACCGCCAACGGGGCCGCGCTTCCGGAGGTCGAGAGCCTCGCCGACTACGTCGCCGAGGCCTACGCCGCCCTGCAGAAATAGGGGTCATTCCTCTTTTCCTGCCGGGCCGGGCCCCGGCCCGCCCTCCCCTCCGGCCCGCCCCCCGCACGGCGCCGCTGCCGCGACCTCGGGCGGGCCCGCCTCGAAAAAGAGGAATGTCCCCGATTTTTCGTGTATCTAAGCCCGGTCATCCGGACTGAGGGGGAGCCTCTTGACCGACGCGACCACCGCGGCCGACGCACCGGCCGGGCACGAACTGAGCCGCTCGCTCGAGAGCCGGCACGTCACGATGATCACGATCGGCGGCGTCATCGGCGCCGGGCTGTTCGTCGGCAGCAGCGCGGCGATCCAGGCCGCCGGGCCCGCCGTGATCTTCTCCTACCTGCTGGCCGGGGCCATGGTCTTCGTCATCATGCGCATGCTCGGCGAGATGGCCGTGGCGCACCCGGGCATCCGCTCCTACACCGAGTTCACGCGCCACGGGCTCGGCGACCTCGCGGGCTTCGTCGCGGGCTGGATCTACTGGTATTTCTGGATCGTCGTCGTGCCGATCGAGGCAATCGCCGGCGCGCAGATCATCCAGCACTGGATCCCGCTGCCGATCTGGCAGATCGGCATCGCGCTGATGGTGGTGATGACCGCGGTCAACCTCATGTCCGCGCGGTCCTACGGCGAGTTCGAATTCTGGTTCTCCTCGATCAAGGTCGCGGCCATCCTGGCCTTCATCGTGATCGCCGGTGCGTGGGCCTTCGGGCTGACCTCGCCCACCGGCGCGACCCTCGGCAACCTGGTGGCGCACGAGGGGTTCGCGCCCAAGGGCATCATGCCGGTGCTGGCAGCCGTGACGACCGTGTTCTTCTCGATCACGGGCTCGGAAATCACCACGGTCGCGGCCGCCGAGTCGAAGGAGCCGAGCAGGGCCATCGTGCGCATGGGCACCTCCATCGCCTGGCGACTGCTGCTGTTCTACGTCGCTTCCGTGTTCCTGGTCGTGTGCGTCGTGCCCTGGACCGACGTCGTGCCGGGCGAGTCGCCGTTCACGCTGGCGCTCCAGCGCATGGGCTTCGGCTGGGGCAGCACGGCGATGAGCGTGATCATCCTGACGGCGGTGCTGTCCTGCCTGAACTCCGCGGTCTACGTCTCCTCGCGCGTCCTGTACGTGCTGGCCGACAAGGGCGACGCGCCGCGCTGGCTGGTCGAGGTGAACGCGCGGCGCGTGCCGGCCCGCTCGATCTACATCGGCGGCCTCGCCGGCGTGATCGGCGTCGTGGTCGCGACGGTGTCGCCGCAACTGGTGTTCGCCTTCCTGGTGAACGCCACGGGCACCATCATCGTGTTCCTGTACCTGATGACCGCCTTCGCGCACCTGCGCCTGCGACGCGCGCACCCCGCCACCGAGCAGCAGGCCGTGAAAGTGTGGCTCTTCCCGTGGCTGAGCTACCTCGCGATCGCCGGACTGCTCGCCGTGCCCGTCGCGATGATGCTCACGCCGGGACTCGCGAGCCAGTTCTACACCACGCTGGTGCTGGTGGTCGCGACGGTCCTCGCCTGGTTCGTCCTGCGCCGGAGGTGAACATGCGCCGATTCGTCGTGCTCCTCGCCTGCACCCTCGCCACCCCGGGCCTCGCGCGTGCCGAGTTGACGCAGGTGTCCGCGAGCGGATTCCTGGTGCGGCACGTCTTCCAGCTCGCGGCGACGCCCGACGCCGCCTGGCAGGTGCTGGTGCATCCCGAGCGCTGGTGGCCGAACGATCACACGTGGTCGGGCAGCGCCGCGAACCTGAACCTCGTCGCCGACGCCGGCGGCTGCTTCTGCGAACGCTGGGCCGGCGGCAGCGCCGAGCATGCCCGCGTCGTGCAGGTCCGCCCGGCGCAGCTGCTGCGAATGCACGGCACGCTGGGCCCGCTGCAGGAGATGGCGGTGAGCGGCGTGCTGACCGTGGCCCTGACGCCGGCGGGCGGCGGCACGCAGGCGGTGGTGACCTACCGCGTCAGCGGCGACGACTCGCACGCCTTCGAGGCGCTCGCGCCGGTCGTGGACAAGGTCATCGGCCAGCAGTTCGGCGGATTCGCGGCCCTCGCCGCCGGGCCGGCCGGCCCCTGAGAGCGCTGGCGCCGCGCGCGGTCAGGTCGCCGCCGCGCCGCCTCCGCGCGCGATCCACGCATCGACGAGCGACTCGAGTTCCGTGAGCGGCACGGAGCCGTTCTCGAGCACGACGGTGTGGAAGTCCTTGAGGTCGAACTTCGCGCCGAGCGCCGCGCGCGCCTTCTCGCGCAGTTCGAGGATCTTGAGCTGGCCGACCTTGTAGGCGCAGGCCTGGCCGGGCATCGCCATGTAGCGCTCGACTTCCGAGGTGACGTCGCTCTCGGCGATGCCGGTGGTCGACATCATGTAGTCGATGCCCTGCTGGCGCGTCCAGCCCTTGGCGTGGAGGCCCGTGTCGACGACGAGGCGCACCGCCCGCAGCAACTCCGCCTGCAGCCGGCCGAGGTCGCCGAGCGGATCGCCCTCGTACATGCCGATCTCCGCCGCCAGCCGCTCGGCATACAGCGCCCAGCCTTCCACGTACGCGGTGTAGATGGGCTGCTGGCGGATGAACGGCAGGCCCTTCAGGCCGTGCGCCATGTCGATCTGGAAGTGGTGGCCGGGAATGCCCTCGTGGTACGAGAGCGTCTTCATGCCCCACTGCGGCGTCTCGCCCATGTCGCGCAGGTTGGCGAAGAAGCGGCCGGGGCGCGAGCCGTCCATCGCCGCCGGCTCGTAGTACGCGCCCGAGGCGCCTTTCTCGGAGGCCACCGGCACGCGCACGACCTGCAGCCGGCCCTGCGGGATCGTGCGAAAGTACTCCGGCATGCGCGCCGCGACCTCGTCGAGTATCGCCTGGTAGCGCGCGAGCGCCTGCTTGCGCCCGGCATCGTCGTTCGGGAAGAGGAACTGCGGGTCCTTGCCCAGGGCGTCCATGCGCGCCGCGACCGTGCCCTCGGTGCGCCCGAGACCGGAGAGCAGGCCGTCCATCTGCTTCGTGATGCGCGCGACCTCGTCGAGACCCATCCGGTGCACCTGCTCCGGGGTGTAGTCCGTCGTGGTGAACTGCGCCAGCATGGCCTGGTAGAACGCGGCGCCGTCCGGCAGCCGGCCGACCCCGTCGGCCGTGGTCGCGGCCTTCGGCCGCTCCGCGACCAGCGCCGCGGCCATCCGCTGGTAGGCCGGATACACCACCGTGGCGACGGCCTCGGTCGCCTCGTCGCGGAAGCGGTCGACATCGGCCGGCGCGAACCCGGCCTCCTCCATGCGCGCGACGAAACTCGTGACGAGGGCGTTCTCCGCGGGCTTCGCCGCGATCGTGTCGTCGATCACCACCAGCGACTTCTCCAGCAGCGACGGCGGCAGCACGACGCCGAGGTCCGACTGGCGGCGCATCTCGGCGGTCAGCCCGTCGAGCTTGCCGCCCATCGCGCGCAGCCGCGACACGTAGTTGCGGGCCGTCTTCTCGTTCTTGATGACGTGCGCGCTCAGCAGGAAGCCCGTGAGCTGCACCTGGGTGCCGAACATCGGGCTGATCGGGTAGATCCCTTCCGAGGACAGCCACTCGAACGGCTTCATCGCCACCTGCTGCCCGTAGAAGTCGAGCAGGATGTCGTAGGTGATCTGGTCCTGCCCGGTGAGCTTCGCGCGATCGAACTCCTTCACCTCGATCAGCGCCCGCTCCGCCCAGGCGGTGTCCTCGTCGCGCCGCGCGACGCCGACGGGCGCGAGCTTGCCGGAGTGGAAGTCGAGGAACGTCCCGTCCACCGCGCCGATCATGGTCAGCAGTTCCGGGCTGCGGAACAGGAAGCCCACCGCCTGGCGGTTGGCGAGCTGGTTGATGCTGAAGGGATGGCCCCAGACCACCCGGTAGGCCGGGTAGGCGCCGATCACGACGATCCCGAGCAGGGCCCAGGCGAGCCCCTTCAGCAGTTTCTTCACGTCGTCTCCCCTATTCGCGGTAATGGCAGCCGCGGCTCTCGGGATTCTCCCAGGCCGCGAGCGTCACGATCAGCGCCACGCGCACGGCGTTGCGCAGCCCGATCAGGTCGTCGGTCAGCGCCGCGCGGCGGTAGAAGCGCTCGACTTCCACCTCGAGGTTGCGCAGGTCGCCGATCGCCCGCGCCAGTCGCCGCCCGGTGCGCACCAGCCCGACGTAGTTCCACATGATGTGCTTGATCGAACTCATGTCCTGCATGACCAGCGCGGGATCCGGCGGTTCGGTGCCGGTCGCCTTCCAGTCGGGGATCTCGTCGAAGGGCAGTTCGTCGCGCGCCGGCAGGTGGGCCGCGATGTGGCGCGCCGAGCGATGGCCCCACACCAGCCCCTCGAGCAGCGAGGTGCTCGCGAGCCGGTTCGCGCCGTGCAGGCCCGTGCAGGCCACCTCGCCCACCGCGTACAGGCGCTGCACCGTGCTGAGCCCGTCGTCGTCGACCCACACGCCGCCGCAGGAGTAATGCGCCGCCGGCACGACCGGCAGCAGGTCGCGCGTGATGTCGATGCCGTACTCGAGGCAGCCGCGCACCATCTGCGGGAACTCGGCGCGGATGCGCTCGGCCGGGATGTAGGAGCGCAGGTCGAGGTACACGTTCGGGACGTCCCGCCGCAGCATCTCGGCGAGGATGCTGCGCGCCACCACGTCGCGCGGCGCCAGGTCCTTCCACTCGGGATCGTAGCGGTCCATGAACGGCACGCCGTCCTCGCCCACCAGCCGCGCGCCCGCGCCGCGCACGGCCTCGGTGATGAGGAAGCACGGCGCGTTGCGGTGGTAGAACGCCGTGGGGTGGAACTGCACGTACTCGGTGTTGATCACGCGCGCGCCGGCCCGGTAGGCCATCGCGAGGCCGTCGCCGCGCGAGCCGACGGGGTTGGTCGTGCGCAGGAAGATCTGCCCGAGGCCGCCCGTGGCGAGCACGGTGGCGCGCGCGTAGCAGCGCAGGATGCGGCCCGTGGCTTGTTCGAGCACGTACGCGCCGACGCAGGAGAGCGGATCGTAGATCGCGCGGCGGTCGCGCACGTGGTGGGCCGGGGTGAGCAGGTCGACGGCGCTGTGGCCGGTGAGGAACCGCACGCGCGGATGCGCGCGCAGCGCCTTCACCAGCGAGGTCTCGATCGCGCGGCCGGTCGCGTCGGTGGCGTGCAGGATGCGCGGCAGGGAATGCCCGCCCTCGCGTCCGAGCGACAGCGTGCCGTCCGGCGTCCGGTCGAACGGCACCTGCAGCCGGTCGAGCAGCAGCGACTTGACCAGCGGTGGCCCCTCGTTGGCGAGGATCTGGACCGCCTGCGGCCGGCAGATGCCCGCGCCGGCGTGCTCGATGTCGTGCGCGAGCTGGTCCGGCGAGTCGTCCGGGGCGGTGTAGATGATGCCGCCCTGCGCCCAGTAGGTGTTGGACTCCTCGGGCTGCGCGGCGCGGGTGACGATCAGGACGTCCAGCCCGGCCTCGGCCAGCTCGAGCGCCGCCGTGCCGCCGGCGATGCCGCAGCCGAGGACCAGGACGTCGCTTTCGATCGGGTCGCTCAATCGACCCTCGGTCCCACGGCCAGCATGCGCTCGACGGACCGCAGCGCGCGCACGCGGATGTCCTCCGGCACGTCGATCTGCCAGCGCAGGTGCCGCAGGGCGTCGCGGGTCTGCTCGAGCGTGATCTCGCCCATGTGCGGGCAGCGGTGGCTGCACAGGCGCAGCATTTCCTTCTCGGGGTTGGCGGCGACGATGTTGTCGCCCATCGAGCACTCGGTGAGCAGCAGGTAGCGCTTCGCCTTCGACTTTTCCACCGCCTTGATCATGGCCGTCGTGCTGCCGGAGAAGTCGGCCTTGGCGACGACCTCCGGGCTGCACTCGGGGTGCGCGAGGATGAACACGTCCGGGAACTGCTTGCGCGCGGCGTCGATGTCCTCCGGCGTGAACAGCTCGTGCACCTCGCAGCGGCCCTTCCAGGCGACCATCACCTGCTCGACCTCGGTGGACGGCGCGGCCGCCGCCTTCGACAGCACCGTCGGCACGATCACGTGCCGGCCGGTCTCGCGCGCGACGTTGCGCGCGAGGAACTCGTCCGGCAGGAAGATCACCGTGTCGGAGTCGAGCGACTCGACCACCGCGACGGCGTTGCCCGACGTGCAGCAGATGTCGCACTCGGCCTTCACGTCGGCGTAGGTGTTGATGTAGGTGACGATCGGCACGCCCGGGTAGGCGGCCCGCAGGGCGCGCACGTCCGCGGCGGTGATGCTCTCGGCGAGCGAGCAGCCGCCCTTCTCCGTGGGCAGCAGCACCGTCTTGCCCGGGTTGAGGATCTTGGCCGTCTCGGCCATGAAGCGCACGCCGCAGAAGACGATCACGGACTTGTCCGTCTCGGCGGCGCGCCGGCTCAGCTCGAGCGAGTCGCCGCGGAAGTCGGGCACCGTGTGGAACAGCGCGGGCTCCATGTAGTTGTGGCCGAGGATGACCGCGTTCCGCTCCTCCTTCAGG
The DNA here is from genome assembly GCA_052035645.1 of Pseudomonadota bacterium. Taxonomy (GTDB): domain Bacteria; phylum Pseudomonadota; class Gammaproteobacteria; order Steroidobacterales; family Steroidobacteraceae; genus RPQJ01. The sequence goes on from JBPOHK010000053.1 coordinate 28,837, forward strand.
CGCAGGACCTCGGCCGCCACCTCCGCCTTGAGCAGCAGCTCGGCGTCGGGCAGCACGTCCCCCAGGCTCTTCTGGAGGTCTCGATAGATTTCCTCAGCTTGCACGCGTCTCGCCTCCGCCCGGGACGGGGGCCGGGCCGGGACGGGGATTCTACGCCATTCCTACCGGCGGCGGCCGAGCCAGCGCTGCGCCTGCTCCGCGTCGCGCAGGTCAGCCGCGGTCTCGATGCCGAGCCGGCCGGCCGCCTCCATGGCCCGCAGCAGCAGCTGCGCGCTGGCGTAGGCATCGGCGATCGCGTGGTGGCGACCGATCGGCGGCAGGTCGAAGTGCCGCGTCCAGTCGTCGAGGGTGTCGTTCCCGGTGTCGGGGAACAGCGCCGGCAGCAGCGCCGCGAGATCGAGGAAGCGCGGCCAGGCCCGCAGCCCGAGCCACTCGCGCACCTCGCGCCGGAACACGGTCGCGTCGAACTCGGCGCGGAAGGCGACCACGCGCGAGTGGCCGATGAACTCGAGGCAGCGCACCAGCGCCTCGGCGGGCTCCTCGCCCGCGAGCTGCTGCTGGCCGCCGATCTGGTGGATCAGGATGTTGTCGACCGCGCTCGAGCGGTCCTGGCGCAGCATCGCCTCGAAGGCGTCGTCGTGGCACACGGCGCGCGCGGCGACGGCGATCGCGCCGATCGAGATGATGCGGTCGCGGCGCATGTCCGGCCCGGTCGTCTCGAGGTCGAGCGCGACGAAGCGCGCGATGGCGAGCGGCTCGCCGAGACCGGGCCGCTCGGTGAATCGCCGGCGCACGTCGCGCAGCCGCTCGCGCAGCACCGGCGGCAGCGAGCGCCTCGCGCGGCGCGCCTCCAGCCAGCCCTGCAGCGGCCACTTCATGCCGGCCTCAGTGACCGACCGTCTGCTCGAGCCGCACCTGCAGCGCCCGCGCCTGGCGGAAGGCCTCGCGCAGCATGCGCTGGTCGAGCTGGTTGAGGGCGTACGGGTCGATGCGGTTCGGCGCCGGCCGCGGTGCCTCGCCCTCGGCGACGGGCGGGCGTTCCGTCCCGAGCGCGCCGCGCTGCGCCCGCAGGCGCAGCATCTGCAGGAAATGGTAGGCCTCGACGGCAGCGGCCGTGTCCTGCTCCGGCAGGTTGAGGTGCCGTCCGGCGAGGCGCAGCCGCTGCGAGGTGTTGGTCTCGCCGATGCCGAAGGCGAGCGCCAGCGCGCGGGCAGCGTCGACGAAGATGCGCGTGCCGTGGGTCTTCAGGTCGAGCGTGCCCTCGTGCTCGCCCTCGTCCGTGCGGAACGTGCGGATCCAGCCGAGCGGCGGCTCCGCCTGCAGCGCGTTGGCGACCAGCATGCGCTGGAACAGGCGGTTCTCGGGCGCGACGTCGTTCAGCCAGTGCCTGAGCCCCTCGGCGAGCTGCGCATTTCCGTACAGCGGCCGGAAATCGAAGTAGATGTTGGCCGCGAGCAGCGCCGGCGGGGTCGGCTCGCGGATCCACGCCGCGAAGCGGCTGCGCCACTCGGCGAGCGACAGGCAGCACTCGGGATTGCCCGCCATGATGTTGCCCGGGCAGAGCGGGAAGCCCAGCTCGGCCAGCGCGCGGTTCATCACGCCCGCGAACTCGAGCAGGCGCGGCCGGGCCGCCTCGACCTCGTCGTCCGGGCAGTCGAACACCAGCAAATTGTCCTGGTCCGTGGCGACGGTCTGCTCGCGCCGGCCCTCGCTGCCGACGCTCAGCCAGCACCAGTCGATGCCCTCGAGGTTGAAGCCCGGCGCGAGCAGCTCGAACAGGCGATGGGTCAGTGCGTCGTTCAGCGCCGTGAGGGTGTGCGTGAGCGGCTCGGCGGCGGCGCCCTGCGCGACGAGGTTCTCCGCCAGCGAGTCGATGTCGCGGACCACGAGCCGGAGCGCGGCGAGATCGCGCGCCTGGGCGATCGACTGGGTCACGTGGCGCATGCTCACGCGCTGCAGGGTGAACAGGTCGCGCTCGGAGACGACGCCCGACAGCCGGCCGTCGCGGGTCAGCATCAGCTGGTGATAGCCGCGGGTCGCCATCAGCGCAAGGCCCTCCTGCGCGCTCGCGAGCTCGTCGAGCGTGGCCGGCTGGGCGGACATCGCCTCGGCCAGCGGCCGCCCGAGGTCCAGACCGCCGAGCACCACCCGGTCGCGCAGGTCGACGAGCGTGAAGATGCCGACGGGCCGCTGCGCATCGTCGACGACGGCGATGGTGCGCACGCCCGCCTCGCGCATGGTCTCGAGTGCGGCGCGCACCGGCGTGTCGGCGGTGCAGGACACCGGCGCCCGTCGCACGAGTGCGCGCAGGGGCTCGAGCAGCGTCTGCTGTTCCGAGGCGCGCTGGCTGAAGTGCTGGCGGATCTGGCCGAGCGACTGCTGCACGATGCTCGCCAGCGCCTGCGTGCAGAACTCGGCGAAAGGCGGCGAGCGACGGCGCAGCTCGTCGAAGTCCTCGCGGCCCAGCTGGTAGCAGAATACGTCCTCGGTCGCCTCGAAGCGCCGCGTGCCGACGGCGCCCGCCGAGAGCGCCGCCACCGGGAAGCACTCCCCGGCACCGCGCACCTCGTCGTCGACGGCGGCCGTCAGGCTGCGCACTCGCACGTGCCCGCGCTGAATGACGAACAGGTGCTGCGCCATGCCGTCCGCCGGATCGACGATCACCGCGCCGACCGGAAAGTAGGCGAGCCGCGCGCGCGAGGCGATGAACTCCAGGTCGCGCTGGGCCATGGCGGCGAACGGCACGTGCGCCCGCAGGAAGCGCAGGGTGCTTTCGACGATGAGCGTCGGCGTGGCCATGTGCAGTCAGTTTGCCGGATTCGGCCCGCGCCCCCAACCGTCACCACGGCCGGGGCCGGCCGCCGCGGGCTCGGCAGGCGCAACGAAAGGGGCCGCCCTCGGCGGACGGCCCCTCCCGCGGCCTTGCGGCCGGCTCAGTGCGCGGTGGCCTTCGAGGCGAGGATGCCGGTGTTCTGCCGCGCGTAGACCTCCGGCCAAAGTTCCTCGGACCGCTTGTCCCGGAACAGCAGCGACCCCAGCAGCACGGCGAGGAAGCCGAGCGGGATCGAGACGATGCCGGGGTTCTTGAGCGGGAACCAGGCCTTCTCGAGCCCCATCAGAGACGTGTCCTTGCCCTCGACCTTGGCCATGTCGTCCCGGGCCTTCTTGACCGCCTTGTCGAGCGCCGCCTGGTCGATCCCGCCCTGCTTCACGACCTCGGCATCGGTCGAAACGAGCTTGGCGGCGACGGCCTCGCGCTTGGCGGCCTCGCCGTCCAGCACCTTCTGCGACGCCTCGCGCACGGCCTTCGGGTAGGTGACGTTGGGCGAGACCAGCGTCAGGCCGACCGCGACCACCGTGCCGACGATCATGCCGGCGACGATGCCGCCGGTGCTGCAGCGCTTCCAGTACATGGTGAGCAGGATGCAGGGGAAGTTGGCCGACGCCGCGACCGCGAAGGCCAGCGCCACGAGGTGGGCGACGTTCTGGCCCTTGGCCGCGATGCCGATCACGATCGACACGGCACCCACGACCACGGTCGCGATGCGGGCGGCGCGCACCTGCTGCTGCGGGGGCACGGTCTCGCCGCCGTGGTAGACGCCGACGTAGAGGTCGTGAGCGATCGCCGACGCCGAGGCGAGCACGAGTCCCGCGACCACCGCGACGATGGTGGCGAACGCCACCGCGGAGACGAAGGCCAGCATGAAGTTGCCGAGGAACGAGTCGGCGCCGCCACCGAGGTACTGCGCGAGCAGCGGTCCGGCCATGTTGCCGCCGGCATCGACCGCGGCGATCGCCGCCGGCCCGACGTGCTTGGCCGCGCCGAAGCCGAGGAACAGCGTCAGCACGTAGAAGCCGCCGATGATGCCCATCGCCCACACCACCGACTTGCGCGCCTGCTGCGCGGTCGGCACCGTGAAGAAGCGCATCAGGATGTGCGGCAGGCCGGCCGTGCCGAACACCAGCGCCATGCCGAGCGAGATCTGGTCGATCGGCGCCTTGAAGTACAGGCCGGGCTCGAGGAAGCGCTGGCCCAGCTCCTCGGACGACATGTTCTTCGCGGCGTCGCCGAGCAGCGAGGCGACCTTCGCCTGCACCTTCGGGTCGCCCACCACGTCGGCGAGGAACGCCGGCAGCGAGAAGCCGTAGGGCGTCCACACCAGCATCACCAGCACCAGCGAGGCGATGACCAGCAGGATCGCCTTGATGATCTGCACCCAGGTGGTCGCGACCATGCCGCCGAACAGCACGTACGCGAGCATCAGGACGCCGACCGCGATGACCGACACCTCGTAGTCGATGCCGATCAGCGTCTTCACCAGCACGCCGCCGCCGACCATCTGCGCGGTCAGGTAGAACGTGGAGACGGTGATGACCGAGATCGCGCCGACGATGCGCATCGCCTTCGGGTTGTTGCGGTACGCGAGGATGTCGGAGAGCGTGTAACGGCCGATGTTGCGGCAGGGCTCGGCGATCACCAGCAGCACCGTGATGTAGGCCACCAGCCAGCCGACCGAGTACATGAACCCGTCGTAGCCGTACTGCGAGATCAGGCCGGCGATGCCGAGGAACGAGGCGGCCGACAGGTAGTCGCCCGCGATCGCCCAGCCGTTCTGGATGCCCGTCACGCCGCCGCCGGCCGTGTAGAAGTCGGAGGCCGACTTCACGCGCTTCGCGGCGAGGTAGGTGACGTACATGGTCAGGGTGATGATCGCGGCGAACACCGTGAACGTGAGCCAGCGGTACTCAGGGTCCACGGCGCCCTGCGCCCAGGCGGTGCCGCTCGCGAGGGCGAGCACGCCCGCCACGCCGAAAGCCGCCCAGCGGCGATGACGAAGTTCCATGGTCAGCCCCTCCCCTTCTCGTAGGTCGCCGCGATCTCGGCCGCGAGACGATCGAATTCCGCGCCGGCGCGGCGCGAGTAGTAGAACGCCACCAGCCAGGCGACGACGAACTCGAGCAGCGCGAACAGCAGCCCGACGTTCACCACGCCCCAGACCTTGACCTTGAACAGGTCCTGGAAATAGGCGGCGCCGATCGGCAGCAGGAAGTAGAACGCGACCGAGAAGATCATGAGCCCCGCGAGGAAGCCCTGTTTGCGGCGGTGCAGCGACTGGAAGCGCGGGTCCTGGATGACGGCGTTCCAGTCGATCGTCGGCGGTGCGGCCATGGTGCTCTCCCCTGGTATTCGGCTCTTGCGGCGAATCTAGCAAGCGCCCGGGGCGCCGGCTGTCCGACCTTGGTCTAAGATGCCTGCCATGAGAGGCAAGCCCTACCACCTCACCGTCTTCGGCGCGACGAGCTTCGTCGGGCAGATCCTGACGCGCACGCTGGTGACGGAATTCGGCGTCCACGGCCGCCTGCGCTGGGCCATCGCAGGGCGCTCCGCGGGCAAGCTGCAGTCCCTGAAGAAGTCGCTGGGCCGGCGGGCGGCCGACCTGCCGACCCTGGTCGCTGACGCCGCGGACGAGGTCGCGCTCGGCCGCCTGTGCGACCAGAGCAAGGTCGTCGTCTCGACCGTCGGCCCGTACGCGCTGTACGGGGAGCCGCTGGTGCGGGCCTGCGCCGAAAGCGGCACCGACTACTGCGACCTCACGGGCGAGGTGCAGTGGATCCGCCGCATGCTGCTCGCCCACGAGAAGAGCGCCCGCCGCAGCGGGGCGCGCATCGTCCACTGCTGCGGCTTCGACTCGATCCCCTCCGACCTGGGCGTGCACTTCCTGCAGCAGCAGGCCCTCGAGCGCTTCGGCCACCCGTGCACGCAGGTGAAGATGCGGGTGAAGGCGATGCGCGGCGGCTTCTCGGGCGGCACGGTCGCGAGCATGCTCAATTTCCTAGAGGAGGCCGCCGCCGACCCGGCCCTGCGCAAGCAGATCGCCAATCCGTACGCGCTCTGCCCGGACGGGCACGGCTCGCGCGTGCGCCAGCCGGGGGTGAAGTTCGCCGAGTACGACGCGGACTTCCGCGCGTGGGTCGCGCCGTTCGTGATGAGCGCCGTCAACACGCGCATCGTGCACCGCTCGAACGCGCTCGCGAAGCGGGCCTACGGAGCCGACTTCCGCTACGACGAGGCTGTGCTCACCGGGCGCGGCGTGAAGGGGCGGCTGGCGGCCGCGGCCGTCGGCGGTGGACTCGCGGGATTCATGCTGGCCGGCAGCGTGGGCCCCTTGCGCCGCGCGCTGGGCCGCTACGTGCTGCCCGGGCCCGGCGAGGGCCCGAGTCCCGAGCAGCAGCGCCGGGGCCACTACGACCTGCGCTTCCTCGGCCGCACCGACGACGGCCGGGTGCTGCGCGTCAAGGTGACGGGCGACCGCGACCCCGGCTATGGCTCGACCGCGCGCATGCTGTGCCAGGCCGCCACCTGCCTCGCGCTCGACATCGACAAGTCCGACCGGCCCGGCGGCTTCTGGACGCCCGCGACGCTGTTCGGCGACCGGCTGCTGAAGCGGCTCACCGCCCACGCCGGCCTCACCTTCGAGACGATCGACGAATAACCCGACCCGGGGGAGACCGCCCATGCCGACGACGACCCAGTTTCTCGCGCCCGTACTCGCGCTGGTGGCGTGGACGCTCGTGATGTGGATCTGGATGTACGCCACGCGCATCCCGGCCATGAACGCCGCGCACATCGACCCGCAGCAGGCCGCGCACCCGGGCTCGCTCGGCGTGCTGCCCTCGCGCGTGCGCGCGGTCGCCGACAACTACAACCACCTGCACGAGCAGCCGACGATCTTCTATGCGCTGATGTTCTTCGCGGCGCTGACCGGCGGCGGCGACACCCTCGCCCTGAACCTCGCCTGGGCCTACGTCGGCGTGCGCGTCGTGCACTCCCTCGTGCAGGCGACCGCGAACCGCGTGGTGCTGCGTTTCCTCGTGTTCGTCGCCGGCTCGCTCGTGCTGATGGCGCTGACCGCCCGGGAACTGCTGCGGGTGTTCGGCGGCTGAGCCCGGCGTCAACCGCCACGCCGGCGGGGCGTTGTGGGTATCGGGACGCAGTGTTCCCGAGGACCCGACCATGACACGACGCAGCTTCGCCCTGCTTGGCGCCGCCACCGCCGCCGCCCTGCTGCTGCAGGCAACCCCGGCGCTCGCCCACGCCCCGGTGCCGCCCCCGGCCTGGGACCAGCACGACGACCGGCGCGGCTGGGACCACGACGGGCGCCACGACCGCTACGACGACCACCGCGGCTGGGACGACCGTCGCCACGACGGGCGCTACTACTACCCGCGACCGAGGTACTACGTGGCGCACCTGCCGCGCGGCCACCGGATCGTGTACCACCGCGGACTGCCGCACTACTACTACCGCGGCACGTGGTATGCCCCCTGGCACGGTCGCTATGCCGTGATCACGCCGCCGGTCGGCATCGTGGTCGCGCCGCGCCACTGGTAGACGGATCAAGGGACTGCGCTGTCGCCATGGTTTGGCGGCAGCGCAGTTCCCTCGAGTCCATGGCTACCCGGCCCGGCGACGATGGGCAGACCCGCACCCGTCAAAGGACTTCAGCAACGGTACCGCCGGCAACGACGTGCGCGGGCCAAGATGGCCTGTCTCATGCAGAACGGTCGCGGGACGAGTCGGCGCGGTTCAATCCGTCCTGTTCACTGGATCGGCGACCACCGAACCGAGGGCGGCCAGCTTCGCAACATAATCCGCATAGTCCCTGCCGTTTCCGCGCGATGAATCCATCGTGGCCAGATTGGCACGAGCCACGTCCAAGGCGCCCGGCAAATCACCAGCCAATTGACGGCTCAACGGGAGGAACTCGTGCCGTCCCCGCAGCAGCGGGGCGATACCCGCGCGCACTCTGGCCGCGGCGGTGTCGACCGTGGCGATTGACCGAATGAACGGGATTCCAAATTCATCAAAATCCGCCGCAAGCCGGTCAATCTCGCTTTCGAGGTCCGGGGAATCAAGAAACTCGTAGTCATGACGCCGGGCTTCGGGCATCAGGTCCTCCATCGAGACCGAAAGCGTTGCGTTGGTATCGGATTCGGGGTAGCAGCCAAAGCGTCGTCCAAGTGAGTATATGGACTCGAAACGCACCCCAACGACTGGGATCACAACGATCGGGCCGTCCCGGTACTTATGACGTCCCAGCCCCAGACATGCGCTCGAATCCGATTCCATGTTCTTCATGAAGACGAATCCGCTGCACTTCGATCGAAAGCCCAGCGACACGAATCGCGCCTTCAGCGCACGACCAACCACCGCGGAAGTGACCTGCGTCAACTGACCGCCTCCATTGGGATCGATCGTGCAACCTGCACTCCTTGCGATTGCCGACCGTTGCGCCCGTTCCGCACGGCAACACTAAGCTTTCAACCGACCATAATCCGCAAACTTCGCGATCACCCGCTGCAGTTCGTCGGCCTCGAGCAACTGCGGCACGAGCCCCGCGGCGAGCATGTCGAGGTACTCGCCCGCGAGGTTCTCGACTTCCGTCGCGACGGCGTGCGCTTCGCGCAGCGACGCACCCACCGCCATCACCCCGTGATTGCCGAGCAGCGCCGCCCGGCGGCCCTCGAGTCCCTGCACCGCGCTCGCCGCGAGTTCCGCGGTGCCGAAGGTGCAGTACCGCGTGCAGCGGATGTCGCCGCCGGCGAGCGCGATCATGTAGTGGAACGGCGGGATGCCTCGCCCCGCGCAGGCCAGCGCGGTCGCGCGCGGACTGTGGGTGTGCACGACGGCCGTCACGTCGGGCCGCGCCGCGTAGATCGCCGCGTGCATCCGCCACTCCGAGGACGGGCGCCCCGTGCCGCCGCGCGGTTCGCCGCCCGGCCCGAGCTCCACGACCTGCCCGGGCTGCAACTCCGCGTAGGGCACGCCGGCCGGCGTGATGAGGAAGCCCGGCCCGTGCCGCGCCGAGACGTTGCCCGACTTGTTGGGCACCAGGCCCGCGGCGTCGAGCGCCCGGGTCAGGGTGACGATGTCCTCGCGGAGTGCGTTCGGCATGCCTGTCACGACGCGGCGCGTTCGGGGTAGAGCGAGAGTAGCCCCGCGCGCGAGGCCGGCGCCACACCGCGCTCGGTGATGAGGCCGGTCACCAGCCGCGCCGGCGTGACGTCGAAGGCCGGGTTCGCGACCGGGCTGCCCGGCGCGACCACCGCGACCTCGTGCACCCGGCCGTCTTCGGCTCGCCCGCGCAAGTGGGTCACCTCGCGGCCGGAGCGCTCCTCGATCGGGATCTGGGCCACGCCGTCCTCGAGCGACCAGTCGATGGTCGACCAGGGCAGCGCGGCGTAGAACGGCACGCCGTTGTCGCGCGCCGCCAGCGCCTTGAGGTAGGTGCCGATCTTGTTGCACACGTCGCCGGTGGCGGTCGTGCGGTCGCTGCCGACGATGCAGACGTCGACCCGGCCGTGCTGCATCAGGTGCCCGCCCGCGTTGTCGGCCACCACCGTGTGCGGCACGCCATGCGCACCGAGCTCGAAGGCCGTGAGCGAGGCGCCCTGGTTGCGCGGCCGGGTCTCGTCGACGTAGACGTGCAGCGGGATGCCGAGCCCGTGTGCGGCGTACACCGGCGCGAGCGCGGTGCCCCAGTCGACCGTGGCGAGCCAGCCGGCGTTGCAGTGCGTGAGCACGTTGAGCGGCCGGCCGTCGTGCCGGCCCGACAGCAGCTGCAGCAGCGCCGCGCCGTGGCGTCCGATCGCCTCGCAGGCCGCCACGTCCTCCTCCGCGATGCGTCCGGCCTCGGCATACGCGGCCTCGACCCGGCCGGCGGGCGGCACGTCGCGCAGGAATTCCGCCATGCGCGCGAGCGCCCAGCGCAGGTTCACGGCCGTCGGGCGCGTGGCCGCCAGCCGCTCGACGACGTCGTGCAGCCGGGCGTCGTTGGCGTCGTCCCGCAGCCCGAGCGCCACGCCGTAGGCGGCCGTCACGCCGATCAGCGGCGCGCCACGCACGATCATGTCGCGGATCGCCGTCTCCGCATCCTCCACCGTGCGCAGGTGCACCTGCTCGAAGGCGAACGGCAGCTTGGTCTGGTCGATGACGGCGACGGACTCGCCGTCGTCGGCCAGCGCGATGGTGCGGTGGTGGACGCCGTGGACCCGCATTGCCCCGCTCAGCCGGCGCCGAGCACGCGGCCGGCCACCGTGCGCAGCTTCGCGAGCAGCGCGGGATCGCGCGCCTCGGGCGCGGTGATGATCGCGCCGTCGAGGGCGCGGTGCGAGCCGGCCGGGCACGGCACGCGCTCGGCCGGGAAGTCGCGCGCGAGACGGGCGAACAGCCGCTGCGCCTTGCCGCCGTTCTCGTGCATGACGCGCAGCAGCCCGGCGACGTCGACCGCGCCGTGCACCTCGTGCCAGCAGTCGTAGTCGGTGACCATCGCCACCACGGCGTAGGTGATCTCGGCCTCGCGCGCGAGCTTCGCCTCCGGCATCGAGGTCATGTGGATGATGTCGTAGCCCTGCGCCTGGTAGGTCAGCGACTCGGCGAGGGTCGAGAACTGCGGTCCCTCCATGCAGACGGCCGTGCCGCCACGCCGCACCTCGATCTTCTCGGCCGCCGCCGCCCGGGCGATGATGTCCTGCAGCGCCGGCCCCACCGGGTGCGCGAACGACACGTGCGCCACGCAGCCCGTACCGAAGAAGGAACTCGGGCGGTGCACGGTGCGGTCGACGAAGTTGTCGATCAGGACGAAGGTGCCGGGACTCAGCTCTTCCTTGTACGAGCCGCAGGCGGAGAACGACACCAGGTCGGTCACGCCCAGCTGCTTGAGCGCGTCGATGTTGGCGCGGTAATTGATCTCGCCCGGCGGGATGCGGTGCCCGCGCCCGTGCCGCGGCAGGAACACGACCTGCGTGCCCCCGACTCGCCCGATGCGCAGTGCGTCCGAGGGCTCGCCCCAGGGCGTCGCGACGCGCCGCTCGGTGACGTCCTCGATCCCCGGGAGGTCGTAAATTCCCGAGCCGCCGATGATTCCCAGGACCGCCTTGGCCATTGCTCCAACCCTCGTCCGTCGAGCGCAGAGAGTAGCCGAAGCCGCATTCCCCGGGATCGCGGAATACCCTCAGGAGCCCGTGTCCACCAGCTTGCGGTCCCGCATCAGCACGATCAGCACGCCGGCCAGCGTCACGATGCTGCCGACGACCATCTTCCCCGTCAGCACGTCGCCCAGCACCAGCACGCTGAAGACGATGCCGAAGATGGGGGTGAGCAGCGTCACGGCCGACAGGCCGGTCACCGGGTAGCGGGCGACCAGCCAGTACCACGTGGTGTGCGCGACGAGGCTCGAGGCGATCGCCGTGAAGACCAGCGCCGACCAGCCCCGCCAGGTGGCCTCGCGCAGCGCCTCCCACTGACCGGTCTCGGTGAGCAGGCTGAGCGGCAGCAGCACGACCACGCACAACGTCGACACCCAGGCCTGCAGCTCGAGCGCGCGGATGTCCTTCAGCTGCTTGATGAGGATGACGCCCAGCGAGCCGACCAGGGCCGACGCGACCACCAGCGAGAGACCGAACAGGCTGTGGAACACCCTGGGGTCGAAACCGATGATGGCGACGCCGAGGAACGCCAGCGCGATGCCGAGCTTGCGCCGCCAGTGGATCACCTCGCCGAGCAGCCAGACCGACAGCAGGGTGGTGAACGGCACGCCGAGCTGGCTCACGACCGCCGCGTTGGCCGTGTTCTCGACGTGCGCGAGGCCGATGAACAGCAGCGCGAACGCGACCGGCCCGGCGAAGAACGCCGCCCACAGGATGCGCGTCATCTCGCCCGCGTGGAAGCGCAGGAACCGCGCCACGAAGGCTGCCACCACCACGAACCGCAGCGCGGTGAACAGCACCGGCGGGATCTCGTGCACGCCGATCTTCGAGGCGACGTAGTTGAAGCCCCAGATGACGTTGAGGAACACGAGGATGGCGAGGTCGCGACCGGCGACCTCGTGCTCGGCCTTGCGGGGCGCCGTGGCGGACATGGGAGCAGTGCAGCAGGACAGGAGGCGCGACTATACCGCGCCGGACCGGCGTATGCTGCGACCGGCCGGACCGATCGACCATCGACTCAGGGGGGAACAGTCATGGATCGCAGGAGCTTCGTCCGTCATTCGCTCGCGGCGGCGGCCGCCGTCGGCTGGCCCGCGCTGCCATGGCGCGCCCTCGGGGCCGACGCCCCGGCCGCAACCCGCCTCGACGGGACCCGCGGCCCGCTCGACGCAGGCGACCTGGAGCAGTTGCGCGCAAGCCTGCGCGGCCCGTTGCTGCTGCCAGGGGATGCGGGCTACGAGACGGCGCGCCGGGTCCGCAATCTCGCCATCGATCGACACCCCGCCCTGGTCATCCAGCCGACCGGCGTCGGCGACGTGCGCACGGCCGTCGACTTCGCCCGTCGCCGCGACCTGCTGCTGGCGGTCAAGTGCGGCGGGCACAGCATCGGCGGCACCTCGACCTGCGACGGCGGCCTGCAGCTTGACCTGTCGCAGCTGCGCGGCGTGCGGGTGGATCCGGCCGCGCGGGTCGCTTACGTCGCGGGCGGCAGCCTGCTCGGCGAACTCGACCACGAGGCGATGGCGCTCGGACTGGTGACGACGGCCGGCACGGTCTCGCACACCGGCGTGGGCGGACTGACGCTGGGCGCCGGCTTCGGCCGGCTGGCACGGCGCTTCGGGCTGGCGCTCGACAACCTGCGCGCCGTGGACATCGTGTGCGCCGACGGACAGCTGCGGCACGCGAACCGCCACGAACACCCGGACCTCTACTGGGGCGTGCGCGGCGGCGGCGGCAACTTCGGCGTGGTCACGTCCTTCGAGTTCGCACTGCACCCGATGCAGCGCCAGGTCGTCGGCGGCGGGCTGGTGTTCCCGATCGCGCGCGCCGGCGAGCTGCTGCAGGCGTACGCCGACATCAGCCAGTCCGCGCCGGACGAGCTGTACCTCGATGCGGTCCTGGCCACGCCGCGCGGGGGCAAGCCCGGCGTTTTCGTCTTCAACCTGTGCTGGTCGGGCCCCGCGAACCGGACCGACGCGGTGCTCGCCCCGCTGCGCAAGCTCGGCACGCCGCTCAAGGACACCATCGGGCCCATGGATTACGAGGCCCTGCAGCGCAGCAGCGACTCCACGGATCCGCGCGTGGAGGGCCGCAAGGTGAAGTCGGGCTTCGTGGACGGCCTGCCGGGCGAACTGCTGCGCGCGATCGTCGCGGGCTACCCGCCGCACCCTTCGCGCGGCACGACGGTGTTCCTGCAGCATGCCGGCGGTGAGATCGGTCGCGTCGCTCCGGCGAAGACGGCGTTCCCGCACCGGCGGGCGGTGAACAACCTGATGGTCAACCTGTCCTGGCCGTTCGAGGAGGACGGCGCCCCGCACCTCGCCGCGCTCGGCGCCTACTGGCAGTCGCTCGCGCCGTACACCGACGGCTACTACACCAACGAAGTCGCGGGCGAGCCGCAGGCCACCATCGATGCGAACTACCAGGGCAACCTCGCGCGGCTGCGCGCGGTGAAGAAGGCCTACGACCCGGGCAACCTGTTCAGGCTGAACGCCAACGTGCTGCCGGCCTAGGCCCGCGCGCCGGCTCGGCGGCGGGCCGGGGCGGCGGGCATCACTTGCCCCGGAACAGGACCTCGCCGTCGTCGGAGAGGTCGAAGCGGTTCGCCATCGGCTCGCGCGGCAGCCCCGGCATGCGCATGATCTCGCCCGTGATCGGCACCAGGAACCCGGCGCCCGCCGCGAGCTGGATCTCGCGCACGGTCACGGTGAAGTCGCGCGGCCGACCGAGCAGCGCCGGGTTGTCCGAGAGCGACTGCTGCGTCTTGGCCATGCAGATCGGCAGTCCGCCGAAGCCGGCCTTCTCGAGCTGCTCGCGGTCGCGACGGGCCCGGGCGGCGTACTCGACGCCCTTGGCGCCGTACATCTCCCGTGCGATGGTCTCGATCTTGCTCTCGATGGGCGCGTCCCACTCGTACAGCGGCGTGAACCCCGGCGCCTGGCTCGCGCACAGGTCGCGCACGCGTTCGGCGATCTCCACGCAGCCGTCGCCGCCCTCGCTGAACGGCCGCGACAGCACCGCGTGCACGCCGAGCGATTCGCAGTGTCGGCGGATCTCGCCGATCTCCTCGTCGGTGTCGGTCGGGAAATGATTGATCGACACCAGCACGGTCTGCCCGAAGCGGCGTGCGTTCTCGATGTGTTTCTCGAGATTGGCGATGCCGCGGATCAGTGCGCTCACGTCCGGTTCGGCGATCTGCGCGAGCGGCTTGCCGCCGTGCATCTTGAGCGCACGCACCGTGGCGACCAGCACCGTGCAGGCCGGCGCGAGCCGGCCGTAGCGGCAGTTGATGTCGAAGAATTTCTCGCCGCCCAGGTCGAACGCGAAGCCCGCCTCCGTGACGACGACGTCGGCGTACGCGAGCGCCGCGCGGGTCGCCATCACGCTGTTGGTGCCGTGCGCGATGTTGGCGAACGGACCGCCGTGCAGGAATGCCGGCGCACCCTCCGTGGTCTGCACGAAGTTCGGCTTCACGGCCTGGCCGAGCAGCGCGGCCATCGCGCCGACCGCGCCGATCTCGCCGGCGGTGACCGGCTTGCCGTCGCCGGTGTAGCCGACGACGATGCGCGCCAGCCGGACCTTGAGGTCGGGCACGTCGTTCGCGAGGCAGAGGATTGCCATCACCTCGCTGGCCGCCGTGATGTCGAAGCCGCTCTCGCGCGGCACGCCTTCGGTGCGTCCGCCGAGCCCGATCACGAGGTCGCGCAGCGAGCGGTCGTTCATGTCGACGACGCGCTTCCAGGTCACGCGGCGCGGGTCGAGCCCGGTCGGATTGCCGTAGTGCAGGGAGTTGTCGAGCATCGCCGACAGCAGGTTGTGCGCGCTCGAGACGGCGTGGAAGTCGCCGTTGAAGTGCATGTTGATGTCCATCATCGGAAGCACTTCGGACGCGCCGCCGCCGGCGCCGCCGCCCTTCATGCCGAACACCGGGCCGAGGCTGGGTTCGCGCAGCGCCGCCGCGGCCTTCACGCCGATCTTGGTGAGACCCTGCACGATGCCGATCGTGCTGGTGGTCTTGCCTTCACCGGCCGGCGTGGGCGTGATCGCCGACACCAGCACCAGCTTGCCGCGCGGTTCGCGCCCGCGGAACGCGGACAGCGGCAGCTTGGCCTTGTAGCGGCCATACGGTTCGAGGACGCCCGGATCGATCCCGAGCGACTGCGCAACGTCGACGATGGGCTTCATGCGTGGGTTCCTGGTTGGCCAATTCTTGTTGTCGGAGCGCCCCCCCGGATCGCCCCGCGCGGAGAGTACCTCGGTTGCCGCAACCGGCGCCAAGGCGCACGGCCCCGGAATTTGCCGCGCTGCAGCGTATCCTGCCGGCCGCACCCGATTAGTTGCATATGGAACTATTCGGCGGCCGGGTCCGGGGGCATAATCCGCGCACCGGCCTCGTGCACGGCCGGCGAGCGGCCGGCCGCGCCGCGTGCACGCGCATCGCAACCCCAGGAGCCTGCCATGACCGACCTGTTCGACAACCCGATGGGGCTGTGCGGTTTCGAGTTCGTAGAGTTCGCCGCGCCCACCTCCGGCGTGATCGAGCCGCTGCTCGAACGGATGGGCTTCTCGCTCGTCGCCCACCATCGCTCGAAGGACGTCGACCTCTTCCGCCAGGGCCACATCAACTTCATCGTCAACCGCGAGCCGAAGAGCATCGCGGCGTACTTCGCGGCCGAGCACGGCCCGAGCGCCTGCGGCCTCGCCTTCCGCGTCAAGGACGCGCACCGCGCGTATGAACGGGCGCTCGACCTCGGCGCGCAGCCGGTCGAGATCCCGACCGGCCCGATGGAACTGCGCCTGCCCGCCATCCGCGGCATCGGCGGCGCGCCGCTGTACCTCATCGACCGCTACGAGGACGGCCAGTCCATCTACGACATCGACTTCCGCTTCCTCGACAACGTCGACCGCCATCCGCGCGGCCACGGCTTCCGGATCATCGATCACCTCACGCACAACGTGTACCGCGGGCGCATGGCGTTCTGGGCGAACTTCTACGAGCGTATCTTCAACTTCCGCGAGATCCGCTACTTCGACATCAAGGGCGAGTACACGGGCCTCACCTCGAAGGCGATGACGGCGCCGGACGGCCTGATCCGCATCCCGCTCAACGAGGAGAACTCGCGGGGCTCGGGGCAGATCGAGGAATTCCTGATGCAGTTCAACGGCGAGGGCATCCAGCACGTGGCGCTGCTCACCGACGACCTGTTCGCGAGCGTCGACGCGCTGCGCCGGGCGGGCGTGCCGCTCATGACCGCGCCCAACGAGTTCTACTACTCGGCGCTCGACGAGCGCCTGCCGGGCCACGGCGAGCCGGTGAAGGAACTGCAGGCCCGCGGCATCCTGCTCGACGGCAGCACCAAGGACGGACGACCGCGCCTGCTGCTGCAGATCTTCTCGCAGACGCTGCTCGGCCCGGTGTTCTTCGAGTTCATCCAGCGCAAGGCCGACGAGGGCTTCGGCGAGGGCAACTTCAAGGCGCTGTTCGAGTCGCTGGAGCGCGACCAGATCCGCCGCGGCACGCTCAAGGTGGAGGGCTGACATGCAGATCGAGCGCATCCATCACGTCGCCTATCGCTGCCGCGATGCGAAGGAGACGGTGCTCTGGTACCGGAGGATGCTGAAGATGGAGTTCGTGCTCGCCATCGCCGAGGACCACGTGCCCTCGACCAAGGAGCCCGACCCGTACATGCACATCTTCCTCGACGCCGGCGGCGGCAACGTGCTCGCATTCTTCGAGCTGCCGACCAAGGCCCCCATGGGCCGCGACCCCAACACGCCGCAGTGGGTGCAGCACATCGCCTTCCGCGTACGCGATCGCGCGGAACTGCTCGAGTACAAGGCGCACCTCGAGGGCGAAGGCGTCGAGGTGCTCGGCCCCGTCGACCACGGCGCATTCCACTCGATCTACTTCTTCGACCCGAGCGGGCATCGGCTCGAACTCGCCTGCCCCGATCCCGAGGAAGCCGAGGTGATGCGCAAGCTCGATGCCGTGAAATGGGACATGCTCGAGGAGTGGTCGAAGACGAAGCGCGCGCCGCGGCACGCGGCGTTCCTGCACGAGAAGGAATTCGCAAGTTGACGATCGACGCAACGCACGACGCGGGCCTCGCCAGCTGGGTCGAGTCCGCGAACGACCCGGACTGCGACTTTCCCCTGCAGAACCTGCCCTTTGGCCGGTTCCGCCGCGACGGCTCCGCCTGGCGCGCCGGCGTCGCGATCGGCGACTCGCTGCTGGATCTCGAGGCGGCCGGACTGGTCGCCACGACGGACCTCGCGGCCATCATGCGCGCCGATGCGAAGACGCGTCGCCGGCTGCGCGCCGCGATCTGCGCCGGCTTGCGCGCGGGCAGCGAGCAGGCCGCGGCGTGGCGGCCCGCCCTGCACCGGCAGGCGGACGTCGAGCTCGGCCTGCCCTGCGAGATCGGCGACTACACCGACTTCTACACGGGCATCCACCACGCGACGACGGTCGGCAGGCTGTTCCGGCCCGACAACCCGCTGCTGCCGAACTACCGTTGGGTGCCGATCGGCTACCACGGGCGCGCATCCTCCGTGCTCGCGAGCGGCCACTCGTTCCACCGCCCCTGGGGCCAGCTGATGGCGCCCGACGCGAAGGTGCCGGTGCTGGCGCCGACGCGCCGCCTGGACTACGAGCTCGAGATGGGCATCGTGGTCGCCACGCCGAACCCGCTGGGCACGCCGGTGCGCATGGACCAGGCCGAGGACCACGTGTTCGGCCTGACGCTGCTCAACGACTGGAGCGCGCGCGACGTGCAGGCGTGGGAGTACCAGCCGCTCGGCCCGTTCCTCTCGAAGAGCTTCGCGACGACGATCTCGCCCTGGGTCGTCACGCTCGATGCGCTGGCGCCGTTTCGCGAGCCGTTCCGGCGGCCGGACGGCGAGCCCGAGCCGCTGCCCTACCTCGACTCCGCGACGAACCGCGCGCAGGGCACGCTCGGCGTGAACCTCGAGGTCTGGATCGAGACGGCGCGCATGCGCGAGTCGGGTGCCGGCCCCGCCCGCCTCAGCCAGTCGAGCTTCCGCGACGCCTACTGGACGCTCGCGCAGCTCGTGACGCACCACACCGTGAACGGCTGCAACCTGCGCACCGGCGACCTGCTCGGCACCGGCACGCTGTCCGGCCCCACGCCCGGCCAGGGCGGCTGCCTGCTCGAACTGACCCGCGCCGGCCAGCAGCCGATCGCGCTGCCGAACGGCGAGACGCGCAGCTTCCTCGAGGACGGCGACACCGTGATCCTGCGCGGCCACTGCCAGCGGGACGGCTTCCGGCGCATCGGCTTCGGCGAGTGCCGGGCCAGCGCGCTGCCGGCCATCGCGGCGACCTGACCCGGCGGGCCGGGCGCCCGGGGACCGCGCAGGCTGGACGCAGCCCCTCGGCCGGCGGTATATCTGCCGCAGAAGACGCGGGCCCGGCGGGGGCCCGGCACGGGGGGTGGCGATGGCGATGCGCGCGTTGACGACGGCGGAGTGGCTGATCGTGGCCCGCTTCGGGCTGATGCTGGTCGAGATGGCGCTGATCCGGGCGCACCTCGTGAAGGGCCACTTCGACTGGAAGGACACCTTCGCCTCGATCGGCATGCGCATCGGCAACTACGGCAGCAACGTCCTGCTCGCCGGCGCGTCGGTCGCGGCCTTCGCCTTCTTCTACGACTACCGGCTGTTCGACATCCCGATGAGCTCGCCCTGGGCCTGGGTGGCGATCGTCGTGCTCGACGACTTCGCCTACTACTGGTTCCACCGCTTCAGCCACGAGTGCCGCTTCTGGTGGGCCGCGCACGTCAACCACCACTCCTCGCAGGAATACAACCTCTCGACCGCGGTCCGCCAGCCGTGGACAGGCGTGCTGGTCGGCACCTGGGCGCCGTGGTTCGTGCTGTCGCTGATCGGCTTCCCGACCGAGATGATCTTCCTGCAGAGCAGCCTCAACCTCGCCTATCAGTTCTGGATCCACACCGAGGCGATCGGCCGCATGCCGGCGTGGTTCGAGTACCTGTTCAACACGCCGTCGAACCATCGCGTGCACCACGCGTCGAACCCGCGCTACGTCGACCGCAACTACGCCGGCATCTTCATGTGCTGGGACCGCATGTTCGGCACGTTCGCCGAGGAGACGGCCGCCGACCCGCCGCGCTACGGCCTGATCAAGAACATCGACACCTACAACCCGCTGCGCATCGCCTTCCACGAATGGGCGGCGATGTTCCGGGATCTCGGCCGCGCGCGCAGCCTGCGCGAGGTCGCGGGGTACGTGTTCGGGCCGCCGGGCTGGCGTCCGGACGGCACCGGACCCACCGCCGCGAACATCCGCGCGGCGTGGCGGCGCGAAGGCACGGGCGAAGCCTCGGGCGCGCCCGCGACGGCGGCGGGAACGCCCTAGGCGCCGCGCGCGGGACCGTCGCTGCGATCGCGACGGCTGCCGAGCAGCCAGCCGTTGACGGCCCACGCGGCGGCCACCGCGGCCCCGATCAGGGCGGTCGCGCCCGGCGAGGTGCCCAGCGCCTCGATCGCCGTCTTGGCCTGCGCCCCCACGTAGTCCGCCGCCCGGTACACGGGCACGTCGATGAAGCTCTTGGCCTTGTATTTCGTCTCGGTGTCGAGCGTGCTCCACAGCATCTCGCGCCCCGGACGGATGAACGAGTACTCGCCCCAGCGGCGCGCGACCATGAGCGCGGCGATGGTGCCGAACACGTTCACGGCCGAGAGCACGGCGAAGCCGAGCACCATCAGCAGCGGCACCAGCGTGAGCAGCATGCGCACGCCGAGCCGCGAGGCGATCCAGCCGGTCAGCAGCAGCTGCGAGACGACGGTCAGCGACTGGACCACGACGTCGATGGTCGCGAACACCTCGGTGCGCCGCGCGGTGTCCGCGAAGGTCTCGCTGACGATGCGCAGCTGCTCGAAGTACAGGAAGGTGTTGACCGCCGAGAGCAGCACCACGAACAGGGCGATGCCGAGCAGGTAGGGCGAGCGCAGCACGATGAACAGGCCGGCGAAGGGATTGCCGCCCATGCCCGTCTCCGCCGCCCGGGCGCCCCCGGCCGTCGCGCCGCTCGCGGGCCGCCACTGCGCCAGCAGCACGCGCTGGCAGGCGATCGCGCCCATGAAGCCCGCGGCACCGAGGTACAGCACGCCCGAATTGCCGATTCGATCGACCAGCAGGCTCGCGAGCAGGGGCCCGACCAGCGCGCCCGTGGTGCCGCCGGCGGCGATCAGCCCGAACAGCCGCTTCGACTGCTCGCCCGTGAACAGCTCGAGCAGGAAGCTCCAGCACACCGAGACCAGCATGAGGTTGAGCACGCTGATCCAGACGTAGAAGAAGGCGCCGACGGCGGCATTCGACTCGTCCCCGCGCAGCGATGCGCCGAGGGCCGCGAGGATCAACGCCACCGAACCGTAGATGGCCGGCAGCAGCACGCTGCGCCGCACCCGCGCGAGCAGCCAGGCGTACACGAACACGATGACGACGGAGAAGACGGCGGTGTAGCCCCACAGGTCGGCGACGCGGTCGCGGCCGAGCAGGGTCGCGATCGTCTCGCGCACGGGGCGCACGGCGAAATAGCTGCCGAGCACGAAGAAGAACAGCAGGAAGGCCGCCACCACCGGGCGCCATTCGTGGGCCTCGACCCGCGCGATGCGCGCCAGTCCGCCCTGGATCCACCGGCAATGCCAGCTCACAGACTTCCCCCCTGCCGCGCGCACACCTTACCCGCGCGCCGGCGGGTTTGCACGGGCGATGGGCGGCGGTTCGGCCGGCGGGCTCAGCCGCTGTCGAAGGGTCGGCTGGTCTCGACCCAGTCGCGCACGCGCTTGGCGTCCGCGATGCGGGTGAGCTTGCCCCAGGAGTTCAGCAGGACGATGACGACGTCGCGACCCTCGATGACGGCCTGCATGACCAGGCAGCGGCCCGCGGCGGCGATGTAGCCGGTCTTCTGCACGGTCACCTGCCAGCCCGGCTTCTGGACCAGCGAGTTCGTGCTGTGGAACTCCATCGGCCGGCCGCGCACGTAGACCACGTGACCGGCGTCGGTGGAGTACTGGCGGATGACCGGGTTGGACGCGGCCGCCTGCACGAGGCGGGCGAGATCGACGGCGCTCGACACGTTGCTGCTCGACAGCCCGGTCGGCTCGACGAAGCGCGCCGAGGTCATGCCGAGGGCGCGGGCCTTCTCGTTCATGGCGGCCACGCACTTGCGCAGTCCGCCCGGATACGTCCGGCACAGCGCGTGGGCGGCCCGGTTCTCGGACGACATCAGGGCGAGGTGCAGCAGGTCGGACCGGCTGAGGCGCACGCCGGGGGCGAGCCGCGAGCCGCTCTTCGACGTGTCGCGCACGTCCTCGGCCGTGATGGTGATCATCTGGTCCATCGGCTGGTGCGCGTCGAGCACCACCATCGCCGTCATCAGCTTGGTGATCGAGGCGATCGGCGCCGCCTGGCGTTCGTTGCGCGCCGCGAGCACCCGCGAGTCGGAGGCATCGACGATGATGAACGCGCTGGAGCGCAGGTCCGGGTTGGCGGAGCCCGTCGTCGCCCGCACCGTCATCGGGGCCGCCATCGCCAGCAGGGCGGCCACGCCGCCGATCCAGGTCATCGTCACTCGCCGCTTCACGGGTCTGCCTCACCTGTCTTCGGGGTCCTGCACCAAACCGGGCGGCGCGGAGGTTACCCGGTGAAGGGCCGCCGGTCACGCGCCGAAACCGCAGAGTGTCACCATTTCGGTGCCACGACCGGCGAGTGCGTCACACTCCGGTCCCCGCCGGCGCCGCGCGTGGAAAGCACGTTCCGTCGCCGGGCTCCGCAACCCGGCGGTCTGTGCGCCCGGTCACGGGCGTCGCACCCGGAATCGGACGCCGGTCACGGTTGGATCGGCGCCGCATCGGGCTAGATGCACGGACTCAGAGGGAGACTCCGCTCCAGCAAGGCGGGCAAGAACAAGATCATGTCGTCCGGGCCGTCGATCCAGCATGACAGCACGCGACGCGAGCCGTTCGGGTCCGGGTGGACCGGGCTGCTCGCCGTCGCGCTGTTCGTGTACGTGCCCGTCTCGATGCTGCTGCTGCTCGGCGACCGCTGGGGCGGTCGGCCCCTCGAGATCTTCAACCTCTATTCCGATTCCGCGGCGAGCATCGTCGTCACCCTGCTCGCCTGGGCGGCCGCTCAGGATGCCTCGAACCCGTCCACCCAGCGCGCCTGGCAGCTGCTGACCATTGCGCTGTTCAGCTATTGCCTGGGCAACCTCACGCATTCGACCTACTGGCTGTTCGGGGCCGACCCGTTCCCGTCGATCGCCGACCTGCTGTTCCTCGCCTTCTACCCGCTGGTGTTCGGCGCGATGTTCACGGTGCTGCGCGGAGGCGGCGTCAAGGTGCAATGGGGGCGGGTCGGTCTCGACGCGCTGATCCTGGCCCTCGGCTTCGGGGCGTTCTTCTGGTTCTTCGTGATCGGACCGACGGCCGCGGCCCAGCGCGACCCGGACCTGCTGAAGTTCGCCCTGGCACAGAGCTACGTCGTGCTCAACTGCATGACGCTGCTGGCCTGCGGCGTGGTGCTCATGCACTCCGAATCCACGCCGGTCCCGCGCCGCGTGCTGATGCTGCTGACGCTGGGCTTCGCCTCGATGTCGGTGGCCGACATCCTGTGGGCCATGTCCAAGGTCGAGGGCAGCTACGTGCCCGGCGGAGTCTCGGACTGCGTGTACCTCTCCTGCTACCTCTGGCTCGCCGCCGCCGCGCGCGAGCAGTTGCGCGGCGAGACCGAGGTGCGCCGTACTCCCGGCACGTTCTCGACCGTGCTCATGCAGGGCCTGCCCTACATCGCCATGATGATGTCGTTCACCGTGCTGGTCTACGTCGAGAGCAGCACGGCCTCCAGCCCGGCCAACACGATGACCGTGATCATCTTCGTGCTGTCCTCGCTGGTGATGGTGAGGCAGAGCTTCATCTCGCGCGACTACACCCGGCTGCGCGAGCAGCGGGCGGCCGGCAAGGTCGAGGCCCGGTACGCCTCGCTGATCCGCCATGCCGCGGACGTGATCATGATCGCCGGAGTCGACGGCCAGCTGCGCTTCGCCTCTCCGGCCGCCGAGCGGACCTTCGGTATCAACCCGGACGACCTCGCCAACCGCAACCTGCTGGACCTCTGGCCGGACGGCGACCGGGAACGACTGGCGGCGTTCCTGCTGGAGGTCGCGGCGACCCGCGGCCACGTGGTCGGGCCGATCGAGATGGCGATCGACGGCCCGGAGCGCCGCTGCACGCTCGAGTGCGTCGGGAGCAACCTGTCGGACGACCCGGCGATCGACGGCCTGGCGCTCAATTTCCGTGACGTCAGCGAGCGCAAGGCCCTCGAGGAGCAGCTGCGCAAGCTGGCCTTCCACGACCCGCTCACACTGCTCGCGAACCGCAGCCTGTTCTGGAACCGCGTCGAGCACGCCCTCGCCCTCGCGCAGCGCTCGCAGCAGCACGTGGCGGTCATGTTCCTGGACCTCGACAACTTCAAGAACGTCAACGACTCGCTCGGTCACGACGCCGGCGACCGCCTGCTGCAGGCGGCGGCCCAGCGCCTCGTCAAGGCCACGCGGCCCTCGGACACCGTGGCCCGCCTCGGCGGCGACGAATTCGCGATCCTGCTGGAGGGCATCCGCAACGAGCACGACGTCGAGCGCATCGCGGGCCCCATCACCGCCGCCTTCAACCGACCGCTGCTGCTCGACGGGCGCGAGATCGAGGCCTCGGCGAGCGTCGGCGTCGCCTGCTCCTGCACCGGCGACGACGCCGAGCAGCTGCTGCGCAACGCCGACATCGCCATGTACAGCGCCAAGGCCGCCGGCAAGGCGCGCTACACGCTGTTCCAGCCGCACATGCAGGAGCAGCTGCACGACCGGCTGCGGCTCGAGCAGGACATCGATCTCGCGCTGGCGCGGCAGGAGTTCTTCGTCGAGTACCAGCCGGTGGTCGACCTCACCAGCCGCGAGTTGCTCGGGGTGGAGGCGCTGGTGCGCTGGCAGCACCCGCAGCGCGGCGTCGTGATGCCGGCGAGCTTCATCTCGGTGGCGGAGGACTCCGGGCGGATCGTCGAGCTCGAGCGCCAGGTGATGCTGGACGCCTGCGCGCAGGTCAAGGCCTGGAGCGACTCCGTGCCCGCCGGGCGCGGCCTGCGCGTGGCCGTCAACATCTCCGGCCGGCACCTGCAGCAGGGCGACCTCGTGAGCGACGTGCGCAATGCCCTGCTGCACTCCGGGCTCGAGCCCGAGAACCTCGTGATCGAGCTGACCGAGAGCACGATCATGCAGAACACCGAGGTCAACCTCGAGCGCTTCCGCGAACTCAAGGCGCTCGGCGTGCGACTCGCCATCGACGACTTCGGCGTCGGCTACTCGTCGCTGTCGTACCTGCACCGCTTCCCGATCGACATCCTCAAGATCGACCGCGCGTTCGTCAGCCGCATGACGGAGACCGAGGGCGGCCCGGAGCTGGCGCGCGCGGTGGTGATGCTGGGCACGACGCTCGGGCTCGAGACCATCGCCGAGGGCATCGAGAACGAGGACCAGGTCTCGACGCTGCTCGATCTCGGCTGCGTCGCCGGCCAGGGCTTCCTGTTCGCCGGCGCCAGTTCCCTCGAGGTGGTTGCCGGCACGGGCTACATGGACCGGCGCGCCCTGCTGCGCGGCAAGCACCCGGCCTACACCGACCTGACCGCGACGGGCCGTTACCGCGCCGCCGAGCTGTTTCCGAAGAGCGCGGCCGGCTGAGCCGGGCGCGAAACGACCGCGTCGCGCCCCCGCCGGACTGCGGTTTGCGCGGGGGCCCCGGCCCGGGCCGGGCTGGTAGACTCCGGGGCCTGCCCGTCCCGGCCGACCACGATGCTCTACACGGTTTCCGCCCGGTCCAAGGACCCCGCCCACCCGATCCTGCGGTTCCTCGAGGACTTCTACCCGCACATCCCGCTGTTCGCGATCGACAGCGTGTTCGGCTTCGTGGAGCGCTCGACGCTGTACGGCGGCCGCGAGTTCAGCGGCCCGGAGCTCTCCGAGCGCGACGTCGCCGCCATGTACGACGCGGGCATCGGCCTGCGCCTGCCGCTGACCAACCACTGGATCGAGCGCGAGGAGTACCTCGCCAACCGCCCGCTGCTCGCGAAGTACCACCGGGACGGCAATGCGGCGATCACCACGAGCGACGAGCTGACCGAATGGATCCGCCAGGACTTCCCGAAGTACCGGCTCGAGGCGAGCGTGATCAAGAACATCAACACGCCGGATAAGATCGACAAGGCCATGGGCCTGTACGACACCGTCGTGCTGCCGATGCACCTCAACAACGAGCCGGAGTTCCTGCAGCCGCTGGCGAACAAGGACCGCATCACGCTGTTCGCGAACGCCGGCTGCGCGCTCACCTGCCCGTCGAAGACCTGCTACGCCTCGATCTCGAAGAGCAACAAGTACGAGGGACCGCCCGACCTGCTGTGCTCGCAGCCCCTGAAGGAACGCGAGCGCATGGGCATGGTGGAATTCGACCTCGGCGCCCTCGCCGCCCTCGGCTACTCGCGCTTCAAGGTACTGCGCTCGCGCAACCCGGGCCACGGCCTGGCCACGGGCTACTGACCCTGCGCGTGGCAGGGCGCGCCGCAATGACCTGTCTCGCTGCCGCCGCCCGTGCGGCGCTGCTCGCGTCGCTCTCGACATGGGCCGCCTGCGCCCAGGCGCAGCCGGAGCCGGCCCAGGCGCTGCGCGAAGCCGTCGCGACACCGGCCGTGAATGCGGCCCTCGAGCGCGTGCGTCGCAGCGACGAACGGTCGGTCGGCGCACTCATCGAACTCGCCTCGATCGTGTCGCCGTCCGGGCGCGAGGCGGAGCGCGCCGAGGCGACGGCCCGCCGCATGCGCGCGGCCGGTCTCGCCGACGTACAGGTGGACGACACGCCCAATGTCGTCGGACGCATTCCCGGCACGTCCGGCCGGGCGCTCGTGTTCGTGGCGATGCTGGACGACCTCCCCGCCATCGAGGCACTGCAGCGAGAGGGGGCGGTGCCGCGACGCGAGGGTGAGCGGGTCGTCGGCCCGGCGACGGAACTCCAGTCCGCCCTCGCCGCCCTGTTGACCGCCGCAGACGCGCTGGTCGCCGCCGGCGTCGAGACGCGCCACGACCTCGTCTTCGCCGCCGTCGCGCGCGAGGAGACGGGGCTGCAGGGCATGCAGGCGCTCTACGCGCAGTACCGGGATCGCGCGGTCGGCTTCGTCGAGATCCTCGGCGACGGGCGCGAGATCGAATACGACGCGCGCGGCGCGATCGGCTGGTGGCGCGTGGTCGCACGCGGACCGGAGGGCCACACCACGCAGCCCGGCCCGAGCGTCAACCAGGCGCTGGCCGAGGCAGTGAGCGCGATCTACGGGTTGCCGCAGCCGATCAGGCATCGAGACCGGCACACCTTCGCGAACGTCGGCATCCTCCGCAGTGGAGAAGTCTTCAATCATCGGCCGGCGAGCGGCTGGTTCTCGCTCGACCTGCGCTCGGACGATCGCGAGATCGTCGAAGCGATGGCGACGGACGTCCGCGCGCTGCTCGACCGCGTATCGACGCGCACCGGCATCGAGTTCGAGATGCAGCCGGATTTCCAGTCGCTCGGCGGACGCTTGCCGGGCGCACGCGACTCGCTGCTCACGCGCACTGCGCAGGCCGTTGCGCATCATCTGGGTCGCTCGCCCGGGCTCTCCGAATTCGCGTGCTGCAATGCCCGGGTAGCGATCGCCGGCGGCACACCCGCCGTCGCGATCCAGGGCGAGCGTGGCGGCGAGCGCGGGACGCGCGCGGAATGGGCGAGCATTCCGGCGATGCGCGCGATGGCCGAGTACGTCGTGCTGATGGCGGCGACCGCCGGAGACTATCCTTAACGCACCGGTCACGAGGCCGACACAGTCGCGCCGGATAGTGCACCCCGGGAACCAACTGCCCCGGGTGATCCGACGATGCGACACGACCGACGGCTCGCTGCAGCCACGCACAGCCTGATCCTGCTGGCCGCGGCTGTCGGCCTCGCGAACCCCGCCCGCTCCGACGAGGCCGCTCCCGCCGGGCCCTCCTCGCCGGCACCGGCAGCCCTCGAGTTCCGCGACTTCTACCGCATGCCCGTCGGACCCGAAGGCCTCGAGCCGACGCCGGGCTTCCTCGCGCTCGACGGCCGTCGCGTCCAGTTGACTGGCTACGTGGTGCACGAAGAGGAACCCGAACCGGGGCTGCTCCTGCTCTCGCCCGTCCCCGCGGCGCTGGCCGACATTGCGGACGGCCCCGCCGACGGACTGCCGGTGTCGACGGTGTACGTCCGGCTGCCGGCGTCGGTCGCCGGTCACTACGTCGTCGCGCAGCCGGGACCGTGGACGGTGACCGGAACCCTGGACCTCGGCGGCCGCCCGGAAGCCCACGGCCGCTATTCGTACGTGCGCCTGCAGGTCAGCGACGCGAGCGACGTCCGCGGCCCGGAGCAGCAGGCGCTCGCCCTGACAGAGACCGCCCCCCGCACCAACGCCCACTGAGATTCGCAAGGAGCACAGAGCATGATCGTGAGCACGAGCACGCTGACGCGCACCGCCGCGGCCGTCCTGGCCGCGCTGGGCCTGTCGAGCGCAATGACCCCGGCCGCCGAGGCCGCCCCCGTCGTCACCCGCCTGACGCCCCCCAGCCAGTTGTTCGCGACCGGCGGCGCGGAGTCGCGGCCGATCGTCGCCCGGTTCTTCGCCGGGCAGAAGTTCGACCTGCAGGCGACCGTGGTGCCGGACGAGAACATGACCGTCACGGGCTTCGAGTTCCGCGTCGACGGACGCCCCATCAACGTGCCGGCCGCGGCGCGTTCGATCGTGACCACGGGCCTCGTGTCCGGCGTTCCCGCCGGGACGGCCGTCGTGTCGGCGCGCGGCTACTCGACGCTCTCGCGCGGCATTCACCGCCTCACCGTCACCGCCACGCAGAGCAACGGCGAGACGGTCACCGCCACCGGCAACTTCGAAGTCGAAGGCGTCGACTTCGGGGGCGCGCGTGCGCGCAACATCATCATCATGCTGGGCGACGGCATGGGTTCGGGCCACCGCACCGCGGCGCGCATCGTCCAGTTCGGCGTCTCGCAGGGGAAGGCCCGCGGCCAGCTCGCGATGGACACCTTCCCGGCGACGGCCAGCATCATGACGCCGTCCCTCAATTCGATCGTGACCGATTCGGCACCCGGCATGCAGAACTACGTCACGGGCAACAAGTCGGCGAACAACCAGGAAGGCGTGTTCCCCGACGACACGGTCGCCGCGTTCGACAATCCGCGCGTCGAATACCTCGCCGAGTTCCTCGCCCGCACGCAGGGCAAGAAGCTCGGCATCGTCACGACGGCGGACGTGTTCGACGCGACGCCGGCCTCCATGGCCGTGCACACCTCGAACCGTGGCGCCGGCACCGGCATCGTCGACCAGTTCTTCGACGACCGTGCGCGCACGGGCCTGACCGTGCTGATGGGCGGCGGCCGCAAGTGGTTCCTGCCGAACCCGACGACCTGTCCGGCGGCCGACTGCGACAACGCCGGCGGCTTCAATGGATCGGCACGCGGCACGAGCACGGACTACGTCATGCCGGCCGACATCGTGGCGGGCTGGGGCGCCGCGCCGGGCGCGATCGACCCGGCCCGCAACCTGGTCGGGGAGTTCAAGTCGGCCGGCTGGACCTACGCGTCCGATGCCAGCAGCCTCGCGGCTGCGCCGGGCAACAAGCCGCTGCTCGGCCTGTTCTCGTTCTCGAACATGAACATCGCCTGGGACAAGCTCGGCAAGCGCCGCGGGACGTCGAGCGTGGTCGACGATTTCGGGTTCCCCGACCAGCCCATGCTCGAGGAGATGACGGCCAAGGCCATCGAGGTGCTGAGCCAGCGCAGCCCGAACGGCTTCGTGCTGATGGTCGAGGGGGCCTCGGTGGACAAGCAGGCCCACAACATGGACACGGAGCGCTGGATCCTCGACACCATCGAACTCGACAAGGCGATCGGCGTCGCCAAGCGCTACGCGTCCCGCGACCACCAGACGCTGGTGCTGGTGACGGCGGACCACGAGTGTGCGGGCGTCGCGGTGATCGGCGGCTCGCGCGTCAGCGACGCCGCCCTGCAGGCGCGGATCGCCATCGGCCAGGGGGCCGCGCAGGTCCGCAACGGGGTCGTCGGCACCTACGACAGCGCGGGCTTCCCGAAGTACCCGATCTCCTCCACCGACGGCTACCCGGTGACCATGGATCCCGACTTCAGGATGCTGGTCGGCTACGCCGCCAATGCGGACCGCTACGAGGACTGGCGCACGAATCCGCTGCCGCTGCGCGACAGCCAGCAGCCGGGCAACGGCTTCGCGCCGCTCAATGCGCATCCGGGCGGCCCGCTGAATCGCGACACGACCGGAAACTTCCTCGTGACCGGCCAGATTCCGGACGCCGTGGCGGCCCACACCGCGAACGACATCCCGCTCTCGGCCTGCGGCATCGGCGCCTACCTGTTCGGCGGCACGCTGGACAACACGGACGTGTTCTTCAACGTCATGCAGGTGGTGACGGGCGGCGCGGTCCCCTGGCCGCGCTTCGACTGCCGCTGATCGCGAGCCCGCGTCGACCGGACGACGCGTGATGGCCAGGCCCCGGCGACGGGGCCTGGCTTTTTTTGCCGGCGTTTCCCGACGACGACGCCGCGAGCCGAACCCGCGTTCCACGCCTTGGCTGGCTCATCGGCACCACCTATGGCAACGATAGCAACAATCGATTTCATCGATGTCATGCGACTGCCTAGGATCTCCGCGCAACCCGCAGTTCCCAAGTTCAGAACCAGGAGAATTCCATGCAGAAGCACATGACCGCGCTGGCCGCCGCGATCGCCGTGGCCACGCTGCCGATGCTGCCGGTGTCGACCGCCGGCGCCCAGATGGAGCCGAAGCCCAGCCAGTTCTGGTGGCCCGACCAGCTCGACCTGTCGGTGCTGCGCCAGCACGACGCGCGCTCCAACCCGCTCGGCGCCGACTTCGACTACGCGAAGGCCTTCGCGACGCTCGACCTCGACGCCGTGAAGCGCGACATCCGCCAGGTGCTCACGACCTCGCAGGACTGGTGGCCCGCCGACTACGGCAACTACGGCCCGCTGTTCATCCGCATGGCGTGGCACAGCGCCGGCACCTACCGCGTGCACGACGGGCGCGGCGGCTCCGACGGCGGCCAGATGCGCTTCGATCCCCTCAACAGCTGGCCGGACAACGCGAACCTCGACAAGGCCAAGCGCCTGCTGTGGCCGATCAAGCAGAAGTACGGCGAGAAGATCTCCTGGGGCGACCTGATGGTGCTCACCGGCAACGTCGCGCTCGAGACCATGGGCTTCGAGACCTTCGGCTTCGCCGGCGGCCGAGCGGACGACTGGGAGCCCGACCTCGTCTACTGGGGCCCGGAGCAGAAGTTCCTCGCCGACCAGCGCTACAGCGGCAAGCGCGACCTGCAGAGGCCGCTCGCCGCCGTGCAGATGGGCCTGATCTACGTGAACCCGGAAGGTCCGAACGGCAACCCGGACCCGCTCGCGGCCGCGAAGGACATCCGCGAGACTTTCGGCCGCATGGCCATGAACGACGAGGAGACCGTCGCGCTGATCGCGGGCGGCCACACCTTCGGCAAGGCGCACGGCGCGCACAAGCCCGATGCGTGCGTGGGCGCGGAGCCCGCGGCGGCCGGCATCGAGCAGCAGGGCCTCGGCTGGCAGAACAAGTGCGGCTCCGGTCACGGCGCCGACACGGTGACCAGCGGCCTCGAGGGCGCCTGGTCGGCCAACCCGGTCGCTTGGACCACGCAGTACCTCGACAACCTGTTCGGGTTCGACTGGGTGCAGACGCGCAGCCCGGCCGGTGCCATCCAGTGGATCCCCGCGAACGGCCAGGCCGCGACGCTCGTGCCGGACGCGCACGACCCGAACCGTCGCCACGCGCCGATCATGTTCACGACCGACCTCGCGCTGAAGTTCGATCCCGCCTACCGGAAGATCGCCCTGCGCTTCAAGGAGAACCCCGCCGAGTACCAGCGCGCGTTCGCCAAGGCGTGGTTCAAGCTCACGCACCGCGACCTCGGCCCGCGCGCCCGCTACCTCGGCAAGGAGGTGCCGGCCGAGGTGCTGACCTGGCAGGACCCGGTGCCGCCCGTCGACCACGCGCTGATCGACGCCGCCGACGTGGCCGCGCTCAAGTCGCGCATCCTCGCCTCGGGTCTCACCGGACCGGAACTCGTCCGCACGGCGTGGGCGTCCGCGGCCAGCTTCCGCGGCACCGACATGCGCGGCGGCGCCAACGGCGCGCGCGTGCGGCTCGCTCCGCAGAAGGACTGGGCGGCGAACGATCCGGCGGAACTCGCCCGGGTGCTCGCGAAGCTCGAGGGCGTGCAGAAGGACTTCAACCGCACGCTGGGCGGCGGCAAGCGGGTGTCACTCGCCGACGTCATCGTGCTCGGCGGCAACGCGGCCATCGAGCAGGCGGCGAAGAGTGCCGGGCACGAGGTCGCCGTCCCGTTCCGGCCCGGTCGCACCGATGCGACGCAGGCGCAGACCGACGTCGTCTCCTTCGCGGCGCTCGAGCCGACGGCCGACGGCTTCCGCAACTACTTCGCGACCGGCAGCCGCACGTCCCCCGCGGAGGCGCTGGTGGACCGCGCGAACATGCTGACGCTGTCGGTGCCGGAAATGACCGCGCTGGTGGGCGGCCTGCGGGCGCTCAACGCCAACGCGGGGCAGTCGCCGCACGGCGTGTTCACGTCGCGGCCCGGCACACTGACGAACGACTACTTCGTGAACCTGCTCGACATGGGCACGAAGTGGAGCAAGTCGGCGACCGCGGAGGGCATCTACGAAGGCCGCGACCGCCGCTCGGGCGCGCTCAAGTGGACCGCCACGCCGGTCGACCTGGTCTTCGGCTCGAACGCGGAACTGCGCGCCGTGGCCGAGGTCTACGCGTCGGCCGACGGACAGGCGCGGCTGGTGAAGGATTTCGTCGCGGCCTGGGACAAGGTGATGAACCTCGACCGCTTCGACGCGATTTGAGCTGACGTGGAGTCGTGACTGCAGGGGCGGCGCGGACGCGCCGCCCCTCTTTTTTTTCGCCGACGCCTCAGCGGCGGCGGAACACCGGACGCCTCGCACCGGAGCCCGGGCCGGCGCGCTCGTCCTTCTCGCGGAAGTTGATGCGGCCCTTGGTGAGGTCGTAGGGCGACATCTCGAGCGTCACCTTGTCGCCCGCGAGGATGCGGATGCGGTGCTTGCGCATCTTGCCCGAGAGATAGGCCGTGACCTCGACGCCGTTCTCCAGCGTGACGAGGAAACGCGTGTCGGGGA
>JBPOHK010000124.1:0-52963 GCA_052035645.1 Pseudomonadota bacterium
TGCTGGCGTGTGCCGCCGCCAGACGTGCGATCGGCACGCGCGGCGAGGAGCACGACACGTAGTCGAGCCCGATCGAGTCGCAGAAGGCGATCGACTGCGGATGGCCGCCGTGTTCGCCGCAGATGCCGACCTTGAGCCCCGGCCGGCTGGCGCGACCCCACTCGACGGCCAGCGCCATCAGGCGTCCAACGCCCTTGACGTCGAGCACCTCGAACGGATTGTCCTGCAGGATGCCCCGCTCGTTGTACATCGGCAGGAACTTGTTCTCGGCGTCCTCGCGCGAGAACGAGAACGTCGCCTGCGTCAGGTCGTTGGTGCCGAACGAGAAGAACTCGGCGACCTCGGCGAGGTTCTCCGCGCGCATGCACGCGCGCACCACCTCGACCATGGTGCCGAACTTGCAGGGCACCGCGACGCCGTAGGTCAGCTCGACCTCCTTCTGCACCGCGGTCATGTAGTCCCGCACCAGCGTCAGCTCCTGCGCCGTGCAGACCTGCGGCACCATGATCTCCGGATGCACCTCGACCCCGGCGCGCAGGCAGTCCGCCGCCGCCTCGAGCACGGCACGGATCTGCATGGTGTAGATCTCGGGATACGTGATGCCGAGGCGCACGCCGCGGTGGCCGAGCATCGGGTTCACCTCGCGCAGGGCGCGCGCCTTGCGCAGGATCGCCTCCTTGCGGGCGAGCACTGCGTCGATCACGCGCGTGTCGCCGAGTTCCCGTACCGTGGCGCCGAGCCGCGAGTCGGCCAGCGAGCGTGCCGCCTCGGCCAGCACCTCGAGCCCGCGCGCCGCGCCGCGCAGGTCCTGCAGGCGCGCGAGGTCGTCCTCGAGCTGGCGCTCGGTCGGCAGGAACTCGTGGATGGGCGGGTCGAGCAGGCGGATGGTGACCGGGTGCGGCGCCATCGCCTTGAAGATGCCGACGAAGTCGGCGCGCTGGATCGGCAGCAGCCGGTCGAGGGCCGCGCGACGGTCCTCCGCCGTGTCGGCCACGATCATGTCGACCACGACGGGCAGGCGGTCGGCGGCGTTGAACATGCGCTCGGTGCGGCACAGGCCGATGCCCTTCGCGCCGTAGCGCAGGGCGCGCGCGGCGTCCCCCGGCGTGTCGGCATTGGCCCGCACGCCGAGCCGGGCGTGCTGGTCCGCCCAGCCGAGCAGCCGGACCAGCGCCTGCGAGAAATCCGCCTCGACGGTCGGCACCTCCCCGCGGAACACGCGGCCCGTGCTGCCGTCGATGGTGATCACGTCGCCTTCCTTGATGACCTGGTCGCCGACGAAGGCCACGCGCATGGACACGTCGACGTGGATCCCCTCGGCGCCCGCGACGCAGGGCTTGCCCATGCCGCGCGCGACCACCGCCGCGTGCGAGGTCTTGCCGCCGCGGCTGGTGAGGATGCCCTGCGAGGCGAAGAAGCCGTGGATGTCCTCGGGCTTGGTCTCCTCGCGCACGAGGATGACTTTCGTGCCCTGCCTGCCCTGCGTCTCGGCCCGGTCGGCATCGAACACCGCGTGGCCGCTGGCGGCGCCGGGCGAGGCGGGGAGCCCGGTCGCGAGCGGTTGCGCCCGGTGCGCCGGGTCGAGGCGCGGGAAGAGCATCTGCTCGAGGTGCGCCGGGTCGACGCGCGTGATGGCTTCCTCGCGGGTCAGCAGGCCCTCCTCGTGCATCTCGACCGAGGTGCGCACCCTCGCGGCGGCGTTCATCTTGCCGTTGCGCGTCTGCAGGCAGTAGAGCGTGCCGCGCTCGATGGTGAACTCGAAGTCCTGCACCTCGCGGTAGTGCTTCTCGAGCCGGTTGCGCAGCTCGACGAGCTGCACGTACAGGGCCGGCATCTCGGTGGCCAGGTCGGCGAGCGGCTTCGGCGTGCGGATGCCGGCGACCACGTCCTCGCCCTGGGCGTTGGTGAGGTACTCGCCGTAGAGCTGGTTCTCGCCGGTGGCGGGATTGCGCGTGAAGCCGACGCCCGTGGCGCTGTCGTTGCCCATGTTGCCGAACACCATGGCCACGACGTTGACGGCCGTGCCGTTCGCCATCGCGGGCGTGATGCGGAACTCGCGCCGGTAGTCGACGGCGCGCTTGCCCATCCAGGAGTTGAACACGGCCTTGATCGCGATCTCGAGCTGCTCGTACGGGTCGGCCGGGAAGGGCCGCCCGGTGTGCTGCTGCACGACGCGCAGGAAGCGCTCGCCGATCTCGCGCAGGTCCTCGGCGCCGAGCATCACGTCGTGCTTCACGCCGACCCGGGCCTTGACGGCCTCGAACTGCTCGTCGAACGCCGCGTCGGGCACGCCGAGCGCGACCTTGCCGAAAAGCTGGATGAAGCGCCGCCACGCGTCGTAGCCGAAGCGCTCGTTGCCGGTGCGGCGGATGAGACCGGCGAGCGTGGTCTCGTTGAGGCCGAGGTTGAGGATGGTGTCCATCATGCCCGGCATCGACATCGCCGAGCCCGAGCGGACCGAGACCAGCAGCGGATCGTCGCTGCTGCCGAAGTGCTTGCCGGTCCGGCGCTCGAGCTCCGCCATGTGCCCGCGCGCGCTCTCGATGAGCCCCGCGGGCAGCTCGCGCCCGGTGTCGGCGAGGAAGGCGAGGCAGGCCTCGGTGCTGATCACGAAGCCGGGCGGGACGTTCAGCCCGATGCGGGTCATCTCGCAGAGGTTGGCGCCGTTGCCGCCGAGCAGCATCTTGTTGCGGCCGTCACCCTCGGCAAAGGAGTAGATCCACTTGCGCGCCGTCGTCGTCATCGGGAGTCCTCGCAGCCCGTGTCCCTCGGGGCCGCAGGACGGCAGGATTGCGCCGCGTCGGGACGGCGAGAATACGTAAAAGTGGGCGTCGCGCCGCGATAATGCCTAGCCCTGCAACGCGCCGCGAGGCCGGGCCGACCCTGGCCCGGCCCCGGGCGCCTGCCGAGGGATCAACCGACCGACGATCCGGCCTTGCGTTCGGCGTGCAGCGCCTGCAGCCGCTCGCTGTCCACCTTGTGCACGGCCTTTTCGACGGCCGTGTCGACGCAGGCGCGGTAGCGCTGCGTCTGGCGCAGTTCGCGAATGGCGGGCTCGCCGCCGCAGGCGCGGTCGGCCGCCGAGGCGATGCGGGCGTAGAGGGCCTGGGCGCCGGCCGCGGAGGCGACGTTCAGGTCGTCGTAGCGCACCACGACCGAGTCGTGGTACCCGGTGTCGGCCGCCTGGGCCGACACGGCGAGGAGGGCGGTGGCCAGGCCGATCGCGAGCGCGGAGCCGGCCTTCTGGAAGCGATGGGGAAGTTTCAGGTTCATGTCCTTGTCTCCTGTCCGGTCGTGGATATCGCGTTCGGCCATCGTGTAGAGAGTTTGATGCGAAAAGCGGCCGCGCGATCACCGCTTCGTCGCTCGCCAGCGGCCACTCACCGCAGTTGCGGGCTTGTGCGGGCCGCAGGTCCGCGCGACTATCGCGATGCAGCAGACAAGGAGGAGCACGCATGACTCGGACGTTCGGCATGGTGGGCCTGGGCCGCATGGGCGGCAACATGAGCCGGCGCATCGCGCGGGCGGGACTGCCCGTCGTCGCCTGGGACGCTGCTGCGGGCGCGCGTGCGGCTCTCGCGGGCGAGCCCGGCGTCGCCTGCGCCGAGACGCTCGAGGCGATGGTCGAGAAACTGGCGGCGCCGCGCATCGTGTGGCTGATGCTGCCCGCGGGCGCCCCGACCGAGGCGACGCTGGAGCGGCTGGCGGCGCTGCTGGTGCGCGGCGACATCGTCGTCGACGGCGCCAACGCGATGTACAAGGACAGCCAGCGACACGCGCGCGAACTCGCCGCGCGAGGACTGGGCTTCGTGGACGCCGGCGTCTCCGGCGGCGTCTGGGGTCTCGTGAACGGCTACGGGCTGATGGTGGGCGGCGATGCCGAAGTCGTCCGCGAAGTCCGGCCGGTGCTCGAAGCGCTGGCGCCGGCCGCCGATCGCGGCTGGGTGCATTGCGGCAAGGCGGGCGCGGGCCACTTCGCCAAGATGGTGCACAACGGCATCGAGTACGGGCTGATGCAGGCGTACGCCGAGGGATTCGCCCTGCTGCGCGCGAAGGAAGATCTCGCATTCAACGTGCCGAAGATCGCCGAGGCCTGGCGGCACGGCACGGTCATCCGCTCGTGGCTGCTGGACCTCACCGCGGAGTTCCTCGCCGAGGACGGCGACCTCAAGTCGATCGCGCCGTTCGTCGCCGACTCCGGCGAGGGCCGCTGGACGACCCACGAGTCGATCGAGCTCGGCGTGCCGACGCCGGTGATGACGCTCGCGCTGATGGAGCGTTTCGCGAGCCAGGGCAAGTCGGACTACGCGAACCGCCTGCTCGCCCGCATGCGCCAGGCCTTCGGCGGGCACGCCGTCAAGAGCCGGTAGGCCGCCGTCCGGCGGCCGCTGCTCGCGCCGGCGTCAGGCCGCGGCCGGCAGTCGCCAGTGCAGCAGCGCGGCCACCGCCAGCGCCGCCAGCGCCAGCACGTCGACCTGCACGACCCGCTGCAGCGATGCGTTGCAGCCGCCGACCTGCCACGCGACCAGCAGGAACGAGCCGACGCTCGCGATCCCGACGCCCAGCGCCTGCGTGCGCAGCGGCGGGTGGAACGCCGACGCGCCCAGCAGCAGCGCGACGAGGCCGAAGAACACCGCGCGGTGCCGCAGCAGGATCTCGATGTCCGGGTCGCGCACCTGCACGCCGTAGAGCGCGGCCAGCGGGCCGGTCCCGCCGACACCGATCACGGGCAGCGCGTGGACGAGTGCGACGAGCAGCAGGCAGGCGGTGACGACGTGACGCAACGGCGGTTCCTCGTGAATGCGTGGCACGCATTGCAGGGGACGCGGCCGCCGTTCGCAATGACCTCGCAGGTAATGCGGCGGCGCGCCACCGGGCCGGCGCCGTCGGGCACCGGCCTGCACGCCCCGACAGTGCCCGGCGCGGGCGTCAGCCGCTGCCGGCGCGCGCCGGCTTGACGACCTCGTGCGGGGTGCCCGGCCGCGGCAGCAGCATGGGCACGCGCTCGCGGTAACGTCGGTAGTCGTCGCCGAGGAAGCGCAGCAGGTCGCGTTCCTCGTAGCGGATGCCGATCAGGACGTAGGCCGACATGCCGAGGGCGAACACCAGCCGGCCGAGCGTCATGGTCGGCGCGCTCCAGAATGCGAGCAGCAGGCCGACGTAGAGCGGGTGCCGCACGAAGCGGTACATCCACTCCACGCTGAACGGCGGATGGTCGTAGTGGCGCCGCACGAGGTTCAGCCACACCTGGCGCAGCCCGAACAGGTCGAAGTGGTCGATGATGAAGCTCGAGGCCAGCACGAGCGCGAACCCGGTGAGGTAGGCGGCCCACAGCAGGTTGACGGCGACGGGATCCGACACCGACCAGATCACCGCCGGCAGCGGCCGCCACTGCCAGTAGAGCAGCAGCAGCACGAGGCTGGAGGCGAGCACGAAGGTGCTGCGCTCGACGGCGGGCGTGATCCATCGCGTCAGCCACTGCTTGAAGCCGCGCCGCGCCATGATCGAGTGCTGCAGCCCGAACGCCGCGATCAGGCCGAGGTTGATCGCGATCGCCGTGGCGGCGTCCGTCGCGATGCCGTCGTCGATGCCTTTCGGCACGAGCACGCCGGCGAGGAACCCGACCAGGTAGAGAAAGGCGAGCAGGAACGTCGCATAGCTGGCCACGCCGTACAGGAAGGCGAACATGCGTCCCATGATGACCCCCTAGAGGTGAAGTGCCCTGCGGGAGAACTGCGCGTCCACGGCCGGCCGATGCGGGCCGGGGCGGCCTGGGCGCCATTAGACGCCTCGTGCGCGCCGAGTCAACCGTCGCTGCGCGACAGCGGCGCCGCCGCGTGCGGCGCTTCAGCGTTCGCCGACAGGTCCGTGAACACGCTGCTGGACGCGGGCGACACGCGCACCGCCGGCGCATCGCCCGTGCGCGCGAGGAGTTCCCGCAGCCGCGCAGCCTTCTGCGCGCCGGTCACCAGCCACAGCCGATGCCGCGCGCGATCGAGCGCCGGGTAGGTGAGCGTCATGCGCCGCAGTCCCTCGTGGGGCGTCGCCGTCACCGCGACGTCCCGGTCGACGACCGACAGCGCCGCGTCGCCCGGCAGCAGCGAGGCGGTGTGGCCGTCGGCGCCGAGGCCGAGCTGCACCAGGTCGAAGCGCAGCGGATACCCGAACGCGGCCTGCAGGCTGCGCGCGTACCCGTCCGCGGCCGCCTCGACGGGCCGCTCCTCGACCGGCATCGGGTGGAGGTTCGCCCGCGGCAGCGGGCCCTCGTTGGCGAGCAGCGCCTCCAGACGCGTGAGATTGCGCCGGGGATCGCCGGCGGGCGCGATGCGCTCGTCCACCTGTGCGACGTGCACCCGTGGCCAGTCGATCGCGAGCCGGCGCAGGTGCTCCAGCATCCGCCACGGAGTCTCGCCGCCGGAAAAGGCGAGCAGTGCCCGGCCGCGCGCGCTGAGCGCTTCGCCGGCGAGACGCGCGATCTCCTCCGCGGCGAGGCGCGCGGCCGTCCCGGCATCCGTTGCGACCGTCAGGCGCAAGGGGCGGGTTCCGCGGGCGGGTCGTACCAGCCGCCGTAACGCTCGACCATGCGCTCCGCCGCGGCGGGCCCCCAGCTTCCCGCGGCGTAGGGCTCGGCGTTCGGTCCGCTGGCCAGCAGGCGATCGACGATGTCCCAGGCGACCTCGACGGAGTCCTGGCGCGCGAACAGCGTGGCGTCCCCCCGCATCGCGTCGCCGAGCAGGCGCTCGTAGGGCGTCATCTCGTCGGCCTGCGAGTTGCACGCGTACAGCTCGATCTCGTGGCCGGCCATGGCCTCGCCGGCCGACTTGATGCGCGCGCCGAGCGCGATGGCGATGCGGTCCGGGCCCAGCCGGAAGCGCAGGTAGTTGGTGCGCGGCGGCAGCGACTCGTCGAACAGCCGCTGCGGCGGCCGCCGGAACGTCGCCATCACCTCGGTGGCCGTCACCGGCAGGCGCTTGCCGGTGCGCACGAAGAACGGCACGTCGGCCCAGCGCCAGGAATCGATCTCGAAGCGCAGCGCCGCGTAAGTCTCGACGTCCGAGCTGGCGTGCACGCCGTCCTCGCGCCGGTAGCCCTCGTACTGGCCGCGCACGATGTCGCGCCGCTCCGGGTGGCGCACGGCGCGCAGCACCTTCATCTTCTCGTCGCGCATGGCCTCGGGCCCCGTGCCCACCGGCGGCTCCATCGCGAGGATGGCGAGCACCTGCAGCAGGTGGTTCTGCACCACGTCGCGCACCGCACCGAGCTCCTCGTACAGCCGGCCGCGGCCCTCGACGCCGAACCGCTCGGCCATGGTGATCTGCACCTGCTCGATGTGCGTGCGGTTCCACACCGGCTCGACGAAGCTGTTCGCGAAGCGGAAGTAGAGCAGGTTCTGCACCGGCTCCTTGCCGAGGAAGTGGTCGATGCGGAAGATCGAGCCTTCGTCGAACACCTGGTGCAGCGCGCGGTTGATGGTCCGCGCGCTCGAGAGGTCGCGGCCGAGCGGCTTCTCGACCACGACCCGCGCATTCGCCGCGCAGCCCGAACTGCCGAGCCGGCCGGCGACGCCCGCGAACAGGCTCGGCGGGATGGCGAGGTAATGGCACGGGCGGCGGGCGCCGTCCATGGCCGCGCGCAGCGCGGCGAACGTGCTCTCCTCGCGGTAGTCGCCGTCGACGTAGCGCAGCTTGTCCTCGAGGCGCCGCAACGCGCCGGCATCGGTGCCGTCGCCGTGCTGACGGAGACTGTCGCGCATGCGCGCGATCACGGCCTCCCGCGTCAGCCCGCCGCGGGCCACGCCCACCACGACCGGGGGCAGCCGGCCGCGCCGCTCGAGGTTCTCGAGCGCCGGGAAGATCTTCTTGAACGCGAGGTCGCCGGTGATGCCGAAGACCACCAGTGCGTCGGAAGTGTCACCGTTCATCGGCACCTGTCCCTGGGTCGCGGTTTGCCACGTTGCGGGCCGGTCGCCTGCGGAGCCATAACTCTACACGTCCGCTCCCGCGAGGGAACCCTGTCCACGGACGGCCGAGCACATGCCCGCGAATCTCACGCCGGAATACAAGGCCGCCGCCGAGGCGCTGCGCCGGGCGCGCGATCCCGAGGAACGCCTCGAGTGCCTGCGCGAGATGCTGCGCGTGATTCCCCGCCACAAGGGCACGGATCACCTGCAGGCCGACCTCAAGCGCCGCATCCACGAACTCGACGAGGAACTGCAGGGGCCGAAGCGCGGCGGCGCGCGCAGCGGGCCCGCGCTGGTCGTGCGGCCGGAGGGCGCGGCGCAGGTCGCGCTGCTCGGGGCGCCGAACGCCGGCAAGTCCGCACTGCACGCGCGGCTGACGGGTTCGGGCGCGAGGAGCGCGCCGTACCCGCTCACCACGCAGTACCCGGAGCCCGGCATGCTGCCGTTCGAGGACGTGCATTTCCAGCTCATCGACCTGCCGGCCGTCACGCCGGCGCATCCGCTGCCCTGGATCGCGAGCACGCTTCAGTCCGCCGACGCGGCCTGCCTCGTCGTCGACCTCGCGGATCCCGACTGCCTGGACCACGTGGCGGACGTCCAGCGCGAACTCGCCGCGAGGCGCGTGCACCTCGTGACGCACTGGCCGTGCGACCCGGTCCCGGCGGGCGAAGGCGTGCCCGAAATGGAAGGCGTGCTCGACCGGCACCTGCCCACCGTCCTGCTGGCCAGCAAGGCCGACCTGCTCGCGCACCCGGACACGGACCTGCAGGTGCTGTCGGAGCTCGAGCAGCCGCATTTCCCGGTGCGGCTGGTCTCGGCGCGCTCGGGCAAGGGCCTCGGCGAACTCGGCGCCTGGCTGTGGCAGGCGCTGTCGCTCGTGCGCGTCTATACCAAGGCGCCGGGCAAGCCGCTGGAACCCGGCCGGCCGTTCACCCTGCGCGACGGGCGCCAGACCGTGGCCGACGTGGCGCGGCTGGTGCACCGCGACATGGTTGCGTCCTTGAAGTACGCTCGCGTCTGGGGCCGCTCCGTCCCGGCGGACGGACAGCACGTCGGTCGCGAGCACCGGCTCGCCGATCGCGACACGGTCGAACTGCATGGCTAGGGAAGACAGGGCATGGCCGAACGACGGCCGATCGCAACGCGCAACACGCAGTGGGCACAGGCGCTCGCACGGGCGGTCGCCCGCGCCGGCATCACCGCCAACGCAGTGTCGATCATCGGGGTCGCATTCGCCGCCGCCGCGGCGTCGGCGTTGCTGCTGACGCGCCGCTACGACGGCGGGTGGCCCTGGCTCGCCGCGGCCGCCGGCATCCAGGGCCGCCTCGTGTGCAACATGATCGACGGCATGGTCGCCGTGGAGCACAGCGGCGCGACGCCGACCGGCGCGCTGTACAACGACGTGCCCGACCGCATCGCGGACACCGTGATCCTGGTTGCCGCGGGTCACGCGATCGGCCGTCCGGAGCTCGGCTGGGCCTGCGCGCTCGCGGCGATGCTGACGGCCTACGTGCGTGCGCTCGGCGGCGCGCTCGGCACGCCGCAGTTCTTCTGCGGCCCGCAGTCCAAGTCGCAGCGCATGGCGGTGATGACGGTGGCGGCGCTGGTCGCCGCGGCCGCGCCGGGTGCCGCCGGGGCGCAGGCCGTCCTGCTCGCCCTGGTCGTCGTGCTCGCCGGCTCGCTGGTGACGGTCGTGCGGCGCCTGCGGCTCATCGCCTCGGAGCTCGAATCGCGTGGCGCTTGAGGGCGTGATCGCCGCCGGCCTGCGCGGCCTGTGCCGGCTCGTGACCGGGGCGCACCCGCGCTGGCTCAGCGATCCGCGCAGCACCGCCCCGCGCGTGTACTTCGCGAACCACTGCTCGCACCTCGATACGCTGGTCGTGTGGAGCACGCTGCCGGACGCGCTGCGCCGGCGCACGCGACCGGTCGCGGCGCGCGATTACTGGGGGCGCGGCGCCATTCGCCGCTACCTCGCCGACCGCGTTTTCCACGCGCTGCTGATCGAGCGCAAGTCGGCCGAGGACAAGGCGCTGGCCGACCTGCACCGGCAGGAGACGCTCGACGCGATGACGGCCGTGCTCGACGCCGGCGAGTCGCTGATCCTCTACCCGGAGGGCACGCGCGGCTCCGGCGAGTCGATCCAGCCGTTTCGCGCCGGGCTCTACCACCTCGCGCGGGCGCGGCCCGCGGTGCCGCTGGTGCCGGTCTACCTCGGCAACCTCTCGCGCATCATGCCCAAGGGCGCGACCCTGCCCGTGCCGATGCAGGGGCAGGTCGTGTTCGGCCCCGAGACGCGCCTGATCGAGGACGAGGCCAAGCAGCCGTTCCTCGAGCGCTGCCGGGGCGCGGTCGAGTCGCTGGCCGCGGGACGCGGCGCATGATCGCGGGGCTGCGCGATCCCGAGCTGGTGCTGATGATCGGCGGCATCCTCGCGTTCCTCGTGCTGGCGAGCGTCGTCGCGTGGATCATCCGGCTGCGCGCGAAGCCGGCGCCGGTCGAACCGGGACAGGTGCCGAAGGAGTCCGCGGTCGACAACCTGATCGCGCGGATCAAGGCCTGGTGGGGCATGGTGATCGTGTTCGGCATCGCGATCGCCACCGGCGGCTACGGCTCGCTGGTCATGTTCGGCATCGTCTCGTTCCTCGCGCTGCGCGAGGCGATCACGCTGCTGCCGACGCGCCGGGCCGACCACCGCGCCATGTTGTGGTCGTTCTTCATCTTCCTGCCGCTGCAGTATTACCTCGTTGCCATCCAGTGGTACGGCCTGTTCGCGCTGCTGATCCCGGTGTACGCGTACCTCCTGCTGCCGTCGGTGCAGGTGCTGGCCGGCGACACCGAGGACTTCCTCGCGCGCACCTCGCGCCTGCAGTGGGCCCTGATGATCTGCGTGTTCTGCGTCAGCCACGCCCCGGCGCTGCTGATGCTGAAGATCCCGGGCTACGAGGGCGAGAACGCCAAGCTGCTGCTGTTCCTGGTCGTCGTGACCGAGATGTCCGACGTGCTGCAGTACACCGTCGGCAAGCTGTTCGGCCGGCGCAAGGCGGCGCCCCGCGTCAGCCCGAACAAGACCGTCGAGGGCTACGCCGGCGGCGG
Source organism: Pseudomonadota bacterium (assembly GCA_052035645.1). Classification (GTDB taxonomy): domain Bacteria; phylum Pseudomonadota; class Gammaproteobacteria; order Steroidobacterales; family Steroidobacteraceae; genus RPQJ01. Next base: position 11,054 of record JBPOHK010000124.1, read on the forward strand.
GCTGCTCGCCACCGCGCTGGGCGCCGGCCTGTGGTGGGCGACGCCGTTCGCGTGGTGGCAGGCCGCGCTGATGGCGCTGGTCATCGTCGTGGCGGGCATCGCGGGCGGACTCGTCATGTCGGCGGTGAAGCGCGACCGGCAGGTGAAGGACTTCGGCGCGCTGCTGCCCGGGCACGGCGGCGTGCTCGACCGCATCGATTCGCTCTGCTTCTCCGCCCCGCTGTTCTTCCACCTGACGCGCTTCTTCTTCGCCTGAGCCATGGCCTGGGTCGCGGCCGCCGCAGCGTGGGGTTTCGCCGAGGCGACGCTGTTCTTCGTGGTGCCCGACGTGCTGCTCACCTGGATCGCCGCGTTCCGGCCGCGCCGGGCGGCGGCGGCCGTCGGTGCCTGCCTCGCCGGGGCGCTGCTCGGCGGCGCGCTCATGTTCGGCGCGGCGGCGCGCGATCCCGTCGGGACGCGGGCACTGGTCGAGCGCGTGCCCGCCGTCGGTGCGGCGCTGGTCGAGCGGACGGAGGCGGGCATGTCGGCCGACTACCGGCGGCAGATGCTGCTCGGCGGGCTGAGCGGCGTGCCGTACAAGGTGATGGCGATCGCGGCCGCGGCGCGCGACGGTTCGCCCTCCAGGTTCCTCGCCTGGAGCGTGCCGGCCCGGCTGCCGCGCTGGATCGCGCTGGCGCTGCTGGCGCGGGGCGTGGCCGCGTGGGCCCGCCGGCGCTCGCCGCGCGCGGAGCGCTGGCTGCCGGCGACGTGGGCCTCGCTCTGGGGGCTCGTCTACCTCGTCTACTTCTCGATCATGGACGGCTGAGGCCGGTGTCGCCGCACGTCATTCCGCTCGCGTTCAAGGTCGCCTACACGCTGTTCGTGCTGTACGTGATGGCCGTGTGGTGGCGCCACTACGGCTGGAAGAACTTCCTGTGGTTCTCCGACATCGCCTTCATCGGTGCCGTCCCCGCGCTGTGGCTGGAGAGCGCGGCGCTCGCCAGCGTGCTCACGGTGGCCGTGCTGCTGCCGGAACTGCTGTGGAACCTCGACTACGTCGTCCGGCTGCTGCTGGGCCGGCGGTTCATCGGCCTGACCGACTACATGTTCGAGCGCGAGCGGCCGCTCATCCTGCGCGGGCTGTCGCTGTTCCACGTGCCGCTGCCGGCGGTGCTGCTGTGGATGGTCGCGGCTTTCGGCTACGACGTGCGCATCGCCGTGCCGGGCGCCGCCGTGCTCGCCGCGATCGTGCTGTCCTGGAGCCGCCTCGTCAGCGACTCGGAGCAGAACATCAACTGGACGCATGGGCTCGGCGCGCGCCGCGCGCGTCTCGCGGCGGCCCCGTACCTCGCGCTGCTCTACGCGGCGTTCGTCCTGCTGGTGTTCCTGCCGACCGATGCCGTGCTGCGGCGGGTCTTCGCGTAGGGGGCTGCCGCTCAGGCCGTGCGGGCGTGGCGCAGGATGATCTCGATGAGCTGGTGACGGTCCACCGGCTTCGAGACGTGCGCGACCATGCCGGCTGCCTGGCACTGCTCGATCGTGTCGGTGAGGACGTGCGCCGTCTGGGCGACGATCGGCAATCCGGGCGCGATGGCCCGGATGCGGCTGGTCGCCTCGTAGCCGTCCATCACCGGCATCTGCAGGTCCATGAGCACGAGGTGGTAGGCCGTCGGGCCGTCCTCGGTGACGCGCTGCACGGCCTGCTCGCCGTCGCTGGCGAAGACCAGCGTCGGTCCTTCCGGCGACAGCATGGCCTGGATCACCAGCTGGTTGATCTCGTTGTCCTCGGCCACGAGGATGCGCAGCCCCTCGAGTCGCCTGACTCGCTGGGTCGCGCTCATCCCTGTCGTCGGATTCGATTCCATGGGCTCCTGCGGCGCGTCTTGCAGCCGTTGCGTTGTGCCTGCGGGTTCGGTCCGCGGCGCGAGTCGGATTTTAGGGCATTCGCTCCGCCGCACCTATGCGGGGATGCGCGGGGCGGGCCGGATGTGCGGCGGCCGTCGGATTTCGCGTCGCCGAGCACCGTCCGTGCGGGCGGCGGCAGGACGGCCACCGGCGGGCCCAGGCGTGGAGGAAGCGCTCGTGAGGCCGGCACGGCGGCCGGGCCCGGCGCGGGCGGCGTCCGGCGGCGGCGCGCGTGGTGACCTGCTCGATGCGGGTGCAGCGCCGATGGCCGGGACGCGTGCGGCCCGCGAGGCGGCGCCGGCTGCACGCGGGCATGACCGGATCGACCCCGTCGGTCACGGCCTCGCCCGACCGGGACGCACGCAGACGCACGCAGCTCGACAGACCCATCGGATCCTTCCACTCCTTCCCACGCGACACCTTGGCCGTCGGGCGGCAGCGGGGCAATGGCGCGGCGGCGAGTTCCAACCGATTTGGATGCAGGAGGCGCGATTACGGAAAATCGCAGGGGCCGGTCGCCGCTCCGGTGTATACTCCGGCCCAGCATCCAGAACGGGGTTCGCGCCCCGGCCAACCTGCCTCCCCGGGCAAGGTGGCTCGCACCGCAAGGTGCGGATGCGGCCGGAAGGCAACGAAGCGGGTGAAAGCTCACTGAACCCTCCGGCGCCCGATCAGGCCCGGAGGGTTTTTCGTTTCAGCCTCCCGCCCGACGCGCGCCGCTCGTTGGACCCCCGGTCAGGTCTCGATCGCCCGCAAGGGCCCTGGAGGTTTGACCATGTCTCGTCTCGCTACCGCACCGCGGCCCGCCGCGGCACTCGTTCCGACCCGTCTCGCGCACGCACCGGAGCCTGCCCGCATGGCCGGCCCGACGGGCGACCTGACGTCGCAACTCGTCGCGTACTGGCGGAGCGTCGCGCAGTGCGACGCCGCCACGCGACTGGACGCGCTGGCCACCACCCGCGACGCCGTGCGCTCCGGGGCCGTGTCGCCGCGCGCCCTCGGCGTGCCGGCCCTGGGCGATCCCGCCGAGTCGATCGTGTTCGCCGCCGTGACCGAGTACGTCGGGACGTACCCGGTCAGCGTGGAGCGCCGACAGGCCGCGGTCGCCGAGGCCATCGACTGGATCCGTCGCGGTCTCGCGCTGCACCGTGCCGCGGTGTTCGGGGCGCTGCTCGCCCTGGGCGACGAGCAGGTCGACGAGGGCCTGGCCGGGCTGCGCCTGGGCCTGACGCAGACCGAACTGGAGTGCGTCTGTCGTTGCGCGACCGCCCATCCGTCGCGGGCGACGCGCGCGTTCCTCGCCGAGTGGCTCGCCGTGCTGGAAGCCGCGCACAGCCCGGACGCGGCGGCCTGTGCCTGCGTCGCCGCGGCACTGGCCGCGCTCGCTACCTGAGGATCAGCGCAGGTACTGGCCGAGGAACTTCTCGAGTTCCACCAGGACCTGCAGCCGGGTGTCGGTGCGCGAGAGCCAGTGGTCCTCGCCCGCGAGCTTAACGAAGGTGACGGGCTTGCCGGCCTTCCTCAGCGCCCGCGACATGCGCTCGGACTGGGCGATCGGCACCACGGAATCGTCGATGCCGTGCAGCAGCAGCACGGGTGCGCGCACCTTCGCGGCGGACCGTGCCGGCGAGCGTGCCGCGAGTTCGTCGCCCACGGGCAGCCCGAGCGCCGCGATGCTGGCGGCCGCGCCGCCCAGTCCCTGGCCGAGCACCAGTTCCTCGACCATCTTCGGCAGGTCGGCGACCCCGCCGATGCTGGCGGCGCAGGCATACAGCTCGGGCGTGAACGCGGCGCCCGCCAGCGCCGCGTAGCCGCCGTAGCTCGCGCCCACGATGCAGACGCGCTTCGGGTCGGCCGTGCCGTCGGCGATCAGGTGACGCACGCCGTCGGTCACGTCGTCCTGCATGGTCGCGCCCCACTGCCGGTACCCCGCGCTTGCGAATCCGGCGCCGAATCCGGTGGACCCGCGGAACTGGGGTTGCAGCACCGCGTAGCCGCGCGTGGCGAGGAACTGCACGAGGAAGTCGAACCCCCGCTCGTCCCGGAGGTGCGGGCCGCCGTGCGGCATCACCACCAGCGGCAGGTTCTTCTGCTCGGGCCCGGGCGGCAGCGTGAGGTACGCCGGGATCCGCGTGCCGTCGCGGGCCGGATACTCGATCGCGCGCGGGTCGCCTAGACGCGCGTGCGCCAGCGCGGGATAGGTCTCGCCCACGATGTCCGCGCGGCTGCGGTCGAGGTCGAGCAGCTGCCAGACCGTCGGCGAGGATGGACTCTCGATCCGCAGCACCGCGCGCTGGCCGTCGGCCGAGCGATCCACGATCGCGACGTCGCGGCCCGGAAAGGCCTGCGCGAGCGTGCGCATGCGCCGCGCCCAGTCCGGGTCGAGCCAGTGCGCCTTCGGCTGCATGCCGGCCGACCAGATGCCGACCACGGCGCCCGTGGCGGGATCGTACACGGCGTGCTCGACGTCGCCCTGCGCGTCCTCGAGCAGCAGCGTGACGGGACCGCCGTCGAGCGGGATCCGCCAGGCCTTGCTGCGGTCGGCGCCACGCCGGCCGAAGGCCACCAGCGCGGTTCCGTCGGCGAGCGCGCCCGCGAGCGAAAGCTCGCCCTGCCCGGTCTGCTCGTGCACGACGCGCCAGGTGCGGTCGCGGAAGGCGAGGACCGTGTAGCGCTTCTCCTCGCCGTTCCAGTCGCCGCGCGCCAGCGGCTCGCCCGCCGCGTCGACGACCCACTCCCCGGTCAGGTCGCTGCCGGCCGCGAGCAGCCGGCCCTGGCCGGTGCGGGTGTCGACGTCGAACAGCACCCGCGCCCAGTCCGAGAGCTTGCGGTCCGCCTCGGCCACGGCGTCGCCGGCCTGGCGGCGCTCGCGCGAGTCGACGTAGTCGAGCGTTTCGAGCGTGATCGAGTGCGGCCGCCGGGTGCGCGCGGCGCGCACGACCGACCCGAGGACCACCCGGCGGTCGAGGTTGTCGGGCAGCAGCACGACCGGAGGCGACCCGTCGATGGGGACCGCGAGGGTGCGGGACCACTCGTAGCGGCAGACCTCGCGGTAGTCGCAGCGCACCGAGCGCTGCACGCTGGCCGTGACGAGCAGGGTCTGGTCGTCCGCCCACGCGAGGTCGCGCAGCTTGCCCTTCTCGTCGAGCGTGACCACGCGCAGCCCGCGCGCGGCGTCGACGTCCCACAGGATCACGCGCGTCACGCCGGCGCTGTCGTCGTCGCGGGCGAGCAGGCGGCCGTTCGGCGAGATCGCCACCCGGCCGGTGCCGTTCGGATCCGCGAAGGCCGTGGCCGGCGGCGGCCCGGCGTGCGCGGGGCCCGCGATCGCCAGGAGCGCGGCCGCGCGAGCCGCCACCCGGGCGACGCGTCCCGCCCCGTGCATCAGTGCAGGTACTGGCCGAGGAACTTGTCCAGCTCCTTCAGTACCTGCAGGCGCGTGTCGGCGCGCGAGAGCCAGTGGTCCTCGCCCGCGAGCTTCACGAACGTGACGGGCTTGCCGGCGGCGCGCAGCGCCTTCTCCATGCGCTCGGACTGAGCGACCGGCACCACCGAGTCGTCGAGGCCGTGCAGCAGCAGGATCGGCGCGCGCACGTTCGCGGCGGCGCGGGCCGGCGATTTCGCGATCACCTGCGGGTCCGAGCCGCGACCGATGGTCTCCTCGTCCGAGTTCACCGCGTCGCTCTCGCTGCCGAACTCGACCTTGGATTCCTGCAGCAGCGTCGGCAGGTCGGACACGCCGGCGATGCTGGCCGCGCAGGCGTAGAGCTCGGGCGTGAAGGCGGCCCCGGCCAGCGCTGCGTAGCCGCCGTAGCTGCCGCCCACGATGCAGATGCGCTTCGGGTCGGCCGTGCCGTCCTCGATCAGGTGCCGCACGCCGTCGGTGACGTCGTCCTGCATCAGGCCGCCCCACTGGCGGTATCCGGCGCGCATGAACGCGTCGCCGAAGCCGGTCGACCCGCGGAACTGCGGCTGCAGCACCGCGTAGCCGCGCGTCGCGAGGAACTGGACCATGTAGTTGAAGCTGTCGTCGTCGTGGCTGTGCGGTCCGCCGTGCGGCAGGACGACGAGCGGCAGGCTCTTCGGCCCGAGGCCCGGCGGCAGCGTCAGGTAGGCCGGGATCGTCGTCCCGTCGCGGGCCGCGTACCCGATGTCGCGCGTCTCGCCGAGCTTCGCGTTCGCGAGCGGCGGGTATGCGTCGCCGACGACGTCGGCGCGGCCCTTGCCGAAGTCCACCAGGTGGTAGACCGGGGGGCGCTCGGGACTGTCGACCATCGCCAGCATGCGCTCGCCGTCGCGCGAGCGGTCGATCTCGGTGACGCGCCGGCCGGGAAAGGCATTGGCCAGCGACTTGAACTGGGAGGCGCGCTTCGGGTCGATCCAGCGCGTGGTCGGCGACAGGCCGCCGGTGTAGAAGCCCACCACGGCGTGGGTGTCGTCGTCGGTCCACGCGGAGGTGACCGTGCCCTCCGGCTCCTCGTAGAGTACCGAGTGAGGCGAACCGTCGATGGGCATCGCCCAGGCGCGGCTGCGGCCGTCGCCGATCGGGCCCAGCAGCACGACCGACCTGCCGTCGGCCGTCAGGCCGGCGAGGCCGAGCGGCTCGCTGCGCGACTCCTCGTAGATCTTGTGCCACGACCCGCCGCGCTTCACCAGCAGGGTGAAGCTCTCGCGCTCGGGCAGCCACTCGGTGCGCGCGACCGGCGCGCCGCCGGCGTCGACCGCCCAGTCCTGCGTGTAGTTCGTGCCGGCCTCGAGCAGGCGACCCTTGCCCGACTTCAGGTCCACCTCGAACACGCTGTTCACCCAGCCGCTGCGGCCGCGCGCGCTCTCGTTGAGGCGCGTGCCGACCGTGCCGTGCTGCTTGGAGGCGATGAAGTCGAAGGTCGACATCGTCGCCTTGCCGGGCGCCGCGGTGCGTGCGGCGAGCATCGTCGAGCCGGCGACCCAGCGGCGGTCGGCGTCGTTCAGCAGCAGGATCTGCGGCCCCGAGCCGTCCACGCCGATGCTGAGCGTGCGGAACCACTCGATGTTGCAGTACTTGTTGAGCTGGTGCGTGCAGGGCATCGACTTCTGGACGCTGACCGTGAGCAGCACGGTCTGGTCGTCGGCCCACTGCAGCCCGCGCAGCTTGTTGTTCGGGTCGATGTCGACGACGCGCAGGACCTTCGCGCCGTCGATCTGCCAGATCACGAGGCGCACCTGGCCGTTGCGGCGATCGTCCTGCACCACCCGCTGGCCGTCCGGCGAGAGCCGGATGAGGTCGAGGTTCGGCTCCATCGCGAAGTGCTCGGCGGGCGGCGGCGGCGTCGGCGCCGGCGTCGTCGACGGCGCGGCGGTCGCGGCGAGGGGCAGGGCGAGCAGGCCGGCGAGCGCCGGCCGGAGCAGCGAGCGGGCGAGGCGGAACATGTCGGGACCTCCTGTCGTCAGGGCGTCGGCGTCGTTGCAACGCCCGCGTCCGGTGACTGGATTGTACCCAGCCAGCCCGACACGTCGCGCGGCTTGCGATCGACGAGCCACGCGAAGACGAGCGCGTGCCAGGCGACCCGCTGCACGTAGGCGCGCGTCTCGTTGAACGGGATGTTCTCGACCCACACGTCGGTGGCCATGGGCGAGGCGGGGAGCCAGCGGCGCGCGGCGGCCGGGCCGGCGTTGTAGCCGGCCGTGGCGAGCGGCACCTGGCCCGCTGCGCGATCGATCAGGCTGCGCAGCTCGGCCGAGCCCACCGGGATGTTGACGGCGGGGAGCAGCAGGGACGCGCGCGTCGGCACGGGCAGGTCGAACTTGCGCGCGGCGCGGGCCGCCGTCGCCGGCAGCAGTTGCATCAGGCCGAGCGCGCCGGCCCGGGAGGCGGCGTCGGCGCGATACAGGCTCTCCTGGCGGATGATCGCGTAGATGAGTTCGGGGGGCAGGTCCACCCGCTGCGCGGCGGCCCGCACGTCGGCGTCGTAGGGCCGCGGGTAGAGCAGTTCGTAGTCGTTGAACAGCCTCAGCTTCGCGGCATCCGCGATCGCCTGCAGGTGCCAGCCCCAGCGCGAGGCGAGGCCCACGGCCTGCACCTGCTGCGCGGGCGTCAGCCGGTCGACGGCCGCGCGCCACTCGGCGGTTGCCTCGGCGTCCAGCTCGCAGCGCAGCAGCTCGCGCGCCCGCACGAAGCCCGGCTCGGCGGCCAGCGCGGCGATCTGCGCGTCGTCGAGCGGCAGGCGCTCGAGCGTCGGTGCGAACGGCCGGCGCAGCCGGGCCGCCGACAGCGCCGCATACCAGTTGTCGGTGCCGACGACCGCGGCGTAGCCCTCGTGCGCGGCCGTGTCGTCGCCCCGCGCCTCGGCGGCGCGCGCGGCCCAGTAGCGCCAGCGGTTCTGGTTGCGCAGCGACTCCGGCATCGCTGCGATGGCCCGCTGCACCCGCGACCACTCGCCCACCCACAGGGCGGCGCGCGCGTGCCACTCGTGCGCGCGCTCGTCGAAGTCCTCCGCCCGCGCGAGCGAGAAGAACTCGAGCGCCCGCGGCAGTCGGCTCCACGACAGGGGCAGCGCCACGGCGAGCGCATACGGGCTCGCGGCCCGGGCATCGAGCCGCCGCGCCTCGACCAGCGCGGGGAAGAGATCGGCGGCCGCGTCGGGGCTGCCGCGCGCATAGCGCTGCCAGCCGTCGAGCAGCGCCGGCGGCTCGACCGGTCGCTCGCGGTCGGCGACGAGGGCCGCCACCGCCGTGCCCGGCGACTCGATCAGGGCGGCCCACTGCAGGAGCGGCGCGGCGCGCCCGGCCGGCAGGGAACGGGCGAGATAGCGGGCGAGGGCGGCGTCGCCCGCCGCCAGCGCGAGCCGGGCGCGCTGCTCGACGAGTTCGTCGCCGAGCGTGCCGCGCGCCCGCAGCCACTCGAAGGGCGCATCGCAGGCCTCGGGCACGCTGCGGCCGGTGAGCCAGGTCTCGACGACCGCCGGACCGAGGTCGGCATCCTGTCCAAGGGCGATGCGCGCCGTGAAACCCGCGCAGCGCAGCCCGGCATCGCCGCCGTCGCGCTCCGCCCGGTAGGCGCCGAGGAAGGTCGGCCAGGCGCGGCGGCCCGCCAGGCTGGCGAGCCAGTCGCGACGCAGCGACCGGGCGGCCGGCTGCTCGGCGAGCGAGGCCAGGAGGCTCGCGACGGCCTCGTCGACCGGCAGCGGTCCGGTCGGGTCGCTGCCGGCGGCGGGCTTCGGCAGCCGTTCGAGCTCGCGCTGCAGGCGGGCCGACTGCAGGTACGGGTAGAGCGGATAGCGGCGCAGCGCCTCGCTGTCCGGCGGGGCGGCCTCGCGTGGTGTCTTCGCCACAGCCGACCATGCCGCCTGGAATTCCGCGCGTGCCGCCGCGAACGGATCGGCCGGCGCCTGGGCCGAGGCGGAACCCGCGAGCAGGGCACAGATCCACAGCACGGGAGTGCATCGCAGCATCCGCGGAGTGTATCGCGCCGGGCCGCGCAATTTTCGTTGCGCTGCAAGAGACGGCGTCCGTCCACCCTGACGCGTATTACACACAGTAAGAGAACTTGACTGACGGTAAACGAGAATATACAAAGGGTCGCAGCGTCGGCACAGACCGGCGCGGGTCCTGCGGTCCGACAGACGTTCATCGGGGGAAACAGATGAAACCTGCCTTTGGTAGTTCCGTGGCGCTGCGTGCAGCAGTCGCATTCGCACTCGTCGCGGCGGCACCGTCCTCGCGCGCCGAGGAATCGGGCGACAGCCTGGCGCTCGAGGAAGTCGTGGTCACCGCGACCAAGCAGGTCGAGACCATCGACAAGACCGCGGCGGCCATCACCGCCGTGCGCGGCGACGCCCTCGGCCCCGGCGGCATCCAGGAGATCCGCGACCTCGCGGTGTCGGTGCCGAACGTGTCGGTCGGCGACCAGTTCGGCGTCAACCGCACCTTCATCCGCGGCATCGGCATGACGAGCATCGACCTCGGCGCCGACGGCGCCGTGGCCTTCCTGCAGGACGGCTCGATGATCGCGCGCCCCTCGCAGCAGCTCACCGGCTTCTACGACCTCGAGCAGGTCGAGGTGCTGCGCGGCCCGCAGGGCACGCTGTACGGGCGCGGCGCGACCGCCGGCGTGGTCAACATGATCACCAAGAAGCCGACCGAGGAACTCGACGGCTACGTGCGCCTGACCGGCGGCAACTACAGCGCCTACACCTTCGAGGGCGCGGTCGGCGGGCCGATCGCCGGCGACGCGTTCATGGGCCGCATCGCCGCCAAGATCGACAAGCGCGACGGCTACGGCAAGAACCTCTTCACCGGCAAGGACATCGACGACCTCGACAGCCAGGCGGTGCGCGGCATCCTGCGCTGGAAGGCCGGCGACTCGGTCACGGTCGACCTGATCGGCGACTACTTCAAGGAAAAGGACTTCAACTACGCGTTCCACTACCTCGGCACCACCGTGGTGCCCGAGAACAGCCTCGCGCACAACCTGCTCGGCGGGCAGACCATCTTCGACTACTACGCGGCCCGCAACAGCGACGCCGACCTGCGCAACATCGTCTCGGACATCAACCCGACCAACGACCGCAAGGGCAAGAGCGGCACCGGCATCGTCGAGTGGCAGATCAACGACGACTGGTCGCTGAAGTCGGTCACGGCGTGGCGCAAGTTCGACCGCTACATGCAGGACGACCTCGACAGCTCCGACGTGAACATGTTCGGCCTGAACCGCTACACCGAGAACAGCGAGTCGTGGGCGGAGGACGTCACCGTCCAGGGCAGCACCGGGCGCGTCGACTGGCTGTTCGGCGCCAACTGGTTCACCGAGGACCTGCACGGCGAGGTGCAGGTGCCGCTCACCAACCTGGGCCTGGCCTTCGGCCTGCCGGCCGACTTCTTCGACGACGGCTTCTACTGGCAGAACGGCGACGTGAACATCGACGCCTGGGGCGCGTTCGCGCAGGCGCGGATCGCGGTCACGGACAGCTTCGCGGCGACGGTCGGCGCGCGCTACAACTACGAGAAGCGCCAGGGCACGGGCTACTTCCGCTTCGACGCGCTCGGCGTGCTGGTGCCGACCGACAACCAGAAGTCCTGGGACAAGATCACGCCGAAGCTGCTGCTCGAGTACACGTTCCAGAACGGCGGGCTGCTGTACGCGCAGTACACGCAGGGCTTCAAGTCCGGCGTGATCAACACCGGCAGCACGTCGGCGGTGATCGATCCCGAGTACGTCGACGCGTACGAGATCGGCTACAAGCAGCAGTTCGCGGACAACCGCGCCTCGCTGCGTGCGGCCGCGTTCTGGTACGACTACACCGACCTGCAGGTCGGCTTCGTGAACGCGGACAGCACGGTGCAGACGATCAATGCCGCCTCCGCGCGCAACAAGGGCCTCGAGCTCGAGTTCACCGCGCGCCTGACCGAGGACGTGCGGCTCGACCTCGCGGCCACCTACCTCGACGCCAAGTACACCGACTTCAAGAACTACTGCTACTGCGACGGGTTCGCGACCGAGCAGCAGCTGAAGGGCAACTACCTGCAGAACGCGCCCAAGCACACGATGCGGGCGGCGCTCGACTTCAACCACCCGGTCTCCGAGTCCGGTGCGGTGGTCGCGCGGGCGGAGTTCTCCTACCAGGACAAGGTGTATTTCACCGAGTGGAACAATGCCGACGCCGAGCAGCCGGCCTACGGCATCGTCAACCTGATGGCGGGCTACGAGGGCGGCGACGGCAAGTGGTCGGCGACCGGCTGGGTGCGCAACGCGACCGACGAGTTCGTGTACAGCAACAACATCATCACCGCGCCGCTGTACGGCAGCATCCGCGTCGGCTCGCTGCTGCCGCCGCGGACGTTCGGCCTCACGCTCGCCTACAACTTCTAGGCGACGCGCCGTGGTGGACACGCTGCACGTCGGCGACGTGCGTGTCCGGCGGATCGAGGAGTGGCAGGGCAACTTCCTGCCACCCTCGGTCTTCTTCGTGGGGTTCGACGACGCGGACTTCCGCCGCGTCGCCGGGCCGCTCACGCCGCAGTACTACGACGCCGCCGCGGACAGCCTGTACGCGTTCCTGCAGACCTGGGTGCTGGAGGTCGACGGCCTGACCGTCGTCTGGGACACCGGCGCGGGCAACGACAAGGAGCGGCCGGGCATCCCGATCTTCGGCAACCTCGACACGCCGTTCCTCGAGCGCTTCGCCGACGCCGGGTTCAGGCTCGAGGAGGTCGACCTCGTCATCTGCTCGCACCTGCACATCGACCACGTGGGCTGGAACACCCGGCTCGAGCATGGGCGCTGGGTCCCGACCTTCCCGAATGCCCGCTACCTGCTGCCCGCCATCGACCGCGACTACTGGGACCCGCGCGGGCCGGGCCCGCGCCCGACCGAGAGCGGCGCCTTCGTCAACAGCGGGACCTTCGAGGACAGCGTGCAGCCGCTGCTCGACGCCGGCGTGGCGGAACTCGTCGGCCACGGCTGCCAGGTGTCGAAGAGCCTGTCGCTGCAGGCGGTGCCGGGCCACACGCCCGGGCACCTGGCGATGAACCTGCGCTCGCGCGGCGAGGAGGCGGTGTTCGTCGGCGACGTGCTGCACCACCCGCTGCAGGTGCACTACCCGCACTGGAACAGCCCGTACTGCGAGGACCAGGCGCAGGCGCGCGTCACGCGCCGGCGCATCCTCGAGGAGGCGGCCGAGCGCGACGCACTGGTCGTGCCCGCGCACTTCGGCGGCGTCCACTGCTGCCGCGTGCGACGCAGCGGCGAAACCTTCACACCGGTGCTCGAAGCATGAACGCACAGGCGCAGCCGGATCCGGCGACCTACCGTTTCGATCCCGCGGACCCGGAGCTGATCCGGGATCCGTACCCGTATTACCGCGTGCTGCGCGAGGCGCCGGGCCTGCACCGCGCGGCGGGCGGGTACTGGGTGGCCTCGCGCCACGCCGACGTGCGCGAGGTCCTGACCAGTCCCGCTTTCGGGCAGGGCGACTTCGTCAGGAACATCCAGCTGTTCTACGGGCCGGACTTCGACCCGATGCGGCACTCGTCCTACCGCTGGCTGTCCGAGGTCTTCCTGATGCAGGACCCGCCGGCGCACACGCGCCTGCGCAAGCTGGTGGCCTCGGCCCTCACGCCGAAGCGCGTGGCCGCGATGCAGCCGCGCATCGAGGCGATCACGGCCGAACTGCTCGACAGGGTCGAGGGCCGCGGGCGCATGGAAGTGCTTTGGGACTTCGCGTACCAGCTGCCCACGCTGGTGATGTGCGACATGCTCGGGCTCGAGGAGTCCGAGCGCACGCCCGCCAACCTCGCCCGGCTCACGCAGGCGGTCGCCGAGTCGTTCATCGTGTTCGAGACCCGCGTGCTGGGCGACGCCGAGCTCGCCAACGCGAATGCGCAGATGGACTACCTCAACGACTTCTTCGGCCGCCTCTACGAGCGCCGCAAGGCGCGGCCGCAGGACGACCTCACGAGCGACCTGGTGCAGGCCCGCGAGGACGGCGGCACGCAGCTCAGCAAGGCCGAGCTCGTGAACGTGGTGGTGGCGATGTTCGGCGCCGGCTTCGAGACGACGGCGCACCTGATCGGCAACGGCCTGCTGTCGCTGCACCGTGCCCCCGGGCAGTGGCAGACGCTGGTGCGCGATCCGGCGGCGCACGCGCCGACCACCGTAGAGGAAGTGCTGCGCTACGAATCCTCGCTGCAGGGCAGCTACCGGACCGCGCTGCAGCCGGCCACCGTGGCGGGCACCGCCGTGCAGCCCGGCGAGAAAGTGCTGTGCGGACTCGGCTCCGCCAACCGCGATGCGGCCGTGTTCGACCGGCCGGATGACCTGGACGTCACGCGCCGCGACACGCGCAGCCTCTCCTTCGGCGGGGGCATCCACCACTGCATCGGCCAGCAGCTCGCGCGGCTCGAGGGCCGCGTCGCGTTCGCCGCCATCGCCACGCGACTGCCGCAGATGACGGTCGACACGTCGAGTCCGGCCTGGCGGCCCGGCTTCCTGTTCCGCGGCCTGAAGGAACTGCACGCCGAGTGGTGAGGCCCGGGGCCGCCCGCGCGGCGGCGGGGCGGGTCACTTCTGCAGGAAGGCGCGCAGGCGGGCGCGGAATCCCTCTTCGCCGCTGAGCAGGGTCTGCTGGCGGTCCTCGTTCGCGACGGCGGCCTCGAGGCTCGGCGCGGCGAGGCCCACCTCGAGCCCCTGCTTGGTGAGCGCGAGGCCGGCCGGATCGGCCTGCAGCAGCTGGCGCGCGCAGCGTTCGCCGGCCGCCTCGAGTTCCTCGGCCGCGACGACCGCGGAAACGAAGCCCAGCGCGCGCGCCCGCTCCGCGTCGAGGAAGGCGCCGGTCATCAGCAGTTCCGCCGCCACCGACGCGCCGACCAGCCGCGGCAGGCGGTAGCTCATGCCCACGTCGCAGCCCGACAGGCCCACCTTGATGAAGGCCGCGTTCATGCGCGCATCCGGCGTGCAGTAGCGGATGTCCGAGCCGGCGGCGAGGGCGAACCCGCCGCCCGAGGCGGCGCCCTGCACCAGGCACACGACCGGCTGCGGGCAGCGGCGCATGGCGAGGAAGATGCTGCTCAGGCGCTGCTGGAAGGCGAGCCGGCCGGGCATGTCCAGGCGCGTGATCAGGTCCCCCATCTCCCGCAGGTCGAGCCCGGCGCAGAATGCCTTGCCCGCGGCGCGCAGCACGACGACGCGCGTCGTCCGGTCGCCGCACAGCCCGGCGAAATAGTCGGCCAGCTCGCCGATCATGCGCTCGTTCATGGCGTTCAGCGCCGCCGGGCGATCGAGCGTCACCCAGTCCGCGGCCCCGCGCTTCTCGATCCGGAACGTCTCGTAGGCGGCCATGCGGTGCTCCTCAGCGGCTGGCGAGCACGCCGCCGTCGAGCGGGATCACGTTGCCGGTCATGTAGGCGCCGGCACGGGAGCTCAGGAACAGCGCGAGCCCCGCGATGTCCTGCTCGGTGCCCGGCCGACCGAGCGGGATGAAGTTCATCATCTCCTCGCGGCGCGTGTCGTCCTTCATGACGAAGTGCGTCATCTTCGAGGGGAAGAACCCCGGCGCGATCGCGTTGACGAGGATGCGCCGCGGCGCGAGCTCGGCCGCCAGCGACACGGTCAGGTGGTGGATCGCCGCCTTGCTGGCGCCGTAGGACCAGGCCTTCAGCACCTGGCCGGTGATCCCGTACACCGAGCCGATGTTGATCACCCGCGCAGGGTCCTCGTCGCTCGCCGCGGCCTCGAGCTTCGGCAGCAGCGCCTGCACGAGCTGGAAGGGCGCGCGCACGTTGACCGCCAGCACGGAGTCGAACTGCGCGGCCGGGAACTTCTCGACCGGCGCACCCCAGGTGACGCCCGCGTTGTTGACCAGCACGTGCAGCCGCGGTTCGTCCGCCAGCGCGCGGACGACTGCGTCGAGGCCCTCCGGGGTCGCCACGTCGCCCTGGACGGCCCGCACCTCGCCGAGCGCCGCGAGCTCGCTGCGCGCCGCCTCCAGCGGCTCCGCCTTGCGGCCCGTGATGGTGACCCGGGCGCCGGCCCGCGCGTAGCCCTCGGCCATCATGCGGCCGATGCCCGAGGAGCCGCCGGTGACCAGTACCGTCTTGCCCCGGACGGAGAAGAGTCGCTCGAACTGCGGTTGGTCCATGTGCGCTGCCCCTCCCGGGGGCGGTGGCCGATGCCTGTGAAGAAAAAGAAACCGCTGGTAGATTTTTTATACCGTCAGTATACTCGACCCCGTCGCCCGGGTCATGCCGACCGGCGACGGCCGGCCGACGGGGGATCATGCAATGCAGGGCCACGACAAGACACCGCCGGTATACCAGACGCGCTCGGGCATCCCGCTGCAGGCCAGCTACGGCCCCGGGGACGTGCCCGCCGGCGCGCGCGAAACGGCGGGCCTGCTGCCGGGCCAGCCGCCGTTCCACCGCGGCTGCTTCCCGCAGGGCTACCGCACCAAGCCGTGGCGCATCTTCCAGCTCTCGGGCTTCGGCAAGCCCGAGGACGAGAACGAGCGCATCAAGTTCCTGCTGAGGAACGGCGAGACCGGCTTCCTCATGGAGCACGACCGCAACACGGCGGACCACCTCTACAACGTCGACCACCCGGACGTGGTCGCGCGGCGCGAGGACGTCGGGCTGACGGGCGCCGTGATGCAGAGCGTGCGCGAGGTCGCGATCTGCATGGACGGCCTGCCGATCGAGAGCACCTACGGCCACGCCGGCGGCGCGGTGGTGCAGCACGCGCCGTTCGCGCTCGCGGCCTACTGGACGGTGGCGAAGCGTCGCGGCATTCCCCTGGCCCAGCTCGGGGGCACGGGCCAGAGCGACTTCTTCCTGACCTACCTCGGCTGCGTCACCAAGCAGCAGGTGCCCAC
Source organism: Pseudomonadota bacterium (assembly GCA_052035645.1). Classification (GTDB taxonomy): domain Bacteria; phylum Pseudomonadota; class Gammaproteobacteria; order Steroidobacterales; family Steroidobacteraceae; genus RPQJ01. The sequence goes on from JBPOHK010000124.1 coordinate 27,280, forward strand.
GGCCGCCGGCCTGCGCCTGAACGCCGACATCATCGAGTTCTGCGGCGAGCACCTGCCGAAGTGGGTGCCGGTGTCGATCGCGGGCTACAACGGCGGCGACACGGGCCTCAACGCCTGGCAGGAGCTCGGCGCGGTGATGGCCAACGCCATCGAGTACCTCGACGAGGTGAAGCGCCGCGGCAACATGGACATGACGGCGGCGGCGCACCGCGTCGGCGGCGTGAACTTCCGCGTCACGATGGAGATCTTCGAGGACGCCTGCAAGCTGCGCGCGGCCCGCCGGATGTGGCACCGGCTGCTCACCGAGCGCTACGGCGTCACCGACGAGCGGGCGCTCAGGATGCGCATCCACATCGTGACCTCGGGTGCGTACATGCAGTACCAGCAGCCGTTCAACAACATCGTGCGCGGCACGCTGATGGCGCTGGCGGCGGTGCTCGGCGGCACCCAGTCGCTCGGCGTCGCGGGCTACGACGAGGCCATCTCGATCCCGAGCGAGCACGCGCACCAGATGTCGGTGCGCATCCAGCAGATCCTCGAGCACGAGACCAACATCCCCGCGGTCGCCGACCCGCTCGGCGGCTCGTACTACGTCGAGGCGCTGACGGCGGAACTGGAACGCCGGGCCTGGGAGTTCGTCGAGCAGGTCCTCGGCCAGGGCGGCTTCCTCGCCACCATCGACTCGGGCTGGCTGCACGCCCGCGCACGCGAGAACCAGCACGCGCAGGCGCAGGCCGAACTGGACGGGCGGCTGAAGGTCGTCGGCGTCACGGACTTCAGGGAAGACATCACGCCGTTCGAGGTGGACGGCTTCCCGCCGGTGAGCGACGCGTACGACGTCGCGCTCGAGCGCCTGCGCGCCGTGCGCCGGGAGCGGCACGAGGCCGGGGCGAGCGCGGCGCTGCGCAACCTCGAGGGCGTCTGTCGCGGGACGGGGAACATCATGCCTGCGATGATGCAGGCGCTCGACGCCGAGGTGACGCTCGGCGAGGTCGGCGACGTGTTCCGCCAGGCCTGGGGCGACTGGAAGACCCCGGAACTGGCCTGAGGAGGCGCAAGCATGCATCCATCCCCGCGCATCCTGCTCGCGAAGACGGCCCTGGACGGGCACTGGCGCGGCATCTCGGTCGTGGCGCGGGCGCTGCGCGACGGCGGGTTCCAGGTCATCCTCGGCGGCATGATCACGGGCCCGGAAATCGTGCGGGCCGCGGTCGACGAGGACGTGGACCTCGTCGGGCTGAACGTCGGCGGCCACGTGGGCGTGGCGGAGCGCATCGTCGGCGAGATCCGCGCCGCGCGTCCGGACCTGCCGGTGTTCGCGGGCGGCGTGCTGGCGCCGTGGGCGGCCAAGCGCCTGCTGGCGCTCGGTGTCGAGGTCTATCCGCCGGGCTCGAACCTCGACGACATCGTGGCGGCCGCGCGGCGGCTCACCGGCCAGGTCGCCGCGAGCGCGTAAGAAAACAGGGGACACACACGAATTTCGCGAGCGGCGCGAAATTCGTGAGTGTCCCCCATTTGCGGGATCTCCCGACGAAGTGTGGACGCTGCGATGCCGAGGGAACTGCGCTAGCCGTGCAGCAGACGCGCGAGCAGATCGCGCGCCGCAGCATCGATGTCGAGCTCGCCGGCCTGCAGTTGCGGCAGTGCCCGCGCGAAGTCCTCCGACGCGAGCGCCGCAGTCGATCGTCGCGCCAGTTCCGCGTCAATGAGCCCGTGCAGCGCGAGCTTCAGGAGCCGCTGCTGCCGCTGCGCGAGCTGTCCCGCTTCGACGAGGTGGGCCCGGTGCGCCGCGATCGCGGACCAGACGTCGTCGGTGCCGCGGTCCTCGCTCGCCACCGTCTCGACGATCGGCGGGTGCCACGCATCCTTCGGCAGGTGATTCACGGCGCGCGCGAGGTCCAGCCGCGCCGCGGCCGCGCCGTCGCGGTCGGCCTTGTTGAGGACGAAGACGTCCGCCATCTCCATCAGGCCCGCCTTCACCGCCTGCACTTCGTCGCCCGCGCCCGGATTCATCACCACGACCGTGGTGGTCGCCGCCTCGACGATGTCGAACTCCGTCTGGCCGACGCCGACCGTCTCGATCAGCACCCAGGGCCAGCCGGCCGCGTCGAGCGCGCGGATCGCGAACGGCGTGGCGAGCGCGAGACCGCCCGCGCGCGACTCCGCCGTCATCGAGCGCACGAACACGCGCTCGTCCGCGGTGGTGTGCTCCATGCGCAGGCGGTCGCCGAGCACGGCGCCCTGCGTGAACGGGGACTTCGGGTCGAGCGCCAGCACGGCGACGCGTTCGTCGCGCCGCACCGCCGACTTGAGCAGCGAACCCACCAGCGTGGACTTGCCCGCGCCGGGCGCGCCCGTGACGCCGACCGTGCCGGCGCGCCCCGTGCGGCGCGCGAGCAGCGCGTCGATGCGGGCCGCATCGACCGGGTGGCGGTCGATGAGGGTCAGCACGCGTGCGAGGGCGGCGCGGTCGCCGTCCAGCAGCCGGGCGACCAGCGGCCCGGGGTCCGGGGTCACAGGGCCTTGCGCAGCAGCGGCACCAGGGCCTCGGCGTTCGGGATCGGGCGCGGGTTCGTGCCGCACCAGATGTCCTGGAAGGTGTAGCCGGCGAGCGGCGCGAGGTCCGCTTCCTTGAGGCCGACCGCGGTCAGGCTGCGCGGCATGCCGAGGCCGCGGATCGCCTCGTCGGCGAGTTCGTGGGCCGGGCGGTCCGGCTGGCCGAAGCCGAGGCTGATCAGCTTCTGGCGGTGGCCGTTCACCTCGCGGTTGTACTCGAGCGCGAACGGCGCCATCACGCACGAGGTGTAGCCGTGCGGCACGTTGAAGGAACCGCCGAGCGCGTGGCCGACCGCGTGGCTGATGCCCATCGGCAGGCCGCACACGATCGAGACCATCGAGCACCACGCGCCCATCTGGCACATCTGGCGCGCCTCGAGGTCGGCGCCGTTCGCCTTGACGCGCGGCAGGCCCTGCGAGAGCAGCCGCACGGCGTTGATCGCCATGCCGTCGTAGAAGTCGTTCGAATCGAGCGAGCCGAGCGTCTCGAACGCGTGGTCGAACGAGCGCACGCCCGTCGACATCCAGATCCACTCGGGCGTGTGCACGCAGATCGCCGGGTCGAGGATGATGGCGCGCGCCGTCATCTTCGGGTGCACGTAGCCCTGCTTGACGTTGGTGACCTTGTCGGTCGCGCCCGAGAGCGCGTTGAACTCGCCGCCCGAGAGCGTCGTCGGCGCGATGACCACCGGGATGTCCGGCCCGGCGAACACCGGCGCGGTCACCGTGTGATCGGCGTTCACGACGAGGTGGAAGGGCTCCATCGACTCCGGCGTGCGCAGGCCGTGCTTCAGGCACAGCGCGAGGATCTTGGTGAGGTCCGTGGCCGAGCCGCCGCCGATCGACACCAGCAGGTCCGGCTGCAGCGGCTCGGCCTTGTTGACCGCGGCGCTGACGTCCTCGCGCGGCACGTGCGGGCGCACCGCGTCGAACACGCCGACCAGCTTCGGCCCGAGCGCCTTGCGCACCTTCTCGATCACGTCAGTCTTCGTGTTGAGCGTGTGGCTGCAGACGATGAACACGCGCTTCGCACCGATCGTCTCGGCCTCCTGCGCGACGGCTTCGTGCAGGGGGCGGCCGCTGTGGACGCGCTCGAGGGAGGTCAACGGAATCATCGTGGAATACATGGACGGCTCCGCTAGGTCTTGGGGACGGTTCGGGTTCCTGGCCGGTCGATTGTAACGATGATACCGATGGTGTACAAAGTATTACCGACAGGAAGATACCAACACTGGCCGGTATCAGGCTCCGCAGGGGCGGATCGCGAGGGGACAGCATGCAGCAGCCACAGGATACGCCCGCCCGGGGGCACAGCGACCCGCGGGTACCGCCGCGCGAGCGTTGCGTCGTCCGCTACCTGATCGACCGCTGGGCGGCCGAGCAGGGCGACCAGGTCTACGTGATCTTCGATGCGGCGCAGCAATGGACATACCGCGAACTGCGGGACAAGGTCGTGTCGGTCGCCGCGGGCCTGCAGAAGCAGGGCGTCCGCCAGGGGGACTTCGTGCTGTGCTGGCAGCCGAACACGCCCGACATGCTGCTCACGTACTACGCGCTCAACTACCTCGGCGCGATCTACGTGCCGATCAACACGGCCTATCGCGGCGGCCTGCTCGAGCACGTCATCGAGAACTCCGGCGCACGCCTCGCCGTCGTGCACTGCGACCTTGTCCCGCGCCTGCGCGACGCGAGGCTCGCGAAGCTCGAGAAACTGGTGGTGACCGGCCCGGGCGACTTCGCCGGCGCGCCGCTGCCCGCCGTGCACTTCTCCACGCTGTCGGGGAGCGCGGCCGAACTGCTGCCCCTGGCGCGACCCATCGAGCCCTGGGACACCCAGTCCATCATCTACACCTCCGGGACGACCGGCCCGTCGAAGGGCGTGCTGTCGTCCTACCTGCACATGTACACGAACCCGGGCCCCGAGGCCTGGCACTTCATCGACGGCAGCGACCGTTTCCTCGTCAACATGCCCATGTTCCACATCGGCGGCATGGGCCTGCCCTTCGCGATGCTGGTGCGCGGCGGCTCGATCGTGCTGCCCGAGCGCTTCTCGACCGACACCTTCTGGCCGCTCGCACGCGAGACGCAGACCACCGCGGTGTTCCTGCTGGGCGTGATGGCCACCTTCCTGCTGAAGGTGCCGCCGGGTCCGGAGGACCGCAGCCACAAGGTGCGCAAGTGCTTCATCGTGCCGCTCAACGACGGCGCGCAGGAGTTCCACGAGCGCTTCGGCTGCGACGTCTACACCATCTTCAACATGACGGAGATCTCCTCGCCGATCGTCTCCGAGCCGAACCCGAAGGTGCGGGGCACCTGCGGCAAGGTGCGTCCCGGCGTCGAGGTGCGGCTGGTCGACGAGAACGACTGCGAGGTCCCGGTCGGCACGGTGGGCGAGATGATCGTGCGCACCGACCGCCCGTGGGCGATGAACAGCGGCTACAACCGCAACCCCGAGGCCACCGCGCGGGCGTGGCGCAACGGCTGGTTCCACACCGGCGACGCGTTCCGCATGGACTCCGACGGCAACTTCTTCTTCGTGGACCGCATCAAGGACGCGATCCGCCGCCGGGGCGAGAACATCTCCTCGTTCGAGGTCGAGGCGGAGATCGTGCGCTTCCCGGCGGTCCGCGAGGCGGCGGCGCTGGCGGTGCCGAGCGAGCTCGGCGAGGACGAGGTCATGGCGGTGGTCGCGCCGGCGCCGGGCCACGAGGTCGACCCCGCGCAGCTGATCGAGTTCCTGCGCGACCGGCTGGCCTACTTCATGATCCCGCGCTACGTCCGCGTGCTGCCGGAGCTGCCCAAGACCCCGTCTTCGAAAGTGCTCAAGACCCAGCTGCGGACCGAGGGGGTCACTACCGATACCTGGGACCGGGAGAAGGCGGGTATCGTGGTGCGTCGCGACCGGATCGGAGGCTGAGGCTTGGCAAGCAGGAAGGACAGGGCGGGCGCCGCGGCGGCGGGCAAGGCGAACGTCGCGGAGCTGCGCGCCGAGGTGCAGGAGTTCAAGCGCAGGCGCATCCTCGAGGAAGCGCGCGAGCTGTTCTTCGCGCACGGCTACGAGGCCACGACGCTCGATGCGATCGCCGAGGCGCTCGACGTCACCAAGCCCTTCCTGTACTCCTACTTCCGCAACAAGAGCGAGATCCTCAACGCGATCTGCGAGATCGGCATCACCAAGTCCATCGAGGCGCTGGACGAGGCGCTGGCGATGAAGCTCGCGCCACCCGAGAAGCTGCGCCTGATCGTCGAGACCGTCACGACGATCATCATCACGAACCAGAAGTACATCGTGGTGTACATACGCGAGGAGAAGAACCTCGAGTCGAAGGAGGCGCGCTACCTCATGGGCCTGCGGCGCGACTTCGACCAGCGGCTCGCGAACCTGCTCGAGGAAGGCGCCGCGAGCGGGGATTTCGACGTCGAGGACGCCGCCCTGGCCGCGGTCTCGATCAGCGGCATGATCACCTGGGTCGCCAACTGGTACCGGCCGGGCCGCCACCTGCAGACCGACGTGGTGAGCCACACCATCCGGCTCGTCGACCGCATGGTGTCGAAGCGACCGCGCCGCTGAGCGGCGCATCCGCCCGCGCCCCGTCCGCGAACCGACCCTCGCACAGCCTCCCGGGAGTCCACGCATGGCCATGCGCCGCACCCTCTTCGAGCCCGAGCACGACACCTTCCGCGACCAGGCGCGCCGATTCTTCCAGCAGGAGATCGGGCCGCACGGCGAGCGCTGGCGGGAGGCGGGCGTGGTGGACCGCGAGGCCTTCCTGAAGGCCGGGGCGCAGGGCTACCTGATGATGTGGGCCGACGAGAAGTACGGCGGCGCCGGCGTCCAGGACTTCCGCTACGAGCAGATCCTCATCGAGGAGAACATCCGCCACGGCGAGCCCTGCTTCTACCTGAACCTGCACTCGCGCCTGGTCGGGCCGTACCTCGGCCAGCTCGGCAGCGAGGAGCAGAAGGCGCGCCTGCTGCCGGCCCTGGTGAGCGGCGAGAAGATCCTGGCGATCGCGATCACCGAGCCCGGCGCGGGCAGCGACGTCGCTGGGCTCAAGACGCGCGCCGAGGACATGGGCGACCACTGGCTGCTGAACGGCTCGAAGACCTACATCTCCAACGGCCAGCTCGCCGACGTGGTCATCGTGGTCGCGCGCACCGTTCCCGACCAGCGCCACGGCATCGGCCTGTTCATCGTCGAGCGCGGCATGGCGGGCTTCGAGCGCGGGCGCAACCTCAAGAAGGTCGGCCTCGCCGCGCAGGACACCTCCGAGCTGTTCTTCAACAACGTGAAGGTGCCGAAGGCGAACGTGCTGGGCGACCCGCGCAAGGGCTTCCACGCGCTGACGCATTTCCTGGCCGAGGAGCGCCTGATGGGCTCCGTGCAGTACATGACGGGCGCGCAGCTGGCGTGGGACCTGACGCTCGACTGGGTCAGGGAGCGGCGCATGTTCGGCAAGCCGCTCGGCGCCTTCCAGAACACGCGCTTCAAGCTGGCCGAGCTGCGCGCCCAGCTCGACGCCGTGCAGTGCTTCGTCGACACGTGCGTGATGGAGCACGTCAACGGCCGGCTCGACCCCGACCTCGCCGCCGAGGCGAAGCTCGTCGCGAGCGAGCTCGAGTTCCGCGCCTGCGACGAGTGCCTGCAGCTGTTCGGTGGCGCCGGCTACATGGACGAGTACCGGATCTCGCGCCTGTGGACCTCGGCGCGCGTCTCGCGCATCTACGCCGGCACCTCCGAGATCATGAAGGAGATCATCTCGCGCAGCGTCGGGCTCGACGACCGCAAGATGAGCTGAGTCAGCGTGGCCCGGCGCGCCTGCGGGCCAGCGCCGGCGCGAGCAGCAGGAGCAGCAGCGCCGCCGGATCGGCTGCGCCGCCACCGCCGCCACCGCCGCCACCGCCCGGGGCCGAGCCCTCGACCGTCACCGTCTGGCGGGCGGAATTGTCGGACGGATCGGCGTCGTCGTCCGCCACGGCCGTCGCGGACACCGTGAACGTGCCCGCCTGGTTGGCGCGCAGGCGCAGCGACACGCCGCGGCTGGCGCCGCTCGCGAGGGTGCCGAAGCTGCAGGTCACCCTGCCGGCGTTGGTCGCGCAGGGGGCGCCGTCGGCGAGCGCGCTGTCCACCACGAAGGCCGACGGCACGGTCACCTCCACGCCGACGCCATCGCTGGGCGCCAGCGCCGTCACCGTGAACCGAGCGAGGTCCGCGGTCCCGCCGACCCGGGTCGCGACGCCGTCGCCGGCCGCCGCCAGCGACACGTTGCCGCGCTGCTCCACGGTCACGAACTCGCCGCGCGGGTCGTTGAGCGGATTGACGTCGTTCTGCGCCGAGGCGGCGGCGTTCACCTGCAGGCCGCCGACGGCATCGGCGCGCAGGCGCACGGCGATGCCGGTGCTGCTGCCCGCCGGCATGGCGCCGACGGTGCACTGCAACTGGCCCGCGGCCACGCTGCAGGTGCCGCGCGAGGGCGTGCCGCCGAGGATCGTCAGGCCGGCGCCGACCGAGACGGTGGCCGTCGTGCCGGTCAGCGGCTGCGTCGCCGACACCAGCGTCACGGTGTAGTCGAAGGTCGCGCCCTGGCGGACGCGCAGGCCGGCCGGCAGCGGGGCGACGGCGACGTCGACGTTCGGCTGCACCGTGAACTGGAACGGCCGCGAGTCGTTCGCCGCCGAGGTGTCGCCGTCGGCGGTGGCGGTGGCGGTCAGCGCGTAGGTGCCGACCGCGTCGCTCACGAGGTCCACCTCGACGCGGTTCGCGGCGCCGCTCGCGAGCGGGCCCACCGAGCAGGCGACGCCGGCGCCGACGGTACAGGTGCCGCTGGCCGAGCGCGCGCCGGTCGCGCGCACGCCGGCCGGCAGGGTGAGCGAAAAGCGGCTGGCGGCAGCCGGCGTCGCCCCGATCGAGGTCATCTCGAACGCGACCGTGCGCACCACGTGATCGAACGAGGCGGCGGTCGCCGGGGCGGGTTCGATCCGCACGTCGATCATCGACTGAACCTGCAGCGTGAGCGTGACCCGCGAGGGGTCGCTGCTGCCGACGTGCTGGTTCTCCGGTGCCGCGGCGACGGCGTCGACGACGGCCGCGCCGGGGCTCGCGCCGCGCAGCAGCACGTCCGCCTGCCGCGAACCGCCCGACTCGATCGCCGCAGCGAACGAGCAGCGCCAGGCGTGGGTGGTGCCCGCCTCGGCCGTGCACTGGCCGCCCGCCGCGGACACCGACACGACGTCGACCGCGTCGCCCGTGGCCACCCGGAACGTCGCGCCCGCCGCCGCCTGCGGCCCGATCGAGCGGATCACGAAGGACCGCGTGAGCGTGCCCTGCAGCGGCAGCGAGGCACTGCCCGCGAGGGCGGTCAGCGTCAGCTCGACGTTCGGGAACGCGGTGGCGTCGACGGACGTCGCGTCGTTGCCCTGCTCGCTGTCGTTCAGCGACTCGAGCGTCAGCCGCACGGGCTGGCGGTCGGCCCGCGTGCCGCGCAGGCTCACCGCGACCGGGCGCGACGCGCCGGCGTCGAGCGTGCCGAGAGTGCAGGTCGTGCGGCCCGCCGCGCCCGAGCAGGTGGCGCCCGTGCCGCCGGCCGAAACGAGTTCGAAGCCGGCCGGCACCTCGATCGCGATCGCCGCGCCTTCGAGCGAACGCGGCCCGGCGTTGGCGGCGACGGCCGTGAACGAGAGCACCTGGCCGACGTAGCCGCTCACGAAAGCCGGGGTCGCCGACAGCGAACCGTCGGCCGGCGTCGAGAACGTCACCGGCAGGCTGTCGCCGGCGTTCGAGGCGTCGGCGTCGGCCGCGGCGGTCGCGCTTGCGAGCAGCGTGCCGCTGCCCGGCGCACGGCCGCGCACGATCACGTCGACCTGCCGCCGCTCGCCGGCGGCGAGCGTGCCGAGCTGGCACGCGACCGAGCCGGACGACGCGCTGCAGGTACCGCCCGTCACCGACGCGCCGGTCACCGTGAGCTGGCCACCCGGGCTCAGCGTCAGCACGGTCTGCTCGGCGCTCGCCGTGCCCCGCGAGACCACGTCGACGGTCACGTGGACGTCCTCGCCGGTGTAGGCGGCGAGGCTGGCGCCGGCGATCTCCGCGGCGACGTCCGCCACGCTGCGCGTCGCGAGGCAGGTCGCGACGTTCACGAACAGCGCCATGCGGTCGAGGCTGCACTGCGAGAACGTGCTGCTGCCGTTGATGACGGGCGCCATCAGGAAGGTCTGCGGCGTGCCGGCGCAGCTCGAACCGGCCGAGCCGTCGTGCTCGGCGCCGAAGTTGTGGCCGAGCTCGTGGGCGGCCACCAGCGAGGAATAGAACGTGTCGACGTAAGTCTGGCTGAGCGAGACCGCGTAGCGCTGCGCGCAGAGCGTGCCGATGTAGGCGATGCCGACGGTGCTGCCGTCGAGCTCGCGGCCGGTCATCAGGTGGGCGAGGCCGCGAGCCGAGGCTTGCGGGGACGAGCGGCGATAGGTCTCGAACTGGTCGAGCAGCGTCTCCGCGCTGGTCGAGGTCAGGCCGCCGTTGCCGCCGAGCACCTGCACGAGACTGGAGCCCACCTTCACGCCGACCTGCGAACCGAAGATGCCGTCGATGTTGTTGAGGCGCGCCAGCATCTCGCCGGCGGTGGACGGATACTGCCCGGCGAGCTGCGTGTCGCCGACCAGCGCGAGGTCGAGCTCGCGCGTCGGCAGGGCGGCGCCGATCGCGGTCGCGTTCGCGCGCAGTTCCGCGAAGATCGCCTCGTAGGAGGTTGCGGTCGTCCCTGGGCCGCCCGCGGCCGCCGCGCCGCGCGGCGCGAGGACGCGGCAGAAATCCGGGTCGAGGTTGCCGTCCGTGTCCGCCGCGCGGAAGACCAGCGTCGCGTCCGGCGCGAACGCGGGCAGGCCCGGATCGAGTTCCGCCGCGACGCTGGCCGCCGGGGCGACGACGTAGAGTTCCGTGCCGTCGTAGACGAGGCCCCGCAGTCCGTCGGGCAGTCGGGTGAGGCGCACCCAGGAACCCGCCAGCCCGGCCACCGTGCCGCCGTACAGCGCGTGGGCCGGCAAGGCGGCGCGGTTGGCGGCGGGCAGCCGGCGCAGCAGTCGGTCGTTCGATTCCAGTTCCAGTTCGAAACGGCGCCCATAAGCCTCGAACCGGGCGCGGGAGGATACGCCGGGCTTGGGGCGCGCGGTGGTCGGCAGCACCGGCAGCCCGGTGACCGTGACCGGCTCGGCATACAGGATGCGGGCGGTCTTGGGGGCGGCAGGCGCGGTCGGGGCCAGCAGGCAGGCCGCCAAGGCGGCGAAAACAAAGGGAATTCTCGTTCTGGGCACCGGTAACGTCCTTGCCCCGGGTCGACGCCGGCCGTCCGGCGGCTCGGCACGGACTATGCGCAAAGGCCCATCCGCAGGTCAAATGCGCGGGACGTACGCATTGCACGATTTCCAAAATTTGGTGCGCTGCCGCAAACTGGCGGGACCCCGCCGGCCACCGGGTCACCGGATGTCGCCGGCTGCCACCAGGACCAGACGAACGGAGACCCCACATGACGTATTCCGGACCCGCCTTCAGCGTCAGCGCGCTGGGCGATGGCATCGTCGAACTGAAGTTCGATCTCGCCGGCGAATCGGTCAACAAGCTCAACCAGACGGCACTGCGGGACTTTTCCGCCGCGACCCAGGCGATCGCGAAGGACCCGTCCGTGAAGGGCGTCGTGGTGACCTCCGGCAAGGGCGTCTTCATCGTCGGCGCCGACATCACGGAGTTCGGTGGGCTGTTCGCCGCGGGCGAGGAAGCGATCGCGAAGAATGTCATCGAGGTCAATCGCCTGTTGTCGGCGTTCGAGGACCTGCCGGTGCCGACCGTGGTGGCCATCAACGGCGTCTGCCTCGGCGGCGGACTCGAACTCGCGCTCGCGGGCGACTATCGCGTGATGTCGACGGCCGCGTCGGTCGGCTTCCCGGAAGTGAAGCTCGGCATCTTCCCGGGCTTCGGCGGCTCCGTGCGCATGCCGCGCGTCATCGGCATCGACAATGCCATCGAGTGGATCTGCACCGGCAATGACAAGAAGGCCGACGCGGCGCTGAAGGACGGTGCGGTCGACGCCGTCGTGACTCCCGAGGCGCTGCGTGACGCGGCGATCGCCATGGTCAAGCAGGCCGTGGCGGGACGGCTCGACTGGAAGGCCAAGCGCGCCGAGAAGCTCGCGCCGGTGAAGCTCAACAAGATGGAGCTCACCATGGCGTTCACCTCGGCCATGGGCGTGGTGGCCGCGCAGGCCGGGCCCAACTATCCGGCGCCGGTGCTCGCGATCAAGAGCATGCAGGAGTCGGTCGTGCTGCCGCGCGACGCGGCGCTCGAGGTCGAGGGCAGGTACTTCGCGAAGACGGCGGTCACGCCGCAGGCCAACGCACTGATCGGCGTGTTCATGGCGGACCAGGTCGTCAAGAAAGCCTCGGGCGCGTGGGAGAAGAAGGCCGCGAAGCAGATCGGCCAGGCGGCCGTGCTCGGCGCCGGCATCATGGGCGGCGGCATCGCGTACCAGGCGGCCCTCAAGGGCACGCCGATCGTGATGAAGGACATCAAGGAAGAGCAGCTCGCGCTCGGCATGGGCGAGGCGGGCAAGCTGCTGTCGAAGCAGCTCGAGAAGGGCAGGATGACCCCGGCGAAGATGAGCGAGACGCTCGGCCGCATCCGCCCGACGCTCAACTACGGCGACTTCGGCGGCGTCGACATCATCATCGAGGCCGTGGTCGAGAATCCGAAGGTCAAGAAGGCCGTGCTCGCCGAGGTCGAGGGGCTGGTCAAGGACGACACGATCATCGCGTCGAACACCTCGACCATCTCGATCAGCTACCTGGCCGAGAGCCTGAAGCGCCCGCAGAACTTCGTCGGCATGCACTTCTTCAACCCGGTGCACATGATGCCGCTCGTGGAAGTGATCCGCGGCAAGCAGTCGTCCGACGAGGCCGTGGCCGCCACGGTGAAGCTCGCGTCGAAGATGGGCAAGACGCCGATCGTCGTGAACGACTGCCCGGGGTTCATGGTGAACCGCGTGCTGTTCCCGTATTTCGCCGGCTTCCATTTCCTGCTGCGCGACGGCGCGGATTTCCAGGCCGTGGACAAGGCGATGGAGAAGTTCGGCTGGCCGATGGGCCCGGCGTACCTGATGGACGTCGTCGGCATGGACACCGCCGTGCACGCCGCGGGCGTGATGGCCGAGGGCTTCCCGGACCGCATGAAGTACGACTTCAAGGGCGCGACGGACGTGCTCGTGGAGAACCAGCGGCTCGGCCAGAAGAACGGCAAGGGCTATTACGTGTACGCGCCCGACAAGAAGGGCAAGCCGAAAAAGACGGTGGACCCGACGACGTACGACCTCATCGCGTCCGTCTGCGGCCCGCGCAGGGAATTCGCGCCCGAGGAGATCGTCGCGCGCTGCATGGTGCCGATGGTCAACGAGGTGGCGCGCTGCCTCGAGGAGAAGATCGTCGCCTCGCCGTACGAGGCCGACATGGCGCTGCTCTACGGCATCGGCTTCCCGCCGTTCCGCGGCGGCGCGTGCCGGTACGTCGACCAGGCGGGCGCGGCGAACTTCGTCGCGCTGGCGCAGAAGTACGCCGGGCTCGGCAAGCTGTACGAGCCGCCGAAGCTGCTGCTCGACATGGCTGCCGCCGGCAAGAAGTTCTTCGCCTGACCCGGCCCCCACGAATTACGGAGAGATCCACATGAGTCTCAATCCCCGCGATGTCGTCATCATCGATGGCGTGCGCTCCGCCATGGGCCGCTCGAAGGGTGGCATGTTCCGCAACGTCCGGGCCGAGGTGCTGTCGGCCGAATTGATCAAGGCCCTGTTCGCGCGCAACCCCGCCGCGAAGATGGACGAAGTCGAAGACGTGATCTGGGGCTGCGTGAACCAGACCCTCGAGCAGGGCATGAACGTGGCGCGCAATGCGCTCCTGATGGCTGGCTTGCCGCACACCGTGCCCGGCCAGACCGTGAACCGCCTGTGCGGTTCGTCGATGCAGGCGCTGCACACGGCGGCCGCGCAGATCATGACGGGCCAGGGCGACGTGTTCGTGATCGGCGGCGTGGAGCACATGGGCCACGTCAACATGATGCACGGCATCGACCTCAACCCCTCGGCGTCGAAGCAGTACGCGAAGGCCTCGAACATGATGGGCCTCACGGCCGAGATGCTCGGGCGCATGCACGGCATCACGCGCGAGATGCAGGACCAGTTCGCGCTGCGCTCGCACAAGCGGGCGTGGGACGCCACCACGAGCGGCCGGTTCGCGAAGGAGATCGTCGGCATCGAGGGCCACGACGCCAACGGCGTGCGCGTGCTCTGCGACGTCGACGAGGTCATTCGCCAGGACGCGACGCTCGAGGCGCTCGCGGCTCTGCCGCCGGCGTTCGACCCGAAGGGCGGCACGGTGACGGCGGGCTCGTCGTCCGCGATCTCGGACGGCGCCTCGGCCATGCTGGTGATGAGCGCCGAGCGCGCGCAGGCCCTCGGACTGAAGCCGCGCGCGAAGATCCGCGCCATGGCCGTGGCGGGCTGCGATCCGGCGATCATGGGCTACGGCCCGGTGCCGGCGACGAAGAAGGCGCTCAAGCGCGCCGGCCTCGAGATGAAGGACATCCAGGTCGCCGAGCTGAACGAGGCCTTCGCGGCGCAGTCGCTGCCGGTGATCAAGGACCTCGGCCTGATGGACAGCTTCGACTCGAAGGTCAACCTGAACGGCGGCGCGATCGCGCTCGGTCACCCGCTCGGCTGCTCCGGCGCGCGCATCACCACGGCGCTGGTGAACGTCATGGAGCAGCAGGACGCCACGCTCGGCGTCGCCACGATGTGCATCGGCCTCGGCCAGGGCATCACGACGATCGTCGAGCGCGTCTGATTTCGCGGCGGCGGACGGCGGGACCTTCCGGTCCTGCCGCCGCCGCCCGCTTCGCCGCCCCGTTCTGGGGCGTCGGCCGTGCCTGGCAGGCATTTGCCGAGATGCAGGCGCCCGTGCCTGCACAAATCCCCGATACCGAGTCCATGTCCCATTGCCGATAGTGCCGCGCAGTCGCGAGGGATTGCGCTCGCGGAAGAGTTGCCAGGCTTTTCATGGGCAGGAGCCCCGAGGTTGCCATGACCGACAAAGACGTCGCGATGCAATTGGCCGAGGATGCGCGCCAGGCCGAATGGGAAAACATCAGCTTCACCGCCGAAGTCTTCAAGGGCACGTTCCGCTGGGACCTGCTGCATCCGTTCCCGGCGCAGCCGGCGGAGGACAAGCGCATCGGCGACGAGTACATCGAGAAGATCCGCCCCGTGATCGAACGGCACATCGATCCGTGGCAGATCGACGAGGACGGCGAGTATCCGCGCGAGGCGCTCGAGGCGATGGCCGCGGTCGGGCTGTTCGGCATGAAGATCCCGAAGGAGTACGGCGGCCTCGGCCTGTCCGTCACCAACTACGCGCGGGTGCTCGCGTTCCTCGGCAGCTACTGCGCGAGCACGGTCGCCTTCGTCTCGGCGCACCAGAGCATCGGCGTGCCGCAGCCGCTGCGCGAGTTCGGCACCGAGGAGCAGAAGCGCAAGTACCTGCCGCGACTCGCGCGCGGTGAGATCTCCGCGTTCGCGCTCACCGAAGCCGGCGTCGGCTCGGATCCGGCCCGCATGGCGACCACGGCGACGCCGACGGCCGACGGCAAGCACTACATCCTCAACGGCGACAAGCTGTGGTGCACCAACGTCACCGATCCGAAGACGACGCTGCTCGCGGTGCTCGCGCGCACGCCGGACAAGGTGCTGCCGAACGGCAAGTCGCTGCCGCAGATCTCCTGCTTCGTGGTCGAGACGGCGTGGCCGGGCGTGGAGCGCGTGCGGCGCTCGCGTTTCATGGGACTGCGCGGCATCGCGAACGGCATCGTCGCCTTCAACGACGTGAAGGTGCCGGCCGAGAACCTGATCGGCAAGCCGGGCGAAGGCCTGAAGATCGCGCTCGCGACGCTCAACGTCGGTCGGCTCGGCATTCCGGCGGCGGCGGTGGGCGGCGCCATGGCGCTCGTCGACGACGCGCGCTGGTGGACGTCCACCCGCCAGCAGTGGGGCCAGCCGGTCGGCAAGCACCAGGCCGTCGCGAAGATGATCTCCACGTACATGGCCCAGTTGTTCGCCATGAAGGCCATGGTGAACGTGGCCTGCGCGTTCGCCGATCACAAGAACGCCGACATCCGCCTCGAGGCGGCCGCGGCCAAGTACTTCTGCTCCGAGACGCTGTGGAAGATGTACGACGACTACGTGCAGGTGCGTGGCGGTCGCGGCTACGAGCGCGCGAAGTCGCTGTACGAGCGCGGCGAGCGCCCGACGGCCGTCGAGATGGCGCTGCGCGATGCGCGCATCAACCGCATCTTCGAGGGTTCGTCGCAGGTGATGCACCTGATCATGGCGCGCGAGGCGCTCGACACGCACTTCAAGCTCGTGATGCCGATCCTGCAGCCGAAGCCCGGCCAGAAGGTGAGCAAGAGCGAGGCGGTGATGAAGGCGGCGGGGTTCTACTCGAGCTGGCTGCCGAAGCTGTTCCTGCCCGAGACCGGGGCCCACCTCGAGGCGCGTCACCTCAACGAGCGCAACCGCAAGCACCTCGCGTATGCCGCGAAGGCCAGCAAGCTGCTCGCGCGCCGGCTGTTCTCGACGATGGCCAGGTTCGGCCCGAAGCTCGAGAAGGAGCAGATCATCCTCGGCAACTTCGTCGACATCGGCGTCGACCTGTTCGTGATGGGCTCGACGCTGTCGTATGCCGATCACCTGACCGGCCAGACGCCGGACGACCAGACGCCGCAGGAACTCGCCGACCTGTACTGCCGCGAGGCGCGTCGGCGCATCGAGTCGAACTTCCGGGCGGTGAAGAGCAACTTCAACCGGTCGTACACGAGGGTGTCGGACCTGCTGATGGAAGGCCGGCTCGGCTGGCTGGCCGAAGGCGCCGCCGACCCCATCCCGCCGCAGTACCGCGACTGGCAGAAGAACGGCTACGAGCACCCGCAGGCCGAGGACCCCAAGCAGGCGGCGTGAGCTCCGGGGGTGCCGGCGCGGGCGCTCAGGCGTCCGCGCCCGGCGGCGGGCAGGGCGCGGAGCCCCGGATCAGCCGCACCACTTCGTCGGGGTCGTCGGCGAGGCGGATGAACTCGAGTTCCTCGCGGCTGATCGTGCCCTCCCGCAGCATGGCATCGACGGCGAACGCGACGAACTTCTCCCAGAATGCCCGCCCGCAGGCGATGAGCGGAAAGCGCTCGACCTTGCCGTTCTGGATCAGCGTCGCGATCTCGAAGGCCTCGTCCAGCGTGCCGAATCCGCCCGGCAGCACGACGAAGGCGCAGGAGTACTTCACCAGCATGACCTTGCGGGCGAAGAAGTGCTCGAACTGGATGAAGCGGTCGAGGTAGGCGTTGGGCATCTGTTCGCGCGGCAGCGTGATGTTGCAGCCCAGGCTCAGCCCGCCGGCTTCCTTCGCGCCCCGGTTTGCCGCTTCCATCACGCCGCCGCCGCCGCCCGTCATCACCGCATAGCCCGCCCGCGCGAGCCCGCGGCCGACCTCGCGCGCGAGCCGGTAGTAGTGATGGTCCGGCGCGAAGCGCGCCGAGCCGAACACGGTCACGCACGGCTGCTGGAAGTCGAAGCTCTCGAAGCCGTGCAGGAACTCGAGGAAGAAGCGCACGGCACTCTCGAGGTCGGCCTCGCGGTTGCGGCGGCCGGCCAGGAACAGCTTCTCGGCGCCCTCGACCTGCCGCAGCAGCGAGCGGTCCGGCGCCGGCACCACGATGCGGTCGCTCATGCGGCTTACTTACACCCGCCCCGGCCCGCTGCCTAGCCGCAGGGCCCGCAGGCGGGCGCGCCGCCGTGCCCGCGGGGCGTCCGCGCGGTGGCGCTAGGCGCGGAGGCGCGCCGTCCGGCAATATAGCGCTCCCCGACAACAAGGACAGGGAGCGGCCCCGACATGATCGGCTATGTCACCCTCGGCACGAACGACATCCCGCGCGCGGCGGCCTTCTACGACTCGCTGCTGGCCGTGGTCGGTGCGGGGCGCTTCATGGAAGCGGACAACTTCATCGCCTGGGCGGTGGCGCCGGACAAGCCCTCGCTCGGCGTGATCCGGCCGTACGACGGCAAGGCGGCCACCGTGGGCAACGGCACCATGATCGCCCTGGTGGTCGACAGCCCCGGGAAGGTCGACGCCCTGCATGCGCGGGCACTCGAACTCGGCGGCAAGGACGAGGGTGCTCCCGGCCCGCGCGGCACGGGCGGCTTCTACGCCGCCTATTTCCGCGACCTCGACGGCAACAAGCTGAACTGCTTCTGCTTCAAGCCGTCTTGAGCGAGGGGTGCCACGCCGGCGGACGCACGCCGGGTTGCCCGTCCGGTCGTCGCCCCGACACTGCGGTCCGCCCCGCATGCTGCTGATCCGCGACGCCGACGTCTACGCGCCGAACCACCTCGGCCTGCGCAGCCTGCTGCTGGGTGGCGGCCGTGTGCTCTGGATGGGCGAGCCGGACGCGCTGCCGGCGCTCCCGGCTGCCCTGCAGGCGTCGGTCGAGACGCTGGACCTGGCCGGGCGCAGGCTGATCCCCGGCCTCATCGACGGCCACGTGCACGTCACGGGCGGCGGCGGCGAGGCGGGCTTTCGCACGCGCGTCCCCGCGGTGCCGCTGTCGCGCTACACGCGGGCGGGCGTCACGAGCGTCGTCGGCCTGCTCGGCACCGACGACGTGGCGCGCGGGCCGCGCGGCCTGCTCGCGACGGTCCATGCCCTGCGCGAGGAAGGACTCAACGCCTGGGCGTACGCGGGCGGCTATCACGTGCCGCCGCCGACGCTCACCGGCAGCGTGCGCAGCGACCTGGTGCTCATCGAGCCGTTCATCGGCATCGGCGAGGTGGCGATCAGCGACCACCGCTCGAGCCAGCCGACGCTGGACGAGATCCTGCGCCTCGCCTCCGAGACGCACGTGGCCGGCCTGATGACCGGCAAGGCGGGCGTGCTGCACCTGCACCTCGGCGACGGGCCGCGCGGGCTCGACCTCGTGCGCCGCGCGCTCGCGACCAGCGAGATCCCGCCGCGCGTGCTGAACCCGACCCACGTCAACCGGCGCAAGGCGCTGTTCGAGGAGGCGATCGAGCTCGCCCGGGCCGGCTGCACCGTCGACATCACCGCGTTCCCGGTCGAGGAGGGCGAGGACGCCTGGTCCGCGGCCGAGGCGTTGCGGCGCTACCTCGCGAGCGGGGCCCCGCCGGAGCGCGTGACCGTCAGCTCGGACGCGGGTGGCTGCCTGCCCTGCTTCGACGCCGACGGGCGCGTCACCCACATGGAGGTCGGTGCGTCCGGCGCACTGCTCGAGACGTTGCGCGAGCTGGTCGCCGGCGGGATGCCGCTCGAGACCGCGCTGCCGCCATTTACCCATAATCCGGCCCGGCTGCTGCGCCTCGCCGGCAAGGGCGTGATCCAGGCCGGCGCCGATGCCGATCTGGTGGCACTGGACGCGACAGGTGCCGCGGATACCGTCATCATTCGCGGCAGCGTGCACGTGCGCGGCGGGGTCGCCGTGCGCCGCGGCACGTTCGAGACCCCCGAGGAGCGTTGATGCCGAGCCAAGTCCCCGAGGGCGCCACGCGTGGTTGGATCATTCCGATCGGCGGCGCCGAGAACAAGGAGAACGACCGCCACATCCTCGAGCGCTTCGTGCGGGTGTCGGGCGGGCGGAACGCGGACATCGTGATCATCCCGACGGCGAGCCGCCTGCACGAGACCGGGTCGCGCTACGAGAAGCTGTTCCGCGACATCGGCGCCGAGCGCGTCACCGTGATGGACTTCGACACCCGCCGCGACTGCCAGGAGCCCGGCCGGCTCGAGCGGCTCGGTCAGGCGAGCGGCATCTTCTTCACCGGCGGCAACCAGCTGCGTCTCACCACGCTGCTCGGCGGCACGCCCGTCGCGAAGCTGATCCGCGTGCGCAACGCGCACGGCGTGACCGTCGGCGGCACCAGCGCCGGCGCGAGCATCCTCTCCGAGCACATGATCGCCTTCGGCGACGAGGGCTCCTCGGTCATCTCCGGCAGCGTGCGTCTCGCGCCGGGCCTCGGCCTCACCAACCGCTTCATCATCGACCAGCACTTCCGCCAGCGCGACCGGCTCGGACGCCTGCTGACCGCGCTGGCCTACAACCCGTTCGCGGTCGGCATCGGTCTCGACGAGGACACCGCGGCTTTCATCGGTCCCGACGAGACGGTCGAGGTCGAGGGCAGCGGCGGCGTGACGATCGTCGATGCCTCCGACGTCTCCTTCTCCTCGATGGACGACGTCGGCGAGGGCCAGCCCGTCTGCCTGCTCGGGCTCAAGCTGCACATCCTCGTGGCGGGCGCGACGTTCAACCTGCACACGCGCGAGGCTCGCGCCGGGTCGCTGGTCCGGGCGAAGGAATGAGGCGGTCGGGGCGTTCCAGCCCCTGACCGCGGGTGGCGATCCGTCCGGGGCGGCCGGACGGCTGGGGAGTACAACGGAACATGCGCATCCTGGATCGCTCGGTCTACGTCGGACCTTCGCTCTACGCCCATTTCCCGGTCATCCGGCTCGAGCTCGACCTCGGCGAACTGGAGGCCTGGCCGACCGGCCGGCTCGGCGGCGGCTTCGTCGACGCCCTCGCCGCGGCGCTGCCGGGCCTGCACGAGCACGGCTGCTCGTACCGCGAGCCCGGCGGCTTCTTCCGCCGCATGCGCGAGGACGAGGGCACCTGGCTCGGGCACGTGCTCGAGCACGTCGCGATCGAGCTGCAGAACATCGCGGGCGAGAACGTCACCTTCGGCAAGACCCGCAGCGCCGGACGCCCGGGCGTCTACACCGTGGTCTACGAGTACGCGCAGCGCGACGAGGGCGTCGCGGCCGGCGAGCTCGCGCTCCGGCTGCTCTGCTCGCTGCTGCCCCCGGCGCTGCGGCCCGCCGACAGCGTGCCGGAGGGCTGGAACTGGCCGGAGGCCCGCGACGAGTTCATCCGCTTCGCGCAGCGCCGTGCGCTCGGGCCCTCGACGGCCTCGCTGGTGCGCGCCGCGGAGGCCCGCGGCATCCCGTGGCTGCGCCTGAACGACCAGAGCCTGGTGCAGCTCGGTCACGGCAAGTACCAGCAGCGCATCCAGGCGACGGTGACCGGGCGCACCTCGCACATCGCGGTCGAGCTGGCGAGCGACAAGGAGGAGACCAACAAGATCCTCGCCTCGCTCGGGCTGCCGGTGCCCGTCCAGGAACTCGTGCAGAGCGAGGGGCAGGCGATCCGCGCGGCGCGACGCATCGGCTTCCCCGTCGTCACCAAGCCGTACAACGGCAACCACGGCCGCGGCATCTCCATCCGGCTCACCTCGGACGCCGAGGTCGCGGCCGGCTTCGCGGCGGCGCGCGAGCATTCGCGTTCGGTCATCGTCGAGACCTTCCTCGAGGGCGACGACCACCGGCTGCTGGTGGTGAACGGCGAGCTGGTGGCCGCCACGCGCCGCACGCCCGGCCACGTGGTGGGCGACGGCACGAGCAACGTCGTCGAGCTGATGGAGGTCGTCAACCAGGACCCGCGGCGCGGCGTCGGGCACGAGAAGGTGCTGACGCGGCTCGAACTGGACGCGCAGGCGCTCAAGATGCTCGAGCGCATCGGCATGACGCCGCAGTCCGTCCCGGCGGCGGGACAGGTCGTCTACCTGCGCTCGACCGCGAACCTCTCGACCGGCGGCACCGCGACCGACGTCACCGACGTCATCCACCCCGACAATCGCGACATGGCGGTGCGCGCCATCCGCGCCGTCGGGCTCGACGTCGGCGGCGTCGACTTCCTCTCGAAGGACATCACGGAGAGCTTCCGCAAGATCGGCGGCGGCATCTGCGAGGTGAACGCCGCGCCCGGATTCCGCATGCACGTGGCGCCGAGCGAGGGCACGCCGCGCGACGTCGCCGGCCCGGTGATCGACATGCTGTTCCCGCCCGGCACGCCGTCGCGCGTGCCGATCGCCGCGATCACGGGCACCAACGGCAAGACCACCACCGCGCGGATGCTGGCGCACGTCACCAAGATGGCCGGCTACACGCCGGGCCTCACCACCACGGACGGCGTGTACATCGACGGCCAGCGCACCGTGCAGGGCGACATGACCGGCCCGGTGTCCGCGCGCATGGTGCTCGCCGACCCGATGATCGACATCGCCATCCTCGAGACCGCCCGGGGCGGGTTGCTGCGCTCCGGCATGGGCGTGCCGGAGGTGAACGTCGGCGCGGTGCTGAACGTGCAGTCCGACCACCTCGGCCTCAAGGGCATCGACACGCTCGAGCAGCTCGCCGAGGTCAAGCGCATCATCGTCGAGGTCGCGCAGGACTGCGCCGTGCTCAACGCGGACGACCCGCTGGTGGCGCGCATGTCCGGCTACACCGAGGCGAAGAACATCTGCTACGTGACCATGAACCCGCAGCATGGGCTGGTGCGCGAGCACATCCGCGCCGGCGGGCGGGCCTGCGCGCTCGAGGCCGGCGTGAACGGCCAGATGATCACGCTCTACGACCGCGCCAGCCACATTCCGCTGGTGTGGACGCACCTGATCCCCGCGACGCTCGAGGGGCGGGCGCTGCACAACGTGCAGAACGCCATGTTCGCGGCGGCGATGGCCTTCTCGCTCGGCATCAAGCTCGACGCGATCCGCCAGGGACTGCGCACCTTCGACTCGACGTTCTTCCAGGCACCCGGGCGCATGAACGTATTCAACGAGCACCCGTTCAAGGTGCTGTTCGACTACGGCCACAACGCGCACGCCGTCGGCATGATGGCCGACCTCGCGCAGCGCCTCGACGTGCCGGGTCGGCGCATCGTGGTGCTGGCCGGGCCCGGCGACCGGCGCGACGACGACCTGCGCGCGATCGCCGACGCGGTGGCCGGCAAGTTCGACCACTACGTCTGCCGCCGGGACGACAGCCTGCGCGACCGCGCCCCGGACGAGGTGCCGAGGATCCAGGCGGCGGCCCTGCGCGCGCGGGGCGTGCCGGAGGCGGCGATCTCGGTGATCCCGGACGAGCAGGAGGCGATCGACGCGGCACTCAACATGGGCCGGCAGGGCGACCTCCTGCTGGTGTTCGCCGATGCGCTCACGCGCTCCTGGAAGCAGATCACGAAGTTCCGGCCGGCCGGCGCGGCCAGTGCGCCGCCGTCGGCGCCGGCGCCTGCCCCGGCCGCCAACGGCGTCGGGGCGTTTGCCCGCCGGGGCGGCGAGGCGGAGGAGGGCGGCGAGGCCGCGGGCGGCGGCGGACTCGGCGCGGGCGAGGGCCCGTTGCCGCTCGACGGCCTGATCCGCGACGAACGCGGCGTGCGATTCGCGCCGGAGGCGGAAGACTGAACGTCAAGCTCGGGCTGCCGTTCGACGACTCGCGTCGACTGACCGGCGGCAACCTCTTCTTCGCCGGCACCGGCGTCGTGCTCGAGGTGCGCGGCATCGAACTCGACGACGCCCTGCTCGCCGGCTGGCGCGCGCGCATCGAGCGTGCGCGCCGGCACCTGCGCTGGCACGCGCCGCCGCTCGCGATCCCGGTCCCGAGCGCCATCGTCGCGCGCCGGCATGCCGACGGGGCGTCGCTCGCGTTCGAGGCCCCGTTCGACCAGCTGTATACGGCGACCGAGGTCAACGAGTGGGCCCTGTGCGCCGGGCTCTGCGAGCGCGACCCCGGCCACTGGAGCGGGCTGCCCGACGCGCTGCTCGCGTACGCGCGCGAGGAGGCCGCCGATCCCGGCAAGATCATCCCCCCCGTGATGGAGGAGCACGCCGCGTTCACGCGCTTCGAACGGCTGGCGCGCGCCGAGGTCCGCAACGACCTGCGCGAGCTGATCAACGCCTCCGAGTCGCTCGGCGTCCGCCACGTCCTCGACGAGTCGAGCTTCACGCTGGGGGCCGGCGCGGGCAGCCTGACCTGGCCGCTCGTCAACCTGCCGACCGTGGAGGAGGTGCGCTGGGGCACGGTGCACGAGGTGCCGGTCGCGGTCGTGACCGGCTCGAACGGCAAGACCACCACCGTGCGGCTGATCGCGGCCTGCGCGCGCGCCCACGGCTGGCGCGAGGGGTACTCCTGCACCGACGGCGTGTTCGTGGACCGCGAGCGGGTCGACGGCGGCGACTACTCGGGCCCCGCCGGCACGCGCCTCGTCCTGCGCGACCGGCGCGTCGAGGCCGCGGTGCTCGAGACGGCCCGCGGCGGGATCCTGCGGCGCGGCCTCGCCATCGACCATGCCAACGTCGCGGTCGTGACCAACGTCGCCAGCGACCATTTCGGCGAGTACGGCATCCACGACCTCGCGGCCCTCGCCGACGTGAAGCTGACGGTCGCGCAGCTGATCTCGCGCGACGGCCTGCTGGTGCTCAACGCGGACGACGCGCTGCTGCAGGAGAAGGCCCCCGGCCTGTCGGCGCGACTCGGCCATGCGCCGCCCATCGGCTGGTTCGCCCTCGACTTCGACCACCCGCAGCTCGTGGCCCATCGGGCCGCCGGCGGCTCGACCTGCGGCGTGCGCCAGGGACGCCTGCGCGTCACCCACGGGGGCTCGGACGAGGATCTCGGCGAGGTGGCGCGCATGCCGCTCACCGTGCGGGGCGAGGCCACCTACAACGT
The DNA here is from genome assembly GCA_052035645.1 of Pseudomonadota bacterium. Taxonomy (GTDB): domain Bacteria; phylum Pseudomonadota; class Gammaproteobacteria; order Steroidobacterales; family Steroidobacteraceae; genus RPQJ01. The sequence goes on from JBPOHK010000124.1 coordinate 51,472, forward strand.
GGCCAACGTCGCGGGCGCGGCCCTCGCGGCCCTTGCGCTCGGCATCGAGTCGACGGTGATCGCGCAGGTCTGCGCGGCATTCGGGCGCCAGCCGGGCGACAACGCCGGCCGGCTGATGCGCTTCGCGCACCGCGGCGCGACCGTCATCGTCGACTACGCGCACAACCCGGACGGACTGCGCGGCGTGCTGCGCGTCGCCCGCTCGCTGCGCGGCGACGGCGGGCGGGTCGCGCTGCTGCTCGGCCATGCCGGCAACCGCCGCAACGAGGACTACGAGGACGTCGCGTCGGTCGCCGCGCAGTTCGCGCCGGAACTGATCGTCGTGAAGGAGGACGAGCAGCACCTGCGCGGCCGCGCGCCGGGCGAGGTGCCCGCGCTGCTGCGGTCGGCGCTGCTGCGCTTCGGCGTCGAGCCGTCGCGCATCGAGATGCAGCCGACCGAGGTCGACGCGGCCAACCGGGCGCTCGAGTGGGCGAGGCCCGGCGACGTGCTGGCGCTGCTGCTGCACGCCAGTTCCGCGCGTGCGGACGTGGTCGCGCGCCTGTCCGCGGAGGCCGGGGGCTAGCGCCGCACGGCGGCGGCTAGCGCGCCGCCTTCCACACGCCTTCGCGCCGGGGGTCCGCGCCCGTCTCGACCCGGCCCGGGCCGCGCACGATGACGCCGTGCAGGCCCGATTCCTCGCCGCGGCCGGATCGGACCGCGATGCCCTTCGCGAGCAGCGCCGCGCGCAATTCGGGCGTGAACTTGCCGACCTCGCCGTAGTAATCGGTGCCGCGCGCGAACAGGTTCGGCAGGTCGATGGCCTGCTGCATCGTGAGGCCCCAGTCGAGCACCCCGACCAGCGTCTTGACCACGTAGGACAGGATCGCCGATCCGCCCGGCGAACCCAGCGCGGCCACCACGCGCCCTTCGCGGTCGAGCACGATCACCGGCGACATCGACGAGCGCGGGCGCTTGCCCGGCGCGACCGCGTTGGCGACCGGGCGCCCTGTCCTGCGGCCCCATGGCGTCGAGCATCGCGGCGCGCGAGAGCAGCAGCACCAGCGCGCGCTCGTCGTCGTGCCACTGCGCCCAGCGACTGGAATCGTGGTCGAGCAGCAGCGGGTTCCAATGGTCTTTGAGCGGGGCGAAGGCGGCGGCGAGCCCACGGTCGCGGTCGACCGCAGGAAAGTCAGCGGCGACCCAGGCGCGGGTGAATGCCTGCTGACTCTCGATGAGCGCGTTGCGCACCAGCAGCGGCTGCAGCAACGCAGCTTCGCCGCCGGGGCCCTCGAGCGTCTTTCGCCAACGCTCGGGGAGCTTGCCGGGCAGCTCGGCATCGAAGAGGGCGGCCAGCATCAGCCCGAAGAACACCCCTTCGTCGCGCACGTCTTGAGACAGGTACGGCAGGGTCTCGAGCACGGTGTCCATGGCCTGGGCGAACTTCCACTTGTCTGCCGTCGGCGCGCTGTCGAGCACCTTCACGCACGCCGGCACCAGCCGCTTGAGCATG
>JBPOHK010000075.1:0-38811 GCA_052035645.1 Pseudomonadota bacterium
CTCGAGGGGCGGCGCGCCCGCGGGTAGCTGCGCGGCTTGGGGCTGCAGCAGCACGCCCCCGCGCGCGGCCTACTCGTGTGGGTCATCGCGGCGGCGAGCGCGGGCAGCCGCACGACGCGCGCCCGGCTGGAGGAGGCCGTGGAGACGATGGCGCAGCTCGAGGAGCGGCGCCGGGAACTCGAGGCCCGGCGCGACGAGCTGCGGGCACGGCTCGCGGAGGCGCGGGCGCGGGCCGAGGCGGAACGCAATGCGGCGCGCGAGGTGGCCATCCGCGTCGAGTCGCGGCGCACGGGTTACGAGTCGCTGCTGGCCGGCATCGCGCGCCTGGACGGCCAGATCGCGCAGTTCGACACGCGGCGGGCCGATCTCGAGTCGCAGCTGGCCGCGGGCGAGCAGGGCGAGGCGCAGCTCAAGGCCACGCTCGAGGAAGCCCTCGAGCGGCGCATCGCCGTGGAGAGCGAGCTCGCGGAGGCCCGCCGTGCGATGGAGACGGTCGACGCCGAGCTGCGTGCACACGACGAGCGGCGGGCGAAGGCCGAGACGGCCGTCGCCGAGGCCCGCGAGGCCCTCGAGAACGTGAAGTTCTCGGTGCAGGAACTCAAGGTGCGGCGCGAGTCGCTGCTCGAGCAGTTCACCCAGACGCGCCTCGTACTCGAGGAAGTGGTCGCGGCGCTGGTGCCCGAGGCCAACGTGGCGGATTGGGAGCAGCGCCTGCTCGAGACGTCGGAGAAGATCGAGCGCCTCGGCCAGGTCAACCTCGCGGCGATCGACGAGTTCAAGGAACAGTCCGAGCGCAAGGAATACCTCGACCGCCAGTTCGCCGACCTCACCGACGCCCTCGCCACACTCGACGACGCGATCCGCAAGATCGACCGCGAGACCCGCAGCCGCTTCCAGGACACCTTCGACCGGGTCAACGCCGGCCTCAAGGAGAAGTTCCCGCGCCTGTTCGGCGGCGGTCACGCCTACCTCGAGCTGGTCGGCGAGGACGTGCTCGAGTCGGGCGTCGCGATCATGGCGCGGCCGCCGGGCAAGCGGAACAGCTCGATCAGCCAGCTCTCCGGCGGCGAGAAGGCGCTCACGGCGGTCGCGCTGGTGTTCTCCATCTTCGACCTGAACCCGGCCCCGTTCTGCCTGCTGGACGAGGTCGACGCGCCGCTCGACGAGAACAACGTCGGCCGCTTCTGCGACATCGTGCGCGAGATGTCCGGGCAGGTGCAGTTCATCTTCGTCACCCACAACAAGACGACGATGGAGCTGGCCAACCAGCTGCTGGGCGTCACGATGAACGAACCGGGCGTCTCGCGCCTCGTGACGGTCGACGTCGACGAGGCCGTGCGCATGGCGGCCATGTGAGCGACGCACGGCGATGAACGAGCTGCGCTGGATCCTGCTCGCCGCCGGCCTGCTGCTGATCGCCGGGATCTACGTGCTCGGCACGCGTGCTCGCCGGCAGTCCGCGCCGCCGGCGGAGCGTACCGTGCGCGTGGATTCGCCGCCTCCGGCGCCGGCGCCCGAGGCGCCGCGCGTGGAGCCGCGCCTGTCGGTGCACGACGCGTTCGAGTCGACGGCCACGGTCACCGAGCACACGATCGACTTCGACGAGCCGGCATTCACGCGCGCCTCGCCCAACCGGCGCGAACCCACGCTCGGCACCGAGGCGCCACTCGTGGTGCAGCGCACCCAGCCCGAGGAGCCGGCCGAGCCCCGGCTAGAGCCGCCACCGGAACCCGCAGCGCCTGCGCCCGAGCCGGCACCGCCGCCAGAGGCGCGCCCGCAGCAGAAGATCGTCGCCGTGCGCGTGGTGGCGGCGCCGCCGCTGCGCTTCGAGGGTGCGCGACTGCTCGAGGTGATCCAGTCGGAGGAACTGCAGTTCGGGCGGTACGAGATCTTCCACAACCTCCACCCGGACGGCCGGCCGGTGTTCAGCCTCGCGAGCCTGCGCGAGCCGGGCACCTTCGACCTCGGCGCCATGCCCGGCACGAGCTACCCGGGCATCGCGCTGTTCGCGGTGCTGCCGGGGCCGCTGCCGGCCGTGGAGACCTTCGACCAGCTCATCTTCACCGCGCGCGCCTTCGCGGCACAGCTCGGGGGCACGCTCGCCGACGAGCGCGGGGCGCCGCTCACGGTGCACCGCATCACCCGCCTGCGCGAGGAGATGGTCGCGTTCGACCGCCCGCTCGCGGGCGACGCCGACGGTTGAGGCGGCGATGGGCGTCCGCGACGCCGCGCGACGGGTCCGCGAGCTGCGCGGCCAGATCGAGCACCACAACTACCGGTACTACGTCCTCGACGATCCGGAGATCTCCGACGCGCGCTACGACCAGCTGCTCGCCGAGCTGAAGCGCCTCGAGGACGAGCATCCGGCGCTGGTGACCGACGATTCACCCACCCGGCGCGTGGGCGCGCAGCCGGCCCGCGAGTTCGGCGAGGTCGTGCACGCGGTGCCGATGCTCTCGCTGGACAACGCATTCGCGGACGCGGATGCCGTCGATTTCGACCGCAAGGTGCGCGAGCGCCTGGATGTCGAGCAGGTCGAGTACTCGGCCGAGCCGAAGATCGACGGGCTGGCGATCAGCCTGCGCTACGAGCACGGCCGGCTGGTGCAGGCGGCGACCCGGGGCGATGGCAGCCGTGGCGAGGACGTGACCGCCAACGTGCGCGCCATCCGCTCCGTGCCGCTCACGCTGCGCGGCCAGGCCCCGGCGCTGCTCGAGGTACGCGGCGAGGCGTTCATGACGCGCCGCTCGTTCGCCGAGCTAAACCGGCGCGCCGCGGAGAAGGGCGAGAAGACCTTCGCCAACCCGCGCAATGCCGCGGCAGGCAGCCTGCGCCAGCTCGATCCCGCGGTGACCGCGAGCCGCTCGCTCGATCTCTTCCTCTATGGCCTCGGCGCCACGGACGGCTGGACGCTGCCGCGCCGGCACAGCGAGGTGCTGGCCGCGCTGCGCGAGTTCGGGCTGCGCACCTGCCCGGAGACGGACGTGGTGCGGGGAGCGCAGGGCTGCCTCGAGTACTACGGGCGCATCGGGGCGGCGCGCGATTCACTGGGCTACGACATCGACGGCGTGGTCTACAAGGTCGACCGGCTCGACTGGCAGCGCGACCTCGGCTTCGTGGCGCGTGCGCCGCGCTGGGCGATCGCGCACAAGTTCCCGGCCCAGGAAGAGACCACGGTCGTGCGCGACGTCGAGTTCCAGGTGGGACGGACCGGTGCGCTGACGCCGGTCGCGCGCCTGGAACCGGTGTTCGTCGGCGGCGTCACGGTGAGCAACGTGACGCTGCACAACATGGACGAGCTGGCGCGCAAGGACGTGCGCATCGGCGACACGGTCGTGGTCCGCCGCGCCGGCGACGTGATACCGGAAGTGGTGCGCGTGATTCCCGAACGCAGGCCCGCGGACGCCCGCGCGGTCGAGTTGCCGGCGCGCTGCCCGGTGTGCCAGTCGCACGTCACCCGCACGGAGGGTGAGGCCGTGGCCCGCTGCACGGGCGGCCTCGTCTGCCGGGCGCAGCGGCGCGAGGCCCTGCGCCATTTCGCCTCGCGCCGCGCGATGGACGTCGAGGGGCTCGGCGACAAGCTGGTCGAACAGCTGGTGGAGGCGGGACGGGTCGAGACGCCCGCGGACCTGTACACGCTCACCGCCGGGGAACTGGCCGGACTCGAGCGCATGGGCGAGAAATCGGCCGCGAACCTCGTGACCGCGCTCGAGGCCAGCAAGCACACGACCCTGCCGCGCTTCCTGTTCGCCCTCGGCATCCGCGACGTGGGGGAGGCGACGGCGCTCGCGCTCGCCGAGCACTTCGGCACGCTCGAGCCGCTCGAGCAGGCCACGGTCGAGGAGATCCAGCAGGTTCGCGACGTCGGTCCGGTGGTGGCCCGGCACGTGCGCGACTTCTTCGACGAGCCGCGCAACCGGCGGGTCATCGAGGCGCTGCGCGAGGCCGGCGTGCGATGGCCGGCGCTCGAGCGCCAGGCCGCGGCGACGTCCGGGCCCCTCGCAGGACAGGTGGTCGTGGTCACCGGCACGCTGGCCGGTTACTCGCGCGACCAGGCGAAGGACGCCGCGCGCGCCGCCGGGGCCACGGTGACCGACTCGGTCTCGAAGAAGACCACGCTGCTGGTGGTCGGGGCCGATGCGGGCTCCAAGCTGCGCAAGGCGCAGGAGCTCGGCGTGAAAGTCGTCGACGAGGACGGCTTCCGCGAACTGCTGCGCGGTTGAGTTCGTGTAGACTCGACCCGCGCCGCGGAGGGCCCCTTGACCACGATTCCCGCCATGCTCGAGCGCGTGCCGGGCGAGCGATGCTGAGCTACGCACTGCGGCGGCTGTTGCTGGCGGTCCCGACCCTGTTCGCGATCGTCACGCTGGCGTTCTTCGTCATGCGCCTCGCGCCGGGCGGTCCGTTCGACCAGGAGCAGACGCTGCCGCCGGAGGTCGCCGCGAACCTCGAGGCGGCGTACGGGCTCGACCAGCCGATGCTGGTGCAGTACGGGCGCTACCTCGGCGCCCTGGCGAGGGGCGACCTCGGGCCGTCCTTCAAGTACAAGGATTTCGCGGTCTCCGAACTGATCGCCCGCGGCCTCCCGGTGACGCTCACGATCGGCGTGCTCGCGCTGCTGCTCGCGGTCGCCTGCGGCGTGCCGCTCGGCATGCTCGCCGCACTGCGCCACAACGGCGCGGTCGATCACCTGGTGATGGGGCTCGCTCTGGCTGGCATCGCCGTGCCGAACTTCGTGGTCGCGCCGGTGCTCGCGCTGGTGTTCGGCGTGAAGCTCGGCTGGCTGCCGGTGGCGGGGTGGGAGCGCGGCCACGCCGAGTACTGGCTGCTGCCGGTCGTGACGCTCGCGCTGCCGTTCGTGGCCTACATCGCGCGCCTGACGCGCGGCAGCCTGCTCGAGGTACTGCAGGCGCCGTACATCCGGGCCGCGCGGGCGAAGGGCCTCAGCGCCGGCGCCCTGCTGCGCCGGCACGCGCTCAAGCCGACGCTGATGCCGGTCGTCAGCTTCCTCGGCCCGGCGACCGCGGCCCTGCTGACCGGCTCGCTGGTGGTCGAGCAGGTCTTCGGCCTGCCGGGCGTGGGCCGGTACTTCGTGCAGGGTGCGATCAATCGCGACTACACCCTCGTGATGGGCATGGTCGTGTTCTACGCGGCGCTGATCCTCCTGCTCAACCTGCTGGTCGACCTCCTGTACGGCTGGCTGGATCCGAGGATTCGCCATGTCTGAGGCGCTCGAGTCCCGGGGCGGCGATGGCCTCTGGCACGACGCGTGGCGCCGGCTGCGCCGCAACCGGGCCGCGCTGGCGGCGCTCGGCGTCCTCGGGTTGACGGTGCTCGCAGCCGTGGCCGGCCCGTGGCTGAGCGCGTGGAGCATCGACAAGGTCGACTGGTCGCTCGGCACGCTGGCCTCGCCGCCGTCGCTCGCGGGCGGCCACTGGTTCGGCACGGACGCCAACGGACGCGACCTCTTCGTGCGCGTGTGGGCGGGGACGCGCGTCTCGCTGCTGATCGCGCTGCTCGCGACGGCCGTGAGCCTCGCCATCGGCGTCGCCTGGGGCGCGACCGCCGGCTACGTCGGCGGGCGCCTCGACGACTGGATGATGCGCTTCGTCGACGTGCTGTACGCGCTGCCGTACATGTTCTTCGTCATCATCCTGACGGTCGTCTTCGGCCGCAGCCTGTTCCTGATCTTCCTCGCGATCGGGGCCGTCGGCTGGCTGACGATGGCGCGCATCGTGCGCGGCCAGGCGCTCGCGCTGCGCCAGCGGGAGTTCGTCGAGGCGGCGATCGCGCTCGGCCAGCCGACCGCGACCGTGATCGCACGGCACGTGGTGCCGAACGTGCTCGGCACCGTGATCGTCTACGCCACGCTCACCGTCCCGCAGGTGATCCTGTTCGAGAGCTTCCTCAGCTTCCTCGGGCTCGGCGTGCAGGAGCCGCTCACGAGCCTCGGCCGGCTGGTGGCGGAGGGCGCGCTCGAGATGGAGAGCGCGCCGTGGCTGTTGCTGGTGCCGTCCGCCGTGCTCGCCACGGTGCTCGTGTGCCTCAATTTCCTGGGCGACGGCCTGCGCGACGCCCTCGACCCGAGGCAGGCCTGAGATGGGCGCCGCGCCGCCGCTGCTCCGCCTGGACGCACTCGAGGTCGGGTTCGCGACGCCGCAGGGCCCGGTGACGGCCGTGCGCGGCGTGTCGCTCGAACTGGCTCCCGGCGAGTGCCTGGCCATCGTCGGCGAGTCGGGCTCGGGCAAGACCCAGCTGATGCTGGCCTGCCTCGGACTGCTGTCCGCCAACGGCCGGGCGCATGGGTCGGCCGTGTTCGGCGGACGGGAACTCGTCGGTGCCGACGAGTCGACGCTCAACGAGGTTCGCGGCACGGGCATCGCGCTGGTGCTGCAGGACCCGATGAACAGCCTCACGCCGCACCTGCGCATCGAGCGCCTGCTGACCGAGGCGGTGCTCGATCGCGGGCTCCTGTCGCGGGCCGAGGCGCGCGAGCGGGCCGTGCGCGTGCTGCGCCGGGTCGGCCTCGACCGGCCCGAGACCCGGCTGGCGCAGTACGCCCACGAACTCTCCGGGGGACAGCGCCAGCGCGTGGCGATCGCCGTGGCACTGATGGCGTCGCCGCAACTGCTGGTGGCGGACGAGCCCACCACGGCCCTCGACGTCACGGTGCAGGCGCAGGTGCTGGAACTGCTGCGCGAGTTGCGCGACGAAGGCCTGTCCATCGTGCTGATCACCCACGACCTCGGCGTCGTCGCCGACCTCGCCGACCGGGTCGCCGTCATGTACGCCGGCGCGCTGGTCGAGGTCGGACCGGCCGCGGCATTGCTCGCGACGCCCGCCCACCCGTACACCGCCGGGCTGCTCGCCTCGGTGCCCCGTCTCGACGACCCGGCCGACCGTCCGTTGCCGGCCATCGAGGGCCAGCCGCCGCGTCCCGGCGAGGCGCTGCCGGGCTGTGCGTTCGCGGCCCGCTGCGCGGTGGCGAGCGAGACGTGCCGCGAAGTCGTGCCGCGGCTGCGCACCGTGGCGCCGGGTCGCGAGGCGGCGTGCCACGCGCCGTTCTCGCATGGAGGGGGCTCGTGAGCGCGCCGCTGCTGCAGGTCGAGGACCTGGTCGTGCGCTACCGCCTCGGACGGCGGGGCTGGTTTGCGCCGTCGACCACCCTCGAGGCGCTCGCCGGCGTCAGCATCGAGCTCGACGCCGGCCGGACGCTCGGCGTCGTCGGCGAGTCGGGCTCCGGCAAGTCGACGCTCGCGCGCGCCATCCTCGGTTTCGTGCGCGCCGACTCCGGCTGCATCCGCTGGCGCGGCGAGGCGCTCGACCCCACCGACCACGCCCGCATGCGACCGCTGCGCCGTCACCTGCAGGTCGTGTTCCAGGACCCCTTCGGCAGCCTGGATCCGCGCATGACCGTCGGCGCGAGCATCGCGGAAGCCGTCACCACGCTCGAGGGTCGCGCCGCGCGATCGGGCCTCGCGGGGCGCGTCGCGCAGGCGCTGCACGACGTGGGGCTCGATGCGACGTTAGAGCGCCGCTATCCGCACGAACTCTCCGGCGGGCAGTGCCAGCGGGTCGCCATTGCGCGGGCGACCGTCGTGCGACCGCAACTGCTGGTCTGCGACGAGGCGGTGAGCGCCCTCGACGTGTCCGTGCAGGCCCAGATCGTCAACCTGCTGGCCGACACCTGCCGGCGCCACGGCATGGCGCTGCTGTTCATCAGCCACAACCTCGCGGTCGTGCGCCACCTGTGCGAGGACATCGCCGTGCTCTGCGGCGGCCGGCTGGTGGAGCGCACGACGCGCGAGCAGCTGCTCGGCGCGCCGCGCGAGCCGTACACGCGGGCGCTGCTGGCCGCGGTGCCCGCGCTGCCGCGGCCCGTCGTTCGCTGAGGCCTCGTCGCGTCCGCGGCTGCGCGATAATGGCCCGCTGACCGGACGGCGCGGTGCCGCCGCCCGGCCGCGCAACGAGGCAGGAACATCGACATGGCAGGACCACTCTCCGGGATCGTCGTCCTCGACCTCAGCCGGGTGCTGGCCGGCCCCTGGGCCACCCAGGCGCTGGCGGACTACGGTGCCGAGGTCATCAAGGTCGAGAAGCCGGGCAGCGGCGACGATACCCGCCACTGGGGCCCGCCTTGGCTCAAGGACCGCGATGGTCGCGACACCGGCGAGTCGGCGTATTACCTCGCTGCCAATCGCGGCAAGAAGTCCGTCGCCATCGATCTCGCGCACCCCGAAGGGCAGGCGCTGATTCGCGAGCTGGCGCGCGGCGCCGACGTGCTGGTGGAGAACTTCAAGGTCGGCGGACTCGCCAAATTCGGCCTCGACTTCGCGTCGCTCGCGCCCCTGAACCCCCGGCTCGTGTACCTGTCGATCTCGGCGTTCGGCCAGGACGGACCCGACGCGGCCGGGCCCGGCTACGACGCGATGGTGCAGGGCATGGGCGGGCTGATGAGCGTCACCGGCCTGCCCGACGGCGAGCCGGGCGGCGGCCCGCAGAAGGTCGGCGTCGCCGTGGCCGACCTCATGTGCGGCATGTACGGCGTATCCGCGATCCTCGCCGCGCTGTACGAGCGCCGCGACTCCGGCCGCGGCCAGTACATCGACCTCGCGCTGCTCGACTCGCAGGTCGCCTGGCTCGCCAACCAGAACATGAATTACCTCGTCGGAGGCACGCCGCCGCGCCGGCAGGGCACGGCCCACCCGAACATCGTCCCGTACCAGGCGTTCGCGACGGCCGACGGCCACCTGATGCTCGCCGTGGGCAACGACGGGCAGTTCCGGCGGTTCTGCACGGCCGCCGGGCGGGCCGACCTTGCGGCGGACGAGCGCTTCGGCGACAACCAGTCGCGGGTGGCCCACCGCGCGGTGCTCGTGCCGCTGGTGGCGTCGCTGCTCCGCGGGCGGCCGACCGCCGAATGGCTCGCGATCCTGCGCGAGGCGAACGTGCCTTGCGGGCCGATCAACGACCTCGCGCAGGTGTTCGCCGAGCCGCAGGTTCGCCACCGCGGCATGCGCATCGACCTGCCGCACCCGACCGCGGGCACGGTGCCCGGGGTGCGCAACCCGGCCGTCTTCTCGCGCACGCCGCTGGAGTACCGGCGGGCACCGCCGGAGCTCGGCGCGGATACCGACGCGGTGCTGGGCGAGAGACTGGGTCTGGGGCCCGAGCGCCTGGAGGCCCTGCGCCGGGCCGGCGCGATCGCGTAACCCGTCCTGTTTTCGTGCACGCCGCCGCGCCATAATCGGGGCTGCGCATTCAAAAGGTTACGCCATGTCGACCCGCAGCATCCGGCCGAGCCCCGGCCTCGCCAACGTCCGCTACGAGATCCGCGGCAAGCTGGCCCGTCGCGCCCAGGAAATGGAGCGCATGGGGTACGACATCGTCTCCCTGAACATCGGCAACCCGGGTGCCTTCGGGTTCCGGGCGCCCGAGACCATGCGCCTCGCCATCATCGAGAACCTGCGCGCGGCGGAGGGCTACTGCCACCAGAAGGGCATCTTCCCGGCACGCGAGGCCGTGGTGATGCAGCAGCAGGTGCGCGGCGTGCGGGGCGTCACCGCGGACGAGGTGTTCATCGGCAACGGCGTGAGCGAACTGATCGACCTCACCCTGCGCGCGCTGCTCGCGGCGGACGAGGAAGTGCTGGTGCCGAGCCCCGACTATCCGCTGTGGACCGCGGCGGTGAACCTCAACCGCGGCAAGGCCGTGCACTATCCCTGCCGGCCCGAGCGCGGCTTCGTGCCGGACCCGCAGGAGATCGAGTCGCTGATCACCAAGCGCACGCGCGCCATCGTGGTGATCAATCCGAACAACCCGACGGGCGCGGTCTACCCGCGCGAGGTGCTCGAGGCAATCGCGCAGGTCGCCGAGAAGTACCACCTCGTGGTGCTGGCCGACGAGATCTACGACGGCATGACCTACGACGGCGCCGAGTTCGTGCCGATGGCCACCCTCGTGCAGCACACGCTGTGCGGCACGCTGTCCGGCCTGTCGAAGGTGTACCGGGCCTGCGGCTACCGCGTCGGCTGGGCGTCGTTCTCGGGCGACCTCGAGAACGCGCGCGAGTACCTGTCCTCGCTCGAACTGCTGTCCTCGCTGCGCCTGTGCAGCAACGTCGCGGGCCAGTGGGCGGTGCAGACCGCGCTCGGCGGCTACCAGAGCATCAGGGAACTCGTGGGGCAGGGCGGCCGGCTGGCCGAGTCCCGCAAGGCCATCATCGAGGGTGTCTCCCGCAGCAAGTACCTCTACCTGACGCCGCCGCGCGGCGCGATGTACGCCTTCATCGGGGTACAGACGGACCACCTGCCCGAGTTCGACGACCGCCGGTTCGCGATGGACCTGCTCGAGCACAAGCACGTGCTGGTCGCGCCGGGGTCGAGCTTCAACGTGCCGTACAACACTCACTTCCGCATCACCAACCTGCCGGAACCGGCCGTGCTGGCGGACGTGTTCGCGCGCATCGAGGAACTGCTCGACAACTACGCGGCGGGCGACCAGCCGGTGTCCCGGCCGAGCCCGCTGCGCGTGGTTGACAAGACACGCTGAAGGAACTTTAGGAATATCTTCTAAAGATCTGAAAATAATGGCTAATGGCCGTGTCAATGCGTGATGCACGGCTCGCCGGGACGACGGTCACGCCGACTCGCCGTCTCGCCCATCACCTGCGCCAGCGGCACGACCAGGATGCGCTGGCCCGCGGTCTCTCGGTCTGGCCGACGCCGGACATCGTGCCGTGGTCCGGGCTGATCGAGCGCATGTTCCAGGCCGACCGGGCGGCCGGACGGACCCATCGTCGCTGGCTCGGCGACAGCGGCGCGCGACTCGCCTGGGAGCGCATCCTCCTGCGTGACCCCGCCACCACCGGGGTGATCGCACCCGAGGGCCTCGCGCGCCAGGCCCAGCGCTCCTGGCAGACCCGGCACGACTATCAGATCCCGCTCGCGACGGCCGAACCGGCCGACGGGCCGGAGGTCGCGGCCTTCGCGCGCTGGTCGAACGAGTTCGCCGAGTGGATCGACCAGGACGGCTGGATGGACCTCGCCGGCGCCCCGGACTGGGTGGACCCCTCGTCCGCGGGTCCGCGACTCACCTTCGTCGGCTTCGACACCCTGACGCCGAGCCAGTCGGCGTTCATCGAGCGCATGCGCGAAGGCGGCGTCGAGGTGCGCGTCGAGGCGGCGCCTGCGGCCGCCGCCTCGGCACGCTGGGTGTCGGTGCCCGATCGCACGACCGAGATCGAATGGGCGGCGCGCTGGGCGGCCGGCCAGCTGGATGGGATCCGCGGACGCCGCATCGCGATCGTCGTGCCGGGACTCGCCCAGGCGCGGGCGTCGGTGCGGCGCGTGCTCGACCGCGTGCTGGCGCCGGAGACCTGCCTGACGAACGGGCCCGCGCCCGAGTCGCGCGCCTATGAGCTCGCCGCCGCGCGGCCGCTCGCCGAACAGCCGGTGGTCGCCGCCGCGCTCGAGTGGTTCGCCGCGGTCAACGGCGACCTCGACCTCGCGTCGGCGAGCGCGCTGCTGCGCAATCCGTTCTGCCGCGGAGCGGCAGAGGAAGCGAGTGCCCGCGCGGCGCTCGACGCCTGGCTGCGCCGCCACGTCGCGAACGGGCCTGGCCTCGAGGGTCTCGCGCGCCATGCCGCCCGCCGGGGCTGCGGCGAACTGGCACGCGCCCTGGAGGGCGCACTCGCCGCGCGGGCGGGCTGGGAGCGGCGAGCCCTGCCGAGCACGTGGTCGCTGCGCTGCTTCGAGACCCTGCGCGAGCTCGGCTGGCCGGGCGATGCGCTCGACAGCCACGAGCAGCAGGCGCGCCAGCGCTGGCAGGACCTGCTCGGCGAGTTCGGTGCGCACGACGACCTGGTCGGGCCAGTGACCGCCGGTGCCGCCCTGCGCCTGCTGCGCGACCTGGCCGACGCGACGCTGTTCGAGCCGCAGGAGGTGCGCGCGCCGCTGCTTGTGATCGACGCCGAGACCTGCGCCGGCATGCGCTTCGATGCGCTCTGGGTCTGCGGCCTCGACGCCGGGCAGTGGCCCTCGCCGCAGTCCCCTGACCCGTTCCTGCCGCGCTCCTGGCAGTTGCGGCGCGGCGTGCCGGGTGCGACGCCCGAGATCACCGCCGCGGCCGCCCGCCGCAGCTTCGAGCGCCTGCGCGGCTCGGCCGGAGAAGTGATTTTCAGCGTGCCGGCCTTCGAGGACGAGGCGCCGCTGCTGCCGAGCGCGCTGCTGGCGGACGTGCCTCCGTCGGAACTGCCCGAGTCGTGGCCCGCGCCTGCGCCGAGCCGGGCGATCTTCGCAGCGCGTCCCGCGTGCGAGGCGAGCGGGGACGGCACGCTGCCGCCGTTCGCGACCGGTGCCGACGCGCCCGGGGGCGCGCGGCTGCTGGAGCTGCAGTCGGCCTGTCCCTTCCGCGCCGCGGCGGAACTGCGCCTCGGCGCCCGGGCGCTCGAGGAGCCGTCCCGCGGGCTCGACGCGGCGACGCGCGGCAACCTCGTGCACGAACTGTTCGCGTCGCTCTGGGAGGGCGTGCGCTCGTCGACGGCCATGGCGCAGCTGCCGGAGGGCGAGCGGGTCGCGCGCGTCCGTGTCGCCATCGCCCGCGGACTCGCGCCGCTGCGCGAGCAGGCCGATCCCGTGTTGCAGCGCCTGCTCGACCTCGAGGCGCGGTGGCTCGAGCGGCACGCGCTGCGCCTGCTGGCGGCGGATCTGGCACGTCCTCCCTTCGAGGTCGCGCACGTCGAGTCGGCGCACGCGCTCGAGATCGGCGGCCTCGCCCTCAGGCTGCGCGTCGACCGGGTCGATCGCCTCGCCGGCGGCGCCAGCGCGGTGATCGACTACAAGACCGGCGGCAATGCTCAGAAGGGCGCCTGGCTCGGCGAGCGGCCGGAGCTGCCGCAGTTGCCGCTGTACGTGCAGGCCCTGCAGGGCGAGGAGGTCGCCGCCGTGGCCTTCGGCCGGGTGCGCGCGGGCGAGACGGGATACGTGGGCATCGCGCGCGACAGCGACGAGTTTCCGGGCATCGACGACCTGCCGAAGGAGTACGCGAGCTGGGACGAACTGCTCGCGGCGTGGCGCCGCCGCCTGGAGTCGCTGGCGCACGAGTTCGCCTCCGGCGATGCGCGCCTGGCGCCGAACCCGTCGAAGGCCTGCCGGCACTGCCACCTGCCGCGGCTGTGCCGGATCGGCGCCGCGCGGCTGGCGGAAGCGGGCGAGGGCGACGACGATGCATGACCTGCGCCGCGAAGACGCCCTCGCGCGCGCCGCCGCGCTCGACACCTCGCGCAGCTTCATCGTCCAGGCGCCGGCCGGCTCGGGGAAGACCGAACTGCTGACCCAGCGCTTCCTGGCCCTGCTCGCGGCGGTGGACCGCCCGGAGTCGGTGCTTGCGATCACCTTCACGCGCAAGGCCGCGGCCGAGATGCGCAGCCGCATCCTGCAGGCCTTGCGCGACGTCGGCACGCCCGCGCGCGAGGCGCAGATGCTGCCCGGGACCGTCGTGCTCGCGCGCGCGGTGCTGGAGGTCGACCGCGCGCGGGGCTGGGGCCTGCTCGACAACCCGAACCGCCTGCGCCTGCTGACCATCGACGCGCTCAACCAGGGTCTCGCACGCCGGCTGCCGGTGCTGTCCGGCACGGGCGCCGGGCTGGGCGTCGAGGAGGACGCGACGCCGCTGTACGAACTCGCGGCCGAGCGCCTGCTCGCGCACCTGCCCGGCGACGATGCGCACGTCGGCGACGCCGTGGCGCTGCTGCTCGATCACCTCGACAACAACGTCGGCCGGTTCGTCGCGCTGGTCGCCGAGATGCTCGCCCGCCGCGAGGCGTGGCTGCCGGTGATGCCGGGCGACCTGCGCGATCCCGTCGTCGACGCCGGGACTCGCTCGGCGCTCGAGGACGCGCGGCGCGCGCTGGTGCTCGCGCAGCTCGAATCGCTCGTGTCGGCCTTGCCGATGGGGCTGCTCGCCGAAGCCTGCCGGATCGCGCGTGCCGCCGCCCGCAACCTGCGCGACGCGGGCGTCGACTCGCCGCTGGCGGCGTGGCTGGAATGCGACCGCATTCCGTCGGCCGATCCCAGGGACGTGCCGCTGTGGCGCGGACTGGCGTTCCTGCTGCTGACGGGAGACGGAGGCGTCCGCCTCAAGCCCGACCGGCGCCAGGGCGTGCCGCCCCAGCAGGCCGCGCTGAAGGCCGAACTCCTGACGTTGCTCGGTTCCCTCGCGCCGCACACGACCGCCGTGGAAGCGCTCGCGGTCATGCCGGACCTGCCGGCGCCGGCCTACGATGCGGCGGAGTGGGCGGTGCTGCGCGCCCTGTTCCTGGTGCTGCGCGTGGCGAGCGGCGAACTGCAGGTGGTGTTCACCGAGCGCAAGGCCGCCGACTATCCGCATTTCGCGACCGCCGCCCGCGCCGCACTGGGCACGGACGAGCAACCCACGGACACGGCGCTGGCCCTCGACGCCACGCTGCGCCACGTGCTGGTCGACGAGTTCCAGGACACGTCGGAAGCTCAGGTGCAACTGCTCGATCGCCTGACCGCCGGCTGGGAGCCGGGCGACGGTCGCACGGTGTTCCTGGTCGGCGACCCGATGCAGTCGATCTACCGCTTCCGCCACGCGGAGGTCGGGCTGTTCCTCAACGTGCGGGACCAGGGGCTCGGCCGCGACCGCGGCGAGCCGCGCATCGTGCTCGAGCCGCTCACGCTGCGCGTGAACTTCCGCTCGACCCGTCCGATCGTGGACTGGGTGAACCACAGCTTCGCCACGGTGCTGCCGCCGCGCGACGACGACGTGCGCGGGGCCGTGAGTTACGCCGCGAGTGTCGCGAGGGACGACGCAGGCGACGACGGCGGCGTGGTCGTGCACGCGTTCCTGCGCAAGAGCCGACTGCTCGAGGCCCGGCGGGTCGCCGACATCGCCGAGCAGCGGCTGCGGGAGTCGACGACCGCGCGCGTCGCCGTGCTGGTCCAGGGCCGCAGCCACCTGGTGTCGATCGTGGCCGAACTCGCGCGGCGCGGCCTGGCGTTCCAGGCCACCGACATCGACCCTTTGGGCGACCGCACGGCCGTCCTCGACGCGCTCGCGCTGACCTGCGCGATCACGCACCTCGCGGACCGGCCGTCCTGGCTGGCGCTGCTGCGCGCACCGTGGTGCGCATTGACGCTGGCCCAGTTGCTCGAGCTCACGGGCGACGCGCCCGACGCGGTCGTGTACGACCTGCTGCTCGAGGAAACGCGCCTCGCGCGCCTGGCCGGGCCGGCCCGCGCACGCGTCGCGCGCACGCTGCGCGTGATCGAGACGGCGCGCACCGAGGCCCGCCGGTTCGGCCTGCGCGACGCGGCGGAACGCGCCTGGCTCGCGCTCGACGGCCCCGCAACGCTCGCCACCGAGCGGGAACTGGAGGAGGTCGAGGCATACTTCGAGGCGCTGTCGCAGGTCGAGGAGGACGCGGACGGCGCGGTGGACCTCGCCGCCCTGGCGAAGGCGCTGGACGGGCTGTACGCACCTTCGCGGCCGCGCCCCGGCATCCGCATCGAGCTGATGACCATCCACAAGAGCAAGGGGCTGCAGTTCGACACCGTCATCGTGCCGGCGCTGGATCGGCGCGGACGCGCCGACGACAAGCGCCTGCTGCAATGGACGCAGTTGCCGGGGCGAGCCCGGGCGAACCTCGTCGTCGCGCCGCTCGCGCCGGCCGGCGACGACTCCAACCCGCTCTACGCCTGGCTCGGGTCGCTCGAGAAGGACCGGTTGCTGCACGAGAAGCGCCGGTTGCTGTACGTGGCCGCGACGCGCGCGCAATGCCGGCTGCACCTGCTCGGCACCGCCACGGTCATCGTCGACCGCAAGACGGGCGAGCTGAAGCTGAAGCAGCCGGAGCACGGCACCAGCCTCGAGATCCTGTGGCCGATCCTCGAGCCGGACTTCGTCGCGCGCCTCGCCGAGGCCGGCGGATTCACGGGCGAGGAGGCCACGGAACTGCCACGCGACCCGCCACTGGCGCGGCTGCCGGACGACTGGCGTGCGCCGCCCCTGGCGCGCGGGCCGCAGATCGAAGCGACGGTCGTGCCGCGCCGGCGCGACGCCGAGGACGTCCCGTTCGACTGGGCCAGCGAGACGGCTCGTCACGTCGGCACCGTCGTGCACGGCGAACTGCAGCGCCTCGCCGCCGGCGGCCAGCTGGCGGCCGGTCGCGACGCGGCGCTGCTGGCGCGCTATGCCGCGCAGCTGGCGGAACTGGGCGTGCCAGCCGACCGGCGTGACGCGGCCGCGGCGCGCGTGCTGCAGGCGCTGCGCGCGGCGCAGGCCGATCCGCGCGGACGCTGGCTGCTCGATCCGCGCCATGACCGGTCGGCGTGCGAGCTGGCCCTCACGGGTCGGGTCGGCGGCGAATTGTCGAGCATCGTCATCGACCGCACCTTCGTGGACCGCGACGGCACGCGCTGGATCGTCGACTACAAGACGGGCGTGCACGAGGGCGCCGGCCTCGAGGAGTTCCTGGACCGCGAGCAGGAGCGCTACCGGCCGCAGCTGGAGCGCTACGCGGCGTTCATGCGCGAGCTGGGCCCGGAACCGGTGCGCCTGGGGCTGTACTTCCCGCTGCTCGGCGCCTGGCGGGAGTGGAGCTGAAGCGCTCGCCGCCGCGAGCGGTACTGGCTTCGGTCTCGTTCCCAACTTCGTGTCGACCGTGCGCTCCGGCACGGCCTTCGGTCTCGTTTCGAACTTCGTGTCGACCGCCGCAGCGCGGGCGCAGGTTCGAGGCGCACTGTCGCTCGCCGACCCGACGAGACAACCTCGCCTCGAACCCGCACGCGCACGGCGACGCCGAGAACGCGGGGGCACTTCCCCCGTCACCCTTGACGATGAAAACCGGGACTGTCCCCGCGTTCTCGAAGCGCGGTCGACCCCGAAGTTCGAAACGAGACCGAAGGTCGAGCCGGTCCGGGCGCGGTCGACACGAAGTTGGGAACGAGACCGAAGGCCGCGCCGTTCGTGGTCGACGCAGCCCCGCGCCGACGGCTACAGCGTGCCGCTGACGCTGAAAGGCCGGCGGCCGGCCGCGTCGGGCGGGCCGAGGATCTCGAGCGAGTGCTGCATGCCCTCGGGCACGGCGCCGCGCGGAGCGACCATCCCCTCGAACAGGAAGCTGCGGTCCCGGGCGATCGACAGGGCGCCCTCGACCGAGAACGGCCCCTGCTTGTCCGTGACCAGCGCGGAGAGGTGATCCGGCAGCGAAGCCACGCCCTTCGGGTTCGGGTGCGGGAACACTACGCGGAACCCGCCCACGTTGGCGTTGCGCGGCGGCGGGGCGACGAGGTCGTCCATGTCGAGCGTGCCGCGGATCCCGGCCGGCCAGCCCGCGTCCAGCACGATCTCATCGAAGCGACCGCTCGCACGGCCCTGCCAGCCCTTCGGCATGCCGAGCGGCAGCATGCTCATTGCGGCCACCGGCAGGTCGAACGAGGTGCCGGTGAGTCGCGCATTGCCGCCGGGCGATGCGCTGAAATCCGTCTCCAGCCGGCCGTCCGTGCGCGTCAGCAGCGCGTGGCCGGCCGCCTTGCCGCCGAGCAGCGCCACGGGCGAGAGCTGCCAGGCCAGATCGCCGATCGGCGCATCCCGCCAGGTGAGCCCCTGCGCGCCGCCGTTCCAGATCGATCCCGTCCAGGCCGACGCCCGCACCCCGAGCTTCTCGAGCCGCCCCGCGGCGACGCCAGCAGGCAGCGTCGCGAGCACGAAGGCCAGCAGCGCGAGCAGGCCGAGCGCGATGAGCCAGCCGAAACGCTTCACGTGGGAGAGGGGCCGGGCAGGGCTCAGCCGGCGGGCCGGCTGAGCGTGAGGCTGGCGTTCACCAGGCCGGGACCGGTGCCGTCGACGGCGGCCGCCTCGACGCTGACTCCGTACTGGGTCTGCAGGCTGGCGAGCCAGGCGATCATCGCGTCGAACGGAACGCCCTCGAGACGCAGCCGCAGCGACTTGTTCTGGTCCGGGCTCTGGTCGCGCAGCGAGTCGCCGAGACCCGCCTCGCGCGCAGTGCGATCGACCAGCACCACCAGCGACTCGCCGGACGCGCCGGCCGGGGCCGAGCCCGCCGCCTGCGCGACCCTCGGCGCCACCTCGCGCATCCAGGCGAGATCGACCTGCTTGCGCTCGACGCGCTGCTGGGCGCGCTGGTTCACGGTCTGGAAAGGCAGCACCAGTACCAGGTAGAGCAGCGCGATCGCGCCGAAGCCGGCCGCCACGTAGACCAGCCGTCGCTCGCGTTCCTGCAGACCGTCGAGCCACGCGCGGACGTTCATGCGGCCCCCAGCTTCACCGACAGGCGGCCTTCGACCACCGTGCCGCGCGGCGTGGCCGACTGCATCTCGACCTGCATGCCGCTGCGGCCCATGGCCTGCTTGATGCCGTCGATGGCCTCGACCGTCGGCGCGACGAGGCGAAGTTCGACGGCGTCGCCGCGGAAGTTCAGCGACTCGAGCCGCGTCGAGGGCACGCCCGCCACCGCTTGCGAGAGGGCGGTCACCGCGGGCAACAGGGCCGCGCCGCCGCCCGTGCCCCGCCGCAGCACGCCTTCGAGCTGTTCGCGGGCATTGACCATCTTCTGGCCCGGCAGGGCCCGGTTGAAGACTTCGGCGATCTGCGCGTCGAGTTGCCGTTCGGCGCGCTTCGCCTGCCACAGGGACACGCCCTGCGCGACGACGAAGACCAGTGCCGTGGCCGCGGCGAGCGCGACCGGGATCCGCCACTGGCGGAACTGGCCGGCGAGCGTGGAGGCCGGCGCGTAGCTGCCCTGCAGGAGGTTGACCGGATCGCCGGCGTTCAGGTGCGCCGCCAGCAGCGGCAGGCCGCCGTCCGGCAGCAGCTTGACCTGCAGCGTCGCGGTGCGCGCACGCAGGCCCTCGATCAGTTCCTTCTCCTGCTCGTACTCGGCGCTGGTCACGTAGAACGCGACGTGCTCGCCGGGCTCCACGGCCGGGCCGAGGGCGAGTTCGAGCGCCGTCGCGAGCGGCTGCGCGTCGAGCGCGTAGGGCACGCCCTCGGCGCGGCGGACGTACAGCGTGCCCTCGTCGAGCAGCAGCGTGCAGCCGTTCGGCGCGATGGGCACGGCCTGGGATTCGCAGTAGGCCGCGGCCGGGCGGATGCCGGCGAGCTGACAGGTGCCGAGCCAGCGGTCGAGGAGGGTGCGCGATACCGTGGCGACCGGCGTCAGGTTGCTGTCCGCCTGGCGCGCGCCGACCGCGAAGTGCAGCGCGTCGACGTCGGTCGCCAGCTGTTCCTCGAGGGCGAAGGGCACCGCCTGGGCGAGGCGCGCCCCGCCCTTGACGGGCAGTTCGGGCAGCGCGAGGGACACTTCCGCGGCGGGCAGCAGCAGCACCACCTTGCGGCCCTGCGCGACACTCAGGGCGTCGGCGACCGGGCCGTTCGAGACGCTGCCCGAGCGCAGGCCGTTCTCGTCGACGATGAGCCACGACGCCGGGGCCTCGTCGTGGGCACGGAGCCGTATCACCAGCGTTTCAGTCATAGGCCTCGGGAATGCTCAGGCGGTGCCGATGCTGCGCAGGACCGGCCTCACCTGGCCGTTGCCCACGCGCGCGAGCAGACTGTACAGGGTGAAGTCGGTGGTGCCAATAGTGACCCACACCGTTGCCATGAAGTAACTGCTTGTTTCTGCGAGCGAGTTCTTGACTTTGTCGTACTCGGCGGCACCCAGCGTGGCCTGCAGGTCGGTGAGTCTCGGGAAGCAGCCGATGGCCTGGCGCTGCTGGGTCAGGTAGTCGGCGTTCAGGCTGAACTGCCGCTCGG
Organism: Pseudomonadota bacterium; assembly: GCA_052035645.1. Taxonomy (GTDB): domain Bacteria; phylum Pseudomonadota; class Gammaproteobacteria; order Steroidobacterales; family Steroidobacteraceae; genus RPQJ01. The sequence continues at coordinate 19,798 of JBPOHK010000075.1, forward strand.
CCTCCGACAGCGAATCGAGCACGATGCCGGGGGCGGTGCACACGTTGAGCTTCGAGCCCACCGGCAGCGCCGCGACGAAGGGCTTGAGCTTGGCGTAACGGTCGGCCGTGAACCCCGGCAGCTGCATCAGCTCGCTGATCCGGGTGATGGGCATGTTGGCGGCGAGGTGGGGCGGATTCTGCCCGGTGTAGGTGGTGTCCTCGGCGCCGTTCGGGAAGCCGGGGTCGATGTCCTCGTCGATCCAGTCCGCCATCGCCGTGGCCCAGTCGGGCTCGACGCCGACCATCTGCAGGATGCGTTCGAGCTGCTTCACGGCGTCCGGATTGGTCGTGCCGTCGGCGAACACGAGGTTGTTGAGGTTGAAGCGGCCCTGCATGTCCTCGAGCCGGCCCTCGACCGTGCCGATGCCGTCGTCGACGGGCAGGATCACGGGCTTGGCCCAGGTCTCGCCGAGGTGGTCGGTCTCGCTGTTCTGGGCGTCCCGGCTCAGGCCCTCGGCGGCCAGTGCCTCCGCGCCGAGCGCGATCTCGAAAGCCTGGTCCGCGCCGAACAGGTTGGCGCTGCGGCGCTGGTCCAGCACGCTGCGGAAGGCGACGTTGACCGCGAGGATGGTCGCGAGCGCCACCACCAGCACGGCCGTGATGAGGGCGATGCCGCGCTGGCGGACGGGCGGCGTGGGATGCACCTTGCGCGGCATCAGCCTGCCACCTCGACGACGCGCCGGATCGTGCCCCAGTCGTCCGTGTCGATCTCGACCTCGACCGCGGCCGGCCGCAGGCGCTCGGCGTCGGGCGAGCCGGTGACCATGCCGATGGGCCAGCGGTCGACCCAGGCACGCCCGGCGGTCATGAAGCGGATGCGAAGTGCGCGCACGCCGCCGAGCATCTTCACGCGCACCGGCTCCTGCGCCTGGGTGCGGTCGAGCACCTGCCAGTGATCGCGCCACAGCCCGTCCTGGTCGATGCGATAGGCCACGCGCTCCAGCGTCGGGCGCGGCAGGCCGGCGGTGTTGCTCCAGCCCGCGCGGGTGAACTCGATCCGGTAGTCGACCGACTCGCCGCCGACCACCGCCGGGATGCGCGCGCCGCCGATGGGCTCGCGGATCGGCCGCGGCTCGATCTGGCGCAGGTCGTTCACGAGCACCTGCACGGCCCGCTGCACCTCGTGCACGCGTTCGAGGCGCTGCTCGGCGTACTCCGCCTGTCGCTGCAGCTGTGTGTATCCGACCAGCGCCATGACGCCGATGATCGCGAAGATGGCCATCGCGACCAGCAGCTCGATCAGGGTGAATCCGCGCGAGCGCGGCCGCAGGGTCGGCTCGCTCATTCCTCGTCGTCCGTCGGCAGGCCCGGTCCGGGGTTGGGTCGGGGATTGGGGTTGGGATCCTGGTCGCCGCCCTTGCCGCCGTCGCCCGAGCCGCTGCCGGCCCACGTCGTGATCGCGCCGCCCGCCGCCCCGACGGCGGTGCCGTAGAAGCCGCTCACGGTGACCAGCGGGTTGCCGTCGGGATTCGTGGCGGGACGCACGCTGACGTCCATGCGCCGCATGCTCTCGACCTGGGTTTGCGTCGTGACCAGTTCCCACTTCCAGCGCAGCCCGCCGAGATCGACCTCGTCCGAGGTGCGACCGACCTCCGGCGCCTGCGCGGCGAGGCGCCGCTCGGCGATGACGTTCATCGCGACCCAGTGCGCGAGCGTCTTCTCGCGCAGGTAACCGCCGCTGCGCGCGGACTGGGTGACCGCTTCGATCACGCCCATCATGCCGAGCGCGACGATCACGAGGGCCGCCAGCACCTCGATCAGCGTGAAGCCGCGCGCGCGCCGGTCAGCGCTGCCGTTCGCGCGCATCGTCGTGCACCTCGATCCTGCCCTCGGCCGTGCCCGCCACCCGTCGCTCCTCGGTCGTGCCGTCGCGTCGCAGCACGACGTCGAAGGGCACCAGGTCGCCCGATGCCTGCACCACGAGCTGAGGCTCGGCCGGCGGCTCGCCTTCCTCGAGCAGGCTCGTGCTCCCGGGCTGCCGGAACACGACCTCGCGACCGTCGATGCGCAGCTGCGCCGTCAGGCCCTCGGGCAGCGCACGCGGGCGCAGCATCGGGTCGTCGGTGACCGGCTGCCACAGCTCCTTGCGGGAGTCGTAGCGCAGGAAGTCGTAGCCGCGCGGATCGATGCGCACGCCGACGTCGGTGCCGACCAGCATCGCGTCCTCGCGCGACTGCACGAGGATGGCCTGCAGCCGCGCGGCCTCCTGGTCCATCTCGTGGTCGCCGCCGAGCACCTTCACCGAGATCACGGCCATCGAGGTGATGATGCCGATGATCACCATGACCACGAGCACCTCGAGCAGCGTGAAGCCCGAGGCGTGCGGGGCGGCGCGCCGCCGCCGGGGCCTATTCGATGTCCCAGCTACCGATGTCGGCATCGGCGCCTTCGCCGCCCGGCTGGTTGTCGGCCCCGAGCGTGAAGATGTCGTAGTCGCCGTGCGAACCCGGCGAGATGTACCCGTAGTCGTTGCCCCAGGGATCCTTGCGCAGGTTCTGGATGTAGCCGCCGGCCTTCCAGTTCTTGATGTTCGGATCGGTCGGCTGCTTCACCAGCGCCTCGAGGCCCTGTTCCGTGGTCGGGTAGCGGAAGTTGTCCATGCGGTACAGGTTGAGCGCGGTCTCGTACGCGCGGATGTCCTGCTTCGCCTTGGTGACCCGCGCATCGTCGATGCGGCGGATGACGTTCGGGGCGACCAGCGCCGCAAGGATGCCGAGGATCACCACGACCACCATGATCTCGATCAGGGTGAAGCCCGACTCGCGGCGGGCCGGGCGGTGCAGCGTGTTCGACGGAGACAGGTTGCGGAACTTCATCGCAGGTGCCGTGGCGCGTTAAATTGCGCGGATCATAGCAAACCGGTGCCGCCCGCCGCGGGCTACCCATGCTCGAACGCCTGACACGTCTGCGATTGTCCGACTGGGTCGCGCCCCTCGGATTGTCCGGATTGCTCCTGGGGCTGCACCTGGCGGGCCCGGCAGTGACGCACGCGCTGCGCTACGAGCGCGCCGCCGTGCTCGCCGGCGAGTGGTGGCGCCTCGCCACGGGGCACCTCGTGCACGCCGACGGGGTGCACCTCGGCTGGAACCTGGTCGGGATCGCAATCGTGTGGGGCCTGTTCGGGCGCGAATACCGCCTCGGGCAATGGCTGGGGGTCCTGTTCGCTTCGACCGCGGCCATCGACGCCGGGTTCCTCGCGTGGCAGCCGGCGCTCGCCTGGTACGTCGGGTTCTCGGGCGTGCTGCACGGCGCCATGGCGGCCGGCCTGCTCGCCTGGCTGGTCCGCTCGCGCGATGCCCTCACGGCGCTGGTGGGCCTGCTGTTCGCCGCAAAGCTCGCGTGGGAGCACGCGCTGGGGGCGCTGCCGTTCACCGGCGCGACGCTGAGCCTGCCGGTCGTGCACGAGGCCCACACCTTTGGAGCGATCGGTGGCGCGCTCGCCGCCGGCCTGATGCTCGCGGCCGCCCGGCGGCCGGGAACGCGATCGTTATAATTGCGCCGCCCGGTTGGGGCGGGGCCCGAGGAGAGTCCACCCGATGTCGTTTGCAATGGTGTTTCCCGGCCAGGGGTCTCAATCGGTCGGCATGCTGGCGGCGCTGGGCGCGGCCGAGCCGCTCGTACAGCAGACCTTCGCCGAGGCGTCCGCCGTGCTCGGATATGACCTCTGGGCGCTGTGCCAGCAGGGGCCCGAGGCGGAACTCGGCGCCACCGAGCGCACCCAGCCCGCCATGCTGGCCGCAGGGGTCGCGACCTGGCGCGTCTGGCGGCAGAAAGGCGGGCCACGGCCGGCGGCCATGGCCGGCCACAGCCTCGGTGAGTACACGGCGCTGGTCTGTTCCGGGTCGCTCGATTTCGGCACGGCCGTCGACCTCGTGCGTCATCGCGGCCAGCTCATGCAGGCGGCCGTCCCGCTGGGGCAGGGTGCCATGGCGGCCGTGCTCGGCCTCGAAGACGCGGACCTCGCCGCCGTGTGCCGCGAGGCGGCCGAGGGCGAGGTTGTCGAACCGGTGAACTTCAACTCGCCGGGGCAGGTGGTCATCGCGGGGCACGCGACGGCGGTGAACCGTGCGCTCGAACTGGCCAGGGCGCGCGGCGCCAAGCGTGCGGTGCCGCTGCCGGTGAGCGTGCCCTCGCACAGCAGCCTCATGGTGGGCGCGGCGGAGAAGCTCGCCCTGCGCCTCGCCGAGGTCGAGTTCCGGCTGCCGGACGTGCCCGCGGTCTACACCGTGGACGTGAAGACCCACGCCAGCCCCGACGGCATCCGCCAGGCACTCAAGGAACAGCTGTACAAGCCGGTGCGCTGGGCCGACACCGTGCGCGCGATGCTCGCCTCGGGCGTCACGACCTTCGTCGAGTGCGGCCCCGGAAAGGTGCTGACCTCGCTCAACCGCCGCATCGAGCGCCGGCCGGACCTGAAGATGCTCGCGCTCGAGGATCCGGCCTCCATCGACGCCGCGCTCGCGGCCTGCCAGGAGTGAACCCATGCTCGAGAACGACCTTGCCCTGGTGACGGGCGCCTCCCGCGGCATCGGCCGGGCGATCGCGCTGGAACTCGGCCGGCGCGGGGCCACCGTCGTCGGCACCGCCACCAGTGAATCCGGGGCGGCCGCCATCACGGCGTACCTCGCGGAAGCCGGACTCAAGGGTCGCGGCCTCGTGCTGGACGTCGCGCGGTCCGACTCCGTCGAGGCCTGCTTCAAGGACGTCGAGGGCAGGGAAGGCACGCCGTCGATCCTGGTCAACAACGCCGGGGTGACCCGCGACGGCCTGCTGATGCGCATGAGCGCGGACGACTGGCAGACGGTGATCGAAACGGACCTGTCGGCTGTCTACCGCACCTGCAAGGCGGTGATGCGGGGCATGATGAAGGCCCGCCGGGGCCGCATCGTCAACATCGCCTCGGTGGTCGGGGTGATGGGCAATGCCGGCCAGACCAACTATTCGGCGGCCAAGGCCGGCATGATCGGCTTCTCGAAGAGCCTCGCCCGCGAGGTCGGTTCGCGGAACATCACGGTGAACGTGGTGGCCCCGGGTTTCGTCGTCACCGACATGACCGACGCGCTGCCCGAGGCCAGCCGGGCTGCCCTGCTGGCCCAGGTGCCGCTCGGCCGGCTCGGCTCCGCCGAGGACATCGCCCATGCCGTGGCCTTCCTGGCCTCCCCGCAGGCGGCCTACATCAGCGGCGAAACGCTGCATGTCAATGGCGGCATGTACATGATTTAAAACGGGTTTTTGGCCTATTGGACCCCCCGGATCGCTTAACATAGAATACGCCGCCCATGCCGGTTGCCCACGGGGGTGGCCCCGGCATGACTTCCTTCCTTGCAAAGGATTCGAAAGACAATGAGCAGTATTGAACAGCGGGTTAAGGCGATCGTCGCCGAGCAACTGGGCGTCAAAGAGGAAGAGGTGACCAACGAGTCGTCCTTCGTCGATGACCTGGGCGCTGACTCGCTCGACACTGTGGAACTCGTGATGGCGCTCGAAGAGGAGTTCGAGACCGAGATTCCGGACGAGGACGCCGAGAAGATCACGACCGTCCAGCAGGCGATCGACTACATCAACGAGCGCCGCAGCCAGGCCTGAGCGGCGCCGGGGTCCCACCGCCACGGAGGGCGGGGACCAGAAGAAAGAATCCGCCCACCCAGGGGGCCCAGATTGTCGAAGCGCAGAGTGGTCGTCACCGGCTTGGGCATCGTGTCGCCGCTCGGCAGCACCGTGGCCTCGGCGTGGGACGGCATCGTCAACGGGCGCAGCGGCGTCGGCCGCGTCACCCGCATGGATCTCTCCGCGTTTCCCGTCCAGATCGGCGGGCAGGTCGCCGGCTTCGATGCCGAGCAGTACATGTCCCCGAAGGACGTGCGCAAGTTCGACCCGTTCGTGCCGTTCGGGGTCGCCTCGGCGGTGCAGGCGATCCGGGACTCCGGCTTCGAGGTGACCGAGGCCAATTCGCCGCGCATCGGCGTGGCGATGGGTGCCGGCATCGGCGGACTCAGCACCATCGAGGACAACAGCGAGAAGTGGCTCGAAGCGCGCACGCCGCGCAAGATCTCGCCGTTTTTCATCCCCGGCAGCATCATCAACGCCGCCGCGGGCATGGTTTCAATCCTCTACAAGCTGCGGGGACCGAACATCGCGCTGGTCACCGCCTGCACCACCTCGACGCACAGCATCGGCATCGCGGCCCGCACGATCCAGTACGGCGACGCGGACATCATGGTGGCGGGGGGTTCCGAGATGGCGTTCACCCCGCTCGGCATCGGCAGCTTCTGCCAGGCCCGCGCGCTCTCGCAGCGCAACGACGAGCCGGAAAGGGCCAGCCGGCCCTGGGACCGTGACCGCGACGGCTTCGTCATGGGCGAAGGCGGCGGCGCGCTCGTGCTCGAGGAGTACGAGCACGCCCGGGCCCGCGGCGCGCACATCTACGCCGAGTTCGCCGGTTTCGGAATGAGCGGCGACGCGCACCACATCACCGCGCCGCCCGAGGACGGCGAGGGTGCCCGCCTCGCGATGACGGCAGCCCTGCGCGATGCCGGCGTCAACCCGGACCAGTTGCATTACATCAACGCGCACGCCACCTCGACCGAGCTCGGCGACCGGGCCGAGACCGTCGCGATCAAGCGTGCGCTGGGCGATGCCGCGAAGCAGGTACCGGTCAGTTCCACCAAGTCGATGACCGGGCACCTGCTCGGGGCCGCCGGCGTCGTGGAGGCGATCTTCTCGATCCTCGCCATCCGCGACGGCATCCTGCCGCCCACCATCAACCTCGAGAATCCCGACCCGGAGTGCGACCTCGACTACGTGCCCGGCACGGCGCGCCAGGCACCGGTGAAGGTCGTGCTGTCGAACTCGTTCGGCTTCGGCGGCACCAACGGGAGTCTCGTGTTCCGCGCCCTCGCGTGAGGGACGCGGCGCCCTCCGACGGCACCGACCTGCTCGCGCTCCACGAACGGTTCCCGGAGCGCTACCCCGTCCTGCTCGAAAGCGCCAGCGGTCCCGGACTGCTCGGCCGGAACGACATCCTGCTGGCCCAGCCGGGCGAACGCCTGGTGCTGGCGGCGGACGGCCAACTCCACGGCGGCAGCGAGGGCGACGGGAATGGCTTCCTCGCGGCCCTCGATGCGTGGTGGTCCCGCGAGCGCCGCTCGACCGGCGACGACAGCCTGCCGTTCCGCGGCGGCTGGTTCCTGTACCTCGGGTACGAGCTGGCCGCCGAGATCGAGCCGACCCTGCACCTGCCGTCGCCGCGCTTCCCGCGAGCGCTCGCCTGGCGCATGCACGGCGCCGTGTTGCGCGATGCAGTCACGGGCAGCCTGCGCGTCGTGACCGACACCGGCGACACCGGCGCGTTCGACCGGCAGGTGCGCGAGGATCTCGTCGAGGCGCGTGCCGCGCCAGCACCGCGCGCCGACCGGCCGGTCGACGGGACGGTCGCCGAGGAGGAGCCGCGGACCTTCACGGACGGCGTGCAGTCCGCCCTGGCGGCCATCGCGCGCGGCGACGTCTACCAGGCCAACCTTTCGCGGGCCTGGCAGGCGGAACTCGCGGCGGGCGCCGGCGTCACCGACCTGTATCGCGCCCTCCGCCGCGCGAATCCCGCACCGTTCGCGGGCAGCGCGCGGCTCGGCGAGTTCAGCGTGCTGAGCTCGTCGCCCGAGCGGCTGATCCGCAGCGACGGGAGGGTCGTCAGCACCCGTCCGATCGCCGGCACGCGGCCGCGCGGACGCGACGCCGAGGGCGACGCCCGGCTGGTCGCCGAGTTGCAGCTGAACGAGAAGGAGCGGGCGGAACACGTCATGCTCGTGGACCTCGAGCGCAACGACCTCGGGCGCATCTGCCGGGCCGGCACGGTGCAGGTCGACGAGTACATGACCATCGAGACCTATGCGACCGTGCATCACATCGTCTCGAACGTGCGCGGCGAACTGCGGCCGGGCGTGACCCCGGGCCAGGCGATCGCCGCGGTGTTCCCGGGCGGGACGATCACCGGCTGCCCGAAGGTGCGCTGCATGCAGCTGCTGGCGGAGTTCGAAGGTTCCCCGCGCGATGCGTATACCGGCTCCATGGGGTACCTTGGGCTCGACGGCTCGCTCGATCTCAACATCCTGATCCGCACGCTGCTGGTTCACGGTTCGCGGATCGAGTTCCGGACCGGCGCCGGGATCGTGGCAGACTCTCGACCCGAGGCGGAACTGGCCGAGACGCGGGCCAAGGCGCGCGGGATGCTGCGGGCACTCGGAGGCGAGTGATGATCGGTCGAAGACTGGTGAATGGTGTCGAGGGCACGGGAATCGCGGTCGACGATCGCGGGCTCGCCTACGGGGACGGCCTGTTCGAGACCATGTCGGCGGAGAACGGCCGCTTGCGCCACTTCGACCTGCACATGGCCCGACTCGGCGACGGCTGCCACCGGCTCGGCATTCCGATGCCGCCCGTCGCGACGATCCTCGACGAATGCAGCCGCGTGCTCGAGGGCCTCGGCACCGCGACGGTCAAGCTGATCCTCACGCGCGGCACCGGACCGCGCGGCTACATGCCGCCGACCCAGCCGAGCGTCACCCGCATCGTGATGTCGGCGTCTTCGCATTCGCACGAGGCCGACGCGCTGCGCCCGATCTTCGTCATGGTGTGCAGCACGCGCCTGGCGCTCAACGAGCAGCTCGCCGGCATCAAGCACCTCAACCGGCTGGAGCAGGTCCTGGCGGCGGCCGAAGTCGCGGCGGCGGGGCTGGACGACGGGCTGATGCTGTCGATGGACGGCCGGCTGGTGTGCGCCACCTCGGGCAACCTGTTCCTGGTGCGCGGCGGACGGCTCGTGACACCCTCGATCCGCGATTGCGGCGTGGCCGGCGTGATGCGTCGCGTGGTGCTGCAGGCCGCGGACGAGCTGGGGATCTCCTGCGACGTCCGCAGCGTCGACATGGACGAGCTGGGCGCGGCGGACGAGGCCTTCGTCACCAATGCCGTGCGCGGGATCCGCCCGGTCGTCGGCGTCTCCGGGATCGCGCAGTACCCGCCGGCCGAACTCGCGCCGCGGCTGCTCGAACATCTCGCCCGGTCGACCGGATGATCCGGCGCATTGTCCTGCTGTCCGTCGTGATGGCGCTGCTGGCAGCCGGCGGCGCCTATGCGACATTCACGCGCTGGCTGCACGCGCCGCTCGGGATCGACGGCGCGCCGGCCACGGTCGAGATCGCGCGGGGCACCGGCCTCGCGAGCGTCGCCCGCGACCTCGCGGCCCGCGGAATCCTGACGAACCCGCGCTGGCTCACGACCTACGCGCGGCTGACGGGCGCCGATGCCCGGGTGCGGGCCGGGGAGTACGCCGTGCCGCCGGGCACCACGCCCGAGGGCCTGCTGCGCCTGTTCGAGAGCGGCGTCGTCGTGCAGCACTCGATCACGATCGTCGAGGGCTGGACCTTCCGCGACCTGCGCCGGGCCCTCGATCGCGAGCCCCGGCTCGAGCACGCGACGCGCGGCCGCAGCGACGCGGAGGTCATGGTCCTGCTGGGCGAGGGCGGGCAGCATCCGGAAGGGCTGTTCTTCCCGGACACCTACCTCTTCGACAAGGGGACGACGGACGTCGAGCTGCTGCGCCAGTCGCGGGACCGCAGGCGCCGCGAACTGGATGCAGCCTGGGCCGCACGGGCGCAGGACCTGCCGTTCACGACGCCCTACCAGGCGCTCGTCCTCGCCTCCATCGTCGAGCGCGAGACGGCCCACCCCGACGAGCGGTCGCGCATCGCCGGCGTGTTCGCCGGGCGCCTGCGCATCGGCATGCGACTGCAGACCGATCCGACCGTGATCTACGGTCTCGGCGAGAAATTCGACGGGAACCTGCGCCGCGCGGACCTCGAGCGCGACGGGCCGTACAATACCTACACGCGCACCGGCCTGCCGCCGACGCCGATCGCGCTGCCGGGCCAGGCGGCCCTGCGCGCCGCGGTGCGGCCGGACGCGCGCGGCGAGCTGTACTTCGTGGCGACGGGCCTGCCGGACGGCAGTCACCGCTTCTCGAAGACCTTGGCGGAACACGAGCAGGCGGTGCGCGACTACCTGGTGCGCTATCGCCAGCAGCGGCGGGCAGGGCAGTGAGTTGAGCGGCAAGTTCATCACGTTCGAGGGCGGCGAGGGAGTCGGCAAGTCGACGCAGCTGCAGCGCGTCGCCGCCTGGCTGCGTGGCCGGGGCCGCGACGTCGTGCTGACGCGCGAGCCGGGCGGCACGCCGCGGGCCGAGAAGCTGCGTACGCTCCTGCTCGAGCGCAGCGACGAACCCATGCCGGTCGCGAGCGAACTGCTCATGATGTTCGCCGCCCGCGCCAGCCACCTGGCCAACCTGATCGAACCTGCCGTGGCGCGCGGCGCGTGGGTGCTCTGCGACCGCTACACCGACGCCACCTACGCCTACCAGGGCGGCGGCCGCGGCGTGCCGCTGCACGACATCGACGCGCTGGTGCAGATCGTCCACCCGCGGCGCTGGCCGGACCTCACCGTGCTGCTCGATGCCCCGGTGGCAACCGGGCTGGAGCGCGCCGGGCGGCGCAACGGCGCGGACGGACCCGACCGCTTCGAGACCGAGCGGCACGAGTTCTTCGAGCGCGTGCGCTCGACCTATCTGGCCCGCGCGCAGGACGAGCCGGCGCGCTTTCGCGTCGTGGACGCAACCGCGGAGGTCGATGCCGTCGAGGCATCCGTCCGCGCCTGCCTCGAGCCGCTGCTCGCGGAGCGGGCATGAGCGACGCGGGCGAGGACGGACAGGAAGACGGCAGCCCGAGCCCGCGCCCGATCGGCTTCCTGCCGTGGCACGCGGACGCGCAGGCCAGGCTCGCTTCCGCGGTCGCTTCGGGCCGCCTGACGCACGGACTGCTGCTGCACGGCCCGCGTGGCGTCGGCAAGGAGCTGTTCGCCTCGGCGCTCGCCGCGGCGCTGTTCTGCAGCCGGCGAGGCGTCGGGATGTCCGCCTGCGGCGAGTGCGCGGAGTGCCGGTTGAGCCGGGCCGGATCGCACCCGGACCTGCACTGGGTCACGCTGCTCAAGGACGCCAAGGGCGAGAAGGACAAGAAGGCCATCGGGGTCGACCAGGTGCGGGAACTGGGCGAGGCGCTCGCCATGACCAGCATGCGCAGCGGCTATCGCGTGGCAGTGATCGTGCCGGCCGAGACGATGACCGACTCGGCCCAGAACGCGCTGCTCAAGACCCTGGAGGAACCCGCGCCGCGCACGGTGCTGGTGCTGGTCACCGCGCGCCCGTCGGGCCTGCTGCCGACCCTGCGCAGCCGCTGCCAGCGCATCGAGATCGCCCGGCCGGAGCCGGCCACCGCCCGGCGCTGGCTGGAGGAGGTGATGGGCGGGCCGGTGCCCGACCGGTTGCTCGAGATGACCGGCGGCGCGCCCCTGCGCGCCGCGAGCCTGGCGCCGCACTTCGCGGGTCTGGAGCAGCAGATGACCGGGCTGCTCGAGGCGCTTTTCTCCGGGCGGGCGGAGGTGACGCGCCTCGCCGCCGACATGCTGGGCGAGGGGCTGCCGGCGCGGCTCGACTGGCTGGAGTCCTGGCTCGGCGACGCCATGCGCAGGCGCACGCTGCCCGCTGAGACGCGCCTCACGCTTCCGGGCGGCGCTCTATTGCAAAGGGCCGCCGGGGCAGTGAACATAACCATGGCCTTCCGCCTGGTCGACAGGCTGCGGGAGGCTCGCCGCCAGCTCGAGGGCAACGCGGCGCCGCCGCTGGTGGTGGAGGCTCTGCTGGTCGAGTTCCGGCAGGCCTGCGCCGAGTAGGGAGTCGAGTCGATGGCCGTCGCCCCGCGACAACCGAACAAGCCGGGTCTGCTCACGCTCACCATCAAGGACAAGAGCGCGCTGTACCTCGCCTACATGCCGTTCGTGAAGAACGGCGGCCTGTTCATCCCGACCAGCAGCAACTACCGGCTCGGCGACGAGGTGTTCATGCTGCTCAACCTGATGGGCGAGGACGAGAAGCTGCCGGTCGCCGGCCGCGTGATCTGGATGACCCCGAAGGGCGCCCAGGGCAAGCGCACGGCCGGCATCGGCGTGCAGTTCAGCGAGCAGGACCGCGGCAACACGCAGCGCAAGATCGAGGCCTACCTGGCGGGTGCGCTCGGCGGCGACAAGCCGACGCACACGATGTAACGGCGGCCGCGCGAGCACCCGATGGCCGAACTATCCCCGGAAGCACGCGAACTCGCGAGAGTCACCGAAGCCTATCGCAAGGCCATCGACGACGTGATGGCGCTGGAGATCAGCGACGTCCTGCGCGTCGCCAGGCTGCTCGAGATCGAAGCGACCTTCATGGGGATGCTCGCGGCGGCGCGCGAGGCCGTGGAGCGCAGCCGGGGGCCGACCGGCAGGCCGAACTGAGTCCCGCGCTAGTCCTTGCGCACGGCGAGCAGCGAATCGGCGAGTTCCGTGACCGCGATGCCGCCGCGCAGGACGTGGCTGTCGAAGCCGCGCTCGCTGAGGATGTAGGCCGCCGCGGAACTGCGCCGGCCGTTGTCGCACACCACCACGTACGGGATCGACGGGTCGAGCGTCTTCAGCTTGAGGCGCACGAAGTACAGCGGCACGTTGATCGACTGCTCCAGGTGGCAGTGCTCGAATTCGCTCGGCAGGCGCACGTCGAGCCAGCGCCCGCCGTTCGCGACGACGCGCTTCGCCTCTTCGTACTCCACCCAGTGCATCATCGGCTCGTTCAGGAGCGCGGTGAAATCCTCTTTCGGCAGCCGCATCAGCGCGCCGTCCGTGAGCATCGTGACGGTGGCGTTGCGGCGGGCCCCGGAGATCAGCGCTTCCTCGCCGAAGGTCTCGCCGATGCCCAGTTCCGCCAGCCGGATGCCTTCGCGGTTGAGCGGCGTCTCGCGACTCACGGCGCAGCGGCCGCTCACGATGACGTAGAAGAAGTCGCCCTCGTCGCCCTGGCGGATGACGACGTCGCCGGCCGTGTAGTTGACGCGCTGCAGGCGCATGAACACCGCCTGCAGGTTCGCCGGCGGGATCTTGTGGAACGCGCGGCTCTGCAGCAGGAGGGTCATCCAGTCGTCGCTGTCGACCGCCGGGTTCGCGTGCAGGTCGCTCACCTCGTAGGCGCCCGTCTGGTCCCAGGTGATCAGGACGTCGAGCAGGTCGCTGTCGATGGAGAGGTATTCGATGTGGTCCGAGGCGACGCGGGCGGAGCAGCGGCGCGGCAGGATCGGCGCGATGGCGTGGCGGGCATCGGGCGTGCCGGCCTTGACCGTGCCGATCACCTTGCCGCCGGCCAGCAGTTCGACGACGCCCTTCACGAGGTAGAAGGTGCGCTTGTCGGTGTCGTTCTCCTTGAACAGCAGCCGTCCCTGGGTGGCGTCGCGCACGCTGGTCTTGCGCGAAAGCGCCAACAGGTTCTCGCGCCGCAGTCCGTCGAGCGGCGAGAACATCCTCAGGATCGACATTTCGACCGGTGCCGGTTCGTTCATTCGTCAGTCATTGTCCGCTGGCCGCTCCCCGCGACGAACCGGACGAGTCTCAGTTGCGGAATGCTAACACACGGCGCCGCGCGCCAAGGCATCCCATCCCGGGTCCGGGCGGAAGCGCTCACCATGCCGTTGCGCCAGTTCGTCGAGGCGCCGGACGACCTCTGCCACGCCGCGCTCGCGGGCGTAACGCAGCGGTCCGCCGCGGAACGGAGCGAACCCCGTGCCGAAGATCACGCCGGCATCGATCAGGTCGGCGTCCGCCACGACCCCCTCGCGCAGGATGGCCACCGCCTCGTTCAGCATCGGCAGCACGAGCCGGTCGGCGAGATCGTCGGGTGCGCCGACCGGGCCCGCGTCCGGCTTGACGGCCTTGCCGTCCTGCCAGGCGTAGAGACCCTGTCCGCTCTTGCGCCCGAGCTGTCCGGCCGCGACCAATGGCGCCACCGCCTCGGGCGCCGGACGACCGTAAGCCTGCGCAAGGATCCGCCCGACGTGCAGGCAGACGTCGAGCCCCACGGTATCCGCGAGTTCGATCGGGCCCATCGGCAGGCCGAAGTCGACGGCCACCCGATCGAGTACGGCATACGGGACACCTTCCTGCGCGACCAGCATGGCCTCGGTCAGGTACGGCATCAGGACGCGGTTGACGAGGAAGCCGGGCGAACTGCGGCAGGGCAGGGGCAGCTTGTCGATGCTGCGTGCGAAGGCGAGCGCGGCGGCGCGTGCCTGCGGCTCGACGCTCGCGCCTTCGATCACTTCGACCAGGGGCATCTGCGCGACGGGGTTGAAGAAGTGCAGGCCGACCAGGCGGCCCGGACGCGCGAGCGACTGCGAGAGCGTCTCCAGCACGAGACTCGACGTGTTGGTGGCGAGCAGAGCGTCCGGCTTCAGTCTCGGCTCGAGCTCCGCGTACAGCGTCCGCTTGGCCGCTGCGTCCTCGAAGATCGCCTCGATGACGACGTCCGCGCGCTCGACACCCTCTCCGGCGACGTCGGCCGCAAGACGCTGCATCGTCTGCTCGGCCTGTCCCGGCGCGCGGCTGCGCTTCTCGAATCCCCGGCGTGCCCGCTCGAGGGCGGTCTCGACCAGGCCGGCCGTGCGGTCCTGCAGGGTCACGGTGTGGCCGCGCTGCGCACACCATGCCGCGATGTCGCCGCCCATCACGCCCGCGCCCACGACGTGGACGTGGCCCTTGTGCGGCAGATCCCGCCCCGCCAGGCCCTTGAGGCGCTCCTGCAGGAAGAACACCCGGACGAGGTTGCGCGAGGTGGGCGAGCACACCAGCTTCGCGACCGACTGCGCTTCCGCCTCGTAGGCGGTGCCGGGATCGGCGCCGTGGCGTCGCCAGAGGTCGACGATCGCGTACGGCGCGGGGTAGTGCTCGCGCCGGGCCTTGCGTGCGACCTGCCGCTCGATCTTCGGGGCGATGAAGCCGCGCACAGGGCCCAGCGAAAGCAGGCGTTGCGCCAACGGTGCACGACGCGTGGCGGGCGGATCGAGGACCAGCGCCCGCGCGGCGGTGCGGAGTTCGCCGGCCGGCGCGAGACGGTCGACGAGGCCCACGGCGAGTGCACGGGCCGGCCGCAGATTCTTGCCGGTGAGCATCATGTCCATCGCAGTCGTCACGCCGAGCAGGCGCACGGAGCGCACGGTGCCGCCGAATCCCGGGTGGATGCCGAGCAGCACCTCCGGCAGGCCGAGGGTGACCCTGGGGTCGTCGACGCAGACGCGGTACCGGCAGGCGAGCGCCAGTTCGAGGCCGCCGCCGAGGCAATAGCCGTTGATCGCGGCGACGGTCGGGAACGGCATCCGTTCGAGGCGTGCGAGCACGGCGTGCGCGGCCCGCACGAACGGCACGGCGGCCTCGGGCGACTCGACCTGGCCGAACTCGGCGATGTCCGCGCCCGCGATGAAGCCGGACTTGGCCGAGCAGATCACGAGGCCCCGCGGGGCGGCGCGCTCGACGCCGGTGAGCCACTCCGCGAGCTGTTCCATCGCGGCGCGCGACAGCGAATTGGCGCTGGCGCCGGGCTTGTCGAACGTCAGCCAGGCGATGCGCCCGGCGTCCACCTCGAGCGACCACTGCGCGTCGCCGGCGGCTGCGGTTTGGGACATGGAAGCTCCGTTGCGCGCGTCAGGCCGCGGCGCGCTGCTGGCCGACGACGCGGAAATCGCACACCAGCGGGCGGTGATCCGAGTACGTCACCTCGGGGATCGAGAACGAATCGATCTCGATGTCGCGGGTGTGCAGGATGAAGTCGAGTTCCATGCGCGGGCGGCGCGCGGGGTAGGAGGGCAGCCGCGCGAGGTTCGCGCTGCGCAGGCCGGCGGCCTCCATGAACAGCGCCATCTCGTGCTCGCCCCAGAACGTGTTGAAGTCGCCGGCCACGATCACGGGCTTGCGCGCGACCTTGACCAGCTCGTAGAGGTGGCGAAGCTGCGCGTGCCGATGCCGGAACTTGAGCGAGAGGTGCACCAGGAACACGCACAGCTCGTCCAGTTCGAGCTCGATGATCAGCTTCTTGATGCCGGTGTCGAAGTAGTGGAAGCGCTCGCCCTCGACGCGCGGCGCCGCGAGGAACGCGTTGGCCTGCTTGTTGACGATCGGCACCAGCGTGTTGAGCGAGCTGGTCCCGTACTTGCACTGGTAGATCGAGTAGTGGCCGAGCGAGGTCGCGATCGCCTCGGCCTGGTTGACCCGCCCGGAACGGATCGACCCGGTGTCGACCTCGACCAGGCCGACGATGTCCGGGTCCTGGGACTTGATGAAGCGGGTGATGCCCTCGAGCACCCGCGGGTTGCTGCGCAGGTACCCGGCGCCCGGCACCGGCAGGTGGAAGGCGGCCCCGGTGCCGGTCGCGTAACGGATGTTGTAGAGCAGAAAGCGCATCTGTCCGCAATTCTACGGGTCCGGGCGCCCAACCGGAAACGAACGCGCTAGGCTAGACTACGGCGGCCATCTACCCCGCACGGAAAGGTCACGGAGGCACCGTGGGCAGCGTCACGCAAAAGAACCCGGTCCGTTTGTTCGTCTGCCACGTGTA
The DNA here is from genome assembly GCA_052035645.1 of Pseudomonadota bacterium. Classification (GTDB taxonomy): domain Bacteria; phylum Pseudomonadota; class Gammaproteobacteria; order Steroidobacterales; family Steroidobacteraceae; genus RPQJ01. The sequence continues at coordinate 36,349 of JBPOHK010000075.1, forward strand.
CCACGCGGACGACGACTACCACCGCGTTTTCGAGTACCTGGAGAGCGTCGACAACTTCTTCTACATCAACACCTCGACGCCCGACAAACGCCCCCCTGGGGACAAGGAAGCCATCAAGGACGACCTGCGCAAGCAGATCACGGCCTCCGAGTGCATCCTGGTCCCGTCGGCGCTCTACCGCCGGCACCAGGACTGGGTCGACTTCATGCTCCATTGCGCCAAGGCCTTCGACAAGCCGGTGATCGTGCTGGAGCCGTTCGGCTCGCACGACACGATCGCACCGGCGGTGCTGGAACTGGGGGACGAGGTGGTGCCCTGGGACAAGCGGCAGCTGATCGACGCGATCAAGCGCCAGGCGCGTCACGAGGAAACGACGCGCTTCGACGTGATCGAGTTCAAGCTCGACTGAGGAAGGCGGGCAGTTCGTCGTCGTCGCCGACGACGCGCAGCCGCGGCGCCGACGCAACCTCGGGAATTTCGCCACTCGCACCGGACAGCGCGAGGCACATCACCAGGATGCGCTCGGCGTGCGTCGCGGCCTCGTGGTCGGACATCTTGCGGATCGCAGCCTCGGCGGCACACAGACCGCCGACGGGCTTGACGCAGCTCAGCGCGGACTGCAGCGCGGCGAATTCGACGCAGATCGCGTCCGGCAGCGACTCGCTGTCCACCCCACGCAGGTGGTCGAGGTAGGCCCCCGTCAGCCGCTGCTTGACCGCGCCGGGGCCGATCAGCACCCGCACGGCACGATGGAAGTGTTCCCAGTTGTCCATCATGTAACACCCTGACCGAAATTTATTTTTAAATCAATCGCTTATTTGCTTTTGTTCAACCGAATTCCCGCCGGCTGAAGCCACAAAATCCCGTTGGGGATCATGGGGCTACGCTCGGAATATACGCCGACTTTCAGGAACTGCAATGAGCGGGCTGAATGAAATGGGAAACGGCGCCTTTCCTGCCCGATTTTCCGGACTCCCGCGTCGTGGAAAACCACGAGTCGCCGGCGCAGCGCAGCGACGGAACAATTCGCGGCCGTAGCGATTCCAACCTCGGTCAGCGGGTATATTCCCGACTGTGCGCGGGTCGACTGCCAAGGCGGCCCGCTTCAAACAATTCCCAGGAGACCATTGATGAACAAGCTTTCCCTGTCGATGCTGGCCCTGGCCGCCGCGCTGTTCGCGACGGCGCCGGCGCATGCCGGTGATGTGGCTGCGGGCAAGAGCAAGGCAGAAGACTGCGTCGACTGCCACGGCGACGACGGCAAGGGCGACGAGGACAATCCTTCGATCGCCGGCATGGCTCCCGCCGAGTTCGTCAAGGCCATGGACGAGTACAAGGCCGGCAAGCGCACCAAGAGCGACAAGATGACCAAGGCGGCCAAGAAGCTGAGCGCCGCGGACATTGCCGACCTCGCCGCGTACTACGCGACGCTGAAGAAGTAAGTCCCGCTTCCGGTGGGGCGGCGGCGGCGCCCGTGCCGCCACGCCCCGCCGATCTCCCTGCGCGGGCCCCGGCCATGCTGCCGTACTCCGAAGCCTGCGAGCGCAACAAGCACCCGATCCTGGCGGTCCTGCGCCGGGTCCTGCCGGCCGGCGCCACGGTCCTCGAGGTCGGCGCCGGCACCGGACAGCACGCCGTTCACTTCGCCCGCGAGTTGCCGCAACTGGCGTGGCAACCGACCGACCGCGACACGGCCCTCCCCGGGCTGGCGGCCCGCATCGACGCGGAGGGCACGGCCAACCTCCGGCCTGCCTTCGAACTCGACGTGAGCCGAGGCCCGTGGCCCGCCCCCGGCAGCCACTCGGTCGTCTACACCGCGAACACGCTGCACATCATGGGCTGGCCCCAGGTCGAGGCCTTTTTCGACGGGGTCGCCGGCCTGCTGCGGCCGCTGCCCGAGGCCATGCTCGTGGCCTACGGACCGTTCCGCTACGGCGGCCGGTTCACGACCGACAGCAACCGCGATTTCGACGCCATGCTGCGCGCCCGCGATCCGGCGAGCGGGATACGCGACTTCGAGGCCGTGGACGCGCTGGCCGGTCGGGCGGGGCTGCACCTGCGCGAGGATTGCGCCATGCCCGCCAACAACCAGTTGCTGATCTGGACGCGGACGCCGAGACCATGAACCCGTTCACGACCGCCACCGAGTGGCTCGCGGCGCTGCGTCGTGACGAGACGACGTCGCGCGAACTCGTCGAACTGTACCTCGCCCGTCGCGACCGGCTCGCCCCGCGGGTCAACGCCATCGTCGCGCACGACGATGCCTCGGCCCGTGCCGCCGCGCGCGAGGCCGATGCGCCGACCGCCGACCGCGAACGGCCGCTGCACGGCCTGCCCGTCACCGTGAAGGACGGCATCCACGTGGCGGGCTGGGCCACGACCGGCGGCATGGTCGAGCCGTCCCGGGCACGCGCGCCGCAGGACGCGCCGAACGTGCAGCAGCTGCGCGGGGCGGGCGCGATC
>JBPOHK010000028.1:0-56478 GCA_052035645.1 Pseudomonadota bacterium
CCTGCGCGACTGCCCGGCCGATCCCGCACGCGTGAACGTGGCGGGCGGGCACATCGCTCGCGGCCACCCGATGGGCGCCACGGGCGCCATCCTGGTCTCGACGCTGCTCGATCAACTCGCGGATGCCGATGGCACGCTCGGGCTCGTCGTGGCCACCGGTGCCACGGGCGTCGGCTCGGCAATGGTGATCGAGCGCCTGCGCTGAGGCCGTCCTCAGGCCGGGGCTTTCTCGCGCAGTACCGCGGCCTGGGCCGGGTCGACGTATTCCTCGATGCGCCTGATGAGGCCGTTCTCGAGCGTGATCACGCAGCAGGCGAGCAGCCGCAGTTGCTTGCCGTTCGCGAGGTCGGCCTCGAGCACGTGCTGCTGGAACCAGCCGCCCGGCAGCAACTCGCGCCGCAGGATGCGATAGCGCCGGCTCGGCGCCTTGCGCGCCATCCACTCGAACAGCTTCAGGTTCTCCTCGAGCGGCTGGTCGTAGTCGTCGAAGTTGTGCCAGCAGGTGGCGCCCGGTGCGTAGAAGGCACGGACGACCGCCGGGTCGTGCCCGTCGAGCGCGGCCATGAAGCGGTCGGCGAAGGCGTGGATTTCCTGCGGTTGCATGCGGGGCTCTCCAGTGGTCGGTGCGGGGCGCGGCGGACGAGAGACAGTCTAATTATGCAACTGAAGTCGCCCCTCCGTGCAATTGACCGTGCCGCCGGGAAACCCTAACCTCGTCGCGGTCCCAGCCCGACGACGGATTCCCGATGCATCTGGATTTCACGGCGGAAGAACTCGGCTTCCGCGAGCAGGTGCGGGCCTTCATCGCCCGCGAGTATCCCGCCGACGTGCGCGCCAAGCAGGAGGCCGGTGAGGAACTGCTCAAGCAGGACTTCCTCGAGTGGCACCGGATCCTCGGCCGCCAGGGCTGGTCGGTGCCTGCCTGGCCGGTCGAGTACGGCGGCACCGGCTGGACGCCGACCCAGCGCTACATCTGGGGCGAGGAGCTGGCGCTCGCCGACACGGTACCCATCATCGCGTTCTCGACCGGCCTCGTCGGTCCGGTCATCTACACGTTCGGTACGCCGGAGCAGAAGGCCCGCTTCCTGCCCGACATCGTCGCGGGCCACACGTGGTGGTGCCAGGGCTATTCCGAGCCGGGTGCCGGCTCGGATCTCGCGGGATTGCAGACGCGCGCCGTCCGCGAGGGCGACCACTACGTGGTCAACGGCCAGAAGACCTGGACCACGCTCGCGCAGCACGCCGACTGGGGATTCTTCCTCGTGCGCACGGACCCGGCGGCCCGCAAGCAGGCCGGCATCAGCTTCCTGCTCATCGACATGAAGAGCCCGGGCGTCACGGTGCGGCCCATCATCACGCTCGACGGCACGCACGAGGTCAACGAGGTCTGGCTGGAGAACGTACGCGTGCCGGTCGAGAACCGCGTGCACGAGGAGAACAAGGGCTGGACATGCGCCAAGATGCTGCTCGCGCACGAGCGCAGCGGCATCGCGAACGTGGCGCGCTCCAAGGTGGCGCTGCGCGAGCTGCGCCAGCTCGCCGCGCAGGTGGGCGAGGGGAGCGGCACCCTCGCCGAGGAGCCGGTGTTCCGCCGCAAGCTCACCGAACTCGAGGTGGACCTGCTCGCCCTCGAGCACACGGAGCTGCGCATGCTCGCGGCGGAGAATGCCGGCAAGGCGCCGGGCGTCGAGGTCTCCATGCTCAAGATCCGCGGCACCGAGGTCGCGCAGCGCATCAACGAGCTGGCGCTCGAGGCCGTCGGATCGCACGGCGCGCTGCGCGTGCGCCGGGCGCTGGCCCACGGCGCGGCCGCGGTGGCGTGGCCTCCGGCGGTCGGCGTCGCGGACACCTACTTCAACATGCGCAAGACCTCGATCTTCGGTGGGTCGAACGAGATCCAGCGCAACATCCTCGCCAAGGCCGTGCTCGGCCTCTGAGCGCGAGCGGGAGCCGTCATGGACTTCAACTACACCCCCGAGCAGGACATGCTGCGCGAGAGCGTGGCGCGTTACCTCGACGACCACTACGACTTCCGCGCACGCCAGGCGATGGTCCGCTCGGCGAGCGGCTGGCGCCCGGAGATCTGGCGCGGCCTGGCCGAAGAGATCGGCGTGCTGGGTGCGTCCTTCCCGGAGGCGCACGGCGGACTCGGCGGTGGCGCGGTCGAGTCCATGATCGTCATGGAGGAGATCGGGCGCACGCTCGCGATCGAGCCCTACCTCGAGACCGTCGTCGTGGGCGGTGGATTGCTGCAGGCCTGGAATTCGCCGCGTGCCGGGGAGTGGCTGCGCGCGATCGCAGCGGGGCAGGTGCGTTTCGCACTGGCGCAGCTCGAGCCGGGGCGGCGTTACGAGCCGGCCGCGGTCGAGACGCGCGCAGAGCAGCGGGATGGCGCCTGGCGCGTGTCCGGCGTGAAGGTTGCGGTGCGGGCGGCTCCGTTCGCCACGCATTTCCTCGTGTCGGCGCGCACGGCCGGCAGCGCCCGTGAGCGCACCGGCGTCTCCGTGTTCCTGGTGGCGCGCGACGCGCCGGGCGTGGCGGTGCGCGAGTATCCGACGGTCGACGGTTCCCGCACGGCGGACGTGCGCTTCGATGCCGCGGCCGGCGAACTGCTGGGCGAGGCGGGGCACGGGCTGGACCTGCTCGATCCGGCACTGGATGCGGGCGTGGCGGGACTCTGCGCAGAAGCCGTCGGCGTGATGCGCCGGCTGGTGGCCGACACGGTGGAGTACACGCGGCAGCGACGCCAGTTCGACGCGCCCATCGCCGCCAACCAGGTGCTGCAGCACCGCATGGTGGACATGTACATCGCGCTCGAGCAGTCGGTCTCGATGGCCTGCCTGGCCACGCTGCGCCTGTCCGGCACGCCGACCGAACGTGCGCACGCCGTCTCCGCGGCCAAGGTGTTCATTGGCAAGGCCGCACGCGCCGTCGGCCAGGCCGCGATCCAGTTGCACGGCGGCATGGGCATGACCGACGAGACCGCCGTGTCGCACTATTTCCGGCGCGCCACGCTGATCGAATCGCAGCTGGGATCGGTGGATTACCACGCCGCCCGCATCGAGCAGCTGGAGGTGGCGGCATGAAGAGCCCCCAGGCCCTGCTGGCGCAGGTCGGCACCGAAATCGGCGTGTCCGACTGGGTGACCATCGACCAGGACATGGTCGACCGCTTCGCCGATCTCACGGGCGACCACCAGTGGATCCACGTCGACCGCGAGGCGGCTGCGGCCGCGCCCTTCGGCGGCACCATCGCGCACGGCTTCCTCGTGCTGTCGATGCTCTCGAAGCTCGCCGAGTCCGTCGACATGCAGCTCGAGGGGGCCCGCATGGGCATGAACTACGGCTTCGAGAAGATCCGCATGACCCACCCGGTGCGCGCCGGCAAGCGCATCCGTGGCCGATTCGTGCTGAAGTCGCTGGTGGAGCGCAGCCCCGGCCAGTGGCTGTCGACGCTGCTGATCAACGTCGAGATCGAGGGCGAGTCGCGGCCGGCGCTGGTCGCCGAATGGCTCGGCCTGCAGTTCGTGGGATGAGGGGCGACACATGAGCATTCGATTCGACGGACGCGTGGCCATCGTGACGGGGGCGGCGGCCGGTCTCGGGCGCTCGCATGCGCTGGCGCTCGCCGCGCGTGGCGCCAAGGTCGTGGTCAACGATTTTGGCGGGGACGTGCACGGTACCGGCGGCTCGTCGGCGCCGGCCGCCAAAGTGGCGGCGGAAATCGAGGCGGCCGGGGGCGAGGCCATTTCGCACGGTGCCGACGTCTCGAATCCGTCGCAGGTGGCGCACATGGTGACGACGGCGCTCGAACGCTGGGGCCGCATCGACATCCTCGTCAACAATGCCGGCATCCTGCGCGACGCCTCGTTCGCCAAGGCCACGGTGGAAGATTTCCGCAAGGTGATCGACGTGCACCTGCTCGGCTCCGCCATCTGCAGTCACGCCGTGTGGCCGCACATGCGCGCGGCGAACTACGGCCGCATCCTCATGACGACCTCGACCTCCGGCATCTACGGCAACTTCGGGCAGGCCAATTACGGGGCCGCCAAGACTGGGCTGATCGGCCTCATGAACGTGCTGCAGATCGAGGGCGCGAAGTACGGCATCCGCGTCAACGCGCTGTGTCCGTCGGCGTCGACCCGCATGACCCAGGGCCTGCTGCCCGAGGCGGCGCTGGCATTGATGGCGCCGGAAGACGTCACGCCCGCGGCGCTCCTGCTCGTGAGCGAGCAGGCGCCCCGGCGCACGATCCTGAGCGCGGTGGCGGGCGGCTATTCGCGGATCGTGATCCAGGAGACGCGCGGCGTGTTCCTGCCGCCGGGCGAACGCACGCCGGAGGCGCTGGCGGCGCGCTATGACGAGATCGCCAGTCTCGAGGGGGCACTGCACTGCGAGGACCCGGGCGGCCCCGGGTTGCGCTTCGTGCAGGAAGCGGCGGCCGCCGCCGGCATCAAGCTCGGCTGACGCGCGGGTCGCCGGCGCGCGCGTCGCGGTGCGCGCTGCGACGGACCTTGCCGGAGTCGTCGCGCAGCCGCTCCTGCGTGAATTCGAGGCTGCGCGGCACCTTGTACGCCGCGAGGCGCTGCCGCAGGAAGTCCATCAGCTCGCCCGGCGCGGGCGCCGCGGCCGCATCGCGCACCTCCACGATCGCATGCAGGCGCTGGCCGAGGTCCGCGTCGGGCAGCCCGACCACGACGCTCGCCAGCACGGCCGGATGGGCGTCGATCGAGGCCTCCACCTCGGCGGGGTAGACGTTGGCGCCGCCGCAGATCACGAGGTCCGTGCGCCGGTCGGCGAGGTACAGGTAGCCGTCGGCGTCGAGCCAGCCGAGGTCACCGAAGGATTCCCACTCGCCGCAGGTGCGCGGCTCGGCCCCGAGGTAGTGATAGGTGGATCCGAGGCCGTTGGTCGCCCGGAAATAGATTTCGCCGACTTCGCCCGCCGGCAGCGGCTGGCCGTCCTCGCCGACGATGCGCAATTCGGCGCCGGTCATCAGCTTGCCGACCGAGCCCCGGTGTTCGAGCCACTCGCGGCCGCCGATCCTCGTCGCGCCAACCGCCTCGGTACCGGAATAGACCTCCCAGATCCTGTCCGGCCCGAGCCATTCGATCCAGCGTTCCTTGAGCCAGGGCGGGCAGGGCGCGGCAATGTGGCAGACGATCTCGAGCGAGGACACGTCGTGGCGGGCGCGCGCCTCGTCGCCGAGTCGCCAGATGCGATGCATCATCGTCGGCACCTGGTAGAGCCAGGCGGCGCGATGCTGCTCGACGAGCCGCAGCGTGTCGGCCGCATCGAAGCGCGGGGTGATCACCACGTGGCAGCCCCACGCCAGCGCCTGGTACACGAGCCCGAAGGGCGCGGAGTGGTGCATGGGGCCCGGGACGACGACGGTGTCGCCGTCGGCCATGCCCAGCGACGGCGCGTCGGGATCGAGCAGCGCCGGGGCGTGATCGACGATCACCTTGGGCCGGCCGGTGCTGCCGCCCGTCGCGATCGCCTTCACGTGTTTCGACACGCAGACCGGCAACGGCGCAGACGACAGGCGCGGATCGTCCAGTTGCTGGTCGCTGCGCACCTCGAAGCGCCCGGGCACCGCGAGGTCGTTCGCGACGACGAGCCTCGGTCCCAGCACGTCGAGCAAGGCGTGCAGTTCGGGCGCAGGCAGTCGGTGCGAGACCGGTGCGGGCGTGGCGCCCACCGCCCAGCAGCCGAACGCGATCTCGATGCAGGCGTGGCCGTTCGGGAGGGCGATGGCGACGAAGTCGCCCGCGCCAACGCCGGCGGCCTGCAACGCGCGGGCCCGCCGATGCACGCGCCCGGCGAATTCACGGCGCGTCAGGGTCCGGCCGTCGAACGTCAGGGCGGCGTGGTCGGGATCGCGAGCGGCCTGCCAGGCGGGCAGCGCGCCGATGGATTGCGGCGCCCGCGGCAGCCGGAGCAGGAATTCGCGCGCCATGGCGGCGGCTAGGCGTCCGTCGCCGCGATCTTCTGCAATTCGCCGCGCAGCACCTTGCCGACGCTGTTGCGGGGCAGTTGCTCCACGATGCGCAGGCGTTCCGGGTGCTTGAAGATGGCCACGCCGGCGGACTGGAAGTGCTGGCACACCGACTCGAGCGTCGGCTGGGTGCCGGGTCGCGGCACGAGCACGGCGCAGATGCGCTCGCCGAGGATCTCGTCCCGGTAGGCGGCCACCGCGCCCTCGACGACGCCGGGCATCTGCGACAGCACGTTGTCGAGTTCCTCCGGCGCGATCTTCATGCCGCCGCGCACGATCAGCTGCTTGAGGCGGCCGACGAACCGGTAGTAGCGCGGCTGGGCGTCGTCGCCGGCGAGTTCGAACAGGTCGCCGGTCCGGAACCAGCCGTCCCCGGTGAACGACTTCGCGGTCACCTCGGGATTGCGGAAATAGCCGTCGAACACCGTCGGGCCGGTGATCTGCAGCTCGCCGGCTCGGCCGGGCTCGGCGATCTCCTGCCCGGATTCGGCATCCACCAGTCGCGTGCGGAGGTGCGCGAGACCGGGCGGTTCCCAGTGCACGTCGTCGCGGCCCAGGGCCGGGAACATCCGGGCACGATGCACCGGATCCTTCGCATTGGCCGCATTGCTCATCAGCGAGACGCCCTCGTTCGACCCGAAGGCGTTGACCACCTCGATGCCGAAGCGGTCGCGGTAGCCGGCGATCATCTCCGGGTCGAGCGGCGCCGAGCCCGAACCGATGCAGCGCAGGCTCGACAGGTCGACGCTCGCGAGCAGCTTCTCGTCCTTCAGCAGCATGTTGAGCACGGCCGGTGGTGCGATCGCGTACTGCGGACGCTCGACCGCGATCTGCCGGAAGTAGACCGGCAGGTCGAGCGGGTGGTGAAGCACCAGCGTGCCGGCGCTGTGCAGCCAGCTCATGAAGCAGCCGCCGATGGCGGCCATGTTGATCAGCGGGAACGGATTGAGCAGGCGCTCGCCGCGCCGGATGCCGGCGCCGTGGAAATGCGCGTGGCTGATGCAGATCCAGTGGTTGTGCGAGCGCGGCACGCCCTTCGGCAGGCCTTCCGTGCCCGACGTCCAGCAGACGGTGGCAATGTCGTCGGCGGAGAGGCCGAGCGTGGCCTCATGCCGCGCGAGCCGTTCCCGCGAGGCCGCGTCGAGGGTGGCCGGTACCAGGGCCTCGCAGCCCGGCGCCGCGTCCGGGCCGAGCGTGAGCACGCGCAGATCGCGGCCCGAGGCCAGTTCGAGCGCGGCCGTCGTGCAGTCCTCGCCCTTGAAGCGGGGCGTGACGAGGATCGCGCGTGCCTGCGTGAGATCGGCGATCGGCTGCAATTCGTGGTGGCGGAACTGCATCGGCACCGGGCTCACGACGATGCCGAGGCGCATCGCGGCCAGGTACACGGCCGGGTACTCGGCGACGTTCGGCAGTTGCGTGACCAGGAAGTCGTCGCGGCGCAGGCCGAGTTCGAGCAGGCGCAGCGCGTAGCCGTCCACGAGGTCCGCGAACTGCGCGTACGTGTAGCGTTGCGCCGCGACGCCCGTGAGCGCTTCGCGATTGGGCGGGTCGAGCACGGCGAACTGCTCCGGCGCGGAGCGCGCCGCGGCCGCGAAGAAATCGGGAATGCGCAGGTCCGACCACCAGCCGCGGTGCCGGTACTCGCGGGCGAGTTCTTCGGGCGTGGTGCGCACATCGTCTCCGCGGATCTGGGTCGCGGGCAGTATAGGCAGGCGCGGGCGGCAGCGGCAATGCGCGGCAGGGGCTGTCGCGCCGGCCACCCATCCTGTAAGGTTCATTAAGGAAAGTCACTCGGGGAGACGACCATGGACCGACGCCGCTTCGTCCAGACCGCCGCCGTCCTGCCGCTCGCGACCGGCGTTTGCGCCGCCGAGGCGAAGTCCGCGAAGGCGGATTACCTGGCCGTCGTCCGCTCGATCATCGAGTCGTTCCGCGCCGGCGACCTCGAGGGCATGATGTCCCACCTCGCCGACGACATCGTCTGGCACTCGCACGTCGGCAGCCCCGTGTTCGTCGGCAAGCCGGCCATGCGCGAGTTCGCGACCAAGCTGATGGCCATGATGAAGGACGTGAGGTGGCGCATCTTCGACGCCGCGCAGCACCACGACCGCATCTACATGGAGGGCGTCGACGATTTCGTGACACCGGAAGGCCGGCGCGTCGTGCAGCCCTACCTCGGGGTGATGGTGTTCCGCGACCTCAAGGTCGTGGAATGGCGCGACTACTTCGACCGCGGCCTGTTCGACCGCTCCAAGGCGGGCGAACCCCTGCCGGACTACCTGCAGGCCCTCACCGAACGGCCGGCGCTCTTCTGAGGCCGGCCGCTGCGCGGGCCTTCAGGGTTCGCGCGCCGGGAACCACGGGATCAGCGCGCTCGTCGTGCGCTCGTACTTCGCGAACGCCTCGGGCCGCTTCTTGCGCATGCGGCGCTCGACGAGGCCGATGCCGAGCGGCCCGATCAGGATGTAGGCGAGCGTGAGCGGGCTCACGATCGCGAGCCAGCCCCAGGGCGTCTCGAGCGCCACCAGGAAGAAGCCGCACCACACCGTCAGCTCGCCGAAATAGTTCGGGTGGCGCGAATAGCGCCACAGGCCGTCCTGCATGACCTGGTTGGCGTGGGTCGGGTCGCGCAGGAAGCGGCGCAACTGGATGTCGGCGATGGTCTCGATGGTCAGCCCGATGCAGAAGAGCGCGACGCCGATCGCGGCCAGCATTCCGAGGGGCGGCTCCGGCGAGCGCTGCGCGAGGAACAGCGGGAACGCGATCAGCACGCCGCTCAGGGCACCGAGCGACAGGAAGACGTGGGTGAGACTGTAGAGCGCGTAGTTCCTGCCGAGCGACGCGGCATGGGCGCGCAGCCGGGCATACCGCGGATCCTCGCGCCCCCAGTTGCGGGCGCCGATGTGCCAGGCGAGGCGCGCGGCCCAGACGAGGGTCATGACCAGCACCAGCGTCTGCCGGGCGGGGTTGCCGTCGCAGATCGCGAAGAACACTCCCGCCGTGATGGCCATGATCACCGGATACAGCGGGTCGCCGATGCTCGAGTCCCGCATCACCAGGCTGACGAGCCACAGCGCGATCCAGCAGCCGAAGATGGTGCCGGCGCAGGCCAGGGCGAGCACGGGGATGTCCGCGGGCACGGCGCGGTCCTAGCGGCCGGTCCGGACGGTGGTGGCGTGCAGCATCTTCGCTAGCCGCTTCTCGAAGCCCTTCGGGTCGAGCTGGATGGCCGCGCGAACTTCCACCGCCATGCGGTCCGTGTCGAGTTCGTCGATGCGGTGCCTGATGGCCTTGAGGCCCGCGCGGGCGATGTCCTCCGGCTTTTCCTTCGTGCCCTCGACGTGGGCGGCCATGCGCGTGTCGACCGAGCCGACGATCAGCGCGGTGACCTGCGTGCCCTGTTCGGCGAGTTCCGCGCGCACCGAGGTCGTCAGGAACCTCGCGGCCGCCTTGGACGGGCTGTAACCGCCCATGTTCGGCAGGCAGGCGATGCCGGCGGCCGACAGCACGTTGACGATGGCGCCACCGCCGTTGCGCTTCAGCACCGGGGCGAACGCGCGGCACATGGCCAGCACGCCGAAGAAGTTGACCTCCATCTCGGCGCGGGCGATCGACATGTCGGCCGCGCCCAGCAGCGTCTGGTTGGCGAACAATCCGGCATTGTTGACGACGACATTGACGTCGCCGCAGTTGCGCGCGGCGGCCCCGACCTCGCCGAAGTCGGTGACGTCGAGCTCGAGGGCCACGCAGCGTGGATCCGCCGCGGCGAGGTGGGCCGCAGACGCCGGATCGCGGCTGCCGACGTACACCTTGCGGGCGCCCGCCTCGAGCAGGGCGCGCACGAAGGCTTCACCGATGCCGCGATTGCCGCCGGTGACCAGCGCAACGCAATCCTTGATCTCCATGCCTCGGCTCCGTGACGAAAAGGAACTCAGCCCGCCGGCAGGATGACGGCGGGGTCGGGGGTGGGGGCGTACAGCCGCTCGGCGTCGCCGGCGCGACGCGCGAGCGTGACGCGCTGGTTGATGCTGCCCTTGTCGGACACCTCGTGGTGGTCCGCCGACGGCGGCTCCGAAAGCAGCAGCAGGCGTTCCACGCGCTCGCTGACGCCGCGCCCGCGATTGAACGCAGCCATGCGCGCTGCGAGCTGATCGCGCAGTTCCGGCGTCGGCGGCGCCTTGGGCCAGGCGAGGAGGGCGATGAACGGCAGGTTCTCGCCGCAGACGACCACGTCCGCGACCAGGGGCGCGAAGGCCTCGACGACCTCGGCGCGCAGGCGTCCCGACGCCACCCAGGAACCCGTCGCGAGCTTGAAGTCCTCGGCGAGCCGCCCGGCGAACCGCAGGCCCTTCTGCACGTCGCCCGGGTCGTGGAACTGCGCGGTGTCGCCGGTGCGGTAGAACCCCTCGTCGTCGAAGATGGAGGCATTGGCCTCGGGGTTCGCGAGGTAGCCCGGGGTGACGATCTGCCCCCGCACGCGGACCTCGTAGCGGTCGCCCTGCGGCACGAGCTTGAGCGTGGCGCCCGGCATCGGCAGGCCGATGCCGACCGCCTCGGTCGGGAAATAGATGGACATGAACCCCGAGGTGGTCTCGGTGGCGCCGTAGCCCGTGGTGAAGAAGATGCGGTGACCGACGGTCTCGACCGCCAGGCGCTGGAAGCGGTCATACAGCGCCTGGGGCAGGCCGGCGCCGCCGTACAGGGCGAGGCGCAGGTTGGCGAAGAACCTCTGCCGCAGTTCGGCGTCCTTCTCGAGCGCGTCCACCAGCATGGCGTAGCCGAAGGGCACGTTGATGTGAAAGCTCTGCGGAATCTCGCGGATGTTGCGCAGCGTCTCCTCGAACAGCCCGGGCATCGGCCGCCCGCCGTCGATGTAGAAGCTGCCGCCGCTCACCATGGTGGCGAACTGGTTGCACGCGCCGGAGACGTGGCTCCACGGCAGCCAGTCGAGCATCACCTCGTCCCATCCGGCCGTGCGGGCCAGGACGTAGCGGCCCTGTGCCACGTTCGCGGCCATCATGCGTTGCGACTGCACCACGGCCTTCGGCATGCTGGTGGAGCCCGAGGTCAGCATGTAGGCGGCAGGGGCGTCGGGATCCAGCGTCGCGACCGCCTGCGCCACCGCGCCGGTGACGGGCGTGGCCAGCACGTCGGCGTAGCGGACGGCCGGGCGCGACAGCAGCCCGGGTTCACGCGTGACGACCACGGCGTCGCCGAAGTCCACGGTCTCGAGCGCGCGCCGGAATTTCTCCGTCTGCTCGGCGAACACCACCGCCGGCTTCACCAGCGAGACGACGTGCCGCAGCCGGCCGAAGTCGCCCGCCATCAGCGCGTAGTTGGCGCTGACCGGACAGACGGGGAGGCGGGCGGCGAACCCGCCGAACTTCACCACGACGTGCGCGACGGAATTCCCGGACAGGATCAGCAGGCTGCGGCCGGGCGGCACCCGGCGATCGATCAGCCACTGCGCGAAGGCATCCGAGTCGCGCCTGACCTCCGCGTAACTGTGCTTCAGCCACGGGCCGCCGGGCCCGTCGCGCTCGGCGAGGCAAAGCCGGTCCGGGTGCCCGGCCGCACGCTCGGCCAGCTGTGCCGGCAGGTTGGGCAGGAACGGCCACAGTTCGTCCTTCGGCTCGACGATCAGGGTGCCGTCGGCGCGGCGCTCGACGCGCATGTCCGACGACGGGAAATACGTGGTGCGAAAGGGTGCCTTCTGTCCTGACATCGGCTTCAGCGCGCCTTCCGGTCGTAGGAGAGGTCCGACGCATCCTTGCGGCCGAGGTGCATGCCGGGTCGGCCGGGATCGAAGAATCCCAGGCACCAGCCCTCGCTCGCGGGCACGTCGCGATTCCAGTCGAAGATCGTGCGCCGGTGGGCGATCTTCCACTCGCCGTGCCGCCGCTCGAACCTGTCGAACAGGCGACCGCCGGTGAAGGTATCGGTCGACCTGCCGTCGGCCGCGATGCGCAGGAAGGTCCAGATGTAGGTCTCGACCCAGGCCGTGTCGCCCTCGAACTCGATGTGGCTGCTGCCGAGCAGGTGCTGCATCACGCCCATGGCACGGATGCGCCCGACCGCGCCGTCGACGTACTCGAAGGCATTGCCCGCGTAGTTGCCGCCGTGCTCCTCGATCGCGTCGGGGTGGTAGCACGACTTGAGCAGCCCGGCGTCCGCACGATCCACGCCGCGTGCGTACCGCGCGAGGACGTCGCGGATCTCCTGGGACGACAGGGCGCGCTCCAGGCGATCGACGCCGCCGCGCTCCGGGCTGCTGCTGGTCATGACGCTACTCCCCCCGCTGCGTGTAGACTCGGCTCGTCACTTGCGTAGTCAGACTGAAAGGAAAACCGGCAATGGTCAAGACGGTCCCGCCTGCCGCATCGCGCGTCGCCCTGGTCACCGGTGCCGGCACCGGCCTCGGCCGGGCCTATGCGCTGCGCCTGGCGGCGGACGGCATGCGCGTGATCGTGAACAACCGGCGGCGCGAAGTCGATAGCGACGGCCGGGGCAGCGCCGACCGCGTCGTCGAGGAGATCCGCGCGGCGGGCGGGGAGGCGGTCGCCGACCACGAGGACGTGAGCGCGCCCGGCGCCGGCGAGCGGATGGTCGCGCACGCGCTGTCGGCGTTCGGCCGGCTGGACGCGCTCGTCAACAACGCCGGGGTCGACCAGCACGCGCCCTTCCACCGGATCGGGCTCGGCGAGTTCCGCGCGATCTTCGAGGTGAATTTCTTCGGCACACTGGGCGTCACGCACGCGGCGTGGGCGCACATGCGCGGCGCCGGACACGGTCGGGTGGTCGTTTCCGCCTCTTCGGCGGGCCTGCATGGCCTGCACGGTCTCTCGGCCTATGCCGCGTCCAAGGCCGCGCTGATCGCGCTCGCGCGATCCCTCGCGCAGGAGGGTGGACCGCGCGACGTCTTTTGCAACGCAATAGCCCCGTATGCTGCAACGCGAATGACCGGCGCGCACCTCGACGAGGACACGCGGCTCGAGATGGCGCCCGAACTCGTCGCGCCGCTGGTGTCGGCACTGGTGGGCGCGCAGTCGCAGGTCAACGGCCAGGTGTTCGTGGCGGGGCACGGCGTCGCGCGCCGGGCCGCCACGATCGAGTGCGAGACGCTGGTGCCCGTCACCGGGCCGGGCGCGGCTGATGCGGCGGCGCAACTCGCGGACGGACCGCTCGTCCGGGCCGGGGTCGGGCGCGAGTTCGCGGACGCGCTCGAGGCGTACCAGGACTTTTCCGCCCGCGCGAAAGCACTTGCGAGCGCGGGGGACCGCGGGTAGCCTGTTCTCAGTCTAGTTGCGCAAGCGACGAGGCGCGCCGGACGACACCGGCGGTCGCAGTCGATAACGAAGTGTCGGAAATAAACGTCATGGGGGACTTACGTCAATGTCATCTGCTCGCACTCGCTTGATTGCCGATCGTGGCTCGTCCATTGCGCGCGCCGTGGCGACCGTGCTCGCCGCGGCGGCCGCGGCTCCGGCCGTCGCTGCCGACACGGGCCTGGAGGAGATCATCGTCACCGCGCAGCGCCGCGAGACCTCGCTGCAGGAGACTCCGGTCGCGGTGACCGCGTTCAGCGGGGAGAGCCTCGCCGCGGAGAAGGTGTTCAGCGCCGGCGACCTCGCGGCGGTCGTGCCGGCCTTCTCGCTGACCGCCCTCACGCCGCTCGACCAGGAACTGAACATGCGCGGCATCACGAACACGCGCCTCGATTCGCCGACCTCCGACCCCTCGGTCGGCACGTTCGTCGACGGCGTCTACATCGGCCGCACGGGCGACTACAACTTCGACTTCTTCGACCTCGAGCGCGTGGAGGTGATCCGCGGCCCGCAGGGCGTGCTGCTCGGAAAGAACGTGGTGGGCGGCGCGCTCAGCATCATCACGGCCCGTCCGTCGCAGGACTTCTCGAGCGACGTGACGATGGGCCTCGGCAACTACGCCGCGAAACTGGTCTCGGGGCACGTCAACGGCGGCCTGACCGATTCGCTGTCCGGGCGCTTCAGCTTCCAGTACCGCTCGCACGACGGTTACGGGCGCGACATCCTGCACAAGCGCGACGTCGAGGACCTCGAGTCGACCCAGGTGCGCGGCCAACTGCTCTGGGAGCCCGGTGACAGCGGCTGGTCCGTGCGGGGCATCTTCGACTACACCACCGACAACTCCAACGGAGTCAACTCGGTGCCGGTCGCCGGCGGCATCAAGGACTGCGAGAGCACGTACCTGGGCATCGGCGCGGCGGGCAACTGCACGCGGCCCTGGAGTCTGCTGCGCGAGTACCTCGGTCTCGACAATCCACGGGTCGACATGGCCCAGAGCGTGCAGTTCAAGGACCACCTGCGCCAGCAGCAGTACATGGAGCGGCAGGCCCGCGGCTTTACGCTCGACATCCAGAAGGACTGGGCGCCGTTCAGCTTCAACTCGCTGACCGGGTACCGTTCCGGGCACAGCGGCCAGCTCTACGACCAGACGGGCATCGGACCCGAGGCCCTCGGCTGGGATCCCGCGCGCTGGCTCGACTACGTGGCGTGGACCGACATCAACTACGGCCCGCAGGGCACGCCCTGCACGACCCAGGCCTGCGCGTTCCGCACGTACAACAACGGGCGTTTCCTGTTCGCGCAGCCGGTGAACGAGGTCGTCGACACGGACTCGATCAGCCAGGAGTTCCGGCTGACCTCCAACACGGATGGCCGCTTCGAGTGGATCGCCGGCCTGTACTACAAGCACGACAACGTTCAGAAGAACGACCGCTTCATCGGCGAGAACTTCCTCGGCCTCGTGTTCACGGGCGGCAACAATCCGCTGTCGACGCTGAGCGGCCAGAACAACTGGTACAACGACGGCGAGATGACCAACTACGGCGTGTTCGGGCAGCTGGCGTTCAAGTTCACCGATTCGCTGAAGCTGAGCGTGGGCCTGCGTTACACGAGCGACGAGAAGAAGGGCAACGTCGAGGGCGTGGTCGTCGAGACGGGCGACCGGTTCAACCCGAACGATCCGCGGGCCAACGTCACGATCGAGTCGCTGTGCCGCGCGCCGGACGGCTCGGTCGTCGGCAACGGGCGGCCGGCGGTCTGCGCCGCGCCGAACCGCTGGACGTACGGCGAAGGCGACAGCTTCCGGGCGGACTACTCCGAGAAGTGGAGCGAAGTCACGCCGCAGGCGACGCTGGACTGGAAGATCTCCGACAACGTCTTCACGTACCTGACCTACTCGGAGGGCTTCAAGGGCGGCGGCTACGACGACACGCCGGCCAACCCGGCCCAGGCGATGACGCCGTTTGACCCGGAGAAGGCCAAGAACTACGAGGTCGGCGTGAAGATGGACCTCCTCGATCGCCGCATGCGCCTCAACGCCGACGTGTTCTACATGGACTACACGAACCTGCAGGTCACCCAGACCAACGCGGCCTGCCTGTGCAACCTCACCGACAACGCCGCGGCCGCAGAGATCAAGGGCGTCGAGGCCGAGTGGGAATTCGCCGCGACGGAGGACCTGCGGCTGTCGCTGTCCGGGTCCTACGTCGATGCGACGTACAAGGACTTCCTCGAGACCGCGATCGATCCGAGCACCGGCAACCGGCTCGACAGCTCGGGCAACCGGCTGCAGCGCACGCCGGAGACCCAGGTGTCGGCCGGCCTCGACTACACCATCGGCATGGCGGCGATCAACCTCAACTATACCTGGCAGAGCGACATGTACTGGGCGACCGACAACATCGCCAAGGAGCCGTCGTACGGCCTGCTGGACGCGAGCGTCGCATTCCGCCCGGCGAACGCCGCCTGGTCGGTCGCGGTGTGGGGCAAGAACATCACCAACGAGCTGTACCGGGCGAACATCATCCCGTTCTTCGGCGAGGAGGTGTCTCAGTTCGGGCCGCCGCGGACCTACGGCGTCGACCTGCGCCTGAAGTTCTGATCGTCCGGGAGGGGCGGCGTCCCGTGCGCCGCCCCTCCGATTCGCTCCTGACGACGGGAGGCGCGCGATGGAGACGACCGCCATCTGCCGCTTCTGCCACGCCACCTGCGGGCTGAAGGTCACGATCGAGGAGGGGCGCGTCACGCGCATCCTCGGCGACGTCGACAATCCCGCCTATCACGGGTACAGCTGCGTCAAGGGACGCAATTTCCACGAGTTCCACTGCGATCCCGCGCGAGTTCTGCGCCCGCTGCGCCGCACCTGCGGCGGGACGCTCGAGCCGGTCGACAGTGCCACCGCGCTGGCCGGCATTGCGCGGCACCTGCAACGGCTGCTCGACCGCCACGGCCCTCGCTCGGTCGCGATGTACGGCGGCACGTTCAGCCACTTCTGTCCGGCCGGGGTCATGCTGCGCGATGCGTTCATGGACGCCATCGGCTCGCCGATGCGCTTCAGCAACGCGACCATCGACCAGCCCGGCAAACCCATCTCGATGGCGCTGCACGGGCGTTGGGGCGCGGGACCGCAGTCCTTCGCCGGGGCGGACACCTGCCTGCTGGTGGGCGCCAATCCGCTGGTGTCCATGTGGGGCGGGATCCCGTCCTTCAACCCGGCCCGGCGCCTGCACGAGGCGCGTGCCCGCGGCCTGAAGCTGATCGTGATCGATCCGCGCGTGACCGAGACGGCGCGCAAGGCGGACCTGCACCTGCAATGCCTGCCCGGGCACGACGTCGAGCTGCTCGCGGCGATGCTGCACGTGATCCTCGAGGAGGGCTGGCACGACCGGGCGTTCGTGGCGGAAGAGACGCGCGGCATCGACGCGCTGCGGGCAGCCGTGGCGCGCTTCCCACCCGAAGTGGCGGCCCGGCGGGCCGGCGTCACCGCCGGCGAAATCGTCGCGGCCGCGAGCATGTTCGCGCAGGCGCGCTCCGGCAATGCCACCAGCGGCACCGGGCCCAGCATGGCGCCACGCGGCGTCCTGATGGATTACCTGGTGCTGGTCCTGAACACCGTGTGCGGCCGGTGGGTGCGGGCGGGCCAGGCGCTCCCCAACCGCGGCGTGCTGTTCCGGCAGTTCAGCGGCGTTGCGCGCGCCGAGAAGCCCCGACCGGACTCGGGCTTCGGTCCCGCGCTCCGGGTGCGCGGCCTGCGCGAGTCGGCCGCCGGCCTGCCGACGGCGGCGCTGGCCGACGAGATCCTGACGCCGGGCGAAGGCCAGGTGCGGGCGCTGTTCGTGATCGGCGGCAACCCGCTCCTCACGTGGCCCAACCAGGCCAAGACCCGTCGCGCGCTCGAGTCGCTCGAACTGCTGGTCGTGATCGACCCGCAGGTCTCCGCGACGGCGCGCCTCGCGCACTACGTCATCGGTCCGAGGTTCGGCTTCGAGACGCCGGCCATCACCTTCGGCAACGAAGGCATCACCGTCTACGGCCTGTCGATCGGGTACCAGGAGCCGTACGCGCAGTACCAGCCGGCGCTCGTCGAGCCCCCGCCCGGCGCCGACGTGCTCGAGGACTGGCGCGTGTTCTACGAACTGGGCAGGCACATGAACCTGCCGCTCGCGTACCGCGGCCAGCCGTTCGACATGGGGTACCCGCCGACGACGGACCAGTTGCTGGAACTCTTCGTGAAACGCAGCCGCGTGCCGCTGGCGGAGATTCGCCGACACCCGCATGGGCACCTGTTCCCGGATCCGCAGCCGCTGGCCGAGGCCCGTGATCCGGCGTGGCCGCACCGGCTGGAACTGGCACATCCGCTGATGCTCGGGCAGCTCGCCGAGGTCGAGCGAGAACTGTCGGCGTCGGCCGCGGCGGGGTCGAGCGATGTCGATTCGACGGCGCCGGGCGGGGCGATCGCGCTGCAACTCGTGAGCCGGCGGGAGCACGCCGTGTACAACTCGGTGGCGCACCACCTGCCGGCGCTCCGTCGCCGGCGTCCGTACAACCCGGCCTACGTGAACCCGTCCGATGCGGACCGCATCGGGGCGGCCGACGGCACGCCGGTCATCCTCGAGTCGTCGCTGGGCTCGATCCGGGCAGTCCTGCAGCGTGCCCCGGACATCCGCGCCGGCGTCGTCTCGATGGCGCACGGCTTCGAGGGCGACGGCACGTCCGGCTGCACGTCCGTGCTGGTGGACGACGAGCGGGACTACGAGCCCCTGAGCGGGTTGCCGCGCATGAGCGCGATCCCGGTCACCCTCAAGGTGGCCGGCTGAGCGCTACAGCCGGTCGCGGTGCAGGTGGATGCCGGCGCGCTCCCGGTCCCAGGTGTCCGGCGTGACGCCAGCGTCGCGGAACACGACCTTGCGGACCTTGTTGGTCTCGGTCTTCGGCAGGTCGGCCACGACGCGGACGTAGCGCGGCACCATGAAGTAGGGCAGGCGCGGGATCAGGAACTCGGTGAGGGCTCGCGGGTCGACCTGCCGCCCGGGCCTCGACGTCACCGCCACCAGCACCTCCTGCTCGGCGATCTCGCTCTGCACGCCGACCGCCACGACCTCGTCCACGTCCCGGTACTGGCGGACGGCATTCTCGACCTCGAACGACGAAATGTTCTCGCCGCGCCGCCGGATCGTGTCCTTGCGGCGGTCGACGAAGTAGAAATTGCCGTCGGCATCCTGGCGGAAAAGGTCGCCGGTGTGGAACCAGCCGTTGCGCCACGCGGCCGCGGTGGCCTCGGGCTGGCCGTTGTACCCGGCATTCATGCTCCACGGCGTGTCGCTGCGCACGAGCATCTCGCCGACCTCGCCGCGCGGCACCTCGACGTCGTGCTCGTCCACCAGCCTCACTTCGATGCCGGAACGCGGCCGGCCGCAGGAGCCGAACACCGTCGTGTTGACGTCGGTGACCAGCGGCGTCGAGACCTCGGTCATGTTGAAGCCGGTCAGGTAGTCGAACCCGAAGCGCCGGGCCATCCGCACCGTGTCCTCGTTGACCGGGAACAGCGTCAGGCAGCGCAGCGGATGGTCGGCGTCGTCGGGCCGCGGCTCCGCCTTGGCGAGGAACGCCGCCATCACGCCGATGAGTCCGGACGTGGTGACGCAGTTGCCCTCGCGCACCTGGTCCCAGAAGCGCGTGGTGCTGAAGCCGTCGACGAGGTAGATGCTGCCCGCGCGCACCAGGGCCGCGTACGTCGGGCTGGTGCCGCCGACGTGGAACATGGGCAGGTTGACGAGGATGGCCTCGCCGTCGCGCATGTAGCCGTAGCAGGCCATCGCGGTCTGGTAGAGCTGGAGGTAGGGCGAAAGCACGCCCTTCGACGGGCCGGTGGTGCCCGACGTGTAGATGATCGACTGGATGTCCCAGTGGTGGACTTCCGTGCTGTCGTCGAGTCGCGCGACGTCGCCCGCCAGCGCGGCCTCCGCGAGGATCTCGAGATCCTCGCGCGACGTCTGCGGCCGGCCGCCCACGGCGACGACCCGCGCGAGACACGGCAAGGCGAGTCCGTCCAGCCGCTCGACGAGCGCGTGGTGAGCCACCATCACCCGGGCGCCCGACGCGTTGACGACGTGCGCGAGCACGTCGCCGCGGTACGCGGTATTGAGCGGCACGAACACGGCACCGAGGTAATTGGCGGCGAACCAGGTGAGCACCATCGGTTTGCCGGTCGGCAGCCAGGCGAGCACGCGGTCGCCCTTGCTCACGCCGAGCGCCTGCAGGCCCGCCGCGGCGGATCGCACGGCCGCGAGGCATTCGCGGTACGTCCAGGTCGTGCCGTCCTCGAACAGGGCGCAGCGGCGCTCCGGGTGGCGTGCCGCCCGCGCGTCGAGCATGGGCTTGAGGACGCAGTCCTCGGCCGGCGGGACCGCGGGGTCGAACCAGGGTGGGCGATGCCCGGCCGCGTTCACGAGGCCGCGGCGGGCTTCGAGCCGTCGAGCGGCAGGCCGAGCTGCTTCAGGACCGTCTGCAGATCGAAGTAGTCGCGCCACTCGCAGATCTTCCCGTCGCGGAACAGGAACGTCGACATGTAGGGCAGGCTCACCTGCCGCCCGTTCTTGACGTAGTTCTCCACGCCCTCGACCGTGGCCGCATCGCCGCTCTCGCAGATGCGCAGCACCTCGTAGCGCTTGTCGGTGATGCCCTGCCCGAACTTCGCGAAGAAGCCGCGGACCGCGGCCTGGCCGTGCAGCGGGCCGATCGGCACGTTGACGGCGATCACGTCGTCGGTGCACAAGCGCATGACGGCGTCGAGGTCGTCGGCGACCCAGGCGGCGTAATAGGCCCGGATGGTATCGGCGTGGCTCATGGTGGTTCCCCCTGGGTGCCGGACGAGGATAGGTTCGCGGGTTTCATTGCGCAAGCCACGGTCGGGCGGCCGCTGCGGCATCCCCGTGCTTGACACCCGCCGGGGATTGGCCGATGGTCAAGCTTGCATTGTAAGACTGACGGCATGGCCATGGGCGAGCGGGGCGGGGACGTGGACGGCGCGGCGTCCTTCGGGCGCTACCTGCGGCGGCTGGGCCGCGGGCCGGGCGGCCCGCGCGTGGCGGCGCTGTTCGATTTCGACGGCACGCTCATCGCCGGCTATTCCGTGTTTGCGTTCCTGGCGGAAAAGCTTCGGCGCGGCGCGATGTCGCCGGGGGAGTTCGCCGCCACCGCCGAGGCCGTGGCCCGGTATGCCCTGGGCCGGCTCGACTTCGACGGCCTGCTCGAGGTCGGGGCGCGCCACGCGCGAGGCGTGCCGGAAGCCGCCTATGTCGAGATCGGCCAATCCCTGTTCGAGCGCGAGCTCGCGCACCGCATCCACCCCGAGGCCCGGCGCCTCGTGGACGCGCACCGGCGGCTCGGGCACACGCTGGCGATCGTCACCTCCGCCACGCCCTACCAGGTGGAACCGGCGGCCCGGGCGCTGGGCATCGACCACGTCCTGTGTTCGAGATTCGCCGTCAGGCGCGGCATGCTGACCGGCGACCTGCGCGGGAGTGCGTGCTTCGGCCCGGGCAAGCTTCGCGCTGCACGGGCGTTCGCGCGCCGCACGGGCGCGGAACTGGGGCGCAGCCATTTCTACACCGACAGCCACGACGACCTGCCGCTGCTCGAGGCGGTCGGCCGGCCGGCGCTCGTCAATCCGTCGGCCCGTCTGCGGGCACTCGGGGCCACGTCGCGCTGGACGGTGCTCGACTTCCGGAGCCTGCGGCGGCCGAAGCCGCTCGATTACCTGCGCGGACTCACGCCGTACCCCACGCTGGCGGCGTCGATCGCGGCCGGCGTGCCGATCCTCGCGCTCACGGGCTCGGCGCGCGAGACGGCGAATTTCGTGCTCGGCACCTTCGGGGACTATGCGTCGGCACTCGCAGGCGTGACGCTGGCGGTGCGCGGTGAAGGGAATCTCTGGCGCGCTCGGCCCTGCGTGTTCGTCTTCAACCACCAGAGCAATGCCGACGTGTTCATCGTCGCCAAGCTGGTCCGCCGCGACATGACCGGCGTCGGCAAGCAGGAACTGCGCCGCGTGCCGGTCCTCGGGCGCCTGATGGCGATGGGCGGCATGGTCTTCGTGGATCGCGCGCGCACCCGGAGCGCCATCGAGGCCATGGCGCCGCTGGTCGACGCGATCCGCAAGGACGGCAAGTCGGTGTGCATCGCGCCGGAAGGCACGCGCTCGCCCGACGGCAGTCTCGGGCCGTTTCGCAAGGGAGCGTTCCACCTGGCGATCCAGGCCGGCGTGCCCGTGGTGCCGATCGTCATCCACAACTCCCGCGACGTGCAGCCGAAGCACGGCTGGGCCATGCGGCCGTCGGTCGTGCGCGTGGACGTCCTGCCGCCGATCGACACCTCGGGCTGGCGGACGTCGAGCCTCGAGCGCCACGTCACGGAGGTGAGGCGGCGGTTCGAGGCGTGCCTGGGCGTGCCGTGAGCCGTGCCGTGCGGGGCGTCCGATACCAGGTGCCGCAACGCGTGATCCAGGGCATCGTGGGTCAGCCTCGATTCGCACGCGAGGCGGAGCAACTCGCCGCCACCCTGGGACTCGGCACCGACCAGGTCGTGCGGCTGGCGGTGCGACGCCTGCGGCGGATGGTCGGCAGCCCGAGCGCGCTCCTGCTCGACCTGCGCCGCTGGCTCGATCGGCGACTGTGGCTGCGCGGTTACGCAGCGGACGTGCAGCACGACAAGGCGGCCTTCGCTCGCCTGCGGGCCACGATGCGCGGCCATCCCACGGTGCTCCTGTTCACGCACAAGGCGTATGGCGATGCCGCGCTGCCCGGCCTGCTGTGCTTCGAGAACGACCTGCCGATGCTGCATACGTTCGGCGGCGCCAACCTCGACCTGCCCGTGTTCGGCGCGTTGATGCGCCGGACCGGCGGCATCTTCATCCGTCGCGGTGCTCGAGCCGATCCGCTCGACAGGTTCGCGCTGCGATCCTGCGCGGCCTACTTGCTCGGTCAGCGGCTGCCCATGAGTTGGGCCATGGAGGGCACGCGCTCCCGCCTCGGCAAGCTGATGCCGCCACGCCTCGGCCTGATGAAGTACGTGCTCGAGGCCGCCCGCGAAGCGGGGATCGAGTCCGTCCACTTCGTGCCCTTCGTGACCAGCTTCGAGCTCGTGCGCGACGTGGACGAATTCGTCGCCGAGCAGGCCGGCGGCGCGAAGCGCGCGGAGTCCATCGGCTGGCTGCTCTCCTACGCGCGCGGCAGCGGCTCTCCGCTCGGGCGCGTGCGGGTGGACCTGGGCGATCCCGTGGTCGTCCGGCCGCCGGCGGAGGGCGACGACCTCGGCGTGGCTCGCGCCGCGTTCGAGGTGGCGGTGCAGGCCAATCGCGCGACGCCGCTCACGGTGACGGGCGCGATGTGCCTCGTGCTGCTCGGCCTCGCGCCGCGCGGCGCCTCGCCGCCCGAACTCGTCAAGCTGGTGCAGGTGCTGGGGCAGTGGGCGAGGGAGCGCTCGATCCGCCTGAGCGACGAGCTGGTGGCCGATGAGCCCGCAGCCTTCTTCGCGCGCCTCGACGCGCTTGCTGCGGCGGGCTTGCTGACGCGCAGTGAGTTCGACGGCCAGGCGAGGTACGCGGTGCATCCGGCCCGGCATCGCGAAGCCGGTTTCTATCGCAACACGGTCGTGCATCATTTCGTCGCCAAGGCGTTCGTCGAGCTCGCGCTCGCACGGGCCCTCGAGCAGGACGGGCCCATGGCTCCGGCCTTCTGGCAGGCCGCGGACCGCCTGCGCGAGCTGTTCAAGTTCGAGTTCTTCTACCCGCCGCGCGATGCCTGGCGACGCGAACTCGAGGACGAACTGGCCCGCGCCGATCCCCATTGGCAGGAACACCTGTCGGGCGATGCCGCAGCCGCCGGGCGGCTGCAGCGCCGGTTGCAGCCGCTGCTGGCCCATGCGGCGTTGTGGCCCTATGCCGAGTCCTATGCCGTGGTGTTCGACGTGCTCTCGAGTCTCGAGCCGGGTGAGCACATCGACGAATCGACGTGCGTGGAACGTGCCCTCGCGCGGGGACGGCAAGCCTGGGACTCGGGCGAGCTGCGCAGCGAGGCCTCGCTGGCCACGGGTCTGTTCGCCCATGCCTATCGGCTGGCGGCGCACCTCGGCCTCGCCGCGGCGACCACCGAATCGGGCGCGGCCGGCCGCCGGGCCCTGTCCCGGGAATTTCAGGCACTGGCCCGGCGCATGGAGCGACTGCGCGAGGACGCGCTGCGGCACGCGGACGAAGTCATGACCCTGGAGACGGCCCGATGAGCACGCAACTCGGCGCGCAGGACGCGCAATTCCTGTTCCTGCAGGCGCCGGACATGCCCATGGTGGTCATGAACATCGACGTCTTCGATCCGTCGACGGCCCGCGGGCGACGAGTGCGCCTGGAAGACCTCGTCGCGCACTTCTCGAGCCGGTGCATGGGCGCGCAGGTCTATCGCCGCAAGCTGTTCCGCGTGCCCGGCGATCTCGACTACCCGTACTGGATCGACGATCCGGCTTTCCGGGCGGAGAACCACGTCACGCGGGTGCGGCTGCCGCGGCCCGGCGACTGGGCGCAGCTTTGCCGGCTCGCCACCCGGCGGTTCGCCGCGCCCATGGACTTCGCGCGCCCGCTCTGGGACCTCCTGGTCGTCGAAGGCGTCGATGCGGTGCCCGGCGTCGCGCCGGGCAGCTTCGCGCTCATGCAGCGCTTTCACCACGCGGCCATCGACGGCGCCTCGGGAGCGCATGCGCTGGCCATGGTGTGGGATGCCGACGCGCGTGGGACGCCCCTGATCGAACCGGACGATCACGCGGCACCGTCACCGGCCCCACCACCGCTGACGGTCGTGGCGCGGGCACTTGCGACGCACGCCGCCGCACCCCTGCGCGTCGCGAGCGTATTGTGGCGCGAATCGCCTGCGTTGCTCGAAGCGGCGAAGCGCCGCATCGGTGGCGGACGAGCGCCCGCGGGCAGCCCGATCCCGGTCACGCGCTTCAATCAGCGCCTGACGGGACGCCGTGCCTATGGCGCAGCCCGCCTGCCGCTGTCGGGCCTGCAGGCGATTCGCGCTGCCGTGGACGGCGCGACCGTCAACGACGTGATCCTGGCCGTCTGCGGCGGCGCGCTGCGCGACTATCTCGTGCACCACGGCGAACTGCCGGACGCCAGCCTGGTCGCGGTTGCGCCGATCAACGCCCGCGGCCGCCGCGGCGGGACGGTCGAGTCGGGCAACGACATCTCGGCCATGCGCGTGCCGCTGGCGACGTCGGAGGCCGATCCGCTGGCGCGGCTGGCGGCCGTCCGGCGCTGCACGGTGGCCGCGAAGGCGGGGCAGGCCGGCCTCGCGGAGCGGCTGGTGGCCGATCTCGGCCGCGAGGTCCCCAGCCTGCCGCTCGCCGGTCTCTCGTGGCTCCTGCGCAGCGAGCGCATTGCCCGCAGCCAGGCCAACCTCGTGGTCACCAACGTGCCGAGCTCCCGCCAGCCGCTCTACATGTGCGGTGCCCGGCTGGTGGCGCAGTTCGGCATGGGGCCGGTGACGCACGGGCTCGGCCTGTTCATTTCGGCGAACGGATATCACGATACGATAGCGATCTGCCTGACGGCCGACGCGGCACAGGTGCCGGACGTCGAATTCCTGGGCCGCTGCGTCGAGCGCTCGTATGACGAGCTGTCGCGGGCCGCGGGCAGCGGACGCCGGCGCAAGCCGGCGAGCCGGGCGAAACCGAAATCGAAGCGCCGCTGAGCCGAAGGGGAAGGATGCGAGTCGAAATGCCGACGCCGGACCAGGTCCGGCACACACCGCTGCTGGCCCGGGTGACCGTGCCGCCGGAGTGGGAAGACCTCAACGGTCACGTCAACGTCAAGCATCACCTCGGCATGTACGACCGCGGGACCGCCGCCGTCATGGAGATGCTCGGCGTGAGCGTCGAGTGGGTGAAGCGCGAGCGCACCGGCATCTTCGACCTCGAGCACCACATCTGGTTCCAGAACGAGGTCCACGTGGGCGACCAGGTCGCGCTGCACATTCGCTTCACGGAGCGCAACGCCAAGCGCGTGGTGGGGCTCGTGTTCCTCTTGAACGAGACCCGCGGCGAGCTGGCGAGCGTCATCGAATTCCTCTCGACCTCTGCGGACCTGGACGCACGCCGCATCGTGCCGTTCCCCGGGGTCGTGGCGGACCGGCTCGACGACTGGATCGCGCAGCACGCCGCGCTGGCCTGGCCGGCGCCGCGCAGTGGGGCAATCACCGTCTGACCGCCGCGCGATGGCGCGCCAGTCAGTACAGTATTGCAAGTCACTCGCATCGCCCGTAGTCTTGGCCGTGGCGCCTCGCGGCGCCGGGGAGGGTCAAGACCATGCTCGTCGACCTGTGGCGACTGGCGCTGGCGGATGCCGCGCTGGTGTTCGGATCGTTCGCGCTGCTGTGGGCCGTCAGCATGGCCCTGCGCGACTCGAGTCTCGTCGACATCTGGTTCGCGCCGTGCATCGCGGCGGCCGCAGTGCTGGGTGCCTGCGTCGGCCAGGGGGCCGAGCCGCGCCGCGTGCTGATTGCCGTGCTCGCATCGGTCTGGGCGCTGAGGCTCGGCGGCTACCTGCTCTGGCGAAACTGGGGCCGCGAGGACCCGCGGTACGCCCGGCTGCGCCGGCACGTCGAGGACCAGGGACGCAGCTTCGCCTGGCACAGCTTCACGCGCATCAACCTGTACCAGGGCGCGATCGTGTTCGTCGCCATCGCGCCGTTCCTCGTCGCGCAGACGGCAGCCGAGCCGGCGGCGCTCGGCCCGCTCGCGTGGGCGGGCGCGGCGCTGGTCCTGTTCGGCGTGGCCTTCGAGGGCACGGCGGACTGGCAGCTCGCACGCTTCAAGGCGAATGGCGCGAACGCCGGGCGCGTGCTGGACACGGGCCTGTGGCGCTATTCGCGCCACCCGAACTACTTCGGCGAGACCTGCGTCTGGTGGGGTTACTGGCTGGTGGCCTGCGAGCACCCGTGGGGCTGGTTCACGGTCTTCTCGCCCGCGCTCATGACGTGGTCCATCCTCGGCATGATGGGCAAGGAACTGGTCGAGCGCCGCATGCTCAAGAAGCGGCCCGGTTACGAGGACTACGTGCGGCGCACCAGCGGCTTCTTCCCTTGGCCGCCGCGCGCCTGAGCGGGGGGCGGGCGCGTGGTCCCGCGGATCTTCACCTCGCGGGGCTCGACGTGCTGGCCGCAGCTGCCGCAGACCAGGCGCATCCGCAGGCGCTTGCGGCAGGATCCGTGGCGCAGGATCACGCCGGCGCCGTGGGGCGACGGCACCCAGTGCGTGCCCCACTCGTGCATGGCCACCGAGAACGGCAGCAGGTCCCACCCCTTCGGCGTCAGCCGGTACTCGTAGCGCGGCGGATGCTCCTGGTAGAGGTGCTGCTCGATCACGCCCGCGGCCTGCAGGCGCCGCAGCCGGTCCGCGAGGATGTTGGTCGCGATGCCGAGGGCCGAATTGATGTCGTCGTAGCGCCGCAACCCGAAGAAGAGGGCGCCCACCAGCAGCGTCGTCCAGCGGTCGCCGACGGTGTCGACGCAGTGGAACATCGTGGTATCCACGCCGGCCCGCTTCGCCGAAGCCGAACTCTCGCGGTGGCGGGTCGGGCGCAGCGCTGCGCTCGCATATTGCCTGGCGCCGGGGCCCGGCTCGTACGGCAGCTCGCGCCAGGCGATCTCGCCGTCGCAGTGCCCGCAGTGGAAACTCGGTTTCAGGGTCTTGCCGCAGGTCGCGTGGACGAGGCGGGGCGGCAGTCCGAACTCGCCGCCCCAGCGGTTCTCCCATTGCCACATGCACAGCGCGACCGGATAGAAGGCGAGGCCCTTCTCCGTCAGCCGGTACTCGAGGCGGGTGGGCGAATCGCCGTAAGGGTGCCGGTACAGCAGGCCGGCGTCGACCAGCGAGTTGAGGCGGGTCGTGAGCGTGCCGCGGGAGGCGCCGGTGCGTCGCCGCAGGTCCTCGAAGCGCCGCACCCCGAGGAACGCGTCGCGCATGATCAGGTGCGACCAGCGGTCGCCCACCGTCTGCAGCGCCCGCGCGACATCGCCGCTGCGCAGCAGGTCGCGAACGGTCTCGATGTCGGGGGCGGGCGGCGCTCGCCGCGCCTTTTTCCGGGTCGCCATGCGCGGTCTCGAATCGGTCGATCGTGCCAGTCTATCATCCCGCCGCCGGCGCTCCGGCGGCACCGCGCCTGAGGAGATCGCGATGAACTACCAGCAACTGAAGAAGATCGTCGCCTTCTACACGCGTTTCACGGCCAGCTACACGCAGGTGGGCTACCGCTGGCGCAGCCTGTCCTGGAAGAAGTTCACGCCCGGCTACCGCGGCCAGCACTGGCTGGTGACCGGGGCGTCGGGTGGCATCGGTCGCTACATCGCCCTCGCGGCGGCACGGGCGGGAGCGACGGTCACGGCCGTGGCCCGCAGCGAGCCGAAGCTGGCCCGGCTGCGCGCCGACGCGGCGCAGGAGGGGATTGCGGGCCTCGACACCGAGTGCTGCGACTTCACGCTGCAGTCCGACACGGGCCGCCTGATCGAGCGGCTGGTGGCGGGCGGGCGACGCATCGACGTGCTGGTCAACAACGTCGGCGTGCTGAACGACGAGCTGGTGGTCACCGTCGAGGGCCGGGAAGCGTCGTTCGTCTCGAACCTCCTGAGCCATTACCAGCTGACCGAGGGCCTGCTGAAGGGCGGCGTACTGCGCGAGGCGGGCGGCACGGTCGTCAACATGACCTCGGGCGGCGGCTACAACATGCCGCTCAGCGTCGCGATGCTGAACGTCACCGACCCGGCGAAGTACAACGGCGTGTTCGCCTACGGCTTCCACAAGCGGGCGCAGATCGTGCTGAACCAGCACTGGCGCGACAAGTACGGCGCGCGGGGCCTCGCGTTTTACGTCTTGCACCCGGGCTGGGCCGACACGGATGGCGTGAAGCGTTCGCTGCCCCGGTTCCGCAGGATCCTGAAATCCATCCTGCGCGACGAGGCGTCGGCCGCCGATACGGCGCTGTGGCTGGCGGGCACCCGACCGCCGCAGCCGGAGCACGAACTGGTGTGGTTCGACCGCGCCATCCGGCCCGCGCACATGTACGAGCGCACGAAGACGACGAAGGACTCACCGGAGTCCCTCGTCGCGTACCTCGAGGGTGAACTGGCGCGTCAGGCGGCCGCGGCGCGCGCCTGAGCTCCCCAGAGGTTCTCGCCGGTGAACCACGCCGCGTGGAAGCCGGCCGCCACCCGGGCGGGCAGGGCGATTTTCGTCACCGGGCCCGCGGTGATGTTCTTCGCGTCGAAGATCCACGCCTCGGAGCGGTAGTCCGCGATGTTGGTCGCGAGCGTGATGACGTAGCCGTTGTCCTCGTCGCCGCCCTTCGTGCTTTGCGCGAACGGCGCCTCGCTCGGGAACCAGCCGGCCGGATAGCGGTAGATCTCGCGCGTGCCCTTGTCGTGGTCGTACTTGACGAGGCCCTCGAAGGCGAGCGTCTGCAGGTCCGTCGGGATCAGCTGGTGGTAGGAGTAGCGCGTCTTCACGCCGTACTTCTCCATGTCCGGCAGGCAGAACTCGACGTTGAGGTCGTCGAGCTGCTGCTCGCTCTTCTCGCCGGTCCTGAGGTTCATGCGCCAGCGGCGCAGGTGGCCCGTGTAGCGCAGGTAGGCCAGCATCGAGGCGAGCGGCCCGGACTCCGACGGGTCCTTGCGGATGGTCGGGTCGGGCTGGAAGCAGCCGTCCATGACGATCCAGTCGCCTTCCTCCCAGGCATTGACCATGTGCAGCACGTAACCCGGCTCGAATTCGAACCACTTCACCTCGCCCTGGCGGCCGTAGCGCGGCATCACGCCGAAGCGCGACGGCAGGTCGCGGTGGAACTGCACCACGCGATGGCCGGTCCTGCGCAGCAGGTCGACGTCGTGGAACAGCGGGAAGTCGTGCAGGATGGTGTAGTTCGGGGTGATGGTCGTGTCGTGCGGCAGGCGCGGGCCCGCGGTGTCCACGCGTTCCTTGTGGCGCACCTTGCCGTCGGTCCCGATCACGTAGTACATCAGCCAGGGCTGGAAATCCGCGTACCCGTAGTTGATGAACTCGCCGGTGCGCGGGTCGGTCTTGCCGTGTGCGTTCAGCGAGGTGTCGAGCGCGCCGTAGAAGTCTTCCTCGCCCTCGGTCTCGAGGGTGAGCGGGTTCAGGCGGTACACGCGGCCCGAGTTGTACCAGGCCGAGAGCAGCTTGCCGTTGAACACGTTGAGCGTCGTGTTCGAGGTGTCCTTGCAGTACTCCGGGTTGATCTGCGTGGCCTCGTGGCCGGCGACCTTAGCGACGTCGAACGGACCCATGATGCCGGGCATCTTCGCGCTGCCGCGGGTGAGGTCCTCGCGCAGGCCGCGCGTCTGCACCCACTTGCGGATGTAGCTGGCCTTGCCGTCGCGGAAGTAGACCGCGTGGATCATGCCGTCGCCGTCGAACCAGTGGTACAGGCCCGGCGGCTTGTGCACCGGGTTCGGGCCCTGGCGCATGTAGGCCCCGTACAGGTCCTTCGGCACCTCGCCCTGCGTACACTTCAGGTCGACCGCCGTCACTTCCGAGATGACCGGCGTGTACGGGCCGTGCAGGTAGGGGTTGTCGATGCCGTCGACCCAGGTGGGGCGGTCGGCCGGGTCCTGGGTGCTGAGGTCGGTGTACTTGCGCATCGGCGATTCCTCTCGAAAAGTCCGTGGCCTCGGGGCCGGGCTGGATAGTACTATAATGCAAGTTAGATGGGAGGTGTCGAGTGAGCAGAGCTGCCGCTGAGGGCCGGGCCGCGCGCCTGAAGGCCCTGGCCCCGGGTTTGCGGATTCCCCTGGTCGCCGCGCCGATGTTCCTGGTTTCCGGGCCGGACCTCGTGCTGGCGGCGTGTCGCGCCGGCATCGCGGGGTCGTTCCCGGTGCCGAATGCCCGCACGATCGAGATCCTCGAGCAGTGGATGCGGCAGGTGGCGGAGGGCGTCGCGGAAGCAGAACGCGCCACGCCGGGCCGGGTTGGACCCTGGGCGCTCAATCTCGTCACCCACAGTTCCTACGACCGTCTCCCCGCCGAGCTCGAGCTGGTGGATCGCTACCGGCCGCCCATCGTCATCACCGCGCTCGGCAGCCCCGCGCCCGTCGTGCCCCACGTGCACGCCTACGGCGGCTTCGTGTTCGCCGACGTCAGCAGCCTCGCCTTCGCACGCAAGGCGGTGGCGGCGGGCGCGGACGGTCTCGTGCTGGTCTCGGCCGGGGCGGGCGGCCACACCGGGAAGGTCTCGCCGTTCGCATTCGTCGAAGCGGTGCGCGACTTCTACGACGGCATCATCGTGCTCGGCGGCGGCATCGGCAGCGGCGCAGCCGTGCGCGCCGCGGAGCTGCTCGGGGCGGATCTCGCCTATTCGGGCACGCCGTTCATCGTCGCCGAGGAAAGCCTCGCCGCGCCGCTGTACCGCGACATGGTGGTGCGCGCGTCGTTCGAGGACCTCGTGCTCACCCGCACCTTCACGGGGGCCGATGCGTGGTACCTGCGCGAAAGCATCGTCGCCGCCGGCCTCGATCCGGACGCGCTCACCGGCAAGGACAAGATGGACTGGTCCAACTCGCAGGGGCAGCTCAAGGCGTGGAAGAACATCTGGTCGGCGGGCCAGGGCGTCAACCACATCCACGCGGTCGAGCCGGTCGCCGCGATCGTCGAGCGCTACGTCGCCGAATACGAGGCGGCGCTCGCGCGGCCGGCCTATGGCCGCTGACGCATGATCCCGCTCGACCGCCGCCGGCTGGTCGGCGGCTGGGAACTCGCGCGCTGGACGGTGACGATGCCGGATGGGTCCGTGCGCGACGCGCTCGGCGAGGGCGCGCGAGGCCTGCTCATCCTGACGCGCGACGGCTGGGCCACGATCACGATCGCGGCTGCCGGGCGTCCGCCGCTGTCGCCGGCCCGCCCGAACCCGGCGACGGTCGCGGAACGGGCCGCCGCGTTCGACACGTTCGTCAATTACTGCTGCCGCTGGCGCCTGGTCGGCCGGACGGTGGAACTCGACGTGCGACTCTCGCAGAATCCGGCGATGGAGGGCGCGCTGCTGGTGCGCGGCGTCTCCCTCCGTGGCCGCACGTTGATCTTCACGAGCGAGGAGGCGCACGTGGGCGGACCGCGCCTGCATCGCCTGCAGTGGCGACCGGCACAGGCCGGTCCTCGAACGCGGCGCCCGGTACCGAACCCTCGACGAGGCAGGACATGACTGAGGCTCATCGCAAGGCGCTCGATTTCCACGCGAAGCACGCGGCGTCGCTGCGCGCCGCCCGGCAGGCATGCCTCACGCGCAGCTACTTCACGCTGTTCCCGGAGACGCCCGACCGGCATCGCGGCGGGACGGCCGCGGCCGACGCCGGCGGCACCGCCTATCGTGCACAGCTGGGTCGTGCCTTCGAACTCGAGCAACCCGGCACGGTCGGGCGGCTGGGCGGCGAGGTGTCGCCGTACACGCTCGAGCCGCTCGGCATCGACTATCCGCGGGCGGACCCCGA
The DNA here is from genome assembly GCA_052035645.1 of Pseudomonadota bacterium. GTDB lineage: Bacteria > Pseudomonadota > Gammaproteobacteria > Steroidobacterales > Steroidobacteraceae > RPQJ01. The sequence goes on from JBPOHK010000028.1 coordinate 31,859, forward strand.
TCGCCTGTTCGACGCCGCGCAGGCCGCCATGAAGCGCTGGTCGGCGGCACCGGCCGAGGCCCGGCTCGGCGTGTGCATGGAGATCGTCGACCGGCTCTACGACCTGCTGTTCGCGTCGGCGCTGGCGGTCCAGCACACCTCGGGACAGAGCGCGGCCATGAGTTATGCGGGCAGCGGCACCAATGCGCTCGATCGCGGCGTCGAGGCGCTGGCGTACGCGCAGGCCGCGATGGCCGACGTGCCGGCGGAAGCCACGTGGGAGCGGCGCTTCGGGTCCGCGGTCATCCGCCTGCGCAAGCGGTATCGGCTGGTGCCGCGCGGCGTGGCCGTGTGCTTCACCTGCGCGACGTTCCCGACCTGGAATGCCTATCCGGCCATGTTCGCGAGCCTCGCGACGGGCAATGCGGTCATCGTCAAGCCGCATCCCACCGCCATCCTGCCGATGGCCATCGCCGTGCGCGTGTGCCGGGAAGTCATCACGGAGGCGGGCTTCGAGCCCGACCTCGTCACGCTCTGCCTCGACACGGCGGAGGAGCCGCTCGGCAAGGTGCTGGTCCAGCACCCGCGCACGGCGATCGTGGACTTCACGGGCAGCGCGCGCTTCGGGGCCTGGGTCGAAGCCAATGCGCATCCGGCGCTGTGCTACTCGGAGACCTCCGGCGTCAACACCGTGGTGGTCGAATCGGTGGACGAGCTCGAGCCCGTGCTCAAGAGCCTCGCCACGACGTTCAGCCTGTTTTCGGCGCAGATGTGCACCTCGCCGCAGAACCTGTACCTGCCGGGCGACGGCGTGCGTCATCGCGGCGGCCGCGTGACGCCGGACGAGTTCGCGGACGCGCTGGCGCAGGCCATGGATGCGCTGGCGGCGGATCCCAAGCGTGCGGGATCGATCCTCGCCGCGGTGCAGTCGCAGGGCACCTGCGACCTCGTGGACCGGCTGGCGGGGCAGGCGCGCGCGCGTGGTCGCGTCGTTCGCGAGTCCGCGCCGTACGCGCACCCGGAATTCCCGCGGGCGCGCACCCGGACGCCGCTGATCGTCGGCGTCGACGCTGGTGCGCAGGACCTCTACGGCGAGGAGCGGTTCGGGCCGATCGGCTTCGCGATCCGCACGGCCGATCGGGACGCGGCGCTCGCGCAGGCCGCGACCGATGCCCGTCGCGGGGGCGGTCTCACGGCATTCCTCTATTCCACCGATCCGTCCTACGTCGAGCGGGCCGTGGATGCCTACGCGGCGGCGGGTGCGCAGCTCACCTGCAACCTGACAGGGCCGATGCCGCTCAACTTCGCCGCAGCCTACAGCGATTACCACGTGACCGGACTGAACCCGGCCGGCAACGCGACGCTCACGGACCTGGCGTTCGTGACTTCGCGCTTCCGCATCACCCAGTCCCGCGCGCCCGAGTGAAGGACCCGAGATGACCCGCACGCTGCAGGGCAAGACCGCGCTGGTGACCGGCGCCTCGAGTGGCTTCGGCGAGCATTTCGCGCGCCTGCTGGCGAAGGAAGGCGCGCACGTGATTGCCGTGGCGCGGCGGCTCGAGCGTCTCGAGGCGCTCGCCGGGGAGGTGCGCGCGTCCGGGGGCAGCATCGAAGTCGCCCCGCTCGACGTGGCGAGCCTCGCGAGCATTCGCGAACTGGAGCCCCGGCTCGCCCAGGTGGACGTCCTGGTCAACAACGCCGGCGTCGCCCGCGACGGCCCGGCGCTCGAGCAGTCCGAGGACGACTGGGATTTCGTCGTCGACATCAACCTGAAGGGCTGCTTCTTCATGGCGCAGGCGGCGGCGCGCGCCATGATCGCGCACGGTCGCGGCGGCTCGATCGTCAACATCGCCTCGGTGCTGGGCCTGCGCCAGGCCGGGCGCATCCTGCCCTACGCCGTGGCGAAGGCCGGGCTCGTGCAGATGACCAAGCTGCTGGCGCTCGAATGGGCGCGCTACCGCATTCGGGTCAACGCGATCGCGCCGGGCTATTTCGCCACCGACATCAATGCCGGGCACTGGGACACCGACAGCGGCAGGGCCCTCGTGAAGCGGGTGCCGACACGCCGGCTGGGTGAGCTCGAGGACCTCGACGGTCCGCTGATGCTGCTGGCGTCGGACGGCTCGCGCCACATGACGGGCGCGGTGCTGGCCGTCGACGGCGGTCACCTCGTCGGCACGCTCTAGGCAGCGCCATGAAGACGTACCGCGTCGTCCAGTGGGCCACCCGAGGCATGGGCCGCAACGTCCTGCGTGCCCTGATCGACCACCCGGCGATGGAACTGGCCGGCGTCTTCGTCTACTCCCCGGACAAGGTCGGCCGGGATGCGGGGGAACTCGCGCGGCGGCCGGCGACCGGGGTCCTCGCCACCGGCGACATCGATGCCATCCTCGCCCTCGATGCCGACGTCGTCGTGCATGCGGGGCGCATCGCGCCGCCGTACGGCAGCCACGATGCAGACCTGGTCCGGCTGCTCGCAAGCGGCAAGAACGTCATCAGCATCAATGGCTACAGCGATCCCGCGCACTGGGGCGGGGAGCGCCTCGCGAGGCTGCAGGCGGCCTGCGAGCGCGGGCGCGCCACGCTGCTGGGCGCGGGACTCAACCCCGGGTTCGCCGGCGAACAGCTCGCCGTGGTCGCCACGGGCATCTGCACCGCCATCGACGGCGTCGAGGTCGTCGAGAGCGTCTCCTGCGTGCCCGTGAAGAACCCGGCCTACGTGTTCGGGGTGCTGGGTTTCGGCGCGGACCCGGCGGCCGTCGATCCGAACGACCCGGCTTTCGGCCCGGCGGCCGCGCTCAACGGCATGTACGCCGAGACCCTGTCGGCGATGGCGCGCCACCTCGGCATGGTGCTGCAGCGGGTCGAGACCGAGCACCGTGCGTACGCCGCGAGCCAGGACATCCATGCGTGGGCCGGTCTCGTGCCGCGAGGGACGGTGGGGCACTACCGCTGGCGGTGGCACGGCATCGTCGACGGCGAGCGCCGCCTGACCATGACGATCCACTGGTTCATGGAGAGCGCCCACCTCGAGGAGCCCCATCCGCCCCTTTGGCGCATCCACGTGCGCGGCCAGCCCGGCATCCGGCTCAGCGTCGAACTGGAGAAGCGGGCAGGGGACGCGACGCCCACGTCCGCAGAGCAGATCGCGGTGGCCGGGTCGGTGATCAACGCGATCCCGAGGGTGTGTGCCGCGCCGCCGGGCGTCGAGACGCGGCCGATGGCTACGCCGTTCCGGGCGGAACTTGCGCGGGGGGATGGCTGACGAGGCGGGGTGCGGCCTGGCGTCCCCACGGGGATTCGAACCCCGGTCGCGACCGTGAAAGGGTCGTGTCCTAGGCCTCTAGACGATGGGGACGTCGTGGTGGAGCCAATCGGGATCGAACCGATGACCTCCTGCATGCCATGCAGGCGCTCTCCCAGCTGAGCTATGGCCCCACGAGGGGCGCGCATTCTCCGAAACATAAGGCGGGAAGTCAAACGGCCAGGCGCGGGCGGCCCCGGTCCGCGGCGTTTTACATAACTGCGAGGTCAGTCACACCGACCCGCCGGGTCGCGCGGGTAGAGTCGGCTGGCCATCGAGCGCCTGCTTGAACTCGAACATTCGACAAAGCTCGCAAGTGACAGAAAAATCTGGAAAAATGCGCGCTTTCCGGCGGCTGGGCGAGGCCGCGGGCGGCGACCGACAGTCCGGCGTGGCGAAGCCGGTTCCAGGCTGAGGGTCCGCATTGTCCATTCGATTCTTCAAGATGTACCTCAAGGTACCGATCGTGCTGCTGGCCCTGGTCGAGGGCTCGCTGCTGGTCTTTGCCCTGTACCTCGCGGCGGGCCTGCGCTTCGAGTACAAGGATCTGCACTCGGTCACCCCGAGCGGCGACCTGCTGCCGACGGCGCTGCTGTTCTCCGCGTTCGGCCTGGTGTCCCTGTTCGCGGTCGGCCTGTACTCCACGCGCCAGCGCAGCAGCCTCGCCGGCGTGTTCGTGCGCATCGTGGCTTCCTGCGTCAATGCCGCGGCGCTGTCGGCGCTGGTGTATTACGTGGTGCCGAGCCTCGGCGTCGAGCGCGACCTGCTCGCGATCACGACCGGCATGGCGATCGTCACCAGCTTCCTGACCCGCCTCCTGTTCGAGCGCATCGTCGACGAGAACCTCTTCAAGCGCAGCGTGCTCGTGTACGGCGCCGGCAAGCGCTCCTCCAGCCTGCTCGAGCTGCGGCGCCGCTCGGACACGCGCGGCTTCCGCATCGTCGGGTTCGTGCCGACCGACGGCGACCAGGTCATGGCGCCCCCGGAACGGATCGTCGAGGCGCCGCCCGACCTGTTCCGCTGGTCCATCGACCACAACATCGACGAGATCGTCGTCGCCATGGACGACCGCCGGCGCGGCTTCCCCATGCACGAGCTGCTCGAGTGCCGGCTGGCCGGCATCGAGGTGCTCGAACTGCCGAGCTTCCTCGAGCGCGAGACCGGCAAGGTCCGGCTCGACGTGCTGAACCCGAGCTGGATCATCTTCGGCGACGGATTCCGCGCCTCGCCGCTGCAGCGCGTGCTCGAGCGCGGGTTCGACCTGCTGGCGAGCTGCGGGCTGCTGGTCCTGGCCCTGCCGCTCATGGCGTTCGCGGTCCTCGGCATCAAGCTGGAGGAGGGGCCGCGGGCGCCGGTGTTCTATCGCCAGCGTCGCGTCGGCCAGCACGGCGAGATCTTCGAGGTGCTGAAGTTCCGCAGCATGCGCGTCGACGCGGAGAAGTTCGGCGCGCAGTACGCCACCCAGAACGATCCGCGGGTGACGCGGCTCGGCGCGTTCATGCGCAAGACGCGCATCGACGAGCTGCCGCAGCTGATCAACGTCCTGCGCGGCGACATGAGCTTCGTCGGCCCCCGGCCCGAGCGCCCGGAGTTCGTCTGCCAGCTCGAGGAGCGCATCCCGTACTACCGCGAGCGCCACACGGTGAAGCCCGGCATCACCGGCTGGGCGCAGCTCTGCTACCCGTACGGCTCCTCGGAGAAGGACACCGTCGAAAAGCTCCAGTACGACCTCTACTACGTCAAGAACCGCAGCCTGCTCTTCGACCTCGCCATCCTCGTGCAGACGGTCGAGGTCGTGCTCTGGGGCAAGGGCGCGCGCTGAGTCCGCGCGATGCTCGCGCTCGGCCTCCTCTCGTACGGGCTCGCGGCAGGCGGATTCCTCCTGCTCACGCTGCTGCTGCTCACCAGCTGGGAAGGCCGGGCGGAGGGCGCGCGACTGATCCTGGCCTGCGCGGTGACCGCCGCCTGGGCCCTGCTGCTGGCGCTCGGCTCGCAGTTCGTGCAGCTGACGATCTCGCTGGTGCTGCTGGTCGAATTCCTGCGCTACGGGGCGTGGTTCTTCGCGCTCACCGGCCTGACGCGGCCCGTCGGCCTCGCGAGCCGCCTGTCGACGGCCGTGCACGTGGTCTGGATCGGCGGCGCGCTGCTGGTGCTCGTCGCGCCGCTGCTCGGCCGCGCCGGCGTGCCGCTGCCGGAGCCGGAGTCCGTGCAGTCCGGCGGCGGGCTCGCGATGGCGCTGCTCGGCCTGATCCTGCTCGAGCAGCTCTACCGCAACACCCGCGAGCCGGGGCGCTACGCCCTCAAGTTCCTCGTGGTCGCGCTCGGCGTGATGTTCGCCTACGACCTGTTCCTGTTCTCGCAGATGGAACTGGTGCGGCGGGTCGACCCCGGCGCCTGGGACGCGCGCGGCCTCGTGCTGCTGCTGACGGTGCCGCTGCTGGCGGTGGCGGCGCGGCGCAATCCCCAGTGGTCGCTGAACGTGTTCGTCTCGCGCCACGTCGTCTTCTACACGACCTCGTTCCTGGCGATCGGCGGCTACCTGCTGCTGATGGCGCTCGGCGGGTACGTCATCCGCCTGTACGGCGGCACCTGGGGCCGCTTCGCCCAGCTCGTGTTCTTCGCCGGCGCCGGCATCCTGCTGCTCACGCTGGTGGCCTCCGCCAGCGTCCGCCGGCGGCTGCGCGTCTTCCTCAACAAGCACTTCTACCGCAACAAGTACGACTACCGCGTCGAGTGGCTGCGCTTCATCCAGACGCTGTCCGCGCCGGGCGAGGGCGTCGCCACGCGCGAGAACGCGGTGCGCGCCATCGCGCAGATCATCGGCAGCCCGGGCGGCGTCCTGTTCCTGCGCAACGAGGAACGCGACCAGTTCAAGTTCGCCGCCGCGTGGCCCGCGGCCGATTTCGCCGACGCCCGCCGGCACCCGCAGGTCGGCGCCGGCGACGAGCTGGCGGTCTTCCTGCGGGACGAGCAGTGGGTCGTCGACCTGGCGGAACTGCACGCGGTCCCGGACGCCTACCAGAACCTCGTCCTGCCGCCGTTCATCGCCGAGCGGCGCGGACGCTACCGGCTGATCGTCCCGCTGGTGCACGTCGACGAGCTGATCGGGTTCCTGCTGCTCGCCGCGCCCGCGGGGCCCTTCAGCCCGAACTACGAGGACCGCGACCTGCTGAAGACCGTGGGCCGCCACGTCGCGGTGCACCTCGCCCAGTTCGAGGCGGACCGCCGGCTCGCCGAGAGCCGGCAGTTCGAGGCGTACCACCGCCTGACGGCGTTCGTGATGCACGACCTGAAGAACCTCGCCGCACAGCTGGCGCTGATCGTCTCGAACGCGGAGAAGCACCGCCGCAACCCGGCGTTCATCGACGACGCGATCAGCACGATCGCGAATTCCACCGAGCGCATGCAGCGCCTGATCCAGCAGCTGCAGCGCCGCGAACTGCAGAGCCTCACCCGCCGGATCTCGCTCGGTGAGGTCGCGCGCCGCGCGATCGAACGCTGCGCGGGCCGCCGGCCGGTGCCGGCGTGCAGCGGCTGCGAGGACGATCTCTGGGTGGAGGCGGACCCGGAGCGGCTCACGATGATCGTCGAGCACGTCGTGCGCAACGCGCAGGACGCCTGCAGCGAATCCGGCTCGGTCAAGGTGATCGTCGAGATCGACGGCGGCGTGGACGGCACGGCCGTGCAGCCGTCGGAGACCGCGACGCAATTGCTCGTGCCGGTGGCGACGCTCACCGTGATCGACGACGGCGTCGGCATGTCGGCGGAATTCGTCCGCGAACGCCTGTTCAAGCCCTTCGACACCACCAAGGGCTCCAAGGGCATGGGCATCGGCGCCTACCAGGCGCGCGAATACGTCCGCTCGCTCGGCGGACGCGTCGACGTGGCGAGTGTCGAGGGGCAGGGGACGCGCTTCACGCTGCGCGTGCCGCTGTCGCTGCCGCCGGACCCCGCGGCGGACCGGCCCGGGGACGGCGCCCCCTCCGCGCATTAAGAAAAATCGCGACGCAACGCCCAGTTCGGGCAAGCCAAGATTGCTCATGTCGCATTCCCGGTAAGAGACTGGCGCCGTTCTGATTCAAGGCAAACCCGTCGAGAGGCGGGGACGCAAAGCCTCCGGTCCGCGGGCCCACGTGCCACGGATAGCGGGGTTGCCAGACGCGCGGGAACCGGCCGCCCATTCCGGTTCGCATCGTCCTGTCGCAACCCTGTCTTTCCCTCGCCGTCCCGCCGTTCCGCAGGCACGCACCGGGAGCGAAAGACGATGGCTGCAGCGCACACGATCCGCAAGACGTCCCTCTGGCTCGGCACGGCCACCCTGGCGCTTGCGTCGTTGTGCAGTCCGCCGGCCGAGGCCGGTCTCGTCTCGCGCGTGGTCAAGCAGAGCTCCGGCGCCCCGACGCTGAGCGGCAAGCCGGCCCCGCAGGTCGTCGCCGGCTCGTTCTACGACTTCACTCCGGTGGCGAAGGACCCGAACGGCGACCCGCTCACCTTCAGTGCCGCGAAACTGCCGAAGTGGGCCGCGTTCAACACCTCGACCGGGCGCGTCTCGGGCACGCCGTCCATGGTCGACGCCGGCAAGTACCAGGGCATCAGGATCTCGGTGAGCGACGGCAAGAGCACGACCTCGATGTCGTTCTCCGTCAAGGTGCTGAAGGGTTCCACGCCGTCGATCTCCGGCACGCCGCCGACCAGCACGGCCGAGGGCGCGAGCTATGCCTTCGCGCCGACCGCCACCGACGCGGACGGCCAGAAGCTCAGCTTCGCCGTGATCAACAAGCCGTCGTGGGCGAGCTTCAGCACCACCACCGGCCAGTTGAGCGGCACGCCGCCCGGCGGCAGCGCCGGCACCTACAGCGGCATCGGCATTTCCGTGACCGACGGCGCGAGCACCGCGTCGCTGCCGCCGTTCGCCGTGACCGTGAACTCGACGGTCAATCACGCACCGACGATTTCCGGCTCGCCCGTCACCGCGGGCCGCGTCGGCGTCGTCTACGACTTCCGGCCGTCGGCCAGCGACGCCGACGGCAACACGCTGCGCTTCTCGATCGTCAACAAGCCGACCTTCCTCGCGTTCGACACCGCCAGCGGCCGCCTCACGGGCACGCCGCCCACGGGCTCCGAGGGCAACTACCCCGACATCCTGATCTCGGTGACCGACGGCAAGGACGTCGCCTTCCTGCCTGCGTTCACGCTGTCGATCGCGCCGGCCCAGTCGGGCGGCACGACCAATACGCCGCCGACCATCACCGGCACGCCGTCCACGAGCGTGTCGGCCGGCTCCGCCTACTCGTTCACGCCGACCGCGGTCGATCCGGACGGCCAGACCCTGGCCTTCGGCATCGCGAACAAGCCGTCGTGGGCCACGTTCAGCACCACGACCGGCCGGCTCTCCGGCACGCCGAGCACCGCGAATGCCGGCTCGTACGCCAACATCGTCATCTCGGTGTCCGACGGCGTGGCGACGGCGACCCTGCCGGCCTTCTCGATCACGGTGGCCGTGCCGAATCGCGCGCCCACGATCTCCGGCTCGCCGGCGACCAGCGTCACGACCGGCCAGGCCTATTCGTTCACGCCGACGGCGTCCGATCCGGACGGCCAGGCGCTCACGTTCAGCATCTCGAACAAGCCGTCGTGGGCCAGCTTCAGCACGTCGACCGGCCGGCTCTCGGGCACGCCGGCCGCGGCCAACGCAGGCACGTTCGCCGCCATCGTCATCACCGCCTCGGACGGCTCGCTGTCGGCCAGCCTGCCGGCCTTCTCGATCACGGTGACCGCCGCGAACAGGGCACCGACGATCTCCGGCACGCCGGCCACGAGCGTCAACTCCGGCCAGGCCTACGCCTTCACGCCGACCGCGTCGGATCCGGAGGGCCAGCCGCTCACCTTCAGCATCGCGAACAAGCCGGCGTGGGCGAGCTTCAGCGCCTCGACGGGCCGGCTCTCGGGCACCCCGGCCGCGGCCAACGCCGGCACGTACTCGGGCATCGTGATCACGGCCTCGGACGGTTCGCTGTCGGCGAGCCTGCCCGCGTTCTCGATCGCGGTCGCGGTCGTCAACCGCGCGCCGACGATCTCGGGCACGCCGTCCACCAGCATCGCGTCCGGCCAGGCCTACTCGTTCACGCCGACCGCGTCGGACCCGGACGGCCAGACGCTCGCCTTCGGCATCGCGAACAAGCCGTCGTGGGCCACGTTCAGCACGACCACCGGCCGGCTGAGCGGCACGCCGACGTCGGCGAACGCCGGCACCTATTCGAACATCGTGATCTCGGTGTCCGACGGATCGCTCTCGGCCACGCTGCCGGCGTTCGCCATCACTGTGACGACGCCGGTGACCGGCGTGGCGAGCCTCACCTGGTCGGCGCCGACGCTCAACGCCGACGGCACCGCCCTCACCAACCTCGCCGGCTACAAGGTCCGCTACGGCACCTCGCCGGGCTCGCTCACCCAGGTGCTGGACGTGCCGGGTGCGGCCGTCACGGGCGCCTCGATCGAAGGCCTGGCCGCCGGGACCTGGTACTTCACGGTGTCGTCGTACAACAACACCGGTGTCGAGAGCGCGCAGACTTCGCCGGTGTCGTACACCGTCCAGTAGCCGTCTGGACCGATCCGTCGACGGCCCCCGTGAAGGGGGTCGCCGACGGCTGTCCGGTTCGTAACGTCAAATCACAAATTTTCCCGCTATCTCCTTGTATCATCCGCGTTTGCTGTCCTGCCCGGCCGCGGCGGGAGGGCCGGGAGCGCGGGAGACGAGGTGGCCGAGCACAAGCCCAAGTTGCTGAACGTCGAGGACGACCCGGGGCTGCAGAAGCAGCTCAAGTGGTGTTTCGACGACTATGAGGTGATCGCGGCGACGGACCGGTCGTCCGCGCTGGCGGCCTTGCGCCGGCACGAGCCCGGCGTCGTGCTGCAGGACCTCGGCCTGCCCCCGGACGCCGAGGGCGTCTCCGAGGGTTTCGCGACCCTGCTCGAGATCCAGAAACTCTCGCCCCACTGCAAGGTGATCGTGGTGACCGGCCAGCTCGACCGGCAGAACGCCGTGCGCGCGGTGGGCATGGGCGCCTACGACTTCTACCAGAAGCCGGTCGACACCGACGTGCTGCGCCTGCTGGTGCAGCGCGCGTTCCAGATCCGCGAGCTCGAGGAGCAGAACCGCGCTCTGCTGCACCGGCAGGGCGCCATGCCGCTGCAGGGCGTCATCGCCATCGGCGAGAAGATGGTCAAGGCCTGCCGGGTCGTGGAGAAGGTGGCGCCCACCAACGCGTCCGTGCTGCTGCTCGGCGAGAGCGGCACGGGCAAGGAACTGCTGGCGCGCGCCGTGCACTCGCTCAGCCCGCGTGCCGACAAGCCGTTCGTCGCCATCAACTGCGCGGCCATCCCGGACAACCTGCTCGAGAGCGAGCTGTTCGGGTACGAAAAAGGGGCGTTCACGGGGGCGGTGAAGCAGACGCCCGGCAAGTTCGAGCAGGCCGACCGGGGCACGCTGTTCCTCGACGAGATCGGCGACATGCCGCTCGCCCTCCAGGCCAAGCTGCTGCGTTTCCTGCAGGACCGCGTGCTCGAGCGCATCGGCGGGCGCGAGCGCATCGCCGTCGACGTGCGGGTCGTCTGCGCCACCAACAAGGACCTCGCTCAGATCATCCAGGGCGGCGGCTTCCGCGAGGACCTCTACTACCGCATCAGCGAGGTGGTGGTGCGCATCCCGCCGCTGCGCGAGCGCGGCGGCGACGCCGTGGTGATCGCGCAGTCGGTGCTCGACCGTCGTGCCCGCGAGCACGGCCGGCCGGTCAAGGGCTTCACGCCGGAGGCGCTGAAGGCCATCGAGGCCTACCCGTGGCCCGGCAACATCCGCGAGCTCGAGAACCGCGTGAACGGCGCCGTGATCATGAGCGAGGGCAAGTACGTGACGGTCGAGGACCTCGGCCTGCCGGGCGACGGGGGCGCGGACCTTTCCTGGCTCAACCTGCGCGTCGCGCGCCAGCGTGCCGAGAGCGAGGCGATCCGCCGCGCGCTGGCCGTGAGCGGCGGCAATCTCTCGCGTGCCGCGGACCTCCTCGGCATCACGCGCCCGACGCTGTACGACCTGATGCAGAAGAACGACATCGAAGTGGCCGAACGCAGCACGGAGGAGTGAGCCAGTGACTGGCGTTGCAGCAAGGATGGCAATGACGCTCCGCCACCGGCACCTGCCCGTCGTGGCGGCCTGCCTTCTCGCCGCGGCCTGTGCGCCGAAGGGCGATGCGCTCCTCGAGCGCGCCGAGCAGAGCCTGGCCGACGGCAAGCTGGGCCTGGCGCTGGTCGATGCGCGCAATCTGGTCGAGGAGGATGCGCGCAGTGCGCGCGCGCGCCACCTGCTCGCGCGCGCCAGCCTCGAGGCCGGCGACCTCTCCGGGGCCTCGATCCAGCTCGAAAAGGCGCGCGAGCTCGGTGCCACCGCCGGTTCACTGCTCGGGACCCAGTGCCGCATCTGGGCCGGCAAGGCCGAGGCCGACAAGGTCCTCGGCGAGTGCCAGCCGGACGCGGCGGAGGTCGGCGCGCGGGCGGACGTGCTGGTGGCGCGCGGCGAAATACTGCTGGCGCAGAAGCGGGGTGCGGAGGCCATGTCGGCCTTCGAGGAAGCCACCCGCATCGATCCTGATCATCTGTCGGCCCGGATCGGCCAGAGTTCGGTCGCCGCGCAATCGGGCGACCTCGCGCGGGCCCGGGCCCTGCTCGCCGCTGCGCCGGACCGCTTGCGCACGCGTTCGGCCTACCAGCACGCGCTCGGCCAGATCGAGGCGTTCTCGGGCAACATGGCGGCGGCGGAGAAGGCCTACGCCGCGGCCGCTGCGGCCGCCGAGGAGAGTGGCGACAACGTGGCCCGCGTGCAGGCCCTGGTCGCGCTGGCCGACATCCAGGTCCGGCAGAACCGGATCCCGGAGGCAAAGGCGACCGCCAGCCGGCTGACGCAGGCCGGCCCGAACAATCCCTACCTCAAGGTGCTGCGCGCCCAGGTCGACCTGGCGGCGGGCGACGTCGAGGAGGCCCGCACGCTGCTCGAGGGCGTGCTGGCGGGCCAGCCCGACGATCGGCAGGCGCGCATGCTGCTCGGCCTGGTGAACCTGCGCCAGGGCAACTACGGCCAGGCCGAGATGAACCTCTCGAGCGTGGTGGCGAGCGAGCCGAACAACGTGCAGGCGCAGCGCCTGCTCGCCGAGACGCGCCTGCGGGTCCAGTCGCCGGCCCTCACGCTGGAGGGCCTGAAGCCTGCGCTGGCCCAGGACCCCCATCCCTCGCTGCTGGCGATGGCCGGACGGCTGAGCCTCGCGGCCGGCGATCGCGACCAGGCCCTGGCGTATCTCGCACAGGCGGCCGCCCGGCCGGATGCGGCGCTCGCGACCGACGTCCAGCTCGAGATCGCCGCCGGTTTCGCCTCCGCGGGCGCCTACGACCGCGCGATCGAGATGCTGCGCGCCATGCCGCCGGCCGGTCCGGGCGGCGGCTACCAGCGCGAGTACCAGCTGATTGCCGCGCTGCTCGGCAAGGGCGACCGGGACGCCGCCGCCGCCGAGGGCAAGGCGCTGCTGGAGCGGTCGAAGAACGACCCGGCGGTGCAGACCCTCGTGGCCGCCGCGCTGACCGCGTCCGGCCAGCGCGACGCGGGTCGCGAACAGTTCATGGCGGTCCTCAAGGCGCGCCCCGACGACCCGGGCACGCTGCTCAACCTGGCGCGCCTCGACCTCGCGGAGGGCAAGACGGCGGATGCCGGCGCGCGCTTCCAGCGTGTCCTGGAACTCGACCCGACCAACCTCGCCGCGACCATCGGCGCCGCGCTCGCGGCCGGCGCGAGCGGCGACAGGCTCGGCAGCGAGCGCTGGCTCTCCAAGGCGGTGGCCGACCACCCCGACTCGCTGGACGCCACTGCCGCTCTGGCCCAGTTCCAGTTGCGCAACGGCGAGACCGCGCGGGCGAAGGCCATCGTCGATGCGGCGGCGAAGAAGAATCCGCGCAGCGCGCCGATCGCCAACCTGCGCGGTCTCGTGCTGCTCGCCGCCGGCGACCGCGCCGGCGCGATCGCGGCGTTGAGCGATGCCGTGCGGCTGGGTTCCAACGAGCCCCAGTACGCGATGAACCTGGCGCGGGCCCACCTGGCCGCCGGCGACGCCAAGGCAGCCCTCGCCACCATGGACAGGCTGCTCGCGGCCGACGCCGGCAACGTGATGGCGCTGCAGGTCGCCACCGCGCTCGCCCTGCAGGGCCGGCAGGTGGAGCAGGCCGCCGCCTACCTGGAGCGGCTGCAACGCGTCGCGCCGGAATCGCCCACGGTCGAGCGGCTGCAGGGCGACCTCGCCATGGCCCAGAAGCGCTACAAGGACGCGCTGGAGGCCTATCGCCGCGCCGGTGCTCGGGGCAAAGACCTCGAACTGGTGCTGGCGGAGTACGAGGCGGGGCGTCGGGCCGGGGCCGGCGACCCGGTCAAGGGCGTGGAGGAGTGGGTGGCGACCCACCCGCAGGACGTCGCCGCCGTACGGATCGTGGCCCAGGCCAAGCTGCTCTCCGGCAACCAGGATGCCGCGATCCAGCTCTACGAGCAGGGTCTCGCCGGGCACCCGGACGATGTCGCCATGCTGAACAACCTGGCGGTCCTCTATCAGCAGAAGGGCGACGCGCGGGCGCTCGAGACGGCGAAACGCGCCCACGAGCTGTCGCCGCAGTCGGCGGCCGTCGCGGACACGTACGCCTGGATCCTGGTGGGTGCCGGTCGGGAGGCGGAGGCCGTGCCCCTGCTGAAGTCCGCCGTGGCGGGGGAACCCCGGGCGGCCGAGATCCGGTATCACTATGCGGTGGCCCTGGCCGGGACCGACCGCAAAGGGGAGGCGCTGACCGAGCTCCGGCAGGCGCTGGCCGGCGAACTGTCGCCAGCAGTGCGAACTGATGCTCAGAAGCTCCTCGGCCAACTGTCAAAATAGGGCGTCGAGTTACCAATATGCGGAACGCGGGAAGGATCATGAGCAAATCCATGGGACGGACGGCGGCCTGGGTGCTGCTGGCCGCGGCCTGGCTGGCGGGATGCGGCGGGCAGCCGCGCATGGTCGAGGCCCCGGCACAGGCGCCGCAGGCCCCCACCGAATACAAGATCGGCCCGGGGGATACCCTCCAGGTGTTCGTCTGGAACCACCCCGAGCTGACCGTGACCGTCCCGGTCCGGCCCGACGGCATCATCTCGACGCCGCTCATCGAGGGCGTGCCGGCCGAGGGCAAGACGCCCGGGGAACTGGCCAAGGATCTCGAGAAGGCGCTGTCCGAGTACGTCCGCAACCCCACCGTCAGCGTGATGGTGACCAGCTTCGTGGGCGCCTATTCGGACCAGATCCGCGTGGTCGGCCAGGCCTCCAAGCCGCAGTCCCTGCCGTTCCGCGCCAACATGACCCTGCTCGACGTGATGATCGCCGTGGGCGGGCTCGCCGAGTTCGCCTCGGGCAACCGCGCCGTGCTGGTCCGCAACGAGGGCGGCAAGCAGCTGCGCATCCCCGTGCGCCTGCGCGACCTGCTGAGCGAGGGCGACATCTCCGCCAACATGCCCATGCGCCCGGGCGACGTCCTCATCATTCCCGAGAGCCGGTTCTGAGCCATGAAAGAGATCTTCACCGAGATCATGGTGATCCTGCGGGGCGCGTGGCGCTACCGCTGGCACGCGGTCGTCACGGCCTGGGCCGTGGCCGTGCTCGGCTGGGTCGGCGTGCAGCTGATTCCGGACAAGTACGAGTCGACCACCCAGGTCTACGTCGACACCGAGTCGCTGCTGAAGCCGCTGCTGTCCGGCCTCGCGGTCGACCGCGACGTGATGACCCAGGTGGCGATGATGCAGGCGGTCATGCTCAGCCGCCCGAACCTCGAGAAGGTGGCGCAGAAGACCGACCTGCTGGTCGGCAAGAACACCCGTCGCGAGCAGGAAGAGGTGATCGACTCGCTCGCCAAGCACATCTCGCTCGGCCGCCCCTCGGGCCCGGCGAGCACGCAGGAGACGTTCGAGGTCACGTTCGAGGACAACAACCCGGCGGTCGCGCACCGCGTGGTGCGCACGCTGCTCGACACCTTCATGGAGGACAGCCTCGGCCTGAAGCGCTCGGACTCGGGCGTCGCGCAGCGCTTCCTGCAGAGCCAGATCAAGGAATACGAGGCCCGCCTGACCGAGGCCGAGCAGCGCCTCGCGCAGTTCAAGCAGCAGAACGTGGGCACGCTGCCGGGCAACGGCGGCGACTATTACCAGCGCCTCGAGACCGCGATGGGCGCCCTGCAGCAGCTGCAGCAGAAGTTCAGCCAGCTCAACGAGCGGCGCAACGAGCTGGCCCGCCAGCTCTCGGGCGAGGAGCCGACCTTCGGCATCATGGCGCCGAGCGGCGGCGGCAGCCCGATCGACGGCCAGATTGCCCGCTTCAAGGCGCAGCTCGACGAACTGCTGCTGACCTACACGGAGAAGCACCCGCAGGTGATCTCGCTCAAGGAGACCATCGCGCGCCTGGAGGAGGAGAAGCGCAACGGCGCCAAGGTGTCCCGCTCGGTGGCGCCCCCGGGCGCGGAGCTCTCGCTCGACCAGTCGGTGGCGCGCAGCCTCGACATGAACCCGGTCTACCAGAACCTGCGTCTCAGCCTGTCCCAGGCGGACGCGGACCTCGCCGAGCTGCGCGGGCAGATCGCCGCCCAGCAATCGGCGATCGCCGACCTGCGCAGCCGCGTCGACGCGATCCCGGAGGTCGAGGCGGAGCTGACGCGGCTCAACCGCGACTACCAGGTCAACAAGGACCAGTACGAGGCGCTGCTCAAGCGCCTGGAGTCCGCCAAGATCTCCGAGGACGCCGAGCAGAACACGGACAGCGTGAAGTTCCGCGTGATCCAGCCGCCGACCGTGCCGTTCAAGCCCTCGGGCCCCATGCGCCCCGTGCTCGACACGATGGTGCTGCTCGCCGCGCTCGGCCTCGGCATCGGCCTCGCGGTCGTGCTTTCGCAGCTGCATCCGACTTTCACCACGCGCGACTTCCTGCAGAAGGTGACGGGCGTGCCCGTGCTCGGCTCGATCACCGCGGCCATCCAGGAAGTGGTGCTGCCGTGGCACCGCCAGCAGTCGGTCATGGTCGGCGGCGCCCTCGGCCTGCTGCTCGTCGTGTTCCTGTTGAATGTCGTGCTGTCCGAACCCTTGCGCGCCGCCGTGCGCGGGCTGTTGGGCTGAGGTCCCGCCATGAGCATCGTCGAACGCGCAATGCAGAAGGCCCAGCAGAAGGCTCAGTCGCAGCCCGCGGCCGAGCCCGTCCCGGCCGCGCCGTCCCCGCTGCCGGAGGTCGCCGCGCCGGTCGCCGCCGACGCCGGCCTCGCCTTCGACACGGAGCAGCGCGAGCCGGAGCGTCCGGCGGGGGTCGACCTGATGTCGCTGACCCAGCGGGACCTCAAGCCGCTGGTCGAGATCGAGGTCGAGAAGCTGCGCCAGGAGGGGCGGCTGCCGCTCGAGCAGATGTCGCGGCAGGTCGACGAGGAGATGCGGCGCATCAAGTGGCCGCTGCTCGCGGCCATCGCCGGGCGCGGCGGCGTGACGCCGGCCCGCAACAACATCATCCAGGTGACGAGCGCGCTGCCCGCCGAGGGCAAGACCTTCACCTCGCTCAACCTCGCGATGAGCATCGCCAAGGACCGCGAGATGCGCGTGATCCTGGTCGACGGCGACGTCGCGCGGCCGGGCCTGACCCCGACGCTGGGTCTCAGCGATCACCGCGGGCTCAACGACGCGCTGGACGACGAGTCGCTCGCGGTCTCCGACATCACCTACCAGACGACGGTGCCGGGACTGTTCTTCGTGCCGGCGGGCAAGTGGCACGAGCAGTCGCCGGAATTCTTCGCGGGCAATCGCATGCAGGTCGTGCTCGAGCAGCTGAGCCGGCGGGCCGGGCAGGGCGTGGTGATCTTCGACTCGCCGCCGCTGCTCGCCACCAACGAGGCGCAGGTCGCCTCGCGCTATGCCGGCCAGGTGCTGCTGGTCGTGCGCGCCGACCACACGGAGCAGCGCGCCGTGCTCGACGCGATCGCGCTGGTGGAGAAGCCGACACCGGTCTCGGCCGTGCTCAACCGGGTCGAGCCGTCGGCGATCAGCAAGTATTACGGCCAGTATTACTACGGCTACGGGTACCGCTACGGCCGCGACGAGACGGACGGCGGGAAGGGGAACCCATGATCCACGACAGGAACCGATCCGCCACGACCGCGGCGGCCGTGCGGCGGGCGCTGGTGCCCGCGGCCGGCGCCATGCTGCTGCTGCCGGCGCTGGCGACGGCGCAGGTCGCGCCGAACAATCCCTACCAGTCCCAGCAGCGCTCGCTGGTCGGCACGGGGTTCGGCCAGGTGGACGCGCCGCGCGGCGCCTACCTCGAGCCTCGCCTCGAGGCGGCGACCCAGTACGCGAGCAACATCAACCTGGCCGAGGATTCGGCCGACAAGGTCGACACGTTCGGCCTGGAACTCGCCCCAGGCATCTACGCCTCCTACAACACGGAGCGCGTGAATGCGGCGCTCGACTACACGCTGGTCACGCGCGCCTGGGACGACAGCGATTACAACGACCTCGGGCACCAGCTGCAGGCGAACGGCCGCGTGGTCGCGGTGCCGGAGCTGTTCTACGTCGATGCGGACGCCAGTTACGGCGACACGATCATCGACCCGGCCCAGAGCCTCAACTACGGCAACATGGGCATCTTCGGCCAGAAGAACCTCGCCGAGCAGGCCACGGCGTCGGTGACGCCCATCCTGCGCAAACGCTTCAATGCGCTCGAATTCGAGGCGGCGTACTCCTACGGCCGCGTCTGGTACCTCGACCAGGGCAAGAGCCAGACCACCACGGTCAGCGTGCTGAGCTACGACGACTCCGTCGACCAGGCTGCGCACGTCAGCCTCGGCACCGCACGCGAGGGGCGCAAGCTCAACGGCCGGATCTTCTACGAGTGGGACAAGTCCGACTACGACCGGGCCGTGCCCTACGAGTACGAGCGCGCCGGTCTCGAGGGCAGCTTCCAGATGACCCGCAGCATGGCGCTGGTGGTCGACGTGGGCCGCGAGAGCAAGCTCGATGAGAGCACGACCCAGGGCGGCCTGGACGGCGAGTACTGGGACGCCGGCCTGCGCTACGCCCCGGATCCGCGGACCTCCGTCGAGGCCCGCTACGGGGACCGGTTCTTCGGCAACAGCTACTCCGGCAGCATCTCGCACCGCGCGCGCTTCATCGACGTGACGATGTCGTACAGCGAGGCGCCGAGCGTGCAGACCCGCGGCCTGAGCCTGGGCGAGTTCGACCCGGGCACGCTGCCGCCGGGCGCGGACCCGGGCATCGACGGCGGGCGGTTCAACTCCCAGCCGTTCGTCAGCAAGGACGGCCGCGTCTCGGTCGTCGCCAAGGGTTCACGCACCGAGATCTCGCTCACCGCCTACGACACCAAGCGCGACTTCATCCGCAATGCCTACGGCGACGAGCACGGCACCGGCGCGACGTTCGGCGTGACGCGCAAGCTCGCCTCGAACTTCTCGATCGACGCATCCGCGGCCTACATGGACATCTCGCGCAACGCGACGCTCACCGCCGTCGACCCGCTGGCGAGCTCGCACGACTACGACACCCAGGCGATCCTGCGCGCCAACCGCGACTTCGGACCGCGGCTCACGGCGTCGCTCGAGACGGGGTTCCTCAACCGCTCGGGCAGCACCGACTACGACGGCTGGTGGGTGGGCCTGCGCGGCAAGTGGACGGCCAAGCGCGCCCGCTGACGGGCCGCGACGAGCCTCGGCAAGCAGCGATCATGGATGCCGCCGTGCGACCGATCCTCGTCGAGCGACCGCGCGTCGCCGCCGCCGAACTGCGCAACGCGCTGACGGTCGACGTCGAGGAGCATTTCCAGGTTGCCGCCTTCGAGCGGACCATCGACCGTTCGGCCTGGGCCGACGTGCCGTCGCGCGTGGAGTACAGCACCGGCCGCGTGCTGGACCTGTTCGCCGCCCGGCGCGTGCGGGCCACGTTCTTCGTGCTCGGCTGGGTGGCGGAGAAGCACCCGCAGCTGGTGCGGCGCATCGTCGCGGACGGTCACGAACTCGCGAGCCACGGCTACGACCACACCCGGGTCCACCAGTTCGACCCCGGGCAGTTCCGCGCGGACGTGGTGCGCACCAAGGCCCTGCTCGAGGACATCGGCGGCGTGGCCGTGCGCGGTTACCGCGCGCCCAGCTACTCGATCAACGGCCGCAACCTCTGGGCCCTCGACGTGCTGCTCGAGACGGGCCACGTCTACAGCTCCAGCATCTACCCGATCCGGCACGACCTCTACGGCATGCCGGAGGCGCCGCGCTTCCCGTTCCGCTTCCACGCGGACGGGATCCTCGAGATCCCGGTCACGACCGTGGCGATCGGCGGGCGGAATTTCCCCTGCGGCGGCGGCGGCTACTTCCGGCTGCTGCCCTACGGCGCGTTCCGCTGGGCCCTGCGGCGCGTGAACCGCGACGACGGCCAGCCGGGACTGTTCTATTTCCACCCCTGGGAAGTCGACCCCGACCAGCCACGCGTTAGCGGGGCCCCGCTCAAGTCGCGGTTCCGGCACTACCTGAACCTGGATGCGATGCACGGGCGGCTCGAGCGCCTGCTGGGCGACTTCCGCTGGGGACGCATGGACGAGGTGTTCGGTGTCGGCTGAGGCGCAGCAGGTCGAGCAGAGCGGACCCGCCCCGGCCCGGGATCCGGTGTCGGTGCGCGGCTTCGAGCCCCGGGACGCACGGGCCTGGGACGAGTACGTCCGCTCGCACCCGGAGGGCACGTTCTTCCACCTCGCCGGCTGGCAGGAGGTCCTGCGCCGGGCGTTCGGCCATCCCAGCCATTACCTGCTGGCCGAAGCGGGCGGCCGCATCGTCGGCGTGCTGCCGCTGGCGCACGTCAGGAGCCTGCTGTTCGGCAACGCGCTGGTATCCACGCCGTTCTGCGTCTACGGCGGCATCGTCGCCTCCGGCGCGGAGGCGTTCGCGGCGCTGGAGGCCGCGGGCTGCGCGCTCGCGCAGCGCCTCGGCGTCGATTACCTCGAGCTGCGCAATCGTGTCCGCCGGCACCCGCAGTGGCCCTGCAAGGACCTGTACGTGACGTTCCGCAAGGCCATCGATCCGGACCCGGAGAAGAACATGCTCGCCATCCCGCGCAAGCAGCGCGCGATGGTGCGCAAGGGCATCAAGGAGGAGCTGCGGGCCGAGGCCGACGCGACCGTCGACCGTCACTACGAGATGTACTCCGAGAGCCTGCGCAACCTCGGCACGCCCGTGTTCGGCAAGGCCTACCTGCAGGCGCTCCGGGACGTCTTCGGCGACGACTGCGACGTGGTCACGATCCTCAAGGGCGACCGCGCGGTCGCGAGCGTGCTCAATTTCTACTTCCGCGACGAGGTCCTGCCGTACTACGGCGGCGGCACGGGCGAGGCGCGCGCCGTGGCCGGCAACGACTACATGTACTGGGCCGTGATGGAGCGCGCCCGCGAGCGGGGCTGCCGCCTGTTCGACTACGGCCGCAGCAAGCGCGGCACCGGCGCCTTCGACTTCAAGACGCACTGGGGCTTCGAGCCCGAGCCGCTGCACTACGAATACTTCCTCGTCCGGCGCAGGGAGATGCCGAACCTGAGCCCGACCAATCCGAAGTACGGCAAGGCGATCGAGCTGTGGCGCAAGCTGCCGCTGCGCCTCACGCAGATGATCGGCCCGCCCGTGGCCAAGTACCTGGGGTGAGCCGGTCATGTGTGGCATCTACGGCATCCTGAGTCTCGACGGGCCGGCCCGCCGCCCTCCCGACGTCCTGAAACTGATGGGCGACGCCATGGTGCATCGCGGCCCGGACGATTCCGGCGCGTACGCGGACGGCGGGCTCCTGCTCGGCATGCGCCGGCTCTCGATCATCGACGTGTCGGGCGGCCACCAGCCGATCGCGAGCGAGGACGGCCAGGTCGTCGTCGTCTGCAACGGCGAGATCTACAACTTCCGCGAGCTGCGGCGCGAGCTGGAGGCGGCCGGCCACCGCTTTGCCACGCACAGCGACTCCGAGGTCGCCGTGCACGCCTACGAGCAGTACGGCGACGCGTTCCTCGAGCGGCTCGAGGGCATGTTCGGCCTGGCCCTGTGGGACCGCCGGCGGCGCCGGCTGCTGGTCGCGCGCGACGCGCTCGGCATCAAGCCGATCTATTTCCGCCAGGAGGCGGGCGAACTGACGTTCGCGTCGGAGGCCAAGTCGATCCTGGCGTTGCCGGGCGTGTCGACGCGGCTCGACCTCGCCGCCCTCTCGCAGTACCTCTCGGTGGGTTACGTCTGTGCGCCGAACTCGATCTTCGCCGGCATACGCAAGCTCGAGCCCGGCACGCTGCTGACGGTCGAGCAGGGCCGCGTCGCGCAGCGCCGCTACCACCGCGCCCCGGCGGGCATCGACACGGTCCGCAGCGAGGAAGAGTGGGTCGACGCGGTGCGCTCGGAACTCGAGCGCTCGGTGCGCGACCAGATGGTGTCGGACGTGCCGATCGGGGCGTTCCTGAGCGGCGGCATCGATTCGAGCGCCGTCGTGGCGTTCATGAGCCGGCACAGCCGCCAGCCGGTGAAGACCTACTCGATCGGGTTCCAGGGCTCGACCGGCGCCCAGCTCTACAACGAACTGCCCTACGCGCGGCAGGTGGCCGAGCTCTTCGGCACGGACCACAAGGAAATCGTCGTGCAGCCGGACGTGGCGACGCTGCTGCCGGAACTGCTCTGGCACATGGACGAGCCGATCGCCGACGCGGCGTTCATCACGACCTACCTCGTGTCCAAGTTCGCGCGGCAGGACGTCACGGTCATCCTCTCGGGCGTCGGCGGCGACGAGCTGTTCGGCGGCTACAAGCGCTACCTCGACGAGCACTACCGCTCCCTCTATCACCGGGTGCCTGGGGTCGTGCGCAGCGCCCTGGTGGCGCCGATGGCGAAACTGCTGCCGAGCGACCGGCATAGCCGCCTGCTCAACAAGCTGCGCCTCGCCAAGGCGTTCATCGCGGCCGACGCGCTGCCGTTCGAGGAACGCTACCGGGCCTACATGCAGGTCTTCGACGCGCGCGAGCGCGAGGCGTTGCTGCTGCAGCGCGACCTGCCGTTCGACGACTGCATCGCCCGCGGCTTCGCCGCCGCGCAGACCGACGACCCGCTGCGCCAGCTCATGGACGTCGACTTCGCGACGCAGCTGCCGGACGACCTGCTGCTGCTCACCGACAAGATGAGCATGGCGGTTTCGCTCGAGTGCCGGGTCCCGCTGCTGGACCAGCGCCTCGTGGAGCTCGCCGCGCGGATGCCGGGCTCGCTCAAGATGCGCGGCGGGGAGCTCAAGCACGTGATGAAGCGGGCGCTGCGCGGCATCCTGCCGGACAGCATCCTGTACCGCGAGAAGCGCGGCTTCGGCGCGCCGATGGGGGCCTGGCTGCGCGCCGAGCTGGCCCCCGTGCTGAGCGACGTCCTGTCCCGCGAGACCGTCCTGCGGCGCGGGCTGCTGGACCCCGAAGCGGTCGCGCGCACCATCCGGGAGCACGAGCAGCAGAAGGCCGACCGCACGGACCACCTGCTGTCGCTCATCAACCTCGAGATCTGGGCACGCATGTACCTCGACGGCGAGAGCGCCGCGGGCGTGGCCGGCCGACTGCGCGAGAGCCTGGCCGCATGAAGGTCCTGTTCGTGTGCCACCGGGTGCCGTTCCCGCCGAAGCGCGGCGGCAAGATCCGTCCGTTCAACATCATCCGTCACCTGCACGAGCAGGGGCACGAGGTGACCGTGGCGTCGCTCGCCCGCTCGCCGGCGGAGGCGGAGGAGGCCGAGGGCCTCGGGCGCCACTGCAGCCGGCGACTGGTCGAGGTGGTCGACGACCGGCTGGCCTGGCCGCGCATGGTCGCCTGGCTGCCGACCACGCGCCCCTCGAGCTTCGGCTACTTCCACTCGCCGCGCCTGAAGCAGCGGATCGACGCCGAACTGGCGCAGGGCGCGCCGGACCTGATCTTCGTGCACTGCTCCTCGGTGGCGCCCTACGTCGCCGACGCGCGCGCGCGCGTGAAGATCATCGATTTCGGCGACATGGACTCGCAGAAATGGCGCGAGTACTCGCAGCATCGCGCCTTCCCGCTGTCGGCCGGCTACTGGCTCGAGGCCGTGAAGCTCGAGCGCACGGAGCGGCTGCTGGCCGGCCGTTTCGACCTGGCGACGTGCACGACCCGTGCGGAAATGGAATCCCTGCAGGCGCTCGGCGCGAGCGGCCCGACGGCCTGGTTCCCGAACGGCGTGGACGCCGGTTTCTTCAAGCCGGCGGATGCGGACTACGAGGCCGACCTCGTCACCTTCATCGGGCGCATGGACTACTTCCCGAACCAGCAGGCGGTGCTGCGCTTCTGCGCGGAGGTGCTGCCGGAGCTGCAGCGGCGTCGCCCGGGGACGCGCTTCGAGGTCGTCGGCGCCGACCCGAGCCCCGAGATCCGCGCCCTCGGCCAGTTGCCCGGCGTCACGGTCACCGGTTCGGTGCCCGACGTGCGGCCGTACGTCACCCGGGCCGCGCTGACGATCGCGCCGCTCGAGATCGCGCGCGGCACCCAGAACAAGATCCTCGAGTCGATGGCCATGGGCGTCCCGGTGGTCTGCAGCCGGCAGGCCGCCGGCGGCGTCGACGCCGTGCCCGGCGAGCACCTGCTGGTGCACGACACCCCGGCCGAGCTCGTCGAGGCGATCGTCCGCATCCTCGGGTCCCGCGAACTGCGCCGGCAACTGGCGGACGCGGGCCGCGCGCGGGTGCTGTCCAACCACAGCTGGCCGAGCTCGATGCAGCGCCTCGACGCCCTGATCGCGGCGCAGTTCGCGCGCCGGGCGGCCGCCTGAGTCCAGGTTTCCATACCAAGCAAGTACGACATGAAAATCAGCATCTTCGGTCTGGGTTACGTGGGGGCCGTCTCGATGGCCTGCCTGGCGCGCGACGGCCACGAGGTGGTCGGCGTCGACCTCGATCCGGTCAAGCTCGACCTGATCAGGAGCGGCCGTTCGCCGATCGTGGAGGAGGGCATCCAGGAGCTGACGGCGCAGGTGGTCGCCTCGGGTCGCGTACGCGTGACGAACGACGTGGTGGGGGCCGTGCGCGACACGGACCTGTCCTTCATCTGCGTCGGCACGCCCTCGAGCCCGAACGGCAGCCAGGACCTGTCCGCGGTGCGGCGCGTGTCCGAGCAGATCGGCACGGCACTGAAGGACAAGACCGGCTACCACACCGTCGTCATGCGCTCGACGATCCAGCCGGGATCCATGGACGAGGTCG
>JBPOHK010000147.1:0-7925 GCA_052035645.1 Pseudomonadota bacterium
CCGCGCGCGCGCCGAGGCGCCGCACGTCGAGCGGCGCGGCCTCGGCCGGCGCGGCGCCCGCCGTGGTGCGGCGCCGGTTGCGCTTGCGCCAGGGCATGAGGCTCGCGAGGTCCATCAGCGCCCCCGCCCCGCGAAGCTGGTCTCGAGCACGCGCCAGACCAGCTCGTCGAACTCGATGCCGCGCTGGCGCGCCGCCTTCGGCACCAGCGAATGGCTGGTCATGCCCGGCGCGGTGTTCACTTCGAGCAGCCAGGGACGGCCCGCACGGTCGCGCATGAAGTCGACCCGCCCCCAGCCGCTGCAGTCGACCGCGACGAACGACTCGACGGCGAGCGAGGCGAGTTCCTGCTCGGCGGCGCCGGCGAGGCCGGGGCAGAGGTACTGCGTGTCCTCGGCGACGTACTTGGCGTGGTAGTCGTAGTACTCGCCCGCCGGCACGATGCGGATCGACGGCAGCGCCTCGAGACCGAGCACGCCGACCGTGTACTCCTCGCCCTCGATCAGCTTCTCGACCAGCAGCGGGCCCTCGTAGCGCGCGGCGAGTTCCACGGCCGCGGCGAGGTCCGCGTCCCGGAAGCAGCGGCTCACGCCCACGCTGGAACCCTCGCAGGCGGGCTTCACGATCACCGGCAGGCCGAGCTTGCGCGCGGCGGCGACGACGTCCTCGCCGCGGTCGAGGCGCACGAAGGGCGGCGTCGGCAGGCCGACCGACAGCCACACCTGCTTGGTGCGGATCTTGTCCATCGAGAGCGCCGAGCCGAGCACGCCGGAGCCGGTGTACGGCACGCCGAGCGACTCGAGCAGGCCCTGCAGCACGCCGTCCTCGCCGCCGCCGTGGCTGCCGTGCAGGATGTTGAACACGCGGTCGAACCGGCGGCCGGCGGGTCCCGACAGCGCGTCGATCAGCGCCGGGATGCCGTCGACGGCCGTGGCGTCCACGCCGCGGCGCTGCAGCGCCTCGAGCACGTTGCGGCCCGAGTCGAGCGAGACCTCGCGCTCGGAGGACGTGCCGCCGAGCAGGACGGCGACGCGTCCGAAGTCGGCGGCGGCGGCGATCGGGTGCGGGCGGGTCATGGACGCTCTCCTGGCGCGGCCGCGGCCGGCAGGGTGCGCGGCAGTTCGTGGGCGGCGGCGCCGCTGCTGCCCGCCCCCATGGTGAGCACGACGTCCCCGTCGCGCACGATGCCGGCCAGCGCGGCCGGCAGCTCCTCGATGGCCTTGAGCAGCACGGGCTCGACGCGGCCGCGCGTGCGGATCGCGCGGCACAGCGACTTGCCGTCCGCGCCGGCGATCGGCGCCTCGCCGGCCGGGTAGACCTCCGCCACGACGAGCGCGTCGGCCTGCGACAGCACCTGCGCGAAGTCGTCGAGCAGGTCGCGCGTGCGCGTGTAGCGGTGCGGCTGGAACGCGAGCACGATGCGCCGCCCTGGCCAGCCCTGGCGCGCGGCCTCCAGGGTCGCGGCCAGCTCGGTCGGGTGGTGGCCGTAGTCGTCGACGAGCGCGACGCGGCCCGCGGGCAGCGTCACCTCGCCGAGGAACTGCAGCCGGCGCTCGATGCCCTGGAAGCCGGCGAGTGCGCGCTGGATCGCTGCGTCGTCGACGCCGAGCTCGGTCGCGACGGCGACCGCGGCCAGTGCGTTGAGCACGTTGTGCCGGCCCGGCAGGTTCAGCGACACGTGCAGCGGCGCCGGCGCCTGCGGGCGCAGCACGTCGAACTCCGAGCGGGGCCCCTCGCGCACGACGTTCACCGCGCGGATGTCGGCGCCCTCCTCGAAGCCGTAGCTGAGGTAGGGGCGCGCGAGCTGCGGGATCAGGCCGCGCGCCTCGGCGTCGTCGTGGCAGATCACCGCGAGGCCGTAGAACGGCAGGTTGTGCAGGAACTCGACGAACGACGCCTTGAGCCGGCCGAAGTCGCCGCCGTGCGTGCCGAGGTGGTCGGCGTCGACGTTGGTGACGATCGCGATCATCGGCTGCAGGTGCATGAACGAGGCGTCGCTCTCGTCGGCCTCCGCGACCAGGTACTGGCCCGCGCCGAGCCGCGCGTTGCTGTCGGCGCTCTTGAGCCGCCCGCCGATGACGAAGGTCGGGTCGAGGCCGCCCTCGGCCAGCACGCTCGACACGAGGCTGGTGGTCGTGGTCTTGCCGTGCGTGCCCGCCACCGCGATCGAGTAGCGGAAGCGCATCAGCTCGCCGAGCATCTCGGCGCGCTTCACCACCGGCACGCGCCCGGCGAGCGCCTGCGCGACCTCGGGGTTGTCCGGGTTGATGGCGCTCGAGACCACCACGACGTCCGCGCCCGCGACGTTCTCGGCGCGGTGGCCGATCATCACGCGCGCGCCGAGCGACTGCAGCCGCTCGGACGCCGCGCTGGCGCGCAGGTCCGATCCCTGCACGCGGTAGCCGAGGTTGATCAGCACCTCGGCGATGCCGCTCATGCCGCTGCCGCCGATGCCGACGAAGTGGATGGTGTGGATGCGGCGCATGCGGCCCTTCATGCCGCCTCCTTCGCCGCCGCCACGCAGGCATCGGCCAGCCGCTGGTCGGCGTCGGTGATGGCCGCGCCGCGCGCCGCCTGCGCCATGCGCTCGAGGCGCGGGCGGCCGGCCTCGAGCAGCTCGCGCAGGGCCGCGGCGAGCGACACGGGGGTCAGCGTGCTCTCGGGCAGCAGCACCGCGGCGCCCTGCGCGACCACGTACTCTGCGTTGCGCGTCTGGTGGTCGTCCACCGCCGCGGGAAAGGGCACGAGCACGGCCGGCACGCCCGCGGCCGCGAGCTCGGCGACGGTGAGCGCGCCCGAGCGGCAGACCGCGAGGTCCGCCCAGCCGTAGGCGCTCGCCATGTCGTCGATGAAGGCGCGCACGTCGGCGTCGACGCCGCGCGCGCGGTAGGCCCTGAGCGTGTCGTCGAGGCCCTTCGCGCCCGTCTGGTGCAGCACCTCCGGGCGCAGCTCGGCCGGCAGCTCGCCGAGCGCGGCCGGGACGACCGCGTTGAGGCGCTGCGAGCCCTGGCTGCCGCCGAACACCAGCAGGCGCGCGCGTCCCTCGCGGCCCGCGTAGCGCCGCGCGGGCGGCGCGATGGCGACGATCTCCGGCCGCACGGGGTTGCCGACGCGCTCGGCGCGCACGCCGCGGCCGAAGCTGTCCGGGAAGCCCTCGAGCACGCGCCTCGCCAGGCGCGCGAGCACCCGGTTGGTCAGGCCCGCCACGGCGTTCTGCTCGTGCACGACCAGCGGCCGGCCGAGCATCCACGCGGCCACGCCGCCCGGCCCGGACGCGAAGCCGCCGGCGCCGAGCACGACCTGGGGCGCGTGGCGGTGCACGGCCCTGAGCGCCTGCACCAGCGCGAGCGCGAGGCGGAACGGCGCCGCCGCGAGGGTGAGCAGGCCCTTGCCGCGCAGCCCGCTGACGCTCAGCCATTCGACCGGGATGCCCTGGGCGGGCACGAGCCGCGCCTCGATCCCGCGCTGCGTCCCGAGCCACACGATGCTCCAGCCGCGCTCGCGCAGCACGCGCGCCGTGGCGAGCGCCGGGAACACGTGGCCGCCCGTCCCGCCCGCCATGATCATCGCGACCTTGCCGCTCATGCGCGCCGCCCTTCGCGCGCGACCGCGCCGCCGCGGCCCGCCGACTGCGTCTCGTGGTGGATGCGCAGCAGCACGCCGAGCCAGCCGAGCGTGACGATCATGCTGCTGCCGCCGTAGCTCAGCAGCGGCAGCGTGAGGCCCTTGGTCGGAAGCAGGCCCATGTTCACGCCGATGTTCACGAAGGACTGCAGGCCGATCCAGATGCCGATCGCCGAGGCGAGGTAGGACTGGAACATCAGGCCCGCGGCACCGGCCTCGCGCGCGATCCTGAGCGCGCGGGCGACCAGCAGGCCGAACAGCCCGACCACGGCCAGCACGCCGAGGAACCCGAATTCCTCCGCCAGCACGGCGAACACGAAGTCGGTGTGCGCCTCCGGCAGGTAGAACAGCTTCTGCACGCTCGCGCCGAGCCCGACGCCGAAGAACTGGCCGCGTCCGATGGCGATCAGCGACTGCACGAGCTGGAAGCCGCTGTTGAAGGGATCGGCCCAGGGATCGAGGAAGGCGATCAGCCGACGCAGGCGGTACGGCGAGGACACCGCCAGCAGCCCGAGCCCCGCCGCCGCCGCCGCGACGGGCACCAGCAGGTAGAAGATGCGCACGCCGGCGATGAACAGCAGCGCAAAGCCGGTCGCCATCAGCACCGTCGCGGCGCCGAAGTCCGGCTCGCACAGGAGCAGGACCGCGGCGGCGGCCAGCACGCCGACCGGCTTCAGGAAGCCCTTGAAGTCCCCGCGCAGCTCCTCCACGCGACGCACCGCGAAGCTGGCCACGTAGGTCAGCAGCATCACGCGCGCGATCTCGGACACCTGGAAGTTCATGAAGCCGATGCGGATCCAGCGGCGCGCGCCGTTGACCACGTGGCCGATGCCGGGGACCAGCACCAGCACCAGCAGCGCGAACGCGCCGATCATCAGGTAGATCGAGTACTTCTCCCACAGGCGGGTCGGCACCGCGAGCGCGGCCGTGCCGGCCACCAGCCCGATCGCGACGAACATGAGCTGGCGCGTGAAGTACGAGAAGGCGTGGCCGGTCTCCTTCTCGGCGACGCCGATGGAGGCCGAGGCGACCATCACCAGCCCGATCATCAGCAGGGCGGCGACCGAGCCGAGCACCCAGGTGTCGAGTACGAGCCGGCGCGGCTGCCCGGTCGAGCGGGCGTAGTTGAGCGATGCGGTGGTGGCGCTCATGCGGCGAGGCTCCGGACGGCGGCGGCGAACTCGTCGCCGCGGTGCGCGTAGTCGCGGTACATGTCCAGGCTCGCGCAGGCCGGGGACAGCAGCACCGTGTAGCCCGGTCGCGCGGCCCTGCGCGCGGCGCGCACGGCAGCCGCCATGTCGGTTGCGCGCTCCGACGTGCAGACGCCGGCGAGCGCGGCCTCGATGGCCGCGGCATCGCGCCCGATCAGCACGACGTGGTCGACCTTGTCGCGGAACGCCTCGCGCAGCCCGCCGAAGTCCTGGCCCTTGCCGTCGCCGCCCGCGATCACCACCAGCGGGCCGCCGAGACCCGCGACCGCGGCGAGCGTCGCGCCGACGTTGGTGCCCTTGGAGTCGTTCACGAAGCGCACGCCCGCCACGTCGGCGACCCACTGCGAGCGGTGCGGCAGGCCGGCGAAGCCCGCCAGCGCCTCGAGCGCCGGCCCGCGCGCAACCTCGAGCGCCTCGCACATCGCGAGCGCCGCCATCGCGTTGGCGGCGTTGTGCAGTCCCTGCAGGCGCAGCGCCGACAGCGGCAGCAGCGGCTCGCCGTGGTGCAGGATCAGCGGGGCCGGATCGCGGGCCAGCGCGTAGTCGGCGTCCGGCGAGGCGAGGGAGAACGAGATCACCGACTGGCCGGGGCCCGGCATCGCGCGCACCCGCCCGTCGTCGGCGTTGACCACGGCGACGTCGCAGCCGTCGAAGATGCGCGCCTTCGCCGCCGCGTAGTGTTCGAGCGTGGCGTAGCGGTCCATGTGGTCGGGCGTGACGTTGAGCACGACCGACGTGCGCGTGCGCAGCGACCAGGTCGTCTCGAGCTGGAAACTCGACAGCTCGAGCACGTACAGCTCCGGCACCTCGCGCTCGAGCAGGTCGAGCGCCGGCTCGCCGAGGTTGCCGCCGGCGACCGCGCGCCGGCCGGCTGCGCCGGCCAGTTCGGCCACCAGCGTCGTGACGGTGCTCTTGCCGTTGGTGCCCGTGACGGCGGCGACCGGCGCCGCCGCCTCCCGCGCGAACAGCTCGATGTCGCCGACCACCGGCAGGCCGCGCCGCCGCGCCTCGACGGCGACCGGCTCGCTGAGCGACAGCCCGGGCGAGATCACGACCTGCGCGACGCCGTCGAGCAGGTCCGGCGCGAAGACCCCGGTGCGCAGTTCCGCCTCCGGCAGCTGCGCGCGCAGCGCGTCCGCGCCGGGCGGCGCGGCCCGCGTGTCCGCCACCCGCACCTCGAGCCCCTTGCGGCGCAGGTAGCGCGCCGCGGACAGCCCCGTGCGGCCGAGCCCGAGCACCAGGGCGCGGGTGCCGGCCTCGAGCGGGGCGAGGTTGTGCGCGGCTTCGTTCATCGCAGCTTGATGGTCGCGAGGCCCACGAGCACCAGCACGACGGTGATGATCCAGAAGCGGACGATCACCTTCGGCTCGGCCCAGCCCTTGAGCTCGAAGTGGTGGTGGATCGGCGCCATGCGGAAGATCCGCTTGCCGCGGAGCTTGAAGGACGCCACCTGCAGGATCACGGAGACGGTCTCCATGACGAACACGCCGCCCATGATGAACAGCACGATCTCCTGGCGGACGATCACGGCGATCACGCCGAGCGCCGCGCCGAGCGCGAGCGCGCCGATGTCGCCCATGAACACCTGGGCCGGGTAGGTGTTGAACCACAGGAACCCGAGGCCCGCGCCGAAGATGGCGGCGCAGATCACGAGGATCTCGCCGGCGCCGGCGATGTACGGCAGGCCGAGGTAGTTCGAGAACACGACGTTGCCGGAGGCGTAGGCGAACACGCCGAGCGCACCGGCCACCAGCACGGAGGGCATGATCGCCAGGCCGTCGAGGCCGTCGGTGAGGTTCACCGCGTTGCTCGAGCCGACGATGACGAAGTACGTGAGCGGGACGAACAGCACGCCGAGCGGGATCAGCACGTGCTTGAAGAACGGCACGACGAGCGTGGTCTCCGCCGGCGAGTGCGCGGTGCCGTAGAGGATCAGCGCGGCGCCGAGGCCGGCGACCGACTGCCAGAAATACTTGTAGCGGGCGATCAGGCCGCGCGAATTGCCCACCACCAGCTTCAGGTAGTCGTCCCAGAAGCCGATCAGTCCGAAGGCGATCGTGACGCCGAGCACCACCCATACGAAGCGGTTGGCGAGGTCGCCCCACAGCAGCGCCGAGGCGACGATGGCGACCAGGATCAGCAGGCCGCCCATGGTCGGCGTGCCAGCCTTGGTCAGGTGCGACTGCGGACCGTCGGAGCGCACGCGTTGCCCGACCTGGTGCTCGGCCAGCTTGCGGATCATGGTCGGGCCGACCAGCAGCGAGATCGACAGCGCGGTCAGCGCGGCGAGGATCGAGCGCAGCGTCAGGTAGTTGAAGACGCGGAACGCGGGCAGGAACTCGACGAGCCATTCGGCGACGTAGCGCAGCACCTCAGTGGCCTCCCGCCGACGCGCCCTGGCCGGGCTCGACCAGCGCCGAAGTGACGCGCTCGAGCCGGTTCACGCGCGAGCCCTTGACGAGTACGGTCACGCCGGCGTGCAGGGCCGGCCGCACCGCCTCGACCAGTTCCTCCGCGCTCGCGAACCAGCTCGCGCCCGTGCCGAAGGCCTCGACGGAGTGGTGCGCTTCCGCGCCGATGGCGTACAGGCGCGAGACGCCGCACTCGCGGGCGTAGGCGCCGATCTCGGCGTGCAGTCGCGAGGTCTCCGGACCGAGCTCGGCCATCTCGCCGAGCACCAGCCAGCGCTCTCCCGCCACGCCGGCGAGCGCGCGCAGGCCCGCCCGCATCGAGCCGGGGTTGGCGTTGTAGGAGTCGTCGATCAGCCGCGCGCCGTGCAGCGCCCGCCGGGACTCGAGCCGGCCCGCGACCGGGCGCATCGACTGCAGGCCCTGCTGCACGGCGGCGAGGTCGGCGCCCGCCGCCATCGCGGCCGCCGCGGCCGCCAGCGCGTTCATCACGTTGTGCTCGCCGGCCAGCGGCAGCTCGACGCGGCAGGTGCCGGCCTGCGCGTGCAGGTCGAAGGCGGTGACGAAGCCGCCGCCCGCCGCGCGCGCCTCGACGCCGGTCGCGCTCACGTCGGCGCGCTCGCGCATGCCGAAGGTGACCACGCCGCCGGCGGCGCGGGCCAGCGTGTGCCACAGCGCGGCGAA
>JBPOHK010000088.1:0-23334 GCA_052035645.1 Pseudomonadota bacterium
AAGAAAATTAGTGAGTGTCCCCTATTTCTCCTGTCTTTGCGGGCGGCGGCTGCGGCGCTCGCGGCCGTCACCGGCCGCCGGCACGACGACCTTCGGCGGCGGCAGCGTGACCACCTTCGTCAGGTTCGGGTAGCTGGCCGTCTTGTGCGGGATCGACATCGCTTCCACGAAATGCTCCTGGAAGCGCGGCTCGATCGCGGTCTCGATCTTCTCGACCCGGCCGACGAGTTCCTCGATCACCGCGCGCGAGCGCGAATCGAGCAGGGCGATGCGTGCGCCGGTGCCCGCGGCATTGCCGGCCGAGGTGACCTGGGTGAGGTCGCAGTCGGGAATCATGCCGAGCACGGTCGCGTACATCACGTCGATGTGCGCACCGAACGCGCCGGCGAGCCGGATGCGATCCACCTGTTCCACGCCCAGTCGCTCCATGAGCAGCCGGATGCCGGCCATCAGCGCGGCCTTCGCGAGTTGGATGGCGCGGACGTCGTTCTGCGTGATCGCCAGCGTCTGCGCGCCCTGGTGCAGCACGTAGGAGAAAGTGCGGCCGTTCGGTACGACGCGCGGCGAGCGAGTGGACAGCGAGCCGTCGACCACGCCGTCCTGCGTGAGGATCCCGGCGAGGTACATCTCGGCGATCACCTCGATGATGCCCGAGCCGCAGACGCCGGTGACGCCGGTGGCTTTCGTGGCCTCGGCGAAACCCGGGTCGTCGGACCACAGGTCGCTGCCGATCACCTTGAAGCGCGGCTCGAGCGTCTCGCGATCGATGCGGACGCGCTCGATGGCGCCCGGCGCCGCGCGCTGGCCGCAGCTGATCTGGGCGCCCTCGAAAGCCGGGCCGGTCGGGCTCGAGCACGCGACCAGCTTCTGCCGGTTGCCCAGCACGATTTCCGCATTGGTGCCGACGTCGACCAGCAGCGTCATCTCGTCGGTGAGGTCCGGCCGCTCCGCAAGGATCACGCCGGCGGTGTCGGCCCCGACGTGGCCGGCGATGCAGGGCAGGGTGTAGACGCGGGCGTTCGGGTGCAGTTCGACGCCGATCTCGGCGGCCGTCACCGTCATCGCGCGGTCGATCGCGAGCGCGAAGGGCGCGCCACCGAGTTCCACCGGGTCGATGCCGAGCACCAGGTGATGCATGATCGGGTTGCCGACGATGGTCGCCTCGAGGATCGTCTCGCGCTCGACACCGGCCGCCTGCGCGACCTCGCCGGCCAGCGCGCTCAGCGCTTCGCGCACGGCCGCGGTCATCTGGGCCGCGCCGCCCGGATTCATCATCGAATACGAGACCCGGCTCATCAGGTCTTCGCCGAAGCGGATCTGCGGGTTCATGCGTCCGGCGGACGCCACGACCTCGCCCGTGACGAGGTCGCACAGGTGGGCCGCGATGGTGGTCGAGCCCACGTCCACCGCGAGCCCGAAGGCGGTCTCGTGGAAGCCCGGCCAGACCGCCACGATGCGATTCTCGTCGTGCACCGCGACCGTGACCTTCCACTGGCCTTCGCGCAGGACGGGCTGCAACCGCTGCAGCACCGAGAGATCGCACTCCAGCGCCTTGAGCTGCCACTCGCGCGCCAGCGCGAACTCGAGTCGCTGCAGGTCGCCTGAGGGGTCGTGCATGTCCGGCTCGTCGACTTCGACGTAGTGCAGTTTGACGAGCGGATACAGCTCGATGTCCCGCGCCTCGGCTTCCTTGCGGACGACCTGGCGGTGTACCTGGCTATTCTGCGGCACGTCGACCACGACGTCCGCCTGTACCTTGGCCTGGCACGACAGCCGACAGCCGGCGCCGAGGCCCTTGCGCTCGCCGTAGCGCAGTTCGGTGGCCGACACCTCCGACAGGCTGGCAGCGCTGGAGCGCACGCCGTGCTTGGCGAACTCGCCCTCGGCCACCAGCACCTGGCACCGGCCGCAGATCGCGCGGCCGCCGCACACGGAATCGATGTCGACGCCGAGCGTGCGCGCGGCCTGCAGCAACGGCGTGCCGACCGGGAAGCGGCCGCGCTTGCCGGACGGCGTGAAGACGACGAGAGGATCCTGTCCGCCCACGACGATCGCCTGTCCGCTCAGCCCGCGCCGGGCGTGCCTTCGCCACCACCGGCGGCCGCGGCGGCAGCGCGCCTGCGCGCACCACCCTCGCGACGACCGCGCGGGGCTTCGCCACCGGCACCCGCGGCGCCGGGCGGCGGCACTTCGCGGAAGCGGCGGATCCAGCGGGCGCAATCCGGGTCGTGGCCCATCATCACGTCCGCGCCCATGCAGGCCTTAACGACGTCGCCGTGCAGCGGGTTGGTGATCGCCGAGGTGAGGCCCGAGGCGATGGCCATGGTCAGGAACGCGCTGTTGATGCCGTCGCGCGCCGGCAGGCCGAAGCTGATGTTCGAGGCGCCGCAGGTCGTGTTGACCTTCAGTTCGTCCTTCAGGCGCTTCACGAGGCGCATGACCTGCACGCCCGCCTGGTTGATCGCGCCGATCGGCATGACGAGCGGATCGACGACCACGTCCGAGGCCGGGATGCCGTGGTCCAGGGCGCGGTGGACGATCTTCTTCGCGACCTCGAAACGCACGTCCGGGTTCTCGGAGATGCCGGTCTCGTCGTTCGAAATGGCCACCACGGCCGCGCCGTATTTCTTCACCAGCGGCAACACCGTCTCGAGCCGGTCTTCCTCGCCGGTCACCGAGTTCACGAGCGCCTTGCCCTTGTAGACCGCCAGGCCCGCGGCCAGCGCGGCGACGATCGACGAGTCGATCGACAAGGGCACGTCGGTAATCGACTGCACCAGCTGCACCGCCCTGGCGAGGATCGCGGGCTCGTCGGCCAGCGGAATGCCCGCGTTCACGTCCAGCATGTGCGCTCCGGCGGCGACCTGGGCCAGTGCGTCGGATTCGACGCGGCTGAAGTCGCCAGCCGCCATTGCCGCCGCGAGGAGCTTGCGCCCGGTCGGGTTGATCCGCTCGCCGATGATGACGAACGGCCGGTCGAAGCCGATGACGACTTCCTTCGTCGCGGAGCTGATGACGGTCTCGGTCATGATGTCTTCCTGTCTGCGTTGAGCTGGTTGTCGCGACCCGGGTACCAGGGCACGCGACCGGCGAGCACGCCCGAGCGCTCGATGACCTCGGCGACGGACTCCTCCTGCCGGTACGCCATGACGTGCACGCCGGCGACGCCCCGGATGGCGCTGACTTCCCGGATGAGGTCGACGCAGAGATTGCGGCCCTCGCGCGCCTGGTCCTGCGCGCCCTTCAGGCGCTCGATCACGGTGTCCGGGATGTGGATGCCGGGGACGTTGCTGCGCATCCATTCGCCGGCCTTGGCCGAGCGGATCGGCCCCACGCCGATCAGGATGTACACCTTGTCGAGCAGGCCGAGGTCTTCGACCTGCCGCATGAAGCGGCGCAGCAGGTCGAGGTCGTAGCAGTATTGCGTCTGCACGAACTGCGCGCCGGCCTCGACCTTCTTGGCCAGACGCAGGGCACGGTGCTCGACGGGCGGCACGCTCGGGTTCTCGGCCGCGCCGAAGAACACGCGCGGCGCCGCGGTGATCTTGCGGCCGCTTTCGAAGTGGTGGCCGTCGCGCAGGCCGCGCGCAATGTTGAGCAGGGCGGTGGAGTCGAGGTCGAACACGGGCTTCGCGTGCGGGTGGTCGCCGGCCTGCACGCCGTCGCCGGTGAGGCACAGCATGTTGCAGACGCCCATGGCCGCGCCGCCGAGGATGTCGCCCTGGATCGCGATGCGGTTCTTGTCGCGGCAGGAGATCTGCATGACGGGCGCGTAGCCGACGCGCGTCAACAGCGCGCACACGGCGACGCTCGACATGTGGCAGTTGGCGCCGCTGCCGTCGGTGGCGTTGATGGCGTCGACGTAGCCGTCGAAGACGCGGGCGCGCCGGTACACCTCGTCCGGATCCGCGGAGTCGGGCGGGGCGAGTTCCGCCGTGATGGCGAACTTGCCCGCGCGCAGCACGCGCTCGAAACGCCCGGGCGAGGTGTGGCCCGGCAGGATCGGCAGCGGGTAGCCGGGAACCGGCTCGTCTTCGAAGATCATGCCGAGGCCCCGGTCTTCTCGCGCACCACTCGCAGCCAGGCCGACGAGCCGCGCAGGCGGTGATCGACCGGCGCCTGCACCACGCGGATCTTCGCCAGCCCGTCCGGGATGCGCTCGGCACCCTGCCAGGCCTGCACCCACACGCAGCGCATCTCCGGCTTCACTTCGCAGTGGCCGTTGGCGCGCACGCCGCCGCAGGGGCCGTTGCGGAGCTGCTTCGGGCAGTTCATCGGGCAGGACAGGCCGGTCGAGCTGAGCGCGCAGCGGCCGCACATCTGGCAGTCGAACAGCAGGCCCTTGACCGTGCCCTCCACCGCGGCGACGGGCTTCTCCAGTCGCTCGTAGCCGATGGCCTTGAAGAGCGGGGCGCAGCGCAGGAGCACGCGCTCGAAGGCGTCGTAGAAGGCGGACAGGCCGCGCGCGTGGCGCACGGACCAGAGTCGGACGGCGTACATCAGCCGGCTCCGTCGTCGGTCGCCGGGGGCGTCGCCTGGGCCTTGTCGGGGTCGATGCCCTTGGCGCGGATCAGGCGCTCGAGGTCTTCGTCGGAATAGCGGGCCTCGATCCCGGCCGCGGCCGCCTGCGCTTCCGCCTGCAGGTCGTCGCCGACCGTCTTCGGCGGGCTGCGCTGCCAGTCTTCGAGGTAGGCGTCCGAGCTGCCGCGGCCGGCGCGCATCGCGGCGCGGTCGACGGCTTCCTGGAAGCGCATCGACAACTGCACCTTGGCGACCTCGCGGCCCTTCTTGACGATGACCTGCGCGGGCACGTCCCGCCAGGAAATGACGATCAGCGATGCCATGCCACCCTCTGTTCCCGCCGCGGCGCCGGGGGCTCGGCCCAGGCCGCGAGCTGCGTCGCGAGTTCGCCGTAACCGGTCTCGCGTTCCTCGTAATCCAGGCCCAGCCGGTCCGCCGCCGCCCGCGCCGCCGCACACAGTTGCTCGTCCCGGGCCTGCACGAGGTAGACCAGGCGCCGGTAATTGCGGAAATACTCCTGGGTCAGCTCCGGGTGGCGATCGAGGCCGAGGCCCGCGACCACCAGCCGCTCGAAATGCCGGACCAGGAAATCCGTCAGGTAGAACGTGCCGGGTTCCTCGTCGGCGAGCGCTGCGAAGGCCTGCGAGCCGGCGAAGAACTGGTAGCAGTGCGCCCCCGGCAGGCGTTCGACACCCTCCTGGGCGAGCACCGAGTCGAGCAGGCCGCCCGTGCCGCAATCGGCGTAGGCGACGAAGACCCGCTCGTGGGTGGCGCGGCCGGCCCGGATGGCGTCGCGGACGGCCGCCGGGATCTGCTCGGGCCGGTTGTGCAGCTCCGGCGGCAGGCACTGCACGTCGAGGGTCGACCAGCCGTTCGCCCGCTTCAGCGCGACGATCTCGCGGGCGAGGGCGCCGCAGGCGATGAGCAGGACGGGCGCCTCGCTCGCCATCGCTCTCCTCAGTGGGCGGCGGCGCGGCGCGCGGCGATGAGCGCCTTGGCGGTCTCCACGGCAACGGCCGCGTCGCGGCAATAGGCGTCGGCGCCGATCGCCGTGGCGAACTCCTCGTTGAGCGGCGCGCCGCCCACCAGCACGATGTACTTCTCGCGCAGGCCCTTCTGCTTCAGCGTGTCGATCACGACCTTCATGTACGGCATGGTCGTCGTCAGCAGCGCCGACATGCCGAGGATGTCCGGCTGGTGCTCCTCGAGCGCGGCCAGGTAGTTCTCCACCGGGTTGTTGATGCCGATGTTGATCACCTCGAAGCCGGCGCCCTCGAGCATCATCGAGACCAGGTTCTTGCCGATGTCGTGGATGTCGCCCTTGACGGTGCCGATCACGACCTTGCCGATCGGCTCGGCGCCGGTCTCGGCCAGCAGCGGGCGGAGGATCTCCATGCCGGCCTTCATGGCGTTGGCGGCCAGCAGCACCTCGGGCACGAACAGGATGCCGTCGCGGAAGTCGATGCCGACGATGCGCATGCCCTCGACCAGGGCGTCGTTCAGGACCTTGTCGGGCGCCCAGCCGCGCGCGAGGAAGATCCGGGTCGCCTCGACCACCTCGTCCTTCAGGCCGTTGTAGAGGTCGTCGTGGACCTGCTCGACCAGTTCCTCGTCGTTGAGGCTGTTCAGGTCGAAGACATCCGACTGCTCGTCGCTCATCGCTCGTTACTCCGGGCTCCGAATGGGTCGCGCGGCCGGCCGCGACTGTGGCGGAGGATGCGCGATCTTACGTTTGCGCCGCGCCGGCCGATGGCGTCGCAGCGACATGGGCTTGTCACCTTGCGACATTTGCCCCGGCCTGTAAAGGGCCCCGGCCGGGCGCCGCGGCGCGGCCTCGAACGGGTCGGCGCCGTCGGCCGCAGGACCGTGTCCTGAATCGCTTTTTTCGCTAGGTCCATGCCCTGGGCAAGGGCCCGTGCGCAGGTCGCGGATTGCCCCGGTCCGGTCGCGTCCTTGCTTGCGCGCATCCGTCGCATTCTGACAATCTGCGCGCCGGACCCGACCCCCGGGGTCGCCCGCCGGGGCGGCCGGAGACCCACGCATGAGCTTCGACACCGACCACACCTTCGTCCTGACCGCGTCCTGCGCCAGCCGCATGGGCACGACGGCGCGCGTCACGACGTTCCTCGCCAGCCGCCGCTTCTACATCGTGGAGATGCAGCAGTTCGACGACACCATCTCGCAGCGCTTCTTCGTGCGCGTGACCTTCTGCGGCGTGGTGGGCGAGCCGGTCGACCTCGCGAAGCTGCGCGCCGAGTTCCAGGAAGTGGCCGGCATCGAGGACATGGAGTGGCAGATCCACGACTCGCGCGAGCGCATGCGCGTGCTGATCATGGTCTCGAACTACGACCACTGCCTCGAGGACCTGCTGTACCGTCACCGCATCGGCGAGCTGAAGATGGACATCACGGCCATCGTCTCGAACCACGTGACGCTCCAGCCGGTCGCCGCCCAGAACCGCATCCCGTTCTTCCACCTGCCGGTGACGCCGCAGACCAAGCCGCAGCAGGAGCAGAAGCTGCTCGAGCTGATCGATTCGACGAAGACGGACCTGGTCGTGCTGGCGCGCTACATGCAGATCCTGTCCGACGACCTGTGCCACAAGCTGCGCGGCCGGGCGATCAACATCCACCACTCGTTCCTGCCGGGGTTCAAGGGCGCCAAGCCCTATCACCAGGCCTACGACCGGGGCGTGAAGCTGATCGGCGCCACGGCGCACTACGTCACGGCCGACCTCGACGAAGGCCCGATCATCGAGCAGGTCGTGGAGCGGGTGGACCACACGTTCGCGCCGGAGCAGCTGGTGGCCGTAGGCCGCGATTCGGAGCGGCGCGCGCTGTCGATGGCCATTCGCCTCGCCACCGAGCACCGCGTCTTCCTGAACGGCCAGCGCACCGTCATCTTCCGTTAATAGGGGACACTCACTATTTTTCCGGGGTATCCCGTCTCTGATCGGCTTCAGGGTCGGTGAAAAATAGTGAGTGTCCCCTATCGATTCGTGGGGACGATCTCGACGCCGGGTTCCTTCGGGTTGTCGTCCACCATGGTCGGCGGGAAGCCGACCCCCAGCACCTTCACGCCGCAGGGTTCCTCGTAGCGCCGGATGATGTTCGGCGAGTTCTCGCGCGGGCCGTACTTGGCGGCGGCGTCCTTGAAGATCTTCACGATCAGCGGCGACAGCTCGAGCGGCACCTTGTACTCGCTCGCGAGGTCGTCGAACAGGCCGACGTCCTTGATCACGAGGTCCATGGTGAAGCCGATGTCGCGGCTGCCGTTCAGGATCACCTGCGACTCGGTCTCGTGCACGAAGGAGTTGCCGGAGGAGATGCGGATCGCCTCGTAGGTCGTGTTCATGTCGAAGCCCATGACCTTGCAGGTCGTGAGGGCCTCGGCCAGCGCGACGAGGTGCACGGTGCAGAGGTAGTTGGTCATCACCTTCAGCATCGAGGCGCTGCCGACCGGGCCCGTGTGCAGGATCTGGTGCCCGAGGATCGACAGCACCGGGAACGCCTTGTCGAACGCCTCCCGCGCGCCGCCGGCGAAGATCGAAATGTTGCCGGTCGCTGCGCGGTGGCAGCCTCCCGAAACCGGGCAGTCCATCGCGGTGCCGCCGCGAGCCTCGACCTTGGGCGCGAGCCGCTTGATCTCGTCGGAGTCGGTGGTGCTCATCTCGAGCCACACCTTGCCGCGCGTCACGCCCTCGAGCAGGCCGTCGCGGCCCTCGACCACCTCCGCCGAGATGGCGGGCGAGGGCAGGCAGGTGATCACGATGTCGCAGTCCTGCATCATCGCCTTCGGGGACGCGCCCCGCCGGGCGCCCCGCGCGACGAACGCCGACACGGTCTCCTCGTTGAGGTCGCGGACCGTCAGGTCGACGCCGTGCCGAAGCAGGTTCCCCGCCAGCGACGCGCCGACGTTGCCGAGGCCGATGAAACCGATCTTCCCGATCCTGGTGCTGGACACGCGCGTTTCTCCTGGGCAGCGGCGGCCGCCGCCGGAAGGCGGCCGGATCCGCGAGAAACTAAGGGCTGTCGAGCGGACGTAACAAGCAAAAAAAATCAGCGGACCCGAAAGGATTTCTGGCGGGTCGGGGGCCCCGGCGGCGGGATCGGCATTTGTGCTGGCAACGGCCGGGAATTTTCAGTACAACGGGCTGCAACGCATGCGCCCGGCCGGCCCGAGCGGCCCCCGGTGACACGCGAACATCGAACGAAGCATCGGGGGCGAGCGCATGGCAGCCAATGTGCAGGCAGAGGCGATCGACGGCGGCGTGGGCAGCACGGCGATGCGCTGGTACGTCCTGCTGATGATGGTGCTCGTCTACACGCTCAGCATCGCCGACCGCTACGTCATCTCCACCGTGCTCGAGCCCATCCGGGTCGAGCTGCAGCTGACGGATGCCGGTATCGCCAAGCTGACGGGGTTGTCGCTCGCGTTCTTCTACGTGATTCTCGGGTTTCCGATCTCCTGGCTGATCGACCGCGGCAACCGCCGCAACATCATCTCTTTCTGTCTGGTGGCGTGGTCGGTGATGACCGCTTGCTGCGGACTGTCGAAGAATTACATCCAGCTGCTGCTGTCGCGAATCGGGGTCGGGATCGGCGAGGCGGGCGGCACGCCGGGCGCCAGTTCCATCCTCTCGGACTACTTCCCCCAGTCCAAGCGACCGATGGCGCTCACGGTGTTCTCGCTCGGCGCACCCATCGGTGCGTGGCTCGGCGCCGACATCGCGGGCATCGTCAACGACCATTACAACTGGCGCACGGTGTTCCTCGTACTCGGCGTGCCCGGAATCATCGTGGGCCTGCTGATCTTTTTCACGGTGCGCGAGCCGCGCCGCGGACAACTCGACCACAAGGGTGGCAGCGACAATGGCGCGTCGTTCTTGGAGAGCATGGCCTACCTGTGGCGGCAGAAATCGGCGGTCCACGTGATGGTCGCGAGCGCGCTGACGGCCCTCTGGGGCTGGGGCCTGATGTGGTGGACGCCGACCTACCTGATCCGCAATTTCGGCATGACGCCGGGTGCCGCCGGGTCGATCCTCGGGCCCGTGCACCTGATCGGCGGAGGAATCGCCACGCTGGCGACCAGTTGGTGGCTGGCGCAGCCGTCGATGAAAGACCCCCGCAAGATCGTGCGGATGATGGGTTGGGGAGTCGGCTTCGCGACGCTGGTGACCGCGGTCATCTACACGACCAAGTCACTCCAGCTCGCGACGTGGTTGTTCTGGATTTTCATTCCCGCGATCTACTTCTACATCGGGCCGTGCTTCGGCCTGCTCAACAATCTCTGCGAGCCGCGGATGCGCGCGCAGTATTGCGCGGCCACGTTATTCCTGGCCAACGTCTGCAACCTGATCATTGCGCCCTATGGCGTGGGTCTCGTGAGCGACCTGATTGCTCCGGGCGGCGTCGCCAACGGCGAGTCGCTGCGTTGGGGCATGCTGTGCCTCGTGCCCACGGGCGCGTGGGCCACCTGGCATTACTTCCGCTCGGCGCGGAACATCATCCAGGACGAGGAGCGGGCCACGGGCGTCAAGCCCACCGTCGACGAAGCGGTCGCCTAGCCGTCGGGGCGCCCGCCGCCCCGACCGAACCGGTCAGCGAGCCTCGGCCAGTGGGCCGAGCGCCTCGCGCAACGGCCCGAGCCAGGGCTCGAAGTTGCGCCACTGGTCGACGCCCTCGCGGTTGATCGGGCGCCGTACCTGCTCCGAGCTGGCCGTGTGCACCCGCCGCTCGGTCTTGTGGAACTCCACGCAGGCCGGCTCGAATGCCAGTCCAAGGTGATCGAGGATGCGGCGCACGGAGCCCTCCAGGTCCTCGATGACGTCCTCGTGCTGCACGCGCAGCACCCGGCCCGGCAGGGCCTCGTCCCAGTGCCGCATGATCTCGACGTACATGCGGTAGTAACGCGCGATCTCCTCGAGCCCGTAGGTGAACTGCTGGCCCGAGGCGAACAGCTGCTTGAAGTTGCTGAAGCAGCAGGCCATGGGTTCGCGGCGGGCGTCGATGATCTTCGCGTTCGGCAGGACCAGCTGGATGAGCGACAGGTGCCGGAAATTGTTGGGCATCTTGTCGATGAAGTACGGCCGGCCCAGCGTGCGGTAGAAACGCGTCTCGCCGAGGTATTCCTCGCCGAACCGGCGGCACTCGTCGGCGGTGAGCTGGGCCAGGATGCCCGGATAACGCGCGCCCGACGGGTGCAGGTCGAGCGAGGCCGCGAGCCTCGGGATGTCCGCCAGCTCCATCGTTCCCTCGACCTGCGAGTGCGAGGCGAGGATCTGCTCGATCAGCGTCGAGCCGGCGCGCGGCAGGCCGACGATGAAGATGGGGGAGGGATCCGGGCAGCCCCAGCCCCGGCGCGACTCGAAGAACTCGCGCGTGCAGAGCTTCGCCTGCTCCTGCAGCGTGCCCTCCAGCGTCTCCGCGCGGTAGCCGCCGTCGCCGCGGCGCAGGGCATTGCCCTGGTCGTAGCAGCGGAACGACTCGGCATACTCGCCGCGGTCCTCGAGTGCCTTGCCGAGCGCGAAACAGAGGTGCACGCGGTCCTCGTGGGGCGTGCGGCGCGAGCGGACGTGCTCGCGCATGCCGGCCACCTGCTCGTCCG
Organism: Pseudomonadota bacterium; assembly: GCA_052035645.1. Lineage (GTDB taxonomy): Bacteria > Pseudomonadota > Gammaproteobacteria > Steroidobacterales > Steroidobacteraceae > RPQJ01. The sequence goes on from JBPOHK010000088.1 coordinate 11,128, forward strand.
AGAACCGGTAGGTCTTCAGGTTGGCGAGGCTCCAGTAGGCGTCGCCGAAGTTCGGCCGGAATCGCGCCGCGTCCTGGTAGGCCTGCTCGGACTCCCGGCGCAGGCCCTGCGTCTTGAGCGCGTGGCCGAGCGAAAGGCTGATCTCCGGGTCGCCGGGCTTCTCGGCGAGCAGCCGTCGGTAGAGTTCGATGGCCGCGGCGGTGTCGCCGAGGCCGACGAGGATGCTCGCGAGGGTGACGCGGTGCGAGAACCGCCCGGGCTCGATCGCGATCAGGCGCTCGATCTGCTCCTTGGCGTCCTTGTAGCGGTGCAGGTCCATCAGCGCCAGCACGTAGTCGTGGCGCGCGGGGTGGTAGTCGGGCGAGGCCTTCAGCACCGCCTCTAGCAGGATCGTGGCGTCCTTGGCGAAGTCGTTCTTGTGGGCGACCATGGCCAGCACGCGCAACGCCTCGATGTCGCGCGGCTGACGGCGCAGGTACTGGCGGATCAGTTCCTCGGCGTCCCGCAGGTTGCCGTCCGCGAGCATGCTGCGGGCCGTGACGACCTCGACCGGCAGCTTCGCCAGGGTGGCCACGTGCTGGCCCGCATTGCGGGCGTCGTCCTCCCGGCCCACCATCCGGAACAGCGACTCGAGCATCTTCCAGCTGGCCGGCAGGGCCGGGTTCATCTCGACGGCCCGGCTGAAGGCCTGGATCGCCTCCGGCGCGTTGCGCTGGGCGACGTGGCAATGACCGCGCTCCTGGTAGAGCCGCGGATACGAGGGATGGATCGCCTCGAAGGCGTCGAGCGCGGCGAGTGCCTCCGGGATCTTCATCTGCCGGCGCAGCGCGACGGCGTGCAGGTAGAGCAGGTCGCGGTGTTCGGGCAGGTCGCGCAGGAGGCCGGCGGTCTCGCGCTCGACGTCCGCCGGCCGGTTCTCCTCGAGCAGCCGCCGGAATCGCAGCAGCGCGCTCGCGACGTCTTCGGGGCCGGCCGATGGCGCTGGATCTGTGGACATCACGCAATCATGACGAGGTGGCGCCGCAAAGAAAACAGGCCGGCGGGTCGCCCCGCCGGCCTGTGTCCGGGTCGCGCGCTCAGTTCGCGCCGAACTTGTAGCCGATCCTGAGGCCGATGGTCCGCGGCCGCATCGGCACCTCGACCGGGATGAACTGCCAGTTGTTGGTGAACAGGCTCTTGTTCTCGTCGGTCAGGTTGATGACGTACAGCTCCGCGTTCCAGTCGTCCTTCGCCAGGCCGACCGACGCGTCCATCGTCGTCCACGACGGCTGCTTCCAGCGCAGGGCCTCGCTCGCCGCCGACCAGGAGTCGTCCTGGTACTGGACGGCGCCGCTCACGAACGGCTGGTAGTCGCCCATCGCCCACTCGTAGCGGGCGCGGATGTTCCACTGCAGTTCCGGCGAGAAGGCCATCGGCGTCCCCGGCGTGCCGAACACGTTCTCGACCGACACCGACTGGAGGCAGGTGCTGGTGGAGGTGTCGTAGATCAGGCACGAGTCCGTGATCACGTCGCCCTGGTTCGGGTTGCCCGGGGCGTTGACCGTGAACACCGGGGAGTTCTTCAACTCGCCCTTGTTGTACGACCCGGCGGCCTGGATGGTGAGCCCGTCCAGCGGCGCGGCGACGATGCTCATCTCGACGCCCTTGACCTCGTAGTTCGGGCCGTTGGTGGTCGCCGTCAGGTTCGGGAAGCCGAGCTGCGGGGCGAAGATGCCCGCCTGCGCGTTGTCCCACTTCTCCTGGTAGATGGCGCCGTTGAACTGCATGCGGCCGCCGGCCAGCGTCGTCTTCCAGCCCAGCTCGATGTTGGTGAGGTCGTCCGACTCGTACGAGGTCGGCATGCACCACTGGTTCTGGCCGGTGACCGGGTCCTTCAGGCCGCAGCCCGAACCGCGGTTGAAGCCGCCGGTGCGGTAGCCCTCGGACCAGGTCGCGTAGACCATCACGTCGCTGTTGATGCGCCAGGTCAGGTTCGCGCGGCTGCGGAAACCGTCGGCCTGGTTGTGATTGTCGGCCTGCTCGTCGACGTTGGTGCCGTACGGCGCCAGCGCATCGCCGTAGCCGTACAGCGCGCCGGTGCAGGGGCCCGACTCGCCGGTGCCGTAGACCTTGCAGTAGAAGCTGCCCATGTTCGCGCCGAGCATCTGGTTCTTGATGTCGAAGTAGCGCGTGCCGAGGGTCAGGGTCAGGTTCTCGAGGATGTCGAAGTCCACCGACGCGAACGCCGCGAACTGCTTGTACTCGCGCTGGAAGTCGTTGAAGAAGCCCGTCGCCGAGTTGCGGCGGTTCGGGTTGTTCAGCGTGGCCGACTGGAACTTCGGCGCCGCGCCCGGATCGAGGTACAGGAAGCAGCTCAGGCCCGGCTGGCCGCCGTCCGGGCACTCCGGAACGGACTTGTACATCCAGTCGGTCTGCGCGTCGAGGTCGCGCTTTTCCCAGAACAGGCCGCCGATGAAGCGCAGGCGCCACTCGCCCGGGCTGCTCACGCGGAACTCGTGGCTCTGGTTGGTGTTGTCCGAGATGTCCTTCCACACGCTCGACGGCGAGTAGCACTTGTCGACCGAGGCGCCGGAGAAACCGGTGCACTGGTAGTAGCTGCCCCACACGCCGCGCGCGGAATTGGTGTAGTCGCCGATCTGCTCCGCGCGGCGCGTCAGGTACGCGCCGGCGTAGACGAGGTCGAGCGGGCCGGCCTTGCCGTTGACCGTCAGCGCGAGGTTGCTGAACTCGTCGTTGACGTAGGCGTTGTTGAACAGCGTGACTTCGAGCGGGTTGAGCTTCTGGCCTTCGGAGCCGTTCGGCATCTGGTAGAACACGCCGTCGGAGTCGATCTGCTGCGTGGTGTAGGTCAGCAGCGCGTCCCAGTCGTCCGCGATCTGGTACTTGAGTCCCGCGCGCAGGCCGCGGTAGGAGGTCGTGTTGATGTCGTCCTTCGCGATCTGGAAGTTGTCGATCACCATCGAATCCACCGGCACCACGCCGCCGGTGCGACGGGCGAAGCCGAGGTCGGTGCCTCGGCGCGTGAAGGTGCTGTCGACGTTGTCGATGTAGCCGCCGCGCGTGTCGTTGTAGACCACGACGCGCAGGCCCAGCTTGTCCTCGATCAGCGGGTAGTTCAGCACCGCCTCGATGTTGGTGCTGTCGTCGCCGTGCGCCGTCGTGGAGTAGCCGGCCGTGGCGGTGAAGGTCGTGCTGTTGAGGTCGGGCTTGTTGGTGATTTAGCGCAGCACGCCGGCCTGCGCGCCCGCGCCGAACAGCGTGCCCTGCGGGCCCTCGAGCACTTCGATGCGCTCGAGGTCGGCCGCGTACACGTCGAGGTTGCGGCCCGGGATCTGGGTCGACTGCTCGTCGTAGTACACCGCGACGTTCGGCCAGGCGCCGACGGTGCCGGTGCCCTGCGTGCCGCCCGCACCGACCGAGAGGCCGCGCATGTAGATGTTGCTCTGGCCCGGGCCGAGGTTCGCCGTGGTCACGCTCGGCAGGAACTTCACGAAGTCGTCGATCGTGGCGGCCTTCATCTGGCCGAGGGCCTCGCCGGTGAGCGCCTGGATGGACACGGGCACGTCCTGCAGGCTTTCGGTGCGGCGCTGTGCGGTGACGACGACTTCCTCGAGACCGCCGGAAGACGCCTGTTGGGCGTAAACCGATTGCGCGGCGCTCGCCGCGAGAATCGCGGTCACGGTGGATGCGAGTCTGTGATTCATAAGCGTGGAGGCCCCCTGACGTTCGACTGTGTTTCTGACGCAACGGCCGTACGGGACGGCTCGCTGCCGCTTGCTCGATGCCCTGCGGCGTGCCGCAGGGCAATCCTTACCCCGGGCCGACGATAACAAGCAACATTCGCGGAAGTCCACAAGTCCTGCATCTGAAAAAGGCATTAACCAGACCGCAAAAAAAGCATTGCCGCGCGTGTCGCGGATGCGCCACGCTTGCGTCGCCGGGTGGGGGAGGTTCCCATGCACGAGCGGCCGGGAGCCCCGGCCGGGCGTCGCGGGACGAGGTACAGAACGATGGACAAGGTACGGATCGACCGTCGCTGGCTGCCGCTCAACGCATTGCGCGCGTTCGAGGGCGTGGCGCGGTACGGCAGTTTCACGGGGGCTGCGAGCGCGCTCAACATCGCCCAGAGCGCCCTTTCCCGCCACGTCATCTCGCTCGAGAACCTGATCGGGGTGAAGCTCTTCGAGCGCCGGCCGCATTCGCTCGTACTGACCGCCGCCGGTCAGCACCTGCTGCCCGTCGTCTCGCGCTCGTTCGACCGGCTCGAGCACGCCATCGACGAGATCCGCGACGCGAAGGCGCCGCGCCTGCGCACGCTGCGCGTGCAGATGCCGCCGAGCTTCGCCGCGCACCTCGTGGTACCGATCCTGCAGGATTTCCGTTGCGCCAACCCCGAGGTCGAGATCGACCTCGTGAGCCCCTACGGCATCGGCCCGCCGGCGGGCGACGTGGACGTGGCGGTGCTGTACGCCCGCCCGTCGGTGACGGACCGCGTGAGCGACCTCTTGTGGCCGGCCCGGCTCGGCATCCTGTGCCACCCGGACGTCGCGGCGCGCCACGCCGGCAAGGACATCGAGGCCTTCATCCGCGCCAACGAGCTCGTGCACATGCGCGTCGAGGGCCTGCCGCGCCGGCATTTCTGGTCGCAGTTCGTCCGGCACCACGGCCTGGTGGGCGTCGACGTCGAGCGCGGCCTGGTGTTCGACACGGAGATCCTCACGGTCCAGTACATCCTGAGCGGCTCGGGCGTCGCGCTGGTCGACCTGGCGCTGTTCCGGGATCACCTGGATGCCGGTCGACTGCTGTGCCCATACGAACAGACGCTCGACGACGGCTTCGGCTACTACCTCGTGACCGACCCGGAGGCCCTCAGCGACACCGCCACGGCGTTGTTCCGCTCGTGGCTGATCGAGCAGTTCGGGCCGCGCGCCGAGCGGGCGAGGGTGCCCGTGCCGAGCGCCGTCCAGGCCCCGGGAGTGCCCGAGGAATGAACCATCCCGAAACCGGCGGGACACGGCGCCCGGGCCGGCGACGAGCGGCCGCTCCGGCGGGTGGGGCGGCGCCGGTCGAGCGCTCGCGAGCCTATCGGCACATCGTCAACCCGTTCGAGCCGCTGCGCATCTACTCGGACGACCAGGTTTGCGCGATTCACGACGCCGCACTCCGGTTGCTCGAAACCCAGGGCATGAAGGTTCTCTCGGCGCCCGCCCGCCGTCGATATGCCGCCGGCGGGGCCGGCGTGGACGAGTCGACCCAGGTCGTGCGCATCGACCGGGCGCTGGTCGCAGCGGCCCTCGCCACCGCGCCCTCCGAGTTCACGTTCCGGGCCCGGGACCCGGCCTTCGACGTGCCCATCGGCGGTCGCAACGTCTGCTTCGCGCCCACCTCGGGGCCGCCCAATGCGATGGACACGGTGCACGGACGCCGACCGGGCACGATGGAGGACTTCCGCAACCTCGTGAAGCTCTCGCAGAGCTTCGACGTGCTGCACACGCTCGGCGGGTCGGTCGAGCCGCAGGACGTGCCGGTGCACCTGCGCCACTACGAGATGATGCGTTCGCAGCTGCTGCTGTCGGACAAGATCCCGTTCCTCTACGCACGCGGCTCGGCCCAGATCGCCGATGGCTGCGAGCTCGTGCGTCTCGCCTGCGGCCTCGACGAGGAGGAGTTCCGGCGCCAGCCCCGCGTGTGGACCGTCATCAACACCAATTCGCCGCTGCAGCTCGACGTGCCGATGGCCGAGGGCATCGTCGACTTCGCGGCCGCCGGGCAGGTGCTCATCATCACGCCCTTCACGCTCGCGGGCGCGATGGCGCCGGTGACGCTGACCGGCGCCCTGACACTTGCGCACGCCGAGGCACTGGCCGGCATCACGCTGGCCCAGATGGTCCGACCGGGCGCGCCCGTCATTTACGGGAGCTTCACCTCGAACGTGGACATGAAGTCGGGCTCGCCCGCGTTCGGCACGCCCGAGTATGCAAAGGCGGCATTCGGCGCGGGCCAGCTCGCGCGCCACGTCAACCTGCCCTGGCGCTCCTCGAACGCCACGGCCTCGAACGCTCCGGACGCGCAGGCGGCCTACGAGGCGCAGATGAGCCTGTGGGGCGCGCTCATGGGCGGCGCCAACTTCATGCTGCACGCCGCCGGCTGGGTCGAGGGCGGGCTGTCGACGTCCTACGAGAAGTTCATCATGGACGTCGAGATGCTGCAGATGATGGCGGAGACCTTCCAGCCGGTCGGCGCCGCGGAGGCCGACCTGGCGCTCGAGGCCATTGCCGAGGTCGGCTACGGCGGGCATTTCTTCGCCTGCGCGCACACGATGGAACGCTATCGCAACGCGTTCTATTCGCCGCTGCTGTCCGACTGGCGGAACTACGGCACCTGGTCGGCCGATGGCGCCAGGACGGCGACCGACCGTGCGGCGGGCCTCTGGCAGGACACCCTGGCGCGCTTCGAGGCGCCCGGGCGCGACCCGGCGCGGGTCGAGGCCATGGACGCCTTCGTCGCACGGCGCACGGCCGAGGGCGGGGCGCCGCCGCAGACCTGAGCCGGTCCGTCCGGCCAGGCGCGGATCCGATTCCAGCGAACGAGACAGCGGAGCGAGTATGCGGAACCATGTTCGGGTGGCGGTGATCGGCGGCGGCGTCGTGGGCGCCAGCGTCCTCTATCACCTGACGAAGGCGGGCTGGACGGACGTGCTGCTGATCGAGCGCGCGGAACTGACCTCCGGCTCGACCTGGCACGCGGCGGGCGGCATGCACACCGTCAACGGCGACCCGAACGTGGCCAAGCTGCAGCAGTACACCATCAACCTGTACCAGGAGATCGAGCGCATCTCCGGGGTCTCCTGCGGCCTGCACATCACCGGCGGACTGATGCTGGCCGGCACGCCCGAGCGCGTCGACTGGCTGCGCATGGCCCAGGCGCGCGGCCGTTACCTGGGCATGGAGCTCGACCTGATCTCGCCGGCGGAAGCGAAGAGGCTCTACCCGCTGCTGGAGGAAAAGCACTTCCTCGGCGCGATGTACGACCCGATCGAGGGGCACGTGGACCCCTACGGCGTGACCCACGCGTACGCCAAGGCGGCCACGCTGGCCGGTGCGGAGGTGGTGCGCCAGAACCGTGTGCTCGACACGCGGCAGCGGCCGGACGGGACGTGGGACGTGGTGACCGAGAAGGGCACGGTGCATGCCGAGCACGTCGTCAATGCGGGCGGGTTGTGGGCGCGCGAGGTCGGCCGCTTCGTGGGACTCGAACTGCCCATACTCGCGATGGAGCACCAGTACTTCATCACCGAGGACCTCCCGGAGCTGAAAGGCCAGAAGGAACTGCTGCACGTCATCGACTTCGAGGCCGAGATCTACATGCGCCAGGAGCGGCAGGGCATGCTGCTCGGCACGTACGAGCGCGCGGGCGTGCCGTGGTCGCCGAAGACGACGCCGTGGGATTTCGGCCAGGACCTGCTGCCGAACGACCTCGAGCGCATCGCGCCCAGCGTGAGTGTCGCGTTCGAGCACTTTCCCCGCCTCGAGAGCGCGGGGATCCGCAAGGTGGTGAACGGCCCGTTCACCTTCGCGCCCGACGGCAATCCGCTCGTCGGCCCGATCCGCGGGCTGCGCAACTACTGGGTCGCCTGCGGCGTCATGGCGGGCTTCAGCCAGGGCGGCGGCGTCGGACTCTCGCTGGCGAACTGGATGGTGGAGGGCGACCCCGGTGCCGACATCTGGGCCATGGACGTCGCCCGCTACGGGGCCTGGGCGACGCGCCCGTACACGAATGCCAAGGTCCGCGAGAACTACTCGCGCCGCTTCCGCATCCGCTTTCCGAACGAGGAACTCGAGGCCGCACGGCCGCTGCGCACGACCCCGATCTACGAAAAGCTGCAGGCGGAGAACGCCGTCTTCGGCGACTACTGCACGCTCGAGCATCCGCTGTGGTTCGCGCCCAGGGGTACGCCGGCCCGCGAGGAAGCGACGTTCCGCCGCTCGAACGCCCATCCGCACGTCGGCGAGGAGTGCCGCGCGGTGCGCGAGCGCTGCGGCCTGATCGAGATCTCGAACTACGGCAAGTTCGAGGTCGCCGGCCCGCAGGCCGCCGCGTGGCTCGGGCGCGTCATGGCGGGGCGGGTGCCCGCCGTGGGACGCATCGCGCTGTCGCCCATGCTGAACGACGAGGGTCGCCTGATCGGCGACTTCACGCTCTGCCGCGTCGCCGAGGACCGCTTCTTCGTGGTCGGCACGTATGCGGCGGAGACCTACTACCTGCGCTGGTTCGATCGCCACCTGCCGCCTGCCGGCGTGAGCGTGCGCCCCTGCGCGATGGAGTACCTCGGCCTGTCCGTTGCCGGCCCGCGCTCGCGCGACGTGCTGCAGCCGCTCGTCGACGCGGACCTGTCGACCGCGGCCTTTCCGTTCATGTCGTTCGCGCAGCTGGACGTGGGCACCATCCCGGCCCTGGTCGGGCGCGTCTCCTTCACCGGCGAAATGGGCTACGAGATCTGGGTGACCTCGGAGTACCTGCGGGCGCTGTACGACCTGCTGCACGAGGCCGGCCGGCCGCACGGCCTGCGCAACTTCGGCGGGCGGGCGCTCAATTCGCTGCGCCTCGAGAAGAGCTTCGGCAACTGGGCGCGCGAATACCGGCCGATCTACGGCCCGTACGAAGCCGGCCTCGGCCGCTTCGTGCAGCTCGACAAGCCGGACTTCATCGGCAAGGCGGCCGCTGCGGCCGAAAAGGCGTCGGGTGGCGTGCGCAGGCTGATCACGCTGGCCGTCGACGCCGGTGATGCGGACGCCATCGGCGACGAGCCGATCTGGCACGGCGACAAGGTCGTCGGCTGGGTCACCTCGGGCGGCTACGGGCACTGCGTCGGCCAGTCCATCGCCCTCGGCTACGTCGACAATGCGGTGGCCGGCGAGACCCACGGCTTCGCCGTCGAGTTGATCGGCGAGCGCCGTCCCGCCACGCGCTCGGCCGGGGCGCTGTACGACCCGCAGGGCCTGCGCATGCGCGGCTGACAGCCGATTGCGACTCGTCCGGCAGGGTCACGGCGGGTCGAGAGATGGTTGGGGACAGCGGCGTGTCTCGACGCCAGCGCGGCCCTGTCCCCGCAAGCCCCGGGGACACGCCGTGAATACGTCCCTGTGGGCTCGCGCGCGCCGTCCATGGCGCGCGACGGTCCCCAGGACTTGCGAAGACAGGTCCACGCTGACGCCCGATGCACTTTCCGCGCCCTCCCGCTGTCGTTCGACAAGCCCGAGTCCTGGCCTGGATTTCAATATTTAGATCAGTCGCTTGAGCGATCTATCTCGAACCAATCGAGAGACCGTCGGGCCGCGCGTCAACGCCGGTCGCCGTGAGGCGTTGTTGCTTCGTGAGCGGTCACCGGGTCCACGCGGAGCCGGCCCCCGCGCCACGTGAGGAGACACGCATGAGGAAGTTCCTGGCCCTGGCCGCAAGCATCGCGCTGGCGCTGCCGGCGGTGTCGAATGCCGACGGCGGTCCTCCGTCCCGGCATCCGGGCAACGACCGCGGGCCGCCGTCCTGGAGCGGGGAACACCGCGGGTATCACCGCGACCATCGCTACTACGGTGGCCCGCGCTACGTCGCCCCGCGCCACTACCCGGCGTACGTCCACTATCCCGCGCCGTACTACGGTAGCGGCCGCCGTCACCGTGACGACGACGACGACGACGCCCTGTGGGCGATCGGCGGACTGATCGTCGGTGCCGTGATCGGCAGCGCCGTCGAGCGTTCCCAGTCCGGGTCGCGGGGACGTTCGAGCGTGCCGGCCGGCCCGCCGCCGGGCTGCCGCGACGTCGTCGTCTACGACTCGGACGGGACGCCGCGCGTGCAGCGCGACTGCGACTAGGACGATGCGCGGACGGGCTGCCGCTCCGCCGTGGGCGGCCGCCCGAAGTGGCTGCGGTAGCACTTCGAGAAGTGCGGCGGCGACTGGAAGCCACAGGCCGTGCTGATCGCCATGATCGGCATCGAGGTCTGCAGCAGCAGTTCGCGCGCCCGCTTCAGGCGCAGCTCGAGGTAGTAGCGCTTCGGGACGCAGTGCACGTGGCGCTTGAACAGGCGCTCGATCTGGCGTCGCGACAGGCCCGACTGCCGCGCGATCTCCTCGAGAGGCAGCGGGTTCTCGATGTTCGCCTCCATCAGCGAGGCCACCGCGAGCACGCTGCGGTGCACGGGCCCGACCTGGGCCCGCAGGGGCACGTACTGGCGGTCGTTGCCGTCCCGGATGCGGTCCACGATGAACTGCTCGGAGACGCGCCGCGACACGCCGGGGCCCAGCTTTTCCTCGATCAGGTTCAGCATCAGCTCCAGCGGGGCCACGCCGCCCGAGCAGGTGTAGCGGTTGCGGTCGATCGAGAACAGGTGATCGGAGATCAGCACCCGCGGGAACTGCTCGCGCAGGGCCGAGAGGTTCTCCCAGTGAATGGTCGCGCGGTGCCCGTCGAGCAGCCCGGCCTGGGCGAGTGCGTAGCCGCCGGTGCACAGCGCGCCCAGGGGCATCTGCTTGGCCGCGAGCCGTCGCAGCGTGGACACCAGCGCGGGCGATACAGCCTCGCGGACGTTTATGCCGCCGCAGACGAACACGAGGTCGATGGTCCCGGCCTCCGCCAGCCGCACGGTCGGCGTGAGCGTCAGTCCGTTGCTGGCCGGCACCGGCCGTCCGTCGAGGCTGGCGACGATCCACTCGTAGACCGGCTGGCCGGATACGCGGTTGGCCATGCGCAGCGGCTCGATCGCGTTGGTGACGGCGATCAACGAATAGTCCGGCAGCGTGAGAAACGCGTAGCGGGTCCTGCGTTGCGGGCCGGCCGGCTTCACTCGCTCGCCTCCAGGCGGCTCGGACGTAGTCCGGAAAAGTATACGCAGGGCTGACGCATTTGCGTAAGCGTCTGTCGCAATTTGAGTGGTCGAGGGCCGGTCCGTTGCTAAACTCGCGACGATGACTCGAACAACCCGTAAGGGTCGGGACCGGACGAATACCGGTCGGGCGGGGAGGTCTGCCGGATGAAATCGCATGCGCGCGTCGTGGTGATCGGCGGTGGCGTGGTGGGCGTCAGCACGCTCTACCACCTGGTGAAGAAGGGCTGGACGGACGTCGTGCTGCTCGAGCGCACGGAGCTCACCGCCGGGTCGACCTGGCATGCCGCCGGCCTGCTGCCGCTGTTCAACATGAGCTACACCGTCGGCCAGCTGCACAAGTACTCGGTCGACCTCTACAAGAAGCTGCCGGCCGAGACCGGCCAGGACGTCAGCTTCCACGTGACCGGCAACCTGCGGCTCGCGACCTGCCGCGACCGCATGGACGAGTACCTCAAGTACTGCGGCACCGCCAACACCATCGGCGTGCCGTTCCACATCATCACGCCGGCCGAGGTCAAGGAACTCTGGCCGCTCGTCGACCTCGGCGGCCACGGCGACACGCCGGCCGTCATCGGCGCGCTGTATCACCCGGACGACGGCCACATCGCGCCGGCCGACCTCACCATGGCGCTGCGCAAGGCGGCGCGGTCCGCGGGCGCCGAGATCAACGAGCAGACCGAAGTCACCGGCGCCGTGCAGTTGCCGAGTGGCGAATGGAAGCTGACGACGAGCAGGGGTGAGATCACCTGCGAGCACGTCGTCTGCGCCACCGGCAACTACGCGCGCCAGACCGGCCGCATGTTCGGCCTCGACGTGCCGGCCATCCCGGTCGAGCACCAGTACATCGTCTACGACGAGTCGCCGGAGCTGAAGGCGTATCGCCAGGCGGGCGGCCGCGAGCTGGCCGTGCTGCGCGAGCCCGACCAGTCGTATTACTTCCGCGAGGAGCGCATGGGCTGGATCCTCGGCCCGTACGAGGCGGGCGCGCCTGCGCGCTTCGCCGACGGCGTGCCGGGCTGGTTCGGCAAGGACCTCTTCCCGGGCGAACTCGAGCGCCTGCTGCCGCACGTCGAGGCGGCGCAGCGTCGCGTGCCGGGCCTCGAGCGCTGCGGCATCAAGGACATCGTCAACGGCCCGATCTCGTACACCCCGGACGGCAGCCCGCTGGTCGGGCCGGCCTGGGGCAAGCGCAACGTCTGGATCAACGAAGGCCACAGCTTCGGCATCACCGCCGCGGGCGGCGCCGGCTGGCAGCTGGCGGAATGGATCGTCGAAGGCGAGCCGGGCATCGACATGCTGGCCGTGGATCCGCGCCGCTTCGGC
>JBPOHK010000196.1:0-8440 GCA_052035645.1 Pseudomonadota bacterium
TGGCGCAAGGGCCAGGGCGTCGACCTCGCCACGCTGATCCAGGCGGTGCAGAAGCCGCCCTTCGACAAGGTGGGCGTGTTCGACCTCGAGAGCTTCTATCCCGCGAAGGACCGCATGGGCCTCGCACTGCAGATCAACGGCCTGCTCGCCTCGCCCGGCTTCTCGGCCTGGCTCGAGGGCGACGCGCTCGACATCCAGAAGCTGCTGTACACCGAGTCCGGCAAGCCGCGGATCGCGATCGTCTCGATCGCGCACCTGAACGACGCCGAGCGCATGTTCGTCGTCACGCTGATCGCCAACGAGCTGGTGGCCTGGATGCGGCGCCAGTCGGGCACGACCAGCCTGCGCGCGCTCTTCTACATGGACGAGGTGTTCGGCTACTTCCCGCCGTCCGCGATGCCGCCGTCGAAGACGCCGCTGCTGACGCTGATGAAGCAGGCGCGCGCGTTCGGCCTCGGCGTGGTGCTCGCCACCCAGAACCCGGTCGATCTCGACTACAAGGGCCTCGGCAACGCGGGCACCTGGTTCATCGGCCGGCTGCAGACCGAGCGCGACAAGGCGCGCGTGATCGAGGGCCTGCTCGGCACCGAAGCCGCGGGCGGACTCGACAAGACCGCCTTCGAGGCGATGATGTCGAGCCTGTCGCAGCGCACGTTCCTGATGCGCAACGTGCACGACGATGCGCCGGTGCTGATGCGCACGCGCTGGGCGCTGTCGTACCTGCGCGGCCCGCTGACGCTGAACGAGATCCGGCAGGTGACGCCGGCCCGCAAGGCGAGTGCGACCCCGGCCGCGGGCCCGGCGACCGCGACGGCGCCGGCGCCTGCCGCGGCTGTGCCGTCCGCCCCGAGGCTGGTGCTGCAGGCGGGCGTGACCGAGAAGTTCCTCGCGCCGAAGGGCGGCCGGGCGACGCGCTACCAGCCGCGCATCGGCGCGAAGGTCCGCGCGCACTTCGTCGACGCCAAGGCCGGGATGGATGCCTGGGAGTCCTGGTACTACCTCGCGCCCTGCGACAGCGATGCGCCGGACTGGACGCAGGCCGAGATCGTGCCGGAACCCGGCCCCGACTTCGCGACCGGGCCCGCGGAGGGCGCGACGTTCGAGGAGGCGCCGTCCGTCGTCGCCTCGGCGAAGAACTACAGGAGCTGGGGCAACTCGCTCGAGGACCACGTGTACCGCTCGCAGTCGCTCAGCACCTTCCGCTGCCCGGAGCTGAAGATGGCGGCCGCGCCCGGCGGCACGGAAAGCGAGTTCCGCGCCCACCTCGCACAGACGCTGCGCGAGAAGCGCGACGCTGCCGTGGACGAACTGCGCCGCAAATACGGTGCGAAGCTCGGCACGCTCGAGGATCGGCTGCGGCGCGCCGAGCAGAAGGTTGCCACGCAGAAGTCGCAGGCCAGCACCCAGACCATGTCGACCGCCCTGTCGATCGGCGGGTCGCTGCTCGGCGCGCTGTTCGGTGGCGGGCGGCGCGCCAGCGCGCTCGGCAAGGCCTCGACCGCGGCGCGCAGCCTCGGACGGGCGTCGCAGGAACGCTCCGACGTCGCGCACGCCGAGGCCGACCTCGCCGCGATCCAGCAGCAGCAGGCCGCGCTGAACGCCGAACTGGAAGCCGAGGTCCAGGCACTCGAGGGCCGGTTCGACCCGGCGACGGTCCGGGTCGAGGTCACGCCGGTGAAGCCGAGGAAATCCGACATCGCGGTCGAGGACCTCGCGCTCGTGTGGGTGCCGGTCGCGTAGAATCGCGGCTCGTTCGTTGGGGGAGCGGCGCGATGGATGCCCTGATCAAGAAGCTGGTGAAGGACCTCGGCGTCACGAAGAAGCAGGCCGAAGGCGGGCTGGTGGCGCTGCTGCGGGCCGGCCAGCAGAACCTCAGTCGCCGCGACTTCGAGGCCTTCGTCGCCGACGTGCCCGGCGCGGACAAGCTGTTGAAGAACGCGCCGCCGCCGAGTGCGCTCAGCTCGCTGGCGGGCGGTCTCGGCTCGCTGCTCGGCGGCCGCAGCAGCCCCGGTCGCTGGGCGGGCCTCGCGGCCTCGTTCACGGAAATCGGCGTCGACCTCGACACCGCGCGCAGGTTCGGCCCGATCGTGATCGAGCACGTGCGCGAGCACGGCGGCGAGGCACTCGTCGACAAGATCCGCGCGGCGCTCAAGCTCTAGCGTGACGCTGCTCCTCGCCAAGCTCGTCCTCACCCCCTCGATGATGTACCTGGCCAGCGCCGCCGGCCGGCGCTGGGGGCCGGGCGTCTCGGGCTGGCTCACGGGGCTGCCGCTGCTCGCCGGCCCGATCTCCGTGTTCATCTGCATCGAGCAGGGCCCGGCCTTCGCGGCGCACGCGGCCGGCTCGACGCTGCTCGGCATGTGGTCGTCGTGCCTGTTCTGCCTCGCCTACTACGCCGCCGGCCGGCGCGGCTGGCCGCTCGCCTCGTTGGCGGCGATCCTGGCCTTCACCGCGGGCACGGCGCTGCTCGAGCAGGCGCAGGTCTCGCCCTGGCTCGGGATCGCCGGGGTCTTTGCCGGGGCCGCGCTCTGCCTGCGCGTGATCCGGGCACCCGTCGGCCGACCGGCTGCGGCCGCGCCGCCGCCCTGGGACATGCCGGCGCGCCTCGCCATCGCGGCCGTGTTCGTGCTGGTGCAGACGGGCATCGCCGGCTGGCTCGGCCCGCAGCTGAGCGGCCTCGTCATCCCGTTCCCGATCGTCGTGATCCTGCTGACCGCGTTCGCGCACCACCAGTACGGCATGGACGGCGGGGTGCGCGTGCTGCGCGGATTCCTGCTCGGGATGTATGCGTTCGCGACCTTCTTCCTCGTGCTCGCGCTCGGCCTCGAGCGGTTCGGCGCGTGGCTCGCCTATCCGCTCGCGCTCGCCGTCTGCCTCGCCATCAACGGCGCAACCTTGTGGACGCTGCGGCGGGTACTGTAGCGCGCCTCAGAACTTCATCTTGACGCCGGCCAGCCAGCTGCGCGGCGCGCCGGGGCGGGCACCCGCCGGGCGGAAGGCGACGTTGTAGGCCTCGTCCGTGAGGTTCGTGACGCTGGCGAACAGCGTGGTTCCCGCGGTGAGGTCGAACTCGGCGGAGAGGTCCAGCAGGGTGCGGCCGTCGATGCGCTCGCCGGCGGGAATGGGCCCGGAGCCGGCGACCGAGCGCGTCTCCTCGACGTAGTTCAGGGTCAGGAAGCCGCGCCAGCGCTCGGCATCGATGCCCGCGTTGAGCGTGAGCTGGTGCTCCGGCACGAGCGGCAGTTCGTCGCCCTCCTGGACGTTGCCCCATTCCGCGAAGCTGCTGTTGAAGCTGGTCTGGAATTCGCCCTGCGTCCAGGTGTAGACCGCGGACAGCGGCAAGGACCAGTCACTGCCGAGCGCCCGTCCCGCGTCCCAGGCCGCCACCAGTTCGAGGCCGTGCACCGCCGCCTCGCCACCGTCGAACTGCGCGCCGATCACGCAGTCGCCGCCGGTCGACGCAGTGCAGGTCCCGAGCAGGTTCTGGTAGTCGACGAAGAACGCCATCGCATCGAGCGAGCCCGCACCGCGCTGGTAGCGCAGGCCGGCCTCGTAGTTCCAGGACGCTTCGGCATCGGCGTCCGATCCCGGCGCGGGGTTGACGAATCCCCGGTGTACGCCGGCGACGAGGCTCAGCGCGTCGGTGACGGCGAGCGTGGCGCCGACGCCGGGCAGCCACACCTCGACCTGGTTGCGCGCGATGGCGGGATCGCCGTTGCGGTCGGGATCGGCAGTGCCGTAGTTGGTCTGCTTCAGGTCGATGCGTTCGTAGCGCAACCCGGGGGTGACCGTCAGCGCCTCCCAGCGGATCGTGTCGCGCACGAACGCGGCCCAGGCCCGCGCCGCGCCGACGCGGTTGTCCTGCGTGCCCGGCGCACCGGCGGACGTGAGCCGCATGCGCCCGTCGACCATCTGGTAGCGGTCGTCGTTCTGGTAGCGGTCCTCCTCGTCCTGGTGGTAGCGGACCGACGCTTCGAACTGGTGCGACGCGGCACCGGTGTCGAACGCGTACCCGAGCACCGTCTGCAGGCCGGCCGCGTAGTACTCGCGCGCGTTGTTGCGCACGCGCAGCGCACCCACGGCACTGCTGCTGCCCGGGGCACCGACGATGGCCGCGTACTCGGTGGCGAAGGCCGAGGGGTCCGCGAGGATGTCGGTGAGGCTGGTGAAGCCCGTGTTCGCGGCGTTGCGGACGTCGTTCAGCTTGTACCAGGCGCGTTCGGTCTTCGTGTAGTACGCGAGGGTGGTCAGGTCCAGGCGCCCGGTGAAGTCGATGCGATGCGTCAGCTGGCCGGTCCAGTGCTCCACGTTCATCTCGTCGAGCTGGCTGCCGCGGTAGCGGCGCAGCGGGTCGGCGCGGAAGTCGTCCAGCGTCAGGCCGAGGTAGGTCTCGTCGGAGTTCTCGTCGGAGTACTGCAGCTTCAGTTCCAGCGACTGCTCGACCTCGGCACCGGCGTTGGAGCGCAGCGCGGCCTTCGCGACGTAGTCCTGGATGCGGTAGCCGGTGTCGCCGCCCGAATCGAGTTCCTTGAACCCACTCGAGTGCTCCTGCAGCGTCTCGAGGCTGAGACCGACATCGTAGGCGCCGCCGGTCTCGACATAGCCGCCGACCAGCGCATGACCGCGATACGTGCCGTCGCCGCCGCCGAACAGTTCGAGCTTTCCGCCGAGGCCGTCGTCGTCGGGAATGGGCGCCGAGTACAGGCCGACGGCGCCGGCGACCGTCTGCGGGCCGTATTTGATCGCGGCCGGGCCCTTGCTCACCTCGACGCCGGTGATGCGCGGCGTGCGCGGGAAGTAATAGGCCGCCGGTGCGGCGTACGGCGCGGGCGCGATCGGCACGCCGTCCTCGAGCACCGCGATCTTGCTGTTGCGGTCGGTGCCCGAGCCGCGGATGCCGATGCTCGGGCGGATTCCGAAGCCCTCCTCCTCGACGATGTTCAGGCCCGGCACCTGGCGCAGGACCCGGTTCACGTCACCGTAGGAGTGCTCCTCGAGGACGGCCGAGTCCAGGAACGCGATCGAGCCGCCGACTCCCCGCCGGTCCAGGCGCTCGGCGGTCACGACGATGCGCTCCAGCGACGAGGAATCCTCGACCAGGGCGGGTTCCCCGGCGAGGGCGGACGAGGCCAGGGCCAGGCTCACGGCGAACGACAGGGTCGGGATGGTCAGGGTGCTCATCGGCAGACTTCGTTGGGCGCACCGCCTTCCAGGCGGCATACGGCGGATCGTAGGGAATACCCTGCACGATTGTAAATGAGACTTGTTCGTATTTGATTCGGGATTCCCGCAGGTCCGGCGGGCGATGGGACCCCTTCCCGCCGGGCGCGCCCGTCTTCATGATGCCCACCCCACGCCGACAGCCCGAGGACCGGTCCGCGCCATGCCTTCGTTCGACATCGTCTCCGAGTTCGACAGCCACGAGCTCACCAATGCCGTCGACCAGGCCAGCCGCGAGGTCGGCCAGCGGTTCGACTTCAAGGGCACGAATGCAAAGTTTGAGTTGAAAGACGCGACAGTGACGCTCAGCGCCCCGGCGGATTTTCAACTTAGACAAATGATTGAGATCCTGAAGCTGAAGCTCGCCAAGCGCGGCATCGACGTCGCCTGCCTGAAGATCGACGAGCCGGTCATCACCGGGCAGACCGCGAAGCAGCTGGTGACCCTGCGCAAGGGCATCGAGACGGAGCTGGGCAAGAAGATCCAGCGCCAGATCAAGGACTCGAAGCTGAAGGTCCAGGCCGCCCTGCAGGACCAGCAGGTGCGCGTGAGCGGCAAGAGCCGGGACGACCTGCAGGCCGCGATCGCGCTGGTGAAGAAGGGCGGCTACGACATGCCGCTGCAGTTCACCAACTTCCGCGACTGATCGAAAAAATAGGGGACACTCACTATTTTTCCGGGCGGCCCGGAAAAATAGTGAGTGTCCCCCATCTTTCTATTTTCGCTGGAGGGCGGCGCGAAGGGCGTCGGCCATCGCGCCGTTGCCGCGCGGCTCCTCCCGGCGAGGAGCCCGGTCCGGTCCCCGCCGCGCGCCGTCGCCGCCCCGGGGCGGGGCGCGATCACGACCGGCATCGTTCGCCGCGCGAGGTCCCGCCGCCTCGTCGAGCCGCATGGTGAGCGCGATGCGCCGCCGCCTCGCATCGACCTCGAGCACCTTCACCTTGACGATGTCGCCGGCCTTCACGATCTCGCGCGGGTCGCGCACGAACTTGTTCGACAGCATCGAGATGTGCACGAGGCCGTCCTGGTGCACGCCCACGTCAACGAATGCGCCGAAGTTGGTGACGTTGGTGACCACGCCCTCGAGCAGCATCCCGGGCTCGAGCTGGTCGAGTTCCTCGACGCCCTCGCGGAAGCTCGCCGTCTTGAACTCCGGTCGCGGATCGCGGCCCGGCTTCTCGAGTTCCCTGAGGATGTCGCGCACGGTCGGCAGGCCGAAGCGCTCGTCCGTGTAGCGGGCGGGATCGACCTGCTTCAGCGCGGACGCGTCGCGCATCACCTCGGCCACCGGCCGGCGCAGGTCGGCGAGGATGCGTTCGACGAGCGGATACGCCTCGGGATGCACGGCCGAGGCATCGAGCGGGTTGTCGCCCGCGGGCACGCGCAGGAACCCGGCCGACTGCTCGAACGTCTTCGGCCCGAGGCGCGGCACGGCCTTCAGCGCCTCGCGCGAGCGGAAAGGGCCGTGCGCGTCGCGGTGCACGACGATCTGCTCGGCGAGCGACCCGCTGAGGCCGGAGATGCGGGCCAGCAGCGGCGCCGAGGCGGTGTTCACGTCCACGCCCACGGCATTCACGCAGTCCTCGACCACGGCGTCGAGCTGCCTCGCGAGGCGCGTCTGGTTGACGTCATGCTGGTACTGGCCGACGCCGATGGACTTCGGATCGATCTTCACCAGCTCCGCGAGCGGGTCCTGCAGGCGCCGCGCGATCGAGACCGCGCCGCGCAGGCTGACGTCGAGCTGCGGAAACTCGCGCGAAGCCAGCTCGGAGGCCGAGTAAACCGAGGCGCCCGCCTCCGAGACCACGATCCTGGTCAGCTTCAGCTCCGGGTGGCGCTTCATGAGGTCCGCCGCGAGCTTGTCGGTCTCGCGCGAGGCCGTGCCGTTGCCGATGCTGACCAGCTCGACGCCGTGCTTGCGCGCGAGCTGGGCGAGCGTGTGCAGCGAGCCGTCCCAGTCGTTGCGCGGCACGTGGGGGTAGATCGTGGCCGTATCGACCAGCTTGCCGGTGCGGTCGATGACCGCCACCTTCACGCCGGTGCGCAGGCCCGGGTCGAGGCCCATGGTCACGCGCGGGCCCGCAGGGGCCGCGAGCAGCAGGTCGTGCAGGTTGGCCGCGAACACGCGGATCGCCTCGGCCTCGGCGCGCTCGCGCAGCGCCATGAACAGGTCGCTCTCGAGCTGCCAGGCGAGCTTCACGCTCCAGGTCCAGCGCGCGGTCTGCACCAGCCACGGGTCCGCCTTGCGGCCGCGGTCCGCGATGCCGAAGCGCCCGGCGATGCGCTGCTCGCAGGCATTCATCGGCTTGACGAGCGCGTCGCCCGCCGCGATGTCCTCGGGCAGCCGGACCGTGACGCGCAGTATGTCCTCGTTGCGGCCGCGGAACAGCGCCAGCGCGCGGTGCGGCGCGACCTTGGCGTAGGGCTCCGTGTACGCGAAGTAGTCGCGGAACTTCTCGCCCGCCTCCTCCTTGCCCTCCGCGACGGTCGAGACGACCACTCCGTGCTCCTCGAGGTACTGGCGCAGCTGGCCGACCAGCTCCGCGTCCTCCGCGAACTGCTCGAGCAGCACCTGCCGGGCCCCTTCGAGCGCCGCCTTCGCATCCGGCACGCCCGGATTGGCACCGTGCTCGGACTCGAACGGGGGCTTCAGGTACTTCGTCGCCTCGGCCTCGGGGTCCAGCGTCGGGTCGGCGAGCAGCGCGTGCGCGAGCCCGTCGAGACCCGCCTCGCGCGCGACCTGCGCCTTGGTGCGGCGCTTCGGCTTGTAGGGCGCGTAGAGATCCTCGAGGCGCTGCTTGGTGTCGGCAGCCGCGATGCCTGACTCGAGTTCCGCCGTGAGCTTGCCCTGCTCGCGGATGCTGTCGAGGATCGCCTGGCGGCGCGCCTCGAGTTCCCGCAGGTAGGTGAGGCGCTCCTCGAGCGCGCGCAGCTGCACGTCGTCGAGGCCGCCGGTGGCTTCCTTGCGGTAGCGGGCGATGAACGGCACCGTCGCGCCTTCGTCGAGCAGCGCGATCGCCGCCGCGACCTGCGACGGCTTCGCGGCGATCTCGGTCGCGATGCGAACGGAAAGGGCCGGGGCGGGAACGGGGGCCGTTGCTGTCATGGCACGCGCAGTCGTGGTCGCGAGGGGGGCGCGACTATGCGCACCGAAACCGCTCCGGCCAAGACGTGAAAAAAATCAGGGGACACTCACTATTTTTCGGAGAGGGGACAGTCC
>JBPOHK010000020.1:0-27438 GCA_052035645.1 Pseudomonadota bacterium
GGTGAGCGGCCAGCCGGGCGGCCAGCGTCTCGAGTGGCGGCGCGACCCGGAGAACATGCACGCGTTCCACCTCGAGGTGCCTGCCGGGGTGGACTCGCTCGAGCTGCGCTTCCAGTTCCTCACGCCGACGCTGGACGAGCAGGGGCGCCGCGCGGTCACGCCCGACCTGCTGCGCGTGCACTGGGAGAAGGCCCTGCTGTATCCGGCGGGGTATGCCGCGCGGCAGATCCCTTTTGCCGCCTCGGTGCGCCTGCCGGCCGGCTGGTCGTTCGCCACGGCGCTCGACGGCGCGCAGCGCACGGGCGACACGGTCGCGTTCGCGCCGGTGTCGCTCGAGATGTTGGTGGATTCGCCGCTGTACGCGGGGCGCCACTACCGGCGCTACGAGCTCGACGCCGACCCGCGGGCGCCGGTCGGTCTCAACGTGTTCGCCGAGCGTGCCAGCGAACTCGAGGCGAGCGAGAGCCAGGTCGAGGCGCATCGCCGCATGGTGCGCGAGCAGCTGGCCCTGTTCGGGAGCCGTCATTACCGCCGCTACGAGTTCCTGCTCGCCATCAGCGACAACCTCTCGGGCATCGGCCTCGAGCACCACGAGTCGAGCGAGAACGGCGTCGGCAGCGGGTACTTCAGCGACTGGGCCGGGTCCGCGAGTGTCCGCGACCTGCTGCCGCACGAGATGGAGCACTCGTGGAACGGCAAGTTTCGCCGCCCGGCGGACCTCGCGACCCCGAGCTACGAGGTGCCCATGCGCAGCAGCCTGCTGTGGGTCTACGAGGGCATGACGGAGTTCTGGGGCGTCGTGCTCGCGACCCGTTCGGGCCTGTGGTCCGCCGAGTTCGCGCGCGACGTGCTGGCCAACTACGCGGCTGCCTACGATCTCGGCCGGCCGGGACGCGCCTGGCGCAACCTGCAGGACACGACGCAGCAACCCATCATCTCGTACCGCACGCCGCAGACGTGGCCGAGCTGGCAGCGCGGCAAGGACTATTACACCGAGGGACTGTTCCTGTGGCTGGACGTCGACAGCCGGCTGCGCGAGGCGAGCCGGGGTCGGCGCTCGCTGGACGACTTCGCGCGGCGCTTCTTCGGCGTGAATGACGGCGACCTCGGGCCGCTGACCTACACGCGGGCAGACGTCGTCGCCGGGCTCGCCGGACTCGTGCCCTTCGACTGGGATGCGTTCCTGCGCGAGCGCGTGGAGGGCCACGGCCCCGGAGCGCCGCTCGACGGCCTCGCCCGCAGCGGCTGGAAGCTCGTCTACTCGGATACCCCGTCGGCGTACGCCAGTGCGCAGGCTGCGGCCGCCAAGCAGGCGAACTTCGCGTGGTCGCTCGGGCTCGTCGTGGACGAAGCGGACGGCCGCATCGCGGAGGTCGTCTGGGACAGCCCGGCGTTCCGCGCGGGGCTGGCCCCGGGGATGCTGCTGCTCGGCGTCGACGAGCGGGCCTGGTCGCAGGCGAGGCTCAGGGACGCGATCGTCGCTGCGCAGGGCGGGCAGGGCACCATCGACCTGCTCGTGCGCAACGTCGATGCGTTCCAGACCGTGCGGATCGAGTATCGCGGCGGCCTGCGCTATCCGCGCCTGCAGCGCATCGAGGGCACGCCCGACCGGCTCGCCGACCTGTTCGCGCCGCGCAGCAGGCCATGACGCCGGACCGCCCGTCGGGCGGCCCCGGCGCTCACCACTTCAGGTCGTCGGGAACGACGAAGTCCTTGTAGGGATCGTCGTCGGGCGGCGGTGCCGAGTCGCCCGCGGGCAGCGCGACCACGGCGCCGGCGTGCCGGGCGCGGACCTGCTCGGCCGCGTCCGGCGGCAGCAGGTCGGCGCGACCGCCCCAGCGCACGATCACCAGCGTTCCGGCCACGATCCGCTCGCGCTGCTCGGGCGTCACCACGATGCGGCGCACCTTGCCGTTGGCGACGAAATTGAAGAAGTCGTCGCTGTCCTCGGCCCGCGGCACGCGGTGCTGCTCGATGATCTGGGTGATCTCGGCGGCACGCGCCCGCGCCGCGGCCTTTTCCTGCTGCCTGCGGTTGAGTTCGGCGTCGCGCGCGGCCTTGTCGGCCTGTGCCTTGAGCACGGCAGGGCTGGGGGCGGGCGCGGCGGCCGTCGGGCGGTCCTTCTTGGGCCCGCGGGCCTGCTGGTGCTGCCGTTGCCGGGTCTGCTGCTCGGCCTGTCGGGCCTGCTTCTCGGTCACCAGTCCGGCCTTCAGGAGCTGGTCGCGCAGGGAATCGCTCATCGCACGGTCCGTTCCGCGGCGGGGTGGCCGCGCATTGTACGCAAGACTAGCGGACCGGGGGCGGGCTCTTGCGCATCAGCGTGCTCTTGCCGAACAGCGACTCCACGAGGTCGACCGCGAGCCGGGCGGTGCGGTTGTGCACGTCGAGCGCGGGATTCAGCTCCATGACGTCCAGCGAGCACAGCCGGCCCGTGTCGGCGATCATCTCCATGCAGAGCTGCGCCTCGCGGTAGGTCGGCCCGCCGGGCACCGTCGTCGCGACGCCGGGCGCGATCTCCGGGTCGAGGAAGTCCACGTCGAAGCTGACGTGCACGTGGGTGTCCGCGTCGACGTCGATCAGCGCCTGCTCCATGGTGTGGCGCATGCCCATCTCGTCGATGTAGCGCATGTCGAACACCTCGAGTCCCTGCTCGTGCACGAAGCGCTTCTCGCCGGGATCGACGCTGCGGATGCCGACCTGGCGGATCTCGTCGGCGGCGAGGGCGCGCGCGCTGCCGCCGAGCTCGACCAGTTCGCGCGGGCCGTGGCCGAACAGGCAGGCCACCGGCATGCCGTGCAGGGTGCCGGACGGGGAGATCTCGCGGGTGTTGAAATCGGCGTGCGCGTCCAGCCAGATGACGCGCAGCCTGCGTCCCCGCTCGCGACAGTGGCGCGCCACCGCGGCGATGGAACCGATCGCGAGGCAGTGGTCGCCGCCGAGCAGGATCGGCAGCCGCCCGTGGCCGAGTTCGCCGAGCACGGCGTCGAACACCGCGCGATTCCAGGCGACGACCTCCGGCAGGTGGCAGTAGCCGTCCACGGCCGGCAGGCGGGGCTTGGCGGGTCCGGCGAGGTTGCCGCAGTCGTGCACCTGCAGTCCGCGGCCGCGCAGCGCGTCCTGCAGTCCGGCGACGCGCATCGCCTCCGGTCCCATGGAGGCGCCGCGGTCGCCCGCACCGACGTCCGTGGGCGCGCCGATCAGGCTGATCAGGCGGCGCATGGTGTCTTTCGCGCCGGCCGGCAGCGCACTCGTTCGCGTCGGCGAGTCATGGTCGTCCCCTCCGGCACCCGTCAGGGCGCCCCTGGTCGTGGCAGCGCGACTCCCGCCCAGGGCCCGATCGGGGTCGCGTCGAACTTGACGCATATTGTGCATGACGCAACACTCGTTTGTTCGCGTCGCCGGGCGGTCCCGCCCGCGGCGCCGGTCCCGAATCCCGTGGAGTCCGTGATGCCCGACTTTCGCCTTTCGTCAGTTCTCGTCCGATCGCTGTCCGCCCTCGTCCTGCTCGCAGGCACCGCGCAGGCGCGGGCCGCCGACGACGGCGAGGCCGAGTTCCGCTCGCTCTACCGCGAGCTGATCGAGATCGACACCACGCTTTCGGCCGGCAGCTGCACCCGGGCGGCCGAGGCGATGGCGGCCCGGCTGCGGGCCGCCGGGCTCCCCGGCGACGCGATGGAGGTCATCGTGCCGCCCGGCTACCCGAAGGACGGTGCGCTCATCGCGACGCTGCCGGGCAAGGACCGCAGCGCGCCCGCGGTGATGCTGCTGGCCCACCTCGACGTGGTCGAGGCGAAGCGGGAGGACTGGGAGCGCGACCCCTTCAAGCTCGTGGAGGAGGACGGCTTCTTCTACGCGCGCGGCGCGAGCGACGACAAGGCCATGGCCGCCGTGTTCACCGACCTGCTCGTCCGCTATCACCGCGAAGGTTTCCGGCCCCGCCGCGACGTCCGCCTCGCGCTCACCTGCGGCGAGGAGACCTCGGAGCACTTCGACGGCGTCGAGTGGCTCATCAACAACCGCCCCGAGACCATGCGGGCCGGCATCGTGCTCAACGAGGGTGCCGGCGGCCTGCTGGACGTCGACGGCAACCCCGTGTCGCTCGGCATCCAGGCGGGCGAGAAGGTCTATCAGGACTTCCGCCTCGAGACGACGAACCCGGGCGGGCACAGTTCGCTGCCGGTGCCCCTGAACGCGATCAACCAGCTCGCCGCCGGACTGCAGCGCATCGCCGCGTTCCAGTTCCCGGTGACGCTCAACGACACGACGCGGGCGTATTTCCTCAAGCAGGCCGAACTGCAGAAGGATCCGCAGGTTGCCGCGGACATGCGTGCGATCGTCGCCGACCCGCAGGACGCCGCGGCCGCGGCCCGGCTGTGGGCGGCCAATCCGGGCTGGAACGGCATGCTGCGCACGACCTGCGTCGCGACGCTCGTCAACGGCGGACACGCCCCCAACGCGCTGCCGCAGCGCGCCACGGCCAACGTGAACTGCCGCATCCTGCCGGGCCACGCCATCGACGACGTGCAGGCGGAACTGCAGCGCGTCGTCGCCGACGAAGGCATCCACATCGCGATCGCCGACGTGCGCGGGCTGAGCTCGCCGGTCCCGCCGCTTTCGCCGGAGGTGCTCGATCCGGTGCGCAAGGTGGCGGCGAAGCTGTGGCCCGGGGTGCCGCTGGTGCCGACGATGTCGCCGGGGGCGACCGACGGGCGCTATCTGAACAACGCCGGCATCCACACCTACGGGCTGTCCGGCATGTTCCACGACGCCCAGGGCAGCCGCGCCCACGGCCTCAACGAGCGGATCCGCGTGAAGTCGCTGCTCGAGGGCCGCCGCTTCCTGTACGAAGTCGTGAAGCTCTACGCGCAGCAGAAAGGCTGAGACGAAACGCCGATGAGGCCGGGCACGATCAGGCTGCTGCTGCCGGACCTCGAGGCGGAGGTGGTCGGCGAGGCGCTCGAACTCTACCTGCGGGCGCGCGCGGTGCCGCTCGACCCGCGCTTCGAGTACCGCTACCGGGCGGCGCAGTCGGTGCTCGACGTGCTGCAGCGCCCGGTGCCGGACGAGGACGACCCGCCGCCGCCACTGCGGCGTCCCCCGGTCGAGGACTGAGCCGCTGCCCGGGTCGCACCGCCCAGGAATTCCATGACGCCCGAGGCACCTGCGCGCAGGTGCCGGGCCTTGCCCGAGGATCCCGCATGAATCGACGCATCGTCCTGGCCCGCCGCCCCGTCGGCGCCCCCACGCCCGACTGCGTCCGCCTGGAGGAGGTGCCCGAGGCGGCACCGTCCGACGGCGAGGTGAAGCTGCAGACGCTGTATTTCTCGCTCGACCCGTACATGCGCAGCCGCATGTCCGATGCCGCCTCGTATGCGCAGCCGGTCGCGGTCGACGGCGTGATGACCGCGGGCGCGGTGAGTCGTGTCGTCGAGTCCCGGGCGCCGAACCTCGCGGTGGGCGACCTCGTGCTCGGCGAGACGGGCTGGCAGGAGCGTCCGGTCGCTGCGGCCCGCGGCCTGATGAAGCTGGACATGGGCCAGGCGCCGGCCTCCTGGGCCCTCGGGGTGCTCGGCATGCCGGGGCTCACCGCGTATTACGGCCTGCTCGAGATCGGCCAGCCCAGGGCGGGGGAGACGGTCGTCGTCGCGGCGGCGACTGGTCCGGTGGGCTCGGTGGTCGGCCAGATCGCGAAGCTGAAGGGCTGCCGCGTCGTGGGCATCGCCGGCGGGGCGGACAAGTGCGACTACGCTGTGCGCGAGCTCGGCTTCGACGCCTGCATCGACCACGGCGGCGACGACCTGCCGCAGCGCCTCGCGGCGGCCTGCCCGCAGGGCATCGACGTGTACTTCGAGAACGTCGGCGGCAAGGTGCTGCTCGCCGTGCTGGCGCTGCTGAACGTCGGCGCGCGCATCCCGCTGTGCGGCGTGATCGCGTGGTACAACCTGACGGGCCTGCCGCAGGGCCCGGACTTCACGCCCATGCTCATGCGCGCGCTGCTCATGAAGCGCGCGAAGCTGCAGGGCTTCATCATCTCGGACCACTACGACCGGCGCCCGCAGTTCGCGCGCGACATGTCGGGCTGGCTGGCGGCCGGCCAGGTCAAGGTGCGCGAGGACGTGGTCGAGGGCATCGAGCGCGCGCCGGAGGCGTTCATCGGGCTGCTGCAGGGGCGCAACTTCGGCAAGCTCGTGGTGCGCATCGGCGGGGCATGATGGCGATCCAGTCCCTGTTCCCGACGCAGGTCTACGTGGCGCGCCTGCAGCCCTCGGGGTGGCAGGCCCTCAACCGGCGGCTGCTGGCGGAGGCGCTGCAGCTGCGCGAGGACGACGCCGGCGGACGCGAGTGGTCGCGTACGCACTATCCCGGCGGCTACACGTCCTACGGCTCGCTCTGCCGCATGCACACGCTGTCGCCCACCTTCGCCACCCTCGGCCGCAAGCTCGAGCGCCACGTGCTGCGATACGCGGCGGCCCTGGACTTCGACCTCGAAGGCCGCGAGCTCTCGATGACCGACTGCTGGGTGAACATCATGCCGCGCGGAGTGACGCACAGCCTGCACATCCACCCGCTGTCGACCATCAGCGGGACGTACTACGTGCGTACGCCGAAGGGGGCGCCCGGCCTGAAATTCGAAGATCCGCGCCTCGACCGGTTCATGGCCGCGCCGCCGCGCAAGGCGCGACACCGCCCCGGCAACCGGCCGTGGGTGACGGTGCCCGCGTCGGCGGGCTACGTGGTGCTGTTCGAGAGCTGGCTGCGCCACGAGGTTCCGCCCAACCTCGTCGCGACGGAGCGCATCAGCATCAGTTTCAACTTCGGCTGGTTCTGAGCGCGGGGGTGGCGCCGGACGGCGCGTGCCCGGACAATAGGCGGGCCATGACTGCCGAGGCGATCGTCGTCCAGGCGGCCCCCGCGGGTGCCCGCCAGCTGTTCCTGCTGTTCCACGGCTACGGCGCCGACGCCGGGGACCTGGTTCCGCTCGGGGAGCGTCTCGCCGCGGCGTTCCCGCAGGCGACGGTGGTCAGTCTCGGCGCGCCCGAGCCGATGGGGTATCCCGGCGGGCGCCAGTGGTTTTCGCTGGATGGCATCGACGACGACAATCGTCCGGCGCGCGTCGCGGCCGCGATGCCGGCCTTCCTGGCCGCCATCCGCGACTGGCAGCGACGCTCGGGCGTCGCGCCCGCCGGGACGGCCCTGGTCGGGTTCTCGCAGGGCTCCACCATGGTGCTCGAGGCGAGCGTCACGCAGCCGGCGCCCGCCGGGCGCGCGGTGGCGATCGCCGGGCGTTTCGCGCGACTGCCGGCGGCGGTCCCGACCGATGTGACGGTGCACCTGCTGCACGGACGGGACGACGAGGTCGTGCCGCATCGGCACACGGTCGAGGCGGCCCGGCGGCTGCTCGAACTCGGCGGGGACGTCACGGCCGATGTCCGGCCGTCCGTCGGCCACGAGATTCCCGAGGAGACGGTGGCGCTCGTGCTGCAGCGGCTCACCACCCACGTGCCCAGGCGGCTGTGGGAAGAGGCCATGCGGGCGGCCGAGGCCCAGGACGACAGGAAGGACGCATGAAATCGGTGCTGGTGCTGTACTGGAGCCGTCGCGGGCACACCGCGCGGATCGCCCGGGAAATCTGCAGGTCGATCGAGGCCGCAGGCGGGCGGGCGGCCATGATGGACGTGCAGGAGGCGCGTCACGAGGGCGTCGAATGGGACCGCTACGACGTGGTCGCGGTCGGCGCGCCGGTGATCTACGGCACCTACGACGCGCCTTTCCTCGCGTTCGTGGCGGCAAACCAGGCCGAACTCGCGCGCAAGCCGAACAGCTTCTTCAACGTGTCCGTGGTCGCCCGCACGCCGGAGAAGGCGACGGTCGAGGGCAATCGTTACATGCAGAAGTTCCTGCAGCTCTCGCCCTGGAAACCGAAGGACCTGAAGGTCATCGCGGGCAAGGTCGACTATCCGTCCTGGGCCTGGTACGAGGTGATCATGATCCAGATGATCATGAAGTTCACCCACGGTCCGACCGACCGCAGCACCGTCATCGACTACACGCAGTGGGACGACGTCGCGGCCTACGGTCGCCACCTGCTGGCCCTGGGCTGAGCTTGGGGCCGCTGCTGACCCGGCCGGTCCACGACCTGCTCGTCGCCGCGCGTCGCTCCGGCGCGCCGGCCGCGCGCTGCTCGCTCGACCTCGGCCGCACCGAGACCGACGTGCAGACCGGTGCGCAGGACTGGGGCGCGGACGGCCGGCGCTATCCGTACCTCGACGACTGCAAGGACCGCACCGTCTACCACTGGAGCGGGGCCGGCTTCGAGCCCGTGGCCCGCTACACGCGCGCGCTGGTCAAGCTGGTGCCGACCGAGTGGGGTCCGCCGACGTTCGAGATCGACGGCATCAAGATGCTGCCCACGGCGCGGCTCTCGCCGCACGAGGATGCCCGTCGCAAGGTGGAACTCGTGCAGCCCCGCGGCAAGGCGATCCTCGATACCTGCGCCGGACTGGGTTACTTCGCGTCCTGGTGCGTCGAGGGCGGGGCGCGGCAGGTGCTGTCGTTCGAGAAGAATCCCGACGTGCTGTGGCTGCGCACCCTGAATCCCTGGTCCCCGGTCGCGGGCGGCGTGCTCGAGCTGCGGCCGGGCGACGTCGCCGGCGCGATCGGCGGGCTGGCGAGCGCGTCGTTCGACGCCGTACTGCACGACCCGCCGCGCTTCGGCACGGCGGGCGAGCTGTATTCCGAGGCCTTCTACCGCGAACTGGCGCGCGTCCTGAAGCCACGCGGGGTGCTGTTCCACTACACTGGCACGCCGAACCGGCTGACCAGCGGCCGGGACGTGCCGCGCGAGGTCGCGCGACGCCTGCAGGACGCCGGATTCCGGGCGCGCCTCGAGGGCGACGGCGTGCTGGCGGTGAAGGGGCGATGAACCGCAAGGACCTGGAACAGATTGCGACGCAGCTGGAGGCCCACCCGGACTACCGCGTGGTGCGCCGGCTGGATACGACGCGCACGCCGCCCTCGCTCGGCGGGCCGCGCGTCCGGCGCGCGGCCGTGGTCGACACCGAGACCACCGGCACGGAGCCCGCGCGCGACAAGGTCATCGAGCTCGCGATCGTCGTGTTCGAGTACTGCGCGGACAGCGGTGCGACCGGGGCGGTCCTCGAGACCTACGACGCGCTGGAGGACCCGGGCTTCCCGATCCCGCCCGAGTCGACGGCCATCCACGGCATCACCGACGAGATGGTCCGCGGCCAGCGTCTCGACGACCAGCGCGTCGCGGCGCTGCTCGCGCAGGTAGGGCTCGTGATCGCGCACAATGCGCGCTTCGACCGCGGCTTCCTCGAGGCCCGCCTGCCCGCGTTCGCGGCCGTGCCGTGGGCCTGCTCCTGGCAGGAGATCCCCTGGTCGGATGCGGGCATCGAGAGCAGCAAGCTCGAGTACCTCGCGTACCGCTGCGGCTTCTTCTACGAAGGTCACCGGGCCGAGATCGACTGCCGGGCCCTGCTCGAAGTGCTCGGCCGGCCGTTCGGCGACACGGGCGGCACGGCACTGAAGGTGCTGCTCGAGTCCGCCCGCCGTCCGTCCTACCGGTTGTGGGCCAGCAACTCGCCGTTCGAGTCGAAGGACCTGCTCCGGCAGCGCGGCTACCGCTGGGTGCCGGACAGGCGCACCTGGTGCGGCGAGTTCGCGGACCGGGCCGAGGTGGACGCCGAGCTCGGCTGGCTGCGCGAGCACGTGTACGGCGGACGCAGCGTCGTGCTCGAGCTCGACGAATACGACGCGAAAACCCGCTATTCGGAACGCGTGGGCAGGAAGGACAAGCTGCGGACCTGAGCGGGTCCGCGTTGCACGGCAGGCAGACATGAAGACCATCATCGAGCCATTTCGCATCAAGGCCGTCGAGCCGATCCGGCTCACCACGCGCGAGGAGCGGCGCGAACTGCTGCGCCGGGCGGGCTGGAACCTGTTCGCCCTGCATTCGGACGACGTGATCATCGACCTGCTGACCGACTCGGGCACGGGCGCCATGAGCGCGGCGCAGTGGGGCGCGGTCATGAAGGGCGACGAGTCCTATGCCGGCTCGCCGTCGTTCTACCGCTTCGAGAAGGCGGTCAAGGACCTGATGCCGTTCCGGCACGTGATCCCGACCCACCAGGGACGCGCGGCGGAGGCCATCCTGTTCTCGATCGTCGGCGGACCCGGCCGGCTCATCCCGTCCAACACGCACTTCGACACCACGCGCGGCAACATCGAGGCCACGGGCGCCACGGCGGTCGACCTGGTCGTCGCCGAGGCGCACCGCACGGACGAGCCGCACCCCTTCAAGGGCAACGTCGACCTGGCGCGGCTCGAGAAGCTGCTCGCGGAGGAGGGTGCGCGCATCCCGCTGGTGATGCTCACCGTCACCAACAACGCGGGCGGCGGCCAGCCGGTGAGCCTGGCCAACATCCGCGCGACCGCCGAACTGGCCCACCGGCACGGCAAGCCGTTCTTCATCGACGGCTGCCGGTTCGCGGAGAATGCCTGGTTCATCAAGTGCCGCGAGCCGGGCCAGGAACACCGGGCGGTGACGGAGATCGTGCGCGACATGTTCGCGGTCGCCGACGGCATGACCATGAGCGCGAAGAAGGATGCCTTCGCCAACATCGGCGGCTGGCTCGCGCTCAACGACGACGAACTGGCCGCGGCGGCGCGCAATCGCCTGATCCTCACCGAGGGGTTCCCGACCTACGGCGGCCTCGCGGGCCGCGACCTCGACGCGATTGCGGCCGGCCTCGCCGAGATCGTGGACGAGCAGTACCTGCGTTACCGCGTGCGCACCAACGAGTACATCGGCGAGAAGCTGCTCGCCCTCGGCATCCCGATCGTGCGGCCGGTCGGCGGCCACGCCGTGTTCGTCGACGCCCGCCGCCTGCTGCCGCACATCCCGCCGCTGCAGTACCCCGGCCAGGCCCTCGCCGTCGCGCTCTACGAGCACGGCGGCATCCGTGCCTGCGAGATCGGTACGGTGATGTTCGGGCTGCGGCCGGACGGCACCGAGGCGGCGGCCGAGATGGATCTCGTGCGGCTGGCCATGCCGCGGCGGGTCTACACCCAGTCGCACGCGGACTACCTCGTCGAAGTGTTCGAGGAAGTGGCGGCACTCCGGGACTCGCTGCGCGGCCTGCGCATCGTGGCGCAGCCGAGGCAGTTGCGGCACTTCACGGCCCGATTCGAGCCGCTCCATGCCTGAGCGGCGGCCCACGGTCACGGGCAAGGCGGCGCTGCTGCTGGCCCTCGTGGCCGGCGGACTGCTGGTGCTCGCCTGGCAGAAGTTCCACTCGCTGGACGCCTGGCGGACGACGCGCGGCGAGGTCACCTCCTCGGCTCCGGAGGAGATCCTGGTGATGCGCACGCGCGGCGGGCTGCTGGAGGTCTCGCGCATCCACGCGACCGAGGTCTTCGAGACGACTTTCACGCACACCCTGCTCGGCGTGACGGTCGGCCAGACGCGACCGCGCATCCGGGTGCCCGTCGTGTACCGCTACCAGGTGGCGCTGGCCCCGGAGTGGCAGGTGATGCGAACCGGCCGCGAGTTCACCGTCGTGGCGCCGCCGGCGCAGCCCGCGCTGCCCGTGGGCGTGGATTTCCGTCGCATGCAGAAGGAGACCTCGGGCACCTGGGTCCTGCTGCCGTTTACGGAGGACGAGTCGCTCGCGGACCTCGAGCGCGAACTGTCGGACAAGCTGGCCCGCAAGGCGACGCTGCCCGCCTACCTGGACCTGCAGCGCCCGCTGGCGCGCCGGACACTCGAGGAGTTCGTGCGCAAGTGGCTGCTGACGCAGGCGCGCTGGGCGACCGAGGCGGGCGCGACCGTGCGCGTGTATTTCGCCGACGAGATGCCGGACCGGCAAGGTGAGCGGCCCTGAGGGCCGCGGCCCATGCGTACGGACGCGCTGCGCGAAGTGCTGCTGGTCAAGGCGATCGAAGCCGCGGACCCGGCCGGCCGCATCCTCACGCACGACGACCGGGAGCGAGCGGCACGCGAATCGATGCGCGCGGCGGCCCTCGCCAGCGACGAAGTGGGCTCACCGGCGGCAACGGCGCGGGTCGCGCAGGCTCTCGCCGCGCGCGCACACCGGCTGGTACCGCCGCTCATCGAGCGTCAT
This sequence comes from Pseudomonadota bacterium, assembly GCA_052035645.1. GTDB lineage: Bacteria > Pseudomonadota > Gammaproteobacteria > Steroidobacterales > Steroidobacteraceae > RPQJ01. The sequence goes on from JBPOHK010000020.1 coordinate 12,147, forward strand.
CCTGCGCTCGGCGACCTGCTGCTGCGGGGCGGATTGCCGCGCGGGGCCGGGACGGTCCTGCTCATCGTGGCGTTCGCCTCCGGCATTGCCTTGTCCGCCATGCACGGCTCCCGGCGCATCAACATCCTCGCCATGCCGTTCCTCGGATTGCTGGCGTGGAACCTGCTGGTCTATGCCTGGGTGGCCGTGGCGGCCGCGCGCGGTCGTGTGTTGCCGCGCGTTGCGGGTCCGCGCCTCGCCGGCGCGACGGTCCGCGCCATCGGTCGTCAGCTGGGTCCGCGGGTCGCGCGCATCGCGCAGGTCGACAGGGACCTCGGCGCGGCCGTGCGGGGCTACCTCGTCGAGTACAGCCAGCTCGGCTCGGCGAGGCTGGCGCAGCGCCTGCAGCAGTGGCTGCACCTGGCCGCGGCAGCGCTGGGCCTCGGGCTGCTGGCGGGCCTGTACCAGCGCGGCATCGGCCACGCCTACGTCGCCGGCTGGGAGAGCACCTGGCTCGGGCCGGCGCAGGTGCGCTGGCTGATCGACGCGCTGTTCGCGGGTCCGGCGCACTGGGCCGGCATCGGGCTGCCGGCGACCCTGGAGGACGTGGCCCGCCTGCAGTTCCTGCCGGACGGCAGCGGCGGGGCGCCGGCCGGTCCGTGGATCCACCTGATCGCGCTGTGCCTGCTGGCTGCGGTGATCGTGCCCCGGGTCACGCTCGCCGCGGTGGCCGCAGTACGAGCCGCCCGCTCGGAGCGCGAGGGCGCGCTGCCGCCGCCGCTCGCTGCGTACGCCGCCTCGGTGCTGGATGCCGGCGGACAGGGACGACCGCTCGTGGTCGAGATCGTGCCCTATGCCCATGAACCCGGCGCCGCGCGACGCGAGGCGCTGGAAGCCACGGTGCGCTCGGCGTTCGGGCGCAATGCAAAGGCGCAGTGGCGGGCGGCGATTGCCTACGGAGACGAGGAGACCCTCACGGCGCCGGCCGCAGGCCTCGCCGGGCGCGGCCTGCTCGTGGCCCTGGCCGCAACGCCGGAATCGGAGAATCACGGACACCTGCTGGCGCTCGCAAGGCAGCGCGCCGGCGCGGTCCGCACGCTGCTGCTGGTCGACGAGTCCTCCTATCGCGAGCGCTTCGGCCGCGATGCGGCCCTCGCGGGCAGGCTCGAGGAACGCCGTCGTCTCTGGCAGGATTTCGCGGCCCGCCACGCCATGGACGTGGCCTTCGCCGGCGACGGACCGCCCTGAATGACCGTCTTTCACCTCAGCCTCGTCTCGCACACCAACGTCGGCAAGACCACCCTCGCGCGCACGCTGCTGCGCAAGGACGTCGGCGAGGTGCTCGATGCCGCGCACGTCACCGAACTGGCGTCCGACTACAGCCTGCTCGCGACGGCCGACGGCGACGAGTTGCGCCTGTGGGACACGCCCGGCTTCGGCGACAGCGCGCGGCTCGCGCGACGCTTGCAGGGCAGCAACGGCGCCATCGGGTGGTTCCTCACGCAGGTGTGGGACCGGTTCACCGACCGGCCGTTCTTCAGCAGCCAGCAGGCACTGCGCAACGTGCGGGACCGTGCGGACGTCGTTCTGTACCTGGCGAACGCGGCGGAGGACCCGTCGTCGCTCGGCTACCTGGATGCGGAACTGCAGATCCTGGGCTGGCTGCAGAAGCCCGTGATCGTGCTGCTGAACCAGGTCGGCCCGCCGCGCCCGGCCGAGGAGGAACACGCGGAGCGGGAGCGCTGGCGGCGGTTCCTCGCGGATCGGACGGTGGTGCGCGACGTGCTGGCCTTTGACGCCTTCGCGCGCTGCTGGGTGCAGGAGGGAACGCTGCTGGCGCACGTCGCCGCAGTGCTGCCCGCGGACCAGCGGCCGGCCTTCGAGCGCGTCGCCTCCGCCTGGCGAGCGCGCAACGAGGAGACCTTCCGGCAGTCGGCGAGAGCCCTCGCGGACCAGGTGGCGACGATTGCGCTCGATGCCGAGTCGGTCCCGGTCGCCGGACTGGGCGCCTCGGCCCGGTCCTGGCTGCGCAGCCTCGTGAGCGGCGGGCTGCGCACGGACGAGCGGATGGACCGCGCCATGCAGGCGCTCGCCGAGCGTGCCGACACGCGCATCCGCGCCGCGACCGATGCGCTGATCCAGCTGCACGGCCTGTCGGGCCGGGCCGCGGCCGAAGTCGAGGCTCGGCTGGCCGGGGACTTCGCGCTCGATCGTGCCGCGAGCCGCGGGCGTGCCGGCGTGCTCGGCGCGGCGGTCTCCGGGGCGCTCGGCGGGCTCGCCGCGGATCTCGCCAGCGGCGGCCTGACGCTCGGCGGCGGCATGATCGTCGGGGCGGTGCTCGGGGCCGCCGGCGCGGCGGGCGTCGCGCACGGCTACAACCTCCTGCGCGGGACCGACCAGTCGAGCGTGCGATGGAACGAGGACATGCTCGACCGGCTGGTGGTTTCGGCCTCGCTGCGCTATCTCGCGGTGGCGCACTTCGGCCGCGGTCGCGGGGAATACGTCGCGGGCGAGTACCCGCCGCACTGGCGTCCGCTCGTCGAGCGCGTGGTGCTCACGGAACAGGCGCGGCTCGCCCAGGCCTGGGCACTGGCCGCGGACGGCGCGCTGCCGGGGACACTGCGCGCCGCGCTCGAGCGCTCGCTGCTGCGGGTGTGGCGCGAGGTGCTGGTCACGCTCTACCCGGACGCGGATGTGGCTGGGCGGGACCCTCCCGTGGCGCCAATCGACAGGCCGCCGGCCGCCGGGTGAGAATCGGCGCCCCCGACGCGGAGGTGCCATGTCGAAAGCGCACGGTTACGCGGCCCACCAGGCCCGCATGCCCTTGAGTCCGTTCCACTTCGAGCGCCGGGGCCTGCGCCCGGACGACGTGCGCATCGACATCCGCTATTGCGGCATCTGCCACACGGACCTGCACCTGGCCCGCAATGACTGGGGCATCACGGTCTTTCCGTGCTGCCCGGGCCACGAGATCGTCGGCACGGTGAGCGCCGTCGGCCCGCAGGTCACGAAGTTCAAGGTCGGCGACCTCGCCGCGATCGGCTGCCTGGTCGACTCCTGCGGCGAGTGCGACCAGTGCCACCGGGGCAACGAACAGTTCTGTCGCAACGGCTACACCCTGACGTACAACGGCAAGGACCGGGTGAGCGGCGAGGTGACGCACGGCGGCTACTCGGACCACATCGTCTGCCGCGAGTCGTTCGTCGTGCGCGTGCCGGCGGCCCTCGATGCGGCCCGCGTGGCGCCGCTGCTGTGTGCGGGCATCACCGTCTACTCGCCGCTGCGCAAGTACCGCGCCGGTCCCGGCATGCGCCTGGGCGTCGTGGGCATCGGCGGGCTCGGGCACATGGCGGTCAAGCTCGGCGCCGCGCTCGGCTGCGAGGTCACCGTGGTCACGAGCTCGGAGTCCAAGCGGGATGCGGCCCATGCGCTCGGCGCACACCGCGTGCTGTCCTCGAAGGAGCCGGGGGCACTGGCGTCGCTCGCCTCAGGGCTCGACCTGATCATCGACACCGTGCCGGTCGCGCACGAGCTCGACCCTTACCTCGGCCTGCTCGACGTCGAAGGGGCCCTGGTGGTGGTCGGCGCGATCGCCCAGATGCCGGGCTTCCACGCCCGCTCGGTGCTGAAGAACCGTCGCAGCATCAGCGCCTCGCCGATCGGCGGCATTGCCGAAACGCAGGACCTGCTCGACTTCTGCGCGCTGCACGGCGTGCACCCGGACTGCGAGATGATCCCGATCCAGGACGTGAACCGGGCGTTCGACCGCATGGAGCGGGCCGACGTGAAGTACCGCTTCGTGATCGACATGGCCTCGCTGGGCCGCGACGGGTCGGCCTGAGCAGCCGCGGCCGCGCGGGTCAGTCCGACGCGAGCAGCAGGCTGCAGCAGGTCACGCCCGCCTCGGCCTTCGCCAGCTCGCCCACCTCGACCGGGTGCACGCGCAGCCCTTCGGCCGCGAGCCGTGCCTGCGTGCGCGGGCAGGCCGCGGGGTGGATCACGTCCTGGCCCAGGGCCAGTGCATTGGCGGCTTGCGGCTCGCCCGGATCGACGGCGATCCAGTCGAGCGGGCGGAACACGCCGGGATCCACCCAGGCCGGATTCAGCAGCAGCAGGCCCCGGGCCACCTCGGTGACCGCGGATTTCAGGTGCAGGCAGCCGTGCAGCGGCACGGGCACCACGTCGTAGCCGAAGGGCGCGAGCACGCCGGCCAGTTGCTCGACGGCGCCGGCATCCGTCCGGCTCGACTGGCCGACGTACACCCGGCGCCGGGAGGTGACCAGCACGTCGCCGCCGTCGAGCGTCGCCGGCGCCGTCACGTGATGCAGGACACGGTGACGGGCGAGGGCGGCGGCCACGGATGGCGTTTCGCCCCGGCGCGAGGGCGCCCCCGGCCGGGTCACGATGGCCAGTTCGTCGAGCACGATCGCCGTGTCTTCCACGAACACGCCGTCGGGATGCGCCGGCGCTTCGGGCAGGCGACGCACCTCGACTCCGAGGCGAGTCAACAGGGCCTCGTACGCGGCGTGCTGCGCGGCCGCGCGCGCGACGTCGATCGGCTCGCGGTCGAGATGAGTGAGTTCGCACCGCGCAATGGCCGGGCTCACGGCCCGCGTGTAGGCAATCCGCATGTCAACCTCGGCCGGCACCCGGCGTTGGGAGATTGTACGGTCACGGAGGTGCCCACGAATGCCGACGATACCCGGGCGATCCGCCTGCCGGCCGCGATCTCGCGAGCAGGCGCACGCGGCTGCCATGCGTCGCGCTGCGGAGCACCGCTGGCTCGCGCTCCTCGGCCTGCTGCTGCTCGCGGGCCTCGCGGCCCTCCGGCCGGCGCACGCGACGCAGACGCCGCGGCCCGCGGCGCTCGCGCTGAGTCCGGGCGAGTCGCTGGTCTACGACGTCCAGTTCGGCCTGTTCGAGGTCGGCACGGCGCGCATGGAGGTGCTCGGCCAGGAGGTCGTGCGCGGACGCGCCGCCTGGCACACGCGACTCGCGATCGACGGCGGGGCGCTCGGCTTCCGGGTGCGCGACGTGCTGGAGAGCTGGGTCGACGTCGAGACCGGCAACTCGTTGCGCTTCCGCCAGGACAGCGCCGAAGGCTCGCGCCGCCGCCTGCGCGAATACGAGATCCTGCCCGAGCTCGGCGTGTACCGGCGCGGCGATGCACCCGAGCGCCCGACCGTCGCGGCGCCGCTCGACCAGGCCGCCTTCCTGTACTTCCTGCGCCAGCAGCCGCTCGGTGTCGGCCAGGCGGAGAGTTACGACCGCTATTTCATGCCGGACCGCAATCCGGTCGCCGTGTCGGTAGTGCGGCGCGAGGCGGTGACGGTGCCGGCCGGCCGCTTCGACGCGCTGGTGCTGAAACCCGTCATCCGCTCCGAGGGCGTGTTCTCGCAGGACGGGCGGGCGGAGATCTGGCTGTCGAACGACGAGCGCCGCTGGATGGTGCAGATGGTGACGCACCTGGCGTTCGGCACCATCACGCTGCGCCTGCGCGAGGCGCGGGCCTGATCGCTCAGTTGCCTGCGGCGTCGGGCGCAGGCGGCTCGAGGTCCATGTCGAGCGGACGCTCGCGCGGCGGAACGAAGTCCTTCGGGAACCACACGAACGACAGACGCATCACGCGCGCCACGTCCGGAATGGAATCGACGCGCGTGAGGTACACGCCGAACCGGTTGCCGCTCGGCAGCAGCGTGTTGTCGGAGAACGGAAACGAATAGGGCGTGAGCGTGAACTCGATCGGCGGTGCGTCGGCGTCGGGCCGGCCCTTGGCATCCAGCCGCAGCACGTAGACGCCGACGGTCTGTTCGTCCCAGCGCGCGCCGCGCAGGGCGAGCTGCAGTCGGTCCTTGCCGTCCGGCGAGGCGATCTGCACGGGCGAGCCCGCCGCCTTGCTCGAGCACTCGAGCGTGAGTCCGCTGAGCGTGGTGCCGCCGGCACCGGGCGGCAGCGCGCAGGACTGCGGCGTGCTGGCGGGTTCGCCGACGTCGGAGTCGAGTGAGATCTCGAAGAACCCGGGCGCCGAGCGGCGCTCGCCGTTGCCCACGATCAGCATCGGGGCGAGCTGGCGCGACACGACGCGACGGGCGGTGCCGCGCAGCCGGGCCCGGGCGTCCTCCGACTGCCCCGGCAGCGTGTCCACATAGCGCAGCAGCGGTCCCAGCTCGAAGTGCTCGTGAAAATTTAGCGTCAGCAGCTCGGCCAGCAGCGCGAGTCGCTGGGCCCGCGGCAGGTCGGCACCGGGGCCGGTCGGCTGTGCGCCCTCGCTCTGCAACAGGGGCCCCACCAGCTCGCGGAACATCTCCGAGCGGAGGTTCGTCTCGGAGGCCTCGCGCTGGTTGCGCAGGCTCTGCTGGTTGTTCTGCGCCGCGATGGCGATCTCGCGCTCCTTCATGGAGTTGGTGAGATGCACGCCGACGATCGTCGCGCCGAGCGTGAGCAGGGGGATGGCGAGCGTGTGGACGATGTCCGCGGCGAGACGGACGTTCGCTCGCCAGCCGCTCGCCGGCTGCCCAGCCGCTTCGCTCATGCGCGGTTCAGCCGCAGTGGATGTTGACCGTGACGGGATCGTTGAGGCTCAGGAAGGGCTGGTCGTGCGCCTTCGGTGCCTCGCAGCGCGCGGTATAGCGGCCGGCCGGGAGCTGCAGCTGGTACGGCCCGGCGCCCAGCTTCGCCACTTCCTTGCCGCTCGCATCGAGGATCACGACCTTCGCGCCCGCCGGCGAGACCGAACCGGTCACGACGTCGGCCTCCGCCGCGAGCGCCGGCAGCAGGGCGATGGCGATCAGCACGGGCAGTCGAGGCAGGTGTTTCAAGGTGGGATCCATCCGGATGACTGCTCCGCAAGGTAGCGCCGATAATCGCCGCTCGCAAGGCAGGGTGCGGACGTGGCGGGTCGAGCAGAGTTGCAGGTCATCGGGGCGGGTTTCGGGCGTTCGGGCACCACGTCATTGCGCGCGGCACTGCGCATCCTCGGCCTGCGGCCCTGCTACCACATGCGCGTGGCGCTGCTCTCGAATGCGCACATGCGCTTCTGGATCCGGGCGAAGGCGGGCGAGGCGGTGGACTACCGGCGCGTGCTCGGCGGCTATCGGGCCACGGTCGACTGGCCGGCCTGCGAGTTCTACCGGGAACTCATGGCGGCCTTCCCGGAGGCGAAGGTGCTGCTCAACCGGCGCGATCCCGAGGGCTGGTACGACAGCATGCTCGAGACGATCTGGGCGATCCAGAAGGTCTTCCCGTGGTGGCTGCCGCGCAACGTCTGGCGGATCCACGACGACCTGCTGTGGAGCGGGCGCTTCCGCGGCGAGTTCCTCGACCGCGAGCGCACGCTGGAACGTTACCGCGAGCACGTCGAGGAGGTGCGTCGCGTGGTTCCGCCGGAGCGCCTGCTGGTCTACGACGTCAAGGAGGGCTGGGAGCCGCTGTGCCGCTTCCTGGGTCGCCCGGTGCCTGCCGAGGTCCCGTTCCCGCGCCTGAACGACCGCAGGTTCTTCCAGCGGGTCATGATCGCCCTGCGCGTCCTCGAGTGGGCGGTGCCGGCGGCGCTGCTGGCCGGCCTGACGATCGCCGCGGTTGCGTTCCTCGGCTGAATGCGCATGATGCGCGCCGGGCCCGGGCATCCGACCCGGCCGGGAGAGTCGACGTGACGGTGAGAGACAGCAACGGCAACGAACTGCAGGACGGCGATGCCGTCGTCGTGATCAAGGACCTCAAGGTGAAGGGGTCGTCGGACACCCTCAAGCGCGGGACCCAGTTCAAGGGCATCCGGCTGATCGAGGACGACGAGGAAGCGGTCGAGTGCGGCTCGGGCCGCAATACGCTGGTGCTGAAGACCTGCTTCCTCAAGAAGGCCTGAGCCGAATTTTCGGGATTTTATATAATAAAAACAATTATTTACAGATCATTATTAACGCATAAGGAAGGTTCTTCCCGGCCTCACTTCGACGCTTTCATGCGCTCGACGGTCGCGCCGAGGGTGGCGAGATCGGTCACCTCGACCCAGTGACCGTCGCCCGCCGCGCGGCTCACAACGAAGACCAGCGGCACGTACTCCAGCCCGATGCGGATGCCGAGGTCGAAGTCCGCCTGCACGGCGTCCTTGAAGGTGCCGTCCGGGTCGACGACGGAGGGCAGCGTCAGTCCGTGTTCCGTGGCGAACGCCTCGGCCAGCGGACGCAGCGTTTCCGGATTCACGTCCGCCTGGTGCGCGAACACGTGGCTGCGAAACTCCACGCCGAGTTCCGGCGACTGCGCCGCGAACCAGCGCGCGAGCACCGCCGCCGGGAAGGCCCACACGTGCCGGGTGATCGGGAAGTCGTGGATCACGAGCGGCACGCCGGCCTGCCGGGTGGCCTCGAGCAGTTTCGGGTGCGCGCGTGCGCAATCGGGGCACTGCAGGTCCTCGAACACGACGACCGCGGCCGCGGCGCCGTCCGGCACCTTGAAGCCAGCACCGGACGCGCCGGCTTCGGCGCGGGTAAAGAATGCGCAGGTCACGAGGACGAAGGCGGCGAGGGCTCGGATGTTCATTGGCGGACTGGACCCAGTCGAGACAGCGGGGTGCGAAGCGTAGCGCGATTGCTCGCTGCGAGGCACGCGCCAGCGCCACCTGATGGACCGTACGCTGCAATTGTGCGGATGTTTCGTACCGCGCGCGCGGCCTAAGCTGAAGCTCGGAGTGCAAGCGGGGACGGCCTGTCCAGGCCTCTTGCCCGTCCGGGCGCGTCCCCCCGAAAGGGGATCCCTATGTCAACGCACGTCGAACGGGACCATCGCGTCCTGCGGAACACCATTGCCCGGATCCTGAGCGTTGCCCTGGCCGCGACCGTCTCGCAGCAGGCGCTGGGCGCGGCGCCGAACGCCTGCACTCCGCGCAGCGGGGCAGTGACGTGCAGCGGCGACCTGCACGACGGCGTCGTGCAGGGCCGCGACTACGACTGGGCCACGGTCCTCGACGTGCGCGTCGTGACGCACATCCCCGGCCAACCCGACATCGGTCCCTCGACGCGCTACGGCGTGCTCTGGCACGCGGTGTCCTCGGAGATCGCGAGCGGGCTCGGCAGCACGGTGACCGTGGGTTCTCCGCTCGAGGCACCGACCATCGGGACGACCGGCACCGGGCTCCAGGGCATCCACGTGGTGAGCACCGGAGTGCCGCCGGATCCGGCCCCGGCCGACCGCGATCCGTTCCTCGGCGTGTTCCTCGTCGCCGCGCCCTGGGGCGGCACCTCGAGCGACGGAACCATCACGCCGCCGAGCAAGCCCGGCGGACAGGCGATCGTCGAGAACTACGCGACGATCACGACCGGCGGCGCGCTCGCGCACGGCATCTATGCGTACAGCAACTCGACCGGCTACAGCGCCGTCGTGACGGCACCGCTCGATGCGTTCGATGCCTCGCAGTTCCACTTCACGGTGACGTCGGTGACCAGCCTCACCGGCGCGGCGGGCCAGCTGGACCAGGACCTCGTCGGCTACCTCGTCGACGAACAGGGCCGGCTGCTGCGCGACGCCGACGGCCAGCCGATCGTCGGCGGGACGTTCCGGCTGCGCGCGAACGGCAGCTTCGAGTTCCATCGCGGCGCCTACTTCACCGGGCTGACGCTCGGCGACGGTGAATTCGTGCGCATCGCGGTCGACTACACGGTGCACGGCACCGGCCCGAACGCCGCGCCGAGCACCGACGATGCGGGCCGGCTGGTCGTGATCGTGCGCCAGCACGAGGGCCAGTTCGAGGAGATCAGCGAGACGCAGTTCGGCCGGTTCGGCTACAGCGAGACCAGCTGGCCCGGCAGTGGCCAGGCCCTGTCCGCGCTGCCGGACCTGAACGGCTTCATCCAGTTCCAGCGCCGCGTGGCGGGCTCCGGCCTCGGCGGTGGCGATGCGACCGTGGTGAATCACGGCTCGATCACCACGCAAGGCGCGCAGGCCCACGGCATCTTCGCCGAGACGCTGGGCGCGGAGGGACCGCACGGCCGCGACGGCTCGATCTCGCACTCGGCCGGCGGCGGCGGCCCCGGGCAGAACGGCGGGACGGTGCACGTCACCGCGGGCGGCGAGATCCGCACCGAAGGCAGCGGCGCCGTCGGCGCGCTGGCGATCAGCCATGGCGGGCGTGGCGGCCACGGCGGTGAAGGCGGCACGTGGCGCTACGGCCAGCCCGGCGGTCCCGGAGGCAAGGGTGGCACTGTCGTCGTCGATGGCGGCGGCACCATCCAGACGCTGGGCGACGATGCGAGCGGCATCCTCGCGTTCAGCGTGGGCGGCTACGCGGGCGACGGCGGCAGCGGCTCGTTCGTGACCGGCGGCGCCGGCGGCGGCGTCGGCGGCATGAGCGGCACGGTCCGCGTGGACGGCACCTGGAACATCTTCACGCAGGGCGATGCAGCCTACGGCATCTGGGCCAAGAGCACCGGCGGCAACGCCGGCAGCGGCGGCAGCGGCGGCTGGCTGTGGGGCGACAACGGCAGCGGCGGCGAGGGCAGCGACGGCGGTGACGTCGAGGTCGTCAGCGGCGGCTTCATCCGCACGGAGGGCCGATCGGCCCACGGCATCCACGCGCAGAGCGTGGGCGGCTTCGGCGGCCAGGGCGGCGGCGGCTTCAGCCTGTTCTACTCGGCCGGCGGCAGCGGCGCGAGTGCCGGCAGCGGCGGCGACGTGAGCGTCACGCAGACAGCGACGGGTCGCATCTACACCCAGGGCGTCGGTGCGCACGGCATTCTCGCGCAGAGCGTCGGTGGCGGTGGCGGCAGCGGCGGCGACACGGGCGGCCTCGTGGCCGTCGGTGGCGACTCCGCGCAGGGCGGACACGGCGGCGAGGTGCACGTCGCGAATGCGGGCTTCATCTCCACGGGCGCCGGCAGCGACGGCAGCGAACTCGTGGGCGCCTACGGGATCTTCGCCCAGAGCGTGGGCGGTCGCGGTGGCGACGGCGGCTCGGCGTCGGGCGCCGCCGGCATCGGCGGCACGGGCGCGGGCGGCGGGCACGGCTCGCTGGTCAGCGTGACCAACGAGGCGGGCGGCACCCTCGTGACGCTCGGGTCCGGCTCCATCGGCCTGTTCGCGCAGAGCGTCGGCGGCGGCGGCGGCAACGGCGGCGACTCGGCGGGCATCGCGGCCATCGGCGGTCGCGGCAGCGCGACCAGTGCCGGCGGCGACGTCGAGGTGCGCAACTTCGGCGACATCTATTCCACGTCGGGCGGACTGTTCGCACAGAGCATCGGCGGTGGCGGCGGCAACGGCGGCTCGAGCACGGGCTGGTTCTCGTTCGGCGGCGCGGGTGGCGGCGGCGGGGCCGGCGGCAACGTCGCGGTCGAATCCTCGGGCGTGGTCATGACGAGCGAGAACAATGCCAACGGCATTTTCGCGCAGAGCATCGGCGGCGGCGGCGGCAATGGCGGCAACGCCACCGCGGTGGGCCTGCTGGCCGCGGTCTCGTTCGGCGGCGCGGGCGCCCAGGGCGGTGCGGCCGGCACCGTCTCCGTCGACGCCGGGCCGGGCCTGATCCGCACGGAAGGCGACCGCTCGAGCGGCATCTTCGCGCAGAGCATCGGCGGCGGCGGCGGCAACGGCGGGTTCGCCTTCGCCGGCTCACTGGGCGCGGTGGCCTCGGCATCGTTCGCCTTCGGCGGCTCGGCCGCCGGCGGCAACGACGGCAACGCCGTCACGCTGACCAGCCATTCGGACATCGTGACGGACGGGCAGGACTCGCACGGCATCGTGGCGCAGAGCGTCGGCGGCGGCGGCGGGCGCGGCGGCGGCAGCATTGCCCTGAGCGCATCCAAGGGCGTCGCGGCGAGCATCTCGATGGGCGGCGCGGGCGGCTCCGGCGGGCGCGGCGGCGACGTCGTGCTCGGCTCGGCGCTCGATCCGCTCACCGGACGCATCTACACGGGGCAGCAGCACTCGTACGGCATCCTCGCGCAGAGCATCGGCGGCGGCGGCGGCGACGGCGGCTTCAGCGTCTCGGGCACGGCCAGCGGCGGGCTCGCGGCCTCGCTCAGCTTCGGCGGCGACGGCGGACTCGGCAGCGAGAGCCGTGACGTGACGGTCTGGTCGCGCAACGACATCACGACGCTCGGCGACTTCTCGCACGGCCTGTTCGCGCAGAGCGCCGGTGGCGGTGGCGGAAGCGGTGGCCTGAGCGTCTCGGCCTCGCTCTCGCTCGGCGTCGGCCTCGGGGCCAGCTTCGGCGGTGCCGGCGGCAACGGCGCAGCGGCGGGGGCCGTCGACGTGCATTCGGCCGGCGAAATCCACACGCGCGGCCAGCACTCGTACGGCGTGTTCGCGCAGAGTGTCGGTGGCAGCGGCGGCGACGGCGGCATGTCGATCGCGGGCGGTGCCAGCCTGTCGGCCAGCGTCAATTTCGCCATGGGCGGCGACGGCGGCGAAGGCGGGCACGCGGATCGCGTGACACTGGCCTCCGACAGCACCGTGACGACGGCGTCTGACGGCTCGCACGGCCTGTTCGCGCAGTCCCTCGGCGGCGGTGGCGGCACGGGCGGCTTCAGCGTGGCGGGCGGCCTGTCGGTCAATGCGCCGCAGGTCGGCATTGCGCTCGGTGGCGCCGGCGGCAAGGGCAGCCTCGCGGGCGACGTGCGGCTCGACTCGCACGGCGAGTCGATCGAGACCGCCGGCCGGCGTGCCTACGGCATCTTCGCCCAGAGCGTCGGCGGCAGCGGTGGCGACGGCGGCTTTTCGCTGGCGGGCGGCCTGAGCGGCTCGGCCAGCGTGAACTTCGCGATGGGGGGCAGCGGCGGCGACGGCAGTGTGGGCGGCAACGTCGAACTCGCCAGCACCAGCGACGTCGAGACCCACGGCGCGGACGCGCACGGACTCGTGGCGCAGAGCGTGGGCGGCGGCGGCGGCGCCGGCGGCTTCGTGCTGACCGGCGGCATCTCCGCCAGCAGTGCCCAGGTGGCGGCCGGCATCGGCGGCAGCGGCGGCACGGGCGCGAGCGCGGGCCGGGTCACGCTCACGACCACCGACGGCTACGTCTCCACCTGGGGCGAACGTGCCTACGGGATGCTTGCGCAGAGCGTCGGCGGCAGCGGCGGCGACGGCGGCTTCAGCATCGCCGGCGGCATCGGCAACTCCGCCTCGATCAACTTCGGCATGGGCGGCAAGGGCGGCGCGGCGAGCACCGGCGGCGCGGTCGAACTCGACAGCAGCAGCAGCGTGCTCACCCGCGGCGACGCGGCGCACGGCCTCGTTGCGCAGAGCGTCGGCGGCAGCGGAGGCACCGGCGGCTTCGTCATCACCGGCGGCATCTCGGTCACCAGCGCCCAGGTCGCGGTCGGCATCGGCGGCAAGGGCGGTTCGGGCGGCACGGCGGGCACCGTGCAGCTCACGAGCCGCGGCGAGCGCATCGACACCGAGGGCGATCGGGCCTACGGCCTGTACGCCCAGAGCGTGGGCGGCGGCGGCGGCGACGGCGGCTTCAGCATCGCCGGCGGCATCGGCAACAAGGCGGCCGTGAATTTCGGCCTCGGCGGGTCCGGTGGGACCGGGGGCGCGGCCGGGACGGTGAACGTCGACAACGCTTCGGCGTTGCAGACCCTCGGCCAGGATGCACACGGCATCGTCGCGCAGAGCATCGGCGGCGGCGGCGGGGCCGGCGGCTTCGCGATGACCGGCACGCTGCAGCTCGGGCCGCAGTCGCGAACGGTATCGATCGGCATCGGCGGCAGCGGCGGGGCGGGCGGCAACGCCGACCGCGTGGACGTCGACAATGCCGGCGGGATCGAGACCTACGGCGAGCGCGCCTACGGCGTGCTGGTGCAGAGCATCGGCGGCGGCGGCGGCGACGGCGGCCGCGCGCGCATCGTCAACAAGGCGGTGGACTACGAGGCGCCCGAACAACCGGATCCGCCCGACGACGAGGACAAGGGCAAGCCCAAGACGCTGAGCTTCGACGTCACGGTCGGTGCCGGCGGCGACGCGGGCGCGGCGGGCAATGCGGCGATGGCTCACCTGTCGAACACAGGTGCGATCACCACGCACGGCGCGGGCAGTCATGCGGTCGTCGTGCAGAGCATCGGCGGCGGCGGCGGCATCGGCGGACTGAGCGCGACCGACGGGACCGGCGGCAACGGCGACATCGGCATTCACGTCGGTGTCTCCCTCGGCGGCGACGGCGGCACGGGCGGCCATGCCGGCCTGGTCGACGTGACCAGCCGCGGCGCCCTCACGACCTTCGGCGACGACGCGCACGGCCTCGTGGCCCAGAGCATCGGCGGCGGCGGCGGTGCAGGCGGCGCATCGACCGCGGCGAGCAAGGGCGCGGGCGAGGACGCGAAGGTCGCGGTCGACCTCAATGTCGGCATCGGCGGCACGGGTGAAGCCGGCGGCGACGGCGCGGCGGTCACGGTGCGCAACGACGGCCACATCCAGACCAGCGGGGCGCGCTCCTACGGCGTGCTCGCGCAGAGCATCGGCGGTGGCGGCGGCGATGGCGGCGAGTCGTCCGTGAAGATCGGCGAAGAAGAAGAGGACGCAGACGAAGACGATTCCTCCGGCGACGAGGGCGGTGGCGAAGACGACCCGGAGACCTGGAGCGTCGGCATCGCGATCGGCCTCGGCGGCGGCGCCAAGTCCGGCGGCACCGGCAGCACAGTCAATGTCGCCAGCCTCGGCGGCATCACCACGCTCGGCGCGGGCAGCCACGGCATCGTCGCGCAGAGCATCGGCGGCGGTGGCGGCGTCGGCGGCGCGAGCTCGACCGACAGCAGCGGCGGCAGCGGCAACGTCGCCGTCGAGTTCGGGTTCAGCCTCGGTGGCCGCGGCGGCACCGGCGGCTCGGCCGCGCGCGTGGACGTGAACAACGAAGGCGCCATCCTCACCCTCGGCCGCGGCGCGCACGGGATCCTGGCGCAGAGCATCGGCGGCGGTGGCGGCAACGGCGGCACGAGCACGTCGCAGGGCAAGAGCGAAAAGCCCGACGAACAGCTGTCCGTGAACCTGAACGTCGCGGTCGGCGGCAGCGGCAGCGGCGCCGGCGACGGCGGCCAGGTGAAGGTGGTCAACGACGGGTCCATCGAGACGGTCGGCACGGGCGCGTATGCGGTGCTGGCGCAGAGCATCGGCGGCGGCGGCGGGCAGGGCGGTCTGTCCACCGCGCTGCCCGGCGGAGACGAGCAGAGCACCCTCAACCTCGGCGTGACCGTCGGCGGTCGCGGCGGGATCGGCGGCCACGGATCGACCGTGACGGTCGAATCGAGTGGAGCGATGACGACCTGGGGCGACGACTCGATCGCGATCTTCGCCCAGAGCCTCGGCGGCGGCGGCGGGGCGGGCGGCTCAGCGGTGG
>JBPOHK010000111.1:0-4411 GCA_052035645.1 Pseudomonadota bacterium
CTGGTCCGACGAAATCGAGGGGATCATGCGCCCGCCCCCGACGTCGACCGGCCCGTCGATCTGCAGCAGCGGGTAGTCGCCGTAGAAGGTTCGGCCGCGCACCGCATCGCCGACCACCAGCTGCACACCGCCCCAGGCGTGGTCGCTGCCGTCGCCGTTCGAGGTGAGCGTGCGGCCGAAATCCGACTGCGTGAACGTCGTCACGCTGCTGGCCACGCCCAGCTCGACCGTCGCGGCATGGAACGCCGAGAGCGACTGGCTGACGTTCGCGAGCAGGCCCGGCTGGTCGTCCAGCTGGTTGTCGTGCGTGTCGAAGCCGCCCGTGGCGACGAAGAACACCTGCCGCGACATGTCGAGCGTGTCCCGCGCCGCGATCATCTTCGCCACCGTCTGCAGCTGCGCGCCGAGCTGGGACGACGGGAAGACCGTCGTGAGCGGCGGCGCCGAGGCCAGCGCGTCGTTCACGAGATCGGCGTACGTCACGGCGCGCTTCTGCACGTCCGCGAACGCGCGCTGGTACATCGACGGGTAGCTGGCGGCGAGGATCCTCTGGAACGCGGCCTTGCGCGACGCACCGAGCCCGGCCGCATCGAAGCTGTTGAACGCGATCGCGCCGTCCGCGCCCATCACGTACGGCGTGGCGCCTTCGCCCGCCTGGAACAGCGTGTTGCCGGACAGCGAGACGTTCGTCGCGAGCTGCTGCCCGGAGAGATCGCTCGCGAGCAGGTCGGCGATGCGCCCGGCCCAGCCGGTGGTCGTGAGCGCCTTGCCGCGCAGGCTCAGCCACTGGTCCTGCTGGTCGTTGTGCGAGAAGAGCTGCGGCGGCAGCGTCGCCGTGCCGGCCTCGTACTGCAGCTTGGTGGTCGGCGAGATCAGCGGACCGATGTTCGCCATGACGGCACAGCGTCCGGACTCGAACAGGCTGGCGAGCCCCGGCATCGAGGGGTGCATGCCGTAGTCCACGCCGTTGCCGTTCAAGGCCGTGATCGGCAGCAGCTGGTCCTGCGCGATGGCGAGGTTCTGGCGCGAGGCGGCGTAGACGCCGTACTCCGCGCTCGAGCGCGGCACGACCATGCTCCAGGAGTCGTTGCCGCCGAACAGGAACACGCAGACCAGTGCCTTGTAGTCGCTGAACCCGGAGGCACCGGCGGCCTCGGCCACGATCGAGCCCGGCGTGCGGCCGAAGGCGTAGAGCGCGCCGCCGGCGGCGCAGGCACGGAGGAAGCGACGACGGGATGCGTTGTGCATGGTGGCCTCCTCAGCGCTGCACGGCGAATTCGGGCGAGGTGACCAGCAGGTAGAGCGCCTCGGAGACGCGCAACCCCGGGCTGGAGGACGGGATCCGCTCGATCGCGGCCTTGGCCTCGGCCTTGAGCGTGGCCGAGACGGTCGTGCCGAACAGCTTGTCGACGAGGTGGTTCGTGAGCGCCTCGGGGTCGTTCGCCAGGGCCGCTTCCTGCGTGTAGTCCATCACGATCGCATCCGCCGGCAGCCCGGGCACCGTGCTGTTCCAGAATGTCGCCAGGCTGTAGACGATGTTGGTGACGAACGTGTTGAGGTACTCGGTCGCGATCTGCATCTCGGGGGCGACCAGGCCCTGGTCGGCGATCTCGCCTGGCGGCGCGTAGAACGGACTGAAGAAGTTGAACACCGAGGGCGCCTGCAGCGGCCCCTCGCCGAACGCGAACACGATGGTGCCGACGCGGTACTCGCCGTTCGCGGCCTTCGCCCCGAACGCGCGCCACATCTGCGTGAGGCGCAGCAGCGGCTCCTTCACCTTGCCCGTGCTCGCCGCGAGCGTGGCCGGACGCGCCTCGGCATCGAGCAGGATGGCCTTGACCACGGCGCCGAGGTTGCCGCGCCGGCCGCTGCCGTCGTCGTTGAACACCGTCGCCACGCGCTGCACGTAGGCCGGCGACGGATTGCTGGTCACCAGCTTCTGGATCAGCTGCTTCGAGATGAACGGCGCGACGTTCGGGTGCTGGTAGATGTTGTCGAGGGCGTCGGCGAGGTCCTGGGCCGGGGTCTGGCCCGCTGGAAGATTCGGCCTGGCCGCACCCGGGTACTGCAGCAGCTTCTTCGCCAGCGTCGAGTGCTGCTCGGCATAGGCCTGCATGGGCAGCACCTCGTTCTGCAGCGTGCGCCGCGCCTGGCGGAAGCTCGGGGCGCCGGCGTAGTTCCAGCCCGTGAAGACGTGCGCGAAGCCCTCGACCACCGACTGGTCGTAGGTCGGGACCGGCTGGCCCTGCCCGTCCTTCTTCACCGTGCCGTCGAGGTTGAGCTGCACCAGCCCGACGCTGAACAGCTGCATCAGCTCGCGGGCGTAGTTCTCGTCGGGCCGGATGTTGTTGGCCGTGTCTTCCTTCTGGTTGCCCAGCATGTTGAGGTAGACACCCATCGCCGGGTGCAGCGTCACGTCCTGCATCAGCACGCGGAAGTCGCCGAAGGCGTTCCGCGCCAGCATGTCGTAGTAGTCCGAGAGCGCGTAGGGGAAGCTGTCGAGTGCGCTCTGCTGCGAGACGACCATGATCTGCGAGAGTGCGAAGGCCACCCTCTGGCGCAGCTGGTCGGGGCCGGTGAGCGAATTGCGGAACCAGATCTCCTGGCGATCCTCGTTCAGGCGTCCCAGCATCGCGAGCGGGTCGGTCAGCTTGCCGAAGGCAGCCTGGACGGTCGGCAGTTGCAGCGACGTGGGCTGGGCCAGCTGCTCGTCGATCCAGCGACCGTAGGCCGTGGTGGCGCTGCCGAGCCCGATGAGACGCTGGGCCTCGGCGGGTGTGGCGCCGTAGGTCGCCTGGTTGAGGAATCGATAGGCGTCCGCCTTGCTGAGCGGCACCGGGGGCGGACCGCCGCCTCCGCCGCCCGAACCGCCGCCGGAGCCTCCGCCGCAGGCCGAAAGCACCGCGAGCACGAAACCGGCCAGGACCGCCGTTGCGGCGCGCATGAGACGTGGCTTTGCCATCGTCGCCTCCCTGTGTTCTTCGCCACTCCAACGCGGCGCCCCGCCGCGCGTTGACGCATCGATCAGCCGACGTGGAAGAACCTGAGCTCGCCGAACTGCTCGACGACGGGAGGCACGGTGCCCGTCGCCGGCTCGCCCAGGCGTTCCGCCAGCGCACGAGCCTCGTCCAGGTATTCCCGGTAGAGGCGCTGGCGCTCGGCGAGGGGCAGCTCGCTGGGACCGCTGGCCCGCGCGTCGAGGGCCGCCTCGATCGAGAGTGTCTCCTCCGCCTCGCGGTGCTCGCGGTGCGACCACAGCCCCGTGCCCGGGTCGAACGCGTACAGCGGCAGGAAGCGGTGACCGCAGGCCGCGACGAACTCGACTGCGTCCACGATGTACGCCGCCTCGGCATCGTCCATCGCGTAGTGGAACCCGACGCGGCACCAGCCGGGCTTGATGCCCTGGAAGCCCTTGCGCACCCAGTCGCGATAGATCTCGGAGGTGGGCGAGTCGATGCCGAGCAGGCGATGGCCGTAGGGGCCGGCGCAGGAGCAGCCGGCGCGCGACTGGATGCCGAACAGGTCGTTCAGCAGCACCGTCACGAACTTCGGGTGCAGGTAGCGGCCGCGCGGGTCGCGCAGGTTGAACGAGACGATGCCGATGCGGCGCGACGGGTCGGAGTTGCCGAGCAGCTCGATGGCCGGGTGCGCGGACCAGCGCGCCATCGCGCGCGCGAGCAGCGCCTGTTCGCGGGCCTCGATGCGCTCGACGCCGATGCCGCGCTTGAGATCGAGCGCGAGCGCGGCCTTGAGCGTCTGCAGCACGCCGGGCGTGCCGGCCTTCTCGCGCTCCTCGATGTCGCGGATGAAATCCTGGTCGAACGGGCTGACGTAGTCCACCGTGCCGCCGCCGCCGACGCTGGGCGGCAGGTCGCGCGGGTACAGCCGCTCGTTGAACACCAGCACGCCGCTCGAGCCGGGACCGCCGAGGAACTTGTGCGGCGAGAGGAAGACGGCGTCGATCGAGGCGTCGCCGCCGCCGTCGGACGGCGGGTTCATGTCGATCTCGACGTACGGCGCGCTCGCGGCGTAGTCGAAGCAGGCATAGGCATCGTGCGCGTGCAGCAGCTTCGCGATCTCGCGCACGGGCGAGCGCATGCCGGTGACGTTCGAGGCCGCCGAGAAGGCGCCGATGCGCAGGCGGCCCTGGTACTGCGGGTCCTTCAGCAGGGTCTCGAGGTGGCGCAGGTCGACGCTGCCGTCGTCCGCGAGGTTGACCTCGACGACCGTCGCGAGCCCCTGGCGCCAGGTCACTTCGTTCGAGTGGTGCTCGTACGGGCCGACGAAGACGACCGGCTGCTTCGCCTGCTGGTAGGCCTTGAACGCTTCGAGCGGCCCGTCACCGAAGAAATTCCGCATCAGGTCGCCGACCGCGCGGCGCGTGGCGGGGGCGAGGGCCACGCCGACGATC
>JBPOHK010000076.1:0-3888 GCA_052035645.1 Pseudomonadota bacterium
GTCGAGACGCTGTTCGTCGTCGACAGCATGGCTGGTCAGGACGCCGTCAACGCCGCGCGCGCCTTCGGCGCCGCGCTCGACCTCACGGGCGTCGTGCTGACCAAGGCGGACGGCGACGCGCGCGGCGGCGCCGCGCTTTCCGTGCGGCAGGTCACCGGGCAGCCGATCCTGTTCGTCGGCACGGGCGAGAAGCCCGATGCGCTCGAGGCGTTCCAGCCGGACCGCATGGCCTCGCGCATCCTCGGCATGGGAGACGTGCTGTCCCTGGTCGAGGAGGTCACGCGCCAGGTCGACCGCGCCGAGGCGGAGAAGCTCGCCCGCAAGGTCGCGAAGGGCAAGGACTTCGACTTCGACGACCTGCTGGGGCAGCTGCGCCAGCTCGAGCAGATGGGTGGCGTCGCGGCCCTCATGGACAAGCTTCCGGCGCACCTCACTGCCAAGGCGGGTGCCGTGCCGCAGGGCAACGACCGCGAGGTCAAGCGGCAGATCGCGATCATCTGCTCGATGACCCCGCAGGAGCGTCGCTATCCGAAGCACATCGACGGCTCGCGCAAGCGCCGCATCGCCGCGGGCTCGGGCACGCAGGTGGCCGAAATCAACAGGCTGCTCAAGAGCTTCCTGCAGATGCAGAAAATGATGAAAGGCATGGGCAAGGGCGGTCTCGGGCGCATGATGCGCGCCATGGCCGGCCGCATGCCCCCCGGCCTGGGGAAATAGGGGACATTCACCTGTTTCCGGACCGAAATTGGTGAATGTCCCCTGTTTCCCACAAGTATTTCAATTACTTCGGGATTTCGTTATAGTTCGCGGCTCTTTTTTGGCCGGGCAAGGCCTGCGCCGCCCGGCAGTGAACCTGAGGCATCGAATCAAGATGGTGACGATCCGTTTGCAGCGCCGCGGCGGCAAGAAGGAGCCCTTCTACCACGTGGTCGTGACCGACAGCCGTCGCGCCGGCGGCGGCTCGCTCGAGCAGGTGGGGTTCTTCAACCCGGTCGCCCGCGGCAACAGCGAGGCCATGCGTCTCGACCTGGCGCGCATCGACTACTGGCTCGGCGTCGGCGCGCAGGCGTCGGACCGCGTCGCGCAACTGGTCCGCAGCTACCGCAAGACGCAGGTCGCCGCGGCGGCCTGATTCGGCGCGTCGCACGGCATGACCGTGCAACGGGGGCCTGCGGGCCCGGGTGCCGTGGTGCTGGGCCGGATCGGCGCCCCGTTCGGCGTCGAAGGCTGGGTCAAGGTCACGTCCTACACCGACCCGCCCGCCGGCATCGCACAGTACCCCCGCTGGACGCTGGTCCAGGGCGGGGTTACCCGGCAGGTGAAGTTGCTCGAGTCCAAACGGGCGGGGCAACAGGTGGCGGCGAGGCTAGAAGGCGTCGGGACGCGCGAAGCGGCGCAGGCGCTGACCGGAGCCGAAGTGCAGGTGAACCGCTCGGAGTTGCCGCCAGTCGGCCCCAAGGAGCACTACCTGCACGACCTGGTCGGGCTCGAAGCTGTGAATCGCGAGGGCGTGCCCCTGGGGCGCCTGGAAGGATTTCTCGATCTGCCCGTGCATCCAGTGGCGGTGCTGCGGGCTGGCAAGGTAGAGCGACTGGTGCCGATGGTTCCCGAGCGGCTCGTCGCGGTGGACCTCGGCGCGGGAAAGGTGGTTTTCGACTGGCACCCGGACGACTGACGGGCGCGGGTCGAGGGGAACGGGGAGAGCACGATGCGGATCGTCGTCGTGACGCTGTTCCCGGAGTTCGTCGAGCACGCGCTGCAGTTCGGCGTGCTCGGCCGGGCGATCGAACGGGGCGTGCTCGCGGTCGGGACGGTCAACCCGCGGCAGTACGCCACGGACCCGCACCGCACCGTGGACGACCGCCCCTACGGCGGCGGCCCGGGGATGGTGCTGAAGGCGGAGCCGCTGCGGCTCGCGACGGCGGAAGCGGCGGCGCGGCTGCCGCGGGCGCGCCGGGTGTATCTGGCGGCCGACGGCGCACCGCTGACGCAGCGGCGGGTCGCGGAGTTCGCGGCCCTGCCCGGGCTGGTGCTCGTGGCCGGCCGGTACGAGGGCGTGGACGAGCGCTTCGTCGAGGAGTGCGTCGACGAGTGCGTCTCGGTCGGCGACATGGTACTGAGCGGCGGGGAGTTGCCGGCGCTCGCGGTGGTCGATGCGGTGGCGCGGCTGTTGCCCGGCACGCTCGGCGACGCGGAGTCGGCCGTGCAGGAGTCGTTCGCGGACGGCCTGCTCGACTGGCCGCACTATACGCGGCCCGAGTCGTGGGCAGGCCGGGCCGTGCCGCCGGTGCTGATCGGCGGCAACCACGCCGCGATCGCGCGCTGGCGGCTCAAGCAGTCGATCGGGCGCACGTGGCAGCGCCGGCCCGACCTGCTGGCGCGCCGGCAGTTGAATGACGAGGAGCGCAGGCTCCTCTCGGAATACCAGGCGGAGCAGGATGCGCCGCGTCGAGAGCAGGGACGGAATGCAGACCAGGTGGTGAAAGAATGAGCAATAACATTGCCGCGCTCGATGCCGAGCGCATGACTCGCGAAGTGCCGGATTTCGGCCCGGGCGACACGGTCGTCGTCGAGGTCAAGGTGAAGGAAGGCGAGCGCGAGCGCGTGCAGGCCTATGAAGGCGTCGTGATCGCGAAGAGCAACCGCGGCCTGAACTCGTCGTTCACCGTGCGCAAGATCTCGCACGGCGAAGGCGTCGAGCGCGTGTTCCAGACCTACAGCCCGGCGCTGGGCAACATCACGGTCAAGCGCCGTGGCAACGTCCGCCGCGCCAAGCTGTATTACCTGCGCGAGCGCACGGGCAAGTCGGCCCGCATCGAAGAGAAGGTCTGACGCCGGGGGCGCGCGCCGCATGCGTGCCATCCGCAGGGTGTTGCACTGGATCTGGGCGGGCCTCGACGGCCTGCGCAAGATCCTGCACCTCATCCTGCTGCTGCTCGTCTTCGCGCTGATCGGCACGGTCTTCTCCCGGCCGATCCCGCTGGTTCCGGACAAGGCGGCGCTCGTCATCGCGCCGCAGGGCCCGCTGGTCGAGCAGTTCACCGGCGACCCGTTCGAGCGCGCGATCGCCGAGGCCGTCAGCCGCGCCACCCCAGAGACGCGCCTGCGCGACGTGGTCGACGCCATCGAGTCCGCGAAGAAGGACGCGCGGATCAGCTCGATCTACCTCGACCTGCGCGGGCTCGACGGCGGTGGCACCGCGAAGCTGCAGGAGATCGCCCGCGCGCTCGACGACTTCCGCGAGGGAGGCAAGCCGGTCATCGCTTTCGGCGAATATTACGACCAGCCGCAGTACTACCTCGCCGCGCACGCGGACGAGATCTATCTCGACCCGCAAGGCATCGCCTACATCGACGGGTTCGCTAACTACGGCCTGTTCGTCAAGGACGCGCTCGACAAGCTCGCCGTCGACTGGAACGTGTTCCGCGTCGGCCAGTACAAGTCCGCGGTCGAGATGTTCACCCGCAACGACATGTCTCCCGCCGAGCGCGAGGAAAGCCTGGTCTGGCTGAACTCGATGTGGACGACGTGGAAGACCGACGTCGCGCGCGCCCGCGGCCTCGAGCCCTCGGTGATCCAGGCGTACGCGGACGACGCCCCCACCGCGCTGCGCGCCGCGGGCGGCGACCTGGCCCGGATGGCGCTGGACGCCGGACTCGTGACCGCGCTCGAGGGCCGCTATGCCGTCGAGGAGCGCCTCGCCGGGCTCACGGGCGAGGACGAGGACCTGCACTCTTACACGGGTGTCGACTTCCTTTCGTACCTCGCCAACGTGCGGTCGTCGGAGGCGCTCGCGTCGAAACCCGGTGACACCGTGGCCGTCATCGTCGCGACGGGGGAGATCCTGCCGGGCGAGCAGGCGCCGGGGACGATCGGCTCGGATACGCT
>JBPOHK010000011.1:0-34687 GCA_052035645.1 Pseudomonadota bacterium
GCTCCGCAACCCGACGTCGCACGCGTTTACAGGGCTTTTCCAGCTCCCAAGCGACTCTTGCCCGAGATCACCAACACGGTTTGGTGACAGAGCCAACGAAAAAGGGTCCTGCTTGCGCAAGACCCTTTTTCTGCTTCGTGGCGCGCCCGGAGAGACTGCGCCGCCCGCTCTGCTCCCGCGGCGCCCCGTTGGGGCCGTTCCACACGCGCCCTGAAGCGCGCGAGTGAAACGTCCTGCCGCGCCACCGCGCGGCAGTCGACCTCCCGACGACGTCGGGAGTTCTCAATCTCTCCGCATCGGCGCCCGAAACGAAAAAGGGCCCTGCTTGCGCAAGACCCTTTTTCTGCTTCGTGGCGCGCCCGGAGAGATTCGAACTCCCGACCTTCTGGTTCGTAGCCAGACACTCTATCCAACTGAGCTACGGGCGCAGCAAATCAAAAAACGTCAACTGGCGGAGAGAGAGGGATTCGAACCCTCGAAGGGCTTTTGACCCTTACACCCTTAGCAGGGGTGCGCCTTCGACCACTCGGCCATCTCTCCGACGAGCAGAGAGCCGCGAAGGATAAACGTCCGGAACGTTCTCGTCCAGCGGGAGCGGTATCGAGGGGGGAGAAATCGGCGGGGAAGGCCCCGGGGAGGGGCGACCGGCGGGCCGGAACGGCCCGCCGCGCCATGAAGGTCAAGTGTAACTGTCGTGATGACCGTTGCCGTTCTTGCCGGGCGACGCGCCCGGCACGCCGTCCTGCTCTTCGCGCTTGATGCGTTCGAAGATCTCTTCGCGATGCACGGCCACGTCGCGCGGCGCATTCACGCCGATGCGCACCTGGTTACCCTTGACGCCCAGCACCGTTACCGTCACGTCGTCGCCGATCATGACGGTCTCGCCTACGCGCCTGGTGAGAATCAACATCCCGAGCTCCTAGCCTTGAGAGGCTGAACTGTCTGCCGCCGGACCCGACTCCATTCGATTCCCGAGTCCCGGCCATTCCGGGGTTTCGACGAGATTGCGCTTCAGCGCCGTCGGCCCCGACCACCCCCTCTGTCGCCCCCAATGACTAAAGTCACGATGGACGACAGTGGGCGGAAGATACAGCCCGCCATTTCAATTGTCAGTACGGCCGAATGAGGATGTCCCCGAATTGGATTGAAATATTTGTCCAGACAAAAAGTTGACCTTACTGGAGCTTGACATCGACCCATTGCGCGACGCTCTGCAGCGCCGCGTCGAGCTTCGAGGGATCGGTGCCGCCGGCCTGCGCCAGGTCGGCCCGGCCACCGCCCTTGCCGCCCACCTGCTGCGCGACGAAGTTCACCAGCTCGCCCGCTTTTGCCTTGTTTACAAGGTCCGGAGTGACGCCCGCGATGAGCGCGACCTTGTCGTCGGCGACCTTCGCACCGAGCACGATGATGCCGCTGCCGAGCTTGCTCTTGAGCTGGTCGACGGCATTGCGCAGGGCCGCGGCGTCGGCGCCGTCGGCGATGGCTGACACGACCTTCACGCCGCGAATCGTCTGCGCGTTCGCCGACAGATCCGTGTTCGCACCGCTCAGCAGCTTGTCCTTGAGCTGCGCGACTTCCTTCTCCAGGCGACGCGCGCGCTCCAGGAGCTGGCGCACCTTGTCGTCCACGTCGTCGCGCGAGCCGCGCACGAGTTCGGCCACCTCGCGCAGGCACTGGTCGGTCTCGACCACGTAGGCGTAGGCGCCCTCGCCCGTCACGGCCTCGATGCGCCGCACGCCCGCCGCAACGCCGCCTTCCGAGACGATCTTGAACAGGCCGATGTCGCCGGCACGGCGCACGTGCGTGCCGCCGCAGAGCTCGGTCGAGAACTCGCCGATGCGCAGCACGCGCACCTCGTCCTCGTACTTCTCGCCGAACAACGCCATGGCGCCGGCGCCAACGGCCGCGTCGAACGTCATGAGCCTCGTCTCGGCCTCGGCGTTGCGCCGCACCTGCTCGTTGACGATGGCCTCGATGCGCGCGAGTTCCTCGGCCGTCAGTGCAGAGTAGTGCGAGAAATCGAAGCGCAGGCGGTCCGGGGCCACCAGCGAGCCCTTCTGCAACACGTGCGTGCCGAGCACCTGGCGCAGCGCGGCGTGCAGCAGGTGCGTCGCCGAGTGGTTCAGCCGCGTCGCCTGACGACGCGCGCCGTCGACGACCGCGCTCACGGCGGCGCCCACCGCGAGCGTGCCCGACTCCAGCCGGCCGAGGTGCACGTGCGCCTTGCCGAGCTTCTGCGTGTCGGCCACCGTGAAGCGGGCCGCGCCGCCGACCAGTTCGCCCTGGTCGCCGACCTGGCCGCCGCTCTCGGCATAGAACGGCGTGGCATCGAGCACCACCTGCCCTTCCTCGCCGGCGCGAAGCTCGGCCACGGACTCCTTGCCGCGGAACAGCGCGACCACGGTGCCCTCGGCCCGCTCGGTGTCGTAACCCCTGAATGCCGTCTGGCCCTCGAACTGCAGGTTGCCCCGCAGGTCGACGCTGAACTTGCTGGCTGCCCGCGCGCGGTTGCGCTGTTCGGCCATCGCGGTCTCGAACCCCGCCTCGTCGAGCGTGAGGCCCTTCTCGCGCGCGATGTCGTTGGTGAGGTCGACCGGGAAGCCGTAAGTGTCGTAGAGCTTGAACACGGTCTCGCCCGGGATCTCCTTGCCCCGGATCTTCGCGATCGCGTCGTCGAGCAGCGCCATGCCCTGCGTGAGCGTCTCGGCGAAGCGCTCCTCTTCCTGCTGGATCACGCGCTCGATGTGCGCGCGCTGGCCGGTGAGTTCGGGATAGGCCGCGCCCATCTCACGCTCGAGCGCCGCCACCAGCTTGTAGAAGAACGGCTTGCGCTGGCCGAGCATGAAGCCGTGGCGGATGGCCCGGCGCATGATCCGGCGCAGCACGTAACCGCGGCCTTCGTTCGAGGGCTGCACGCCATCGGCGATCAGGAAGGACGTGGCGCGGATGTGGTCGGCGATGACCTTGAGCGAGTTGGCGGCGAGGTCGCGCGTGCCGGTCGCCTCGGCCGCAGC
The DNA here is from genome assembly GCA_052035645.1 of Pseudomonadota bacterium. Taxonomy (GTDB): domain Bacteria; phylum Pseudomonadota; class Gammaproteobacteria; order Steroidobacterales; family Steroidobacteraceae; genus RPQJ01. The sequence continues at coordinate 3,015 of JBPOHK010000011.1, forward strand.
CTGGATCAGGTCGCGGAACAGGTCGATCTCGTAGTTGCTGTGCACGTCCTGCATGACGGCGGCGACGCGCTCGAGGCCCATGCCGGTGTCGACCGAGGGCTTCGGCAGCGGCGCGAGCGTGCCGTCGGCCGAACGGTCGAACTGCATGAACACGAGGTTCCAGATCTCGATCCAGCGGTCACCGTCGGCATCCTCCGAGCCCGGCGGGCCTCCCGGGATGTCCGGACCGTGGTCGTAGAAGATCTCGGTGCAGGGGCCGCAGGGCCCCGTCTCGCCCATCTGCCAGAAATTGTCGGAGCCGCCGCCCGGCTTGTCGCCGATGCGCACGATGCGGTCCTTCGGCAGGCCGATGCTCTTGTGCCAGAGGTCGAAGGCCTCGTCGTCCGTGTGATAGACGGTGACCATCAGCCGCGACGGATCGATGCCGAGCCAGTCCTTGCCGGTGACGAAATCCCAGGCGTAGCGGATGGCGTCGGGCTTGAAGTAGTCGCCGAAGGAGAAGTTGCCCAGCATCTCGAAGAACGTGTGGTGGCGGGCCGTGTAGCCGACGTTCTCGAGGTCGTTGTGCTTGCCGCCGGCGCGGACGCAGCGCTGCGAGGTGGCCGCGCGAACGTAGCTGCGCCTGTCCTTGCCGAGGAAGACGTCCTTGAACTGCACCATGCCGGCGTTGGTGAACAGCAGGGTCGGGTCGTTGCCCGGCACGAGCGAGCTCGAGGCCACGACGGCGTGGCCGCGCTGGCGGAAGAATTCGAGGAAGGCGGCGCGCAGCTCGGTGCTGCTCAGCCGCTTCGGCGTGGGCGTCTGATTCGTCATGGGTCCAGGTCTTCGCCGGGGCCGAGGGCGGCCCGGATCTGCTCGGCGGAAAACCCGCGATATTGGAGGAAACGGGCCTGTTTTGCACGTTCGCGGAAGTCCCCCGGGGGAGCCGCGCCGAAGCGCCGGCGACGGGCCTGGCGGGCGGCTTCGACCCAGTCGGCCTCGCTGGCGTCGATGGCCTGCTCGACGGCGGCCGCCTCCACGCCGCGCTCGCGCAACTCGGCCCGGATGCGCATGGGCCCCTGCCCGCGACCGGCGTGCTGGGCGACGAACTGCTCGACGTAGCGGTCCTCGCTCAGACTGCGGTCGGCCGCCAGCTCGTCGAGCACGGGCTCGACGAGGGCGGCCGGATAGCCCTTGCCGACGAGGCGGCGGGCCAGTTCGCGGCGGCCGAAATCGCGGCCGGCCAGCAGGGCGAGCGCCGCGGCCTTGACCGTGCGCGCGTCCGCCTCGGCCGCGACGGCAGCCCTGTCAGGCCTCGGTCGCCTCACTCGCGGCCGCCTCGCCCTTCTTCGCGATGAGCAGCTTGGCGCGCAGCGCGTTCTCGACCTCGCGGGCGATCTCGGGATTCTGCTGCAGGAAGTTGCGGGCGTTCTCCTTGCCCTGGCCGATGCGCTCGCCCTTGTACGCGTACCACGAGCCGGACTTCTCGATCAGGTTGTGCAGCACGCCCATCTCGATGATCTCGCCCTCGCGGGAGATGCCGACGCCGTACATGATCTCGAACTCGGCCTCGCGGAACGGCGGCGCGACCTTGTTCTTGACGATCTTGACGCGGGTCTGGTTGCCCACGACCTCCTCGCCGGCCTTGATCGCGCCGATGCGGCGGATGTCGAGGCGCACCGAGGCGTAGACCTTCAGGGCATTGCCGCCCGTGGTGGTCTCGGGATTGCCGAACATCACGCCGATCTTCATGCGGATCTGGTTGATGAAGATGACGATCGTGTTCGAGCGCTTGATGTTGCCGGTGAGCTTGCGCAGCGCCTGCGACATCAGGCGCGCCTGCAGGCCCATCTGCATCTCGCCCATCTCGCCCTCGATCTCGGCCTTGGGCGTGAGCGCCGCGACCGAGTCGACCACCACGATGTCGACCGCGCTCGAGCGCACCAGCATGTCGGTGATCTCGAGGGCCTGCTCGCCGTTGTCGGGCTGGGAGACCAGCAGTTCCTTGACGTCGACGCCGAGTTTCTCGGCATAGGCCGGGTCGAGGGCGTGCTCGGCATCGACGAAGGCCGCCGTGCCGCCCGCCTTCTGCACCTGGGCGATGACGGTGAGTGCGAGCGTCGTCTTGCCGGAGCTCTCCGGCCCGTAGATCTCGACGACGCGGCCCTTGGGCAGGCCGCCGACGCCGAGCGCGATGTCGAGGCCGAGCGAACCGGTGGACACGGTCTCGACGTCGTAGCTGTTGGCGTCGCCGAGACGCATGACCGAGCCCTTGCCGAACTGCTTCTCGATCTGGCCGAGGGCTGCGACGAGTGCCTTCTTGCGGTTTTCTTCCATTGCTTTGCTCACAGGGCCCGCGGGCCCGAACAGGGTGGCGGATGGGGTCCAGGGTCGGTGCGCATTGTCCCAGGGGGTGCGCGCCGATACTGTATATATATCTAGTACATTTGACCAGATTCTGTTGAAACCCGACCGGGGACCCTCACCCGCCGGGGGCGTCTGAGGGGGCTCGGCGGACATTCCACCGGGCGAGAGGCTCATAGCGTGAGCCCGCCGGACCGACCGTCGAACGCACCAGGCTGAGGGTCGCCACAGGCCAGTCCAGCGGATCGACCGGGCGGGCGGGCACGGCCTCCCGGACCTTGCGCGCCAGCGTCAGGTGCGCCCGGAACGGACGCCGCTCCGTCTCGAAGCCCCGCCGCGCGAGCTGCGCCTGCAGCGCCTCGACGAGGCGCGGCACGCCGGGCGGCAGGACCTGGGCCGCCAGGCACAGCACCTGGGGTCCGCGCCAGTGCTCCAGCCGGTCCAGGCGGATCGCCTCCGGCCGCTCGAGGCAGCCCTCGAGTGCGGCCCCGGCCTCGTGCAGCGCCGGCTGCCGCGCGCGCTCGACGGTGCCCAGGAAGACGACGGTGAGATGCCACTGGTCCGGACGCTGGGGCCGCCCCGCCACGCCCGCCAGCCAGCCCGGCACCCGGGCCGAGAGGTCGCGCCGCAGCGCGTCGTCCGGCCAGAATGCGAAGAACAGCCGGTCGGTCACGACGCCAGCAGGCCGCCGAGCGCCCGGGCCACGGCCTGCCGGCGCACCGACTCGCGGTCGCCCTCGAAGCGCTGCAGCAGGGACTGCACCGAGACGCCCGCGGCGTCGCGCCGGCCCCACGCGAACCACACGGTGCCGACCGGCTTGTCGGGCCGGCCGCCGTCGGGTCCGGCGATGCCGGTCACCGCGACGCTGCGTTCGCCGCCGAGCCGCTCGAGGGCGCCGGCCGCCATGGCGCGCACCACCGGCTCGCTGACGGCCCCCTCGCGGCGGAGCACCGCCGCGTCGACCCCCAGAATCCCAGTCTTGGCTTCGTTCGCGTAGACGACCGCGCCGCCGAGGTACCAGCGCGAACTGCCGGGCAGGTCGGTGCAGACCTTGCCGACCCAGCCGCCGGTGCACGACTCGGCCGTCACCAGCCGCGCGCCGGCGCGCAGCAGGTCTTCCGCGACTTCCGCCGCCAGTGCGCACAGCATCTCGTCGTTCGGGGCGCCCATGCGCGGATTCTAGCCGGCTCTTGCCAGTGCGCGGGCGGCTGACCAAACTGCGCGTCCCGACCCCGGGAATATCAATAAAAGGCAGGACACCATGAGAATCGTTTCCCTGGCGATCGCGCTGGCGATCACCACGTTCCCGCTGCTGGTCCAGGCGCAGGGCCAGGCGCCCGCCCAGACGCAGGGCACGGCGACCGACGAGCAGATCCTGTTGCGCCAGGTCATGACCGACAAGCGCGCCGTGTACGCCAAGAACCTCAACCTGACCGAGGGCGAGAGCCTGGTGTTCTGGCCGATCTACGACGAATACGAAGCCGCCGCCAAGAAGCTCGACGACCGCTTCCTCGCCAACCTCGACGATTTCGCGAACAAGTACGACACGCTGACCGAGGACGATGCGAAGGCCGTGCTCAAGGAGAAGATGGCGATCGAGAAGGACCGCATGGCGCTCAAGCAGAAGTACACGGCGAAGGTGGCCAGGGTGCTGCCCGCGAAGAAGGCGCTGCGCTACGCGCAGATCGAGACGCGCGTCGAAGTGATGGTGCGCGGCAACGTGTACCCGCTGATCCCGCTCGCCAACTGAATTCCACCGGAACCCGAGGACGAACCCGATGTCGAAGAAACATGTGCTGCTCGTCGCCGGCGCGCTCGCCACGCTGGCGCTGGCCGCGCCGCTGGACCCGGCGGCCGCCCAGCAGGTCGGCGGCAACGCCGTGGACAACGCCGAGGTGCTCATCGCCCGCATGCAGGCGGACAAGCGCGCCCTGGTGCTCGAGAACCTGGGCCTGAGCGACGCCGAGGTGAGGGTCTTCGCGCCGCTGTACGACGAGTACCAGAAGGACCGCAAGCTGCTGTTCGAGCGCGGGGCCGAACTGCTGAGCAAGTACGCCTCGAATTACGACACCATGACGGACGACGCGGCCAAGGGCATCCTCAAGGACTGGTTCAAGCAGCGCGACGACCGCTCGGCGCTCGTGCAGAAGTACGCCAAGCGCATGGTGAAGGTGCTGCCCGCCGGCAAGGTCCTGCGCTGGGTGCAGATCGAGAACAAGCTCGACACCGTGATCGACATGCAGGCCGTCCGCAACCTGCCGCTCGTGCAGTGAACGCCCAAGGAGGATCCATGCGCACGTCAATGCTGAAAATCTCCGCCGCGGTCGTCGCCGTCGGCCTGCTCGCCACCGGCTGCGCCAGCGGCCCGGACATCCGGGCCGACTACGACAAGGCCGCGGACTTCGGCAAGTACCGCACCTTCGGCTTCCTCGACGCGTCGGCCGGCGACGCCACGCAGTTCAAGTCGCTCGCGACGCAGAACATGCAGAGCGCCGCCGCCCGCGAGATGGAGGCCCGCGGCTATACGCGCTCCGACAGCCCCGACCTCGTGATCAACTTCAAGGGCAAGCTCGAGGAGAAGACGGACATCGAGTCCACGCCGGCGCCGTTCTACGGCCCGGGCTGGGGCTATGGCGGCTGGTACGGCGCCCCCTGGGGCGGCTACGGCGGCACGGAAGTGACCACGCGACGCTACAACGTCGGCACGCTGGTCATGGACGTCGTCGACCGTGAGAAGCGCCAGGTCGTCTTCCAGGGCGGCGTCGAGGGTGTCGTCACCAAGGAGATGATGCAGAACCGCGAGGAGGCGCTGAACCGCGCCGTGGGACACATCTTCTCGAAGTACCCGTTCGTCGCCGGGCAGTCCGCCCCGGTCACGCCGGCGAAGAAGCAGTAAGCCGCAGAATCGGCCGTCGCAACGCCGGCCCTCGCGAGGGGGCCGGCGTTTTTTCTGGTCGTTCACCCAAGGCTGCCGGCCGGCGAAATGACCGGCTTTTCATGCTGTTGCGACTCTAGTGTCGGCGGACACGGGCATTGCCGTGGATTGCACGGGATGCGAACTGGACGTAGTCTCGTTGCACCGTTGGAACTCCCGTCGATGCCCACGCCGCCGGCCCTGCCGGGCGGCGCGCCACCGGAGGCCAGCCGTGACGACGCTCGAGACGGCGCTCAGCCTCGGCAATCCCGACGCGATCATCGCGACGGATGCCGGCGACCGGGTCATCCACTGGAACCCGGCCGCCACGGCCATCTTCGGCTACACCGAGGCGGAGGCCCTCGGCCACTCCCTGCAGGAACTCACCGTCCCGCCCGACCGATTGCAGGAACACCTGCTCTGCCTCGCGCGGACCCGCGCCGAGGGCCGGGACCAGTGCGAGACGCTGCGCCTGTGCAAGAACGGCTCGCTGGTGCACGTCGACGTGATCACGCGGCGGCTCGATGGCGCCAGCACGGGCTGCGTGCTCTGGTGCAAGCGCGACATCACGCGCAGCAAGGTGCAGCGCGCCGCACGCCACCTCGAATCGCAGTACGCGACGCTCCTCGAGTCGGCGCCCGACGGCATGCTGATCGTCGACGAGACCGGCCACGTGCTGGTCGCGAACGCCAACGCCGAGCGGATGTTCGGCTACGACCGCGGCACGCTGCGCGGTCGCACCGTCGAATCGCTGCTCCCCGCGCGGTACCAGTCGACCCACGTCGCGCACCGAGCGAACTACACGCGCCACCCGCGGGTGCGTTCGATGGGCGTCGGCCTCGAGCTGTTCGGACAGCGTCGCGACGGCGAGGAGTTCCCGGTCGAGGTCAGCCTCAGCCCGTTCGCCTCCGGCGACGGCGCACTGGTCGCGGCCGCGATCCGGGACGCGACCGAGCGCAAGGCCGTCGCCCGCCGGCTGCAGGAGCAGAACGAGGAGCTGCGCCTCGCCAACCAGGCCAAGACCAGCTTCCTCGCCAGCATGAGCCACGAGCTGCGCACGCCGCTCAACGCCATCATCGGCTTCACCGGCACGCTGCTGATGCAGCTGCCCGGCCCGCTGAATCCCGAGCAGGAGAAGCAGCTGACGACGGTGAACCGCGCCGCACGCCACCTGCTCTCCCTGATCAACGACCTGCTCGATCTCTCACGCATCGAGTCGGGCCACCCCGACCTGCACCTGGAGCGCGTTGAATGCCGGGAAGTCGTGGGCCAGGCCGTCGACGAGCTGCGCCCGCTCGCGGCGGAAAAGGCGCTCGAGCTGCGCCTCGACCTGCCTGCGACGCCCGTGGACCTCACGACGGACCGGCGGGCCCTGCTGCAGATCCTGATCAACCTCGTGGGCAACGCCGTGAAGTACACCGCCGTGGGCCACGTCGCCATCACCTTGCGGGTCGAATCGCCGGCGGAGGGCCCGTTCGCCGCGTTCGAGGTGGCGGACACCGGGCCCGGCATCACGGAGGAGGACCGCGCACTGCTGTTCCGCGCCTTCAGCCAGCTCGCCCTCGCCGCGCGCAGCACGCGCAACGGCGTGGGGCTCGGCCTGCACCTCAGCAACCGCCTCGCGGAACTGCTCGGCGGCCGCATCGACCTCGACTCGACGCCGGGCGAGGGCAGCGTCTTCGTGCTGAGGCTGCCGGCGAGCTGAACCGTGGCCCGCATCCTCATCGTCGAGGACAATCCCACGAACCTCGAGCTGCTGCGCTACCTGCTCGAGGCCCGCGGCCACACGACGACCTGCGCGAGCGACGGTCGCGAGGGCCTGCTGCGCGCGCGCACGTCGCCGCCGGACCTGATCCTGAGCGACCTGCGCATGCCGGAAATGGACGGCTACGAACTTCTGCTGGAGGTGCGCAACGACCCGGCGCTGCGCGAGGTGATCGTCATCGCGGTCACCGCGCACTCCATGCCGGAGGACGCGGTCCGGGTACGCAAGGCGGGCTTCGACGGCTACCTCACCAAGCCGATCGAGCCGTCGGACTTCGTGGCGACGGTGGAATCGTTCCTGGCGGCGCCGCGACGCCGGCCATGGTGACCGGCGCGCGGCCCGTCGAGCCGGGGGCTCATGCGGTGAGGTCGCCGGCCTGCATCACCAGGTAGAGCATCACCGCACTCACCATCACGAAACCTACGATCGTCATGACATCCTCCTCGGGGCGCCACGTTGGCGCCGCGTGGAGGAGATGCTAGTGGCGAAAACCCCTGTATTTCCAGCGTTGGGCGACGAGGCGTGGCCGGCGTGCGGCGGGGTGCGGGGGGTTCCGGCGCGGGCCGCGCGGGGGTGCGACGAAGCGGTACCCCGGCACGACGAAAGCAGGTAACTTAGCGGCCCGTGCCGAGCCCCTGACCATGTCCGCCCCCGGATCGACGCCCGAACACACCCCCGTGATGCAGCAGTACCTGCGCCTCAAGGCGCAGGTGCCCGACGTGCTGCTCTTCTATCGCATGGGCGACTTCTACGAGCTGTTCTTCGAGGATGCGCGCCGTGCCTCGCGCCTGCTCGACATCACGTTGACCGCGCGCGGCCAGTCGGGCGGAGAGCCGATCCCCATGGCCGGCGTGCCCGTGCAGACGCTAGACACCTACCTCGCGCGCGCCGTGCGCAAAGGCGAGTCGGTCGCCATCTGCGAGCAGATCGGCGACCCCGCCAAGTCCAAGGGTCCGGTCGAGCGGCGCATCGTACGCATCGTCACGCCGGGTACGGTCACCGACGACTCGCTGCTCGAGGAGCGGCGCGACACGCTGCTCGCCGCGCTCTCCGCCGCGGGCGAGCGCTTCGGGCTCGCGTGGCTGGAACTCTCGAGCGGCCGCTTCCAGGCAACCGAGTTCGCGGGCGCCGAGGCGCTCGGGGCCGAGCTCGAGCGCCTGCGCCCCGCCGAACTGCTGGTGCCGGAGGGCTTTGCGCTGCTGCCGGCCGGTTTCGCCGGCGCCGTGCGCCAGCGGCCGCCGTGGCACTTCGAGACGGGCAGCGCCGAGCGCCTGCTGTGCGAGCAGTTCGGCACGCGCGACCTCGCCGGCTTCGGGCTGGCCGCGCTGCCGCTCGCGGTGGCCGCGGCCGGCAGCCTGCTCAACTACGTGCGCGAGACCCAGAAGGCCGCCCTGCCCCACCTGCGCGGCATCCGCTGCGAGCTGCGCGACGAGGCCCTGCTGCTCGACGCGGCCACGCGGCGCAACCTCGAGCTGGACACGAGCCTCTCTGGCCGTCACGAGAACACGCTGCTCGGGGTGCTCGATCGCACGGCCACGGCCATGGGCGGCCGCGAACTGCGCCGCTGGGTGCAGCGCCCGCTGCGCGACCGCAGCCAGCGGGAGCTGCGCCTGCAGGCGGTCGAGGCCATCCTCGATGCCTCCGGCCACGAACCGCTGCACCTGCAGTTGCGCCGCGTCGGCGACGTCGAGCGCATCCTCGCCCGCGTCGCGCTGCGCTCGGCCCGCCCGCGCGACCTCGCGCAGCTGCGCGACGCGCTCGGCGCCCTGCCGGAGCTGCAGGGCCTGCTGTCCGTCTTCGACTCGCCCCTGTTGCGCCAACTCGCGACGGGCACCGGCACGCACCCGGACGTCCACGAGCTGCTGACGCGCGCTCTGCTGCCGACGCCGGCGGCCCTGCTGCGCGACGGCGGCGTGATCGCCCCGGCCTACGACGCCGACCTCGACGAGCTGCGGCGCATCAGCGAGCACAGCGACGAGGCCCTGCTCGAGCTCGAGAACCGCGAGCGCGAGAAGACCGGCTTCGCCAACCTGCGCTTCGGCTACAACCGCGTGCAGGGCTACTACATCGAGGTGAGCCGCAGCCAGGCCGACCAGGTGCCCGCGCACTGGGTGCGCCGTCAGACGGTCAAGAACGCCGAGCGCTACATCACCACGGAACTCAAGGGCTTCGAGGACAAGGTGCTCGGCGCGCGCGACCGGGCGCTGGCGCGCGAGAAGGAACTCTACGAGGGCCTGCTCGACCGCCTGATCGCCGTGCTGCCGCAGCTGCAGGCGACGGCTGCGGCGCTGGCGGCGCTCGACGTGCTGGCCAACCTGGCCGAGCGCGCCGTGGGACTGCGGCTCGTCAGGCCGCAACTGGTCGACGACTCGCGCATCGAGATCCGCGGCGGCCGCCACCTCGTCGTCGAGCAGAACCTCGACGGCCCGTTCGTGCCGAACGACCTCGTGCTGCACGAGGACCGGCGCATGCTGGTCGTGACCGGGCCCAACATGGGCGGCAAGTCGACCTACATGCGCCAGTCGGCGCTGATCGCGATCCTGGCCGGCGTCGGCAGCTTCGTGCCCGCCGACTCGGTCGTCATCGGCCCCATCGACCGCATCTTCACGCGCATCGGCGCCGCCGACGACCTCGCGGGCGGCCGCTCGACCTTCATGGTCGAGATGACGGAGGCGGCGAACATCCTCAACAACGCCACGCGCGACAGCCTGGTGCTGATGGACGAGATCGGCCGCGGAACCAGCACCTACGACGGCCTGTCGCTCGCCTGGGCTTGCGCCCGGCACATCGGGCGCGAGGTGGGCGCGTTCACGCTGTTCGCGACGCACTATTTCGAGTTGACCGCACTCGCCGACGAACTGCCGGCCTGCGCCAACGTGCATCTCGATGCGACGGAACACGGCGACCGGCTGGTGTTCCTGCATTCGGTCAAGGAAGGCCCGGCGAACCAGAGCTACGGCCTGCAGGTGGCGCGGCTCGCGGGCGTTCCGAGGCCCGTCATTGGCGAGGCGCGGCGCTACCTGCAGGAGTTGGAGCGCCGGGACCATGCACACAAGCCGCCGGCCCCGCAGCAGGAGCTCGACCTCGCCCCGGCCCGCGACCCGGTCGAGGAGGCCGTGCTGGACGAACTGCGCACCCTGGACCCGGACGCGCTGACGCCCCGCGACGCCCTGGCGGCGATCTTTCGCCTGCGGGACCGCCTGCGCTAGCCCGCCCCCGAGCCGATCGCGGCACCTCGCGCCGCCTCGGACGACGCGGCGCGCCGCGAGGCGCGGGCCACGTATTGCAAACCCGGCGCGGAATCAAGAGACTGCGCGCAAAGATTCCCGGGGTGTTCCTGTGACCACGCAATTCCTCGCCCATCCGGCCCGTCGCCGGGTCGTCGCGTGCCTGTTGGCCACGCTGTCGCTTGCTCCTGTGGCCTGCATGAAGAAGCCGCCTGCGATGCCGGCGCCGGGGCCCGTCGAGGTCAAGGCGATCACCGTGGCGGCGAGCCCGACCGTCATGTACGCCGACAAGGTCGGCGAGGTGAAAGGCTCCCAGGAAGTCGACATCCGCTCGCTGGTGAGCGGAATCCTGCTGCGCAAGCACTTCGAGGACGGTGCGCTGGTGCAGAAGGGCCAGCTGCTCTACTCGATCGACGCGCGCGAATTCCGCGCCCAGGTGGCCAACGCCCAGGCGCAGGTCGCCTCGGCCGAGGCCAACCTTGCCCGCGCCCGGCAGGACGTCGAGCGCTACAAGCCGCTGCTCGTGGACGAGGCGATCAGCCGCCAGGTGTACGACAACGCGGTGGCGGCCCAGCGCCAGGCGCAGGCGCAGGTCGAGGCCTCGCGCGCGGCCCTCGCGCAGACCGAACTCGGCGTCGAGTACGCGGAGATCCGGGCGCCGCTGACCGGTCGCATCGGCGCGGTGCAGGTCTTCCCGGGCGACCTCGTGTCGGCCGGCCAGACCCAGCTCGGCACCATCTCGAGCGACGACCCGGCGTGGGTCTATTTCACGATCAGCGAGGCCGAGCTACTCGAGTACACGCGCCAGCACGGGACCGGCGAGATGCCAGCGGACGCCCCGCAGCGCGTCGTGAAGCTCATCCTCGGCGACGGCAGCACATTCGAATCGACCGGCCTGATCAACTTCGGCGACCGCGCGCTCGACCCGAGCACGGGCACCTTCAAGCTGCGCGCCGAGTTCCCGAATGCCGGTCACAAGCTGATCCCCGGCATGTTCGCCCGCGTGCGCGCCTCGAGCGGCGATCCGAAGAGCGCCATCGTGGTGCCCGACCGTGCGGTGCAGGAGCAGCTCGGCAAGTACTTCCTCACGGTGGTCGGCGAGGGCGACAAGGCGGAGTTGCGGCCGGTCACGCTCGGCGCGCGCTTCGGCAACCGGCAGGTGATCCAGTCGGGCCTGGCGGCGGGCGACAAGGTCGTGGTCGAGGGCGTGCAGAAGGCCCGTCCGGGCACGCCGCTCAAGGTGATCGGAGTCGCCCTCGAGGATTTCGACCGTCCGGCGGCCGACGCGCCCGCCACGGCGGGCTGAGCGGCCGGCCATGTCACGCTTCTTCATCGATCGGCCGGTCTTCGCGATCGTCATCTCGCTGTTCCTGCTGCTCGTCGGCACGCTGTCGCTGATCGGCCTGCCGGTCGGCGAGTTCCCCAACATCGCCTTGCCCACGGTGCAGGTGAACGGCTTCTACCTCGGCGCCAGCTCGGACGTCGTCGAGGAATCGGTCAGCGCCCCGATCGACCAGCAGATCAACGGCGTCACCGACATGCTGTACATCAGCTCGGTGAGCGGCGACGACGGCAGCTCGTCGATCGCCGTGACCTTCGCGCTCGAGCGCGACCCGGACCTGGCCGCGGTCGAGGTGCAGAACCGCGTCTCGCAGGCGAATTCGCAGCTGCCGTCCGAGGTGATCAACGCGGGCGTGACCGTCCGCAAGCAATCGCCGGACGTGCTGCTGTACTTCGCCCTTTACTCGCCCGACGAGGCCTACGACCCGCTCTTCATCAGCAACTACAGCTACGTCTACATCGTGGACGAACTGAAGCGCGTCAAGGGTGTCGGCGACGTCAAGGTGTTCGGCTCCGAGTTCGGCATGCGTATCTGGCTGCGGCCGGACAGGATGGCGGCGCTCGGCATCACCGCGAGCGACGTGTCGCAGGCCATCCGCGAGCAGAACGTGCAGGTGCCGGCCGGCCAGGTCGGCCAGCCGCCCGCCACGCGCGGCCAGAGCTTCCAGTACTCGTTGCGCGTCAAGGGCCGGCTGATCAAGGCCGAAGAGTTCGGCGACATCATCATCGGCTCCAAGCCCGACGGCTCGTTCATCCGCGTCAAGGACATCGGCCGCGTCGAACTCGGCGCCAAGAGCTACAGCAACGTCTCGACGATCGACGGCACGCCGGCGGCGCTGGTCTCCGTTTCGCTGGTGCCGGGCGCCAACGCGCTCGAGACGGCAGGCCTGCTCAAGTCGCAGCTGACGCGGCTGTCGGGCGAGTTCCCGAAGGGCATGGACTACAAGATCGTGTACGACACCTCGGCGTTCGTCGAGGCGTCGGTCGAGGAGGTGATCCACACCTTCGTCGAGGCGCTGGTGCTGGTGCTGGTGGTCGTGTTCCTGTTCCTGCAGAACTGGCGCACCACGGTGATCCCGATGCTGGCGGTGCCGGTCTCGCTGGTCGCCACGTTCGCGGCCTTCCAGCTGCTCGGGTTCACGATCAACACGCTGTCGCTGTTCGGCATGGTGCTCGCGATCGGCATCGTGGTGGACGACGCGATCGTGGTGGTCGAGGCCGTCGAGCACAAGATGGGCACGGGCCTCGGCGTGCGCGAAGCGACCATCGAGGCCATGAACGAGGTGCAGGGCCCGGTCGTGGCCATCGCGCTGATCCTCGCGGCGGTGTTCATCCCGATGGGCTTCATCCCGGGCGTCACCGGCCAGCTCTACAAGCAGTTCGCCGTCACGGTGGCCGTCTCCACGATGTTCTCGGCGCTGGTCGCGCTGACGCTGACGCCCACGCTGTGCATCCTGCTGATGAAGCCGCACGAGCACAGCGACGGCCTGCTCGCCCGGTTCTTCCGCGGCTTCAATGCCGGCTTCGACTGGATCAACGGCCACTATGGCAACGCGGCTGCGGTGCTGGCGCGGCGCACGCTGATGGTGATGCTGACGCTCGGCGGCGTGCTGGTCATCACGGCCGGCCTGTTCCGCTCCGTGCCGACCGGCTTCGTGCCGGACGAGGACAAGGGCGCGGTGTTCATGCAGGTGCTGCTGCCCGACGCGGCGTCCCAGGAACGCACCGACGCGGTGCTCGCCAAGGTCGAGCCGCTGGTGCGCGCGATCCCGGGCGTCGACTCGGTGGTCGGCGTCTCGGGCTACGACCTGCTCTCGGGCACCGCCGCGTCGAACGGCGCGCTGGTGATCGTCAAGCTCAAGACCTGGGACGAACGCCAGACGCCGGAACTCGGCGTGCGCTCGATCCTCATGCAGCTGTACGGGCTCGGCGCCGGCATTCCCGAGGCAATGATCCTGCCCTTCAACCCGCCCGCCCTGCCCGGCTTCGGCTCGGTGTCCGGCTTCTCGCTGATGCTGCAGGCCAAGTCCAACCAGCCGGCCGCCGAAGTGGCGCAGGTCGCGCAGGACTTCATCGCGGCGGCCCAGAAGCGTCCCGAGATCGGCCGCATCAGCACGACCTTCAGCGCCTCGACGCCGAACTACCAGCTGTTCGTCGATCGCGAGAAGGCGAAGAAGCTCGGCGTGCCGGTGAGCGACGTGTTCACGACGCTGCAGACCTACCTCGGCGGCTACCAGGTCAACGACTTCAGCCGCTTCGGCCGCAACTACAAGGTGACGATGCAGGCCGAGTCGGATTTCCGCCAGGAAGTCACCGACATCGCGCGCCTGTTCGTGCGCAACAAGGACGGCGGCATGGTGCCGCTCGACACGCTGACAACGTGGCAACAGGGCTCGGGCGCGCGCTTCATGCAGCGCTACAACCTCTATCGCACGGCGGCCTTCAGCGGCACGCCGGCGCCCGGTGCAAGCTCGGGCGACGCCATCCGCGCGCTGGAGGAAGTGGCGAAGGAGACGCTGCCGGACGGCTACGGCATCGAGTGGTCCGGCCAGAGCAAGCAGGAAATCGAGGCCGGCAATTCCTCGACCATCGTGCTCGGCCTGTCGATCGTGGTCGTGTTCCTGTTCCTCGCGGCGCTCTACGAGAGCTGGGCGGTGCCGTTCGCCGTGCTGCTCGCGACGCCATTCGGGCTGATGGGCGCCTTGTTCGCGCTGAAGCTCATCGGCATCCCGTTCAACGTCTATGGCCAGATCGGCCTGGTGACGCTGGTCGGCCTGTCGGCGAAGAACGCGATCCTGATCGTCGAGTTCGCCAAGCTCAACCGCGAGAAGGGCATGCCGATCTACGAGGCCGCCATGGATGCCGCGAAGCTGCGCCTGCGGCCGATCCTGATGACCTCGTTCGCCTTCATCCTCGGCGTGGTGCCGCTGGTGCTCGCGAGCGGTGCCGGCGCGGCCTCCAAGGTGTCTGTGGGCATCACCGTGTTCGGCGGCATGATCTTCGCCACCATCCTCACCACGCTCGCCGTGCCCGCGTTTTACGTGTTGATCCAGGGGCTGTCGGAACGCTTCGGCGGCCCGCCGCCGACGCATCACGGCAAGCCGGCCACCCCGGAAGGAGCCTCGGCATGACCCGCCCGGCTCGCACCCTCGCCCTGGCCGTGGCGCTCGCACTCGGGGGCTGCGCGATCGGGCCGGACTACCAGCGCCCGACGAACCTGCCGCAGCAGGAGCAGTACCGCAGCGTGCTGACGCCGCAGGAGGCGGCCTCTTTCGCCGACCTGTCGTGGACCGCGGTCTTCAACGACGCGGAGCTGCGCGCGGTCATCGAGACGGCGCTCAGGAACAATCTCGACGTGCAGCTCGCGGCGGCGCGGGTCGAGGAGGCCCGCGGCTACGCGCGCGTCGCGCGCAGCTACCTCGGCCCGTCGATCGGCGTGAGCGGCGGGACGTCGCCGAGTCCGGCCAGCAAGGAGGACTCGACCTACTCGCTGGGGCTGGCCCTCAACTGGGAACTCGACCTGTTCGGCCGCCTGCGCCGCTCGAACGAGGCCGCGCGCGCGCAGCTGCTCGCCACCGAGGACGCGCAGCGAGGGGTGACGAACTCCCTGGTCGCCAGCGTGGCCTCGGCGTGGTTCCAGCTGCGCGAGCTCGACGAGGAAGTGGCGATCATCGAGCGCACGATCGAGTCGCAGACCGCGTCGCTGGCGCTCGTGCAGTCGCAGAAGCGCAATGGCGTGGCCTCGGCCGCCGAGGAGCAGCAGGCGCTCGCCCAGCTGGCGGGCACCCGTTCGCAGCTGCCGCTGGCCGAGCAGCGCCGGATCCAGACGGAGAACCTGCTGCGCTTCCTGCTGGGCGGCGAACCCGCGCCGGTCGAGCGCACGCAGCCGCCCGCGGACTTCCCGGTGCCGCAGACGATCCCGGTGGGCCTGCCCGCGCAGTTGCTCGAGCGGCGGCCGGACCTGCGCCAGCTCGAGAACCAGTTGCACGCCGCAACCGCCAACGTCGGCGTGGCGCGGGCCACCCGCTTTCCGTACCTGTCGATCGGGCTCACCTCGTTCTTCGGCCTCGTCAGCCCCGAGCTGAGCCGGCTGCTCGACGGCAAGGACCCCGCGGTGGACCTGTTCTCGATCGGCCCGTTCGTCGACATGCCGGTCTTCCAGTCCGGTCGCGGCACGGGCAACGTGCAGGTCGCCGAGGCCCAGCTGCGGCAGGCCGAGCTCTCCTATCGGCGCGGCGTGCTGCTCGCCTACCGCGAGGTCGCGGACGCGCTGGTCACGACCGACAAGGTGCGGCGCGTGATCGGCGAGAACGAGATCCGCACGGAGGCCGCCCGGCGCGTGCTCGATCTCCAGCACAAGCGCTACCGCGCGGGCGTGGTGAGCTACCTCGAGGTGCTCGACGCCGAGCGGCAGCTGTTCGCGGCGGAAATCGACCTCGCGCGCGCCCGCCTCAGCCAGCTGCAGGGCTACGTCGACCTCTACCAGGCGCTCGGCGGGGGCTGGCAGCCCTGAGGGCGGCGCGCCCCGGCCGGCTCAGAAGCCGAGCTCGAGCGTTGCCGCGGCGTTGAAGCCGTATGCGTCCAGGCCCGACCCGTACTCGCGATAGCGGCGGTCGGACAGGTTCTGGAGCTGCAGCGAGACCCGCACGTGCCCGGAGGCCTCCCAGGCGAGGCGCGCGTTCCATGTCGTCCAGCCGGGCGTGCCGCCCGGCCGGATGCGCGGGTCCACTTCGTCGCGCGGGCTGTAGCGGTCCTGCAGGCCCGCAAACGTGGCGAAGGCATCGAGCGACAGGTCATCGCGCAGCCGCCACAGCACGCCCGCGCTGCCGTTGACCGGCGGGATGCGGTCGGCGGGATACTCGTCGCCGGCGTAGGTCTCGTTGCCCACCGTCCACGTGAGGCTGCCATGGGCCTCGAGCGCGTCGCCGAACGCGTAGCGGGCACCCAGCTCGGCGCCGTAGACCTCGAGCGAAGAGGCATTGCGGTTCTGCACCACCAGCCGCCCCGACGGGGTCACCTCGCCCGTCAGCACGCTGGTGATCTTGTCGCGGTACCAGGAGTAGTACCCGATCGCCTCGCCCGCGAAGCGGCCCCCGGCCCACTTGATCCCGCCGTCGAGCGTGGTGACCGTCTCGGGCGCGATCGAGGCGTTGGGGACGTTGAAGCGGTTGCCCGGCCGGTCGCCGAAGGTGCCGAGGTCGAAGACGTTCGGCGAGCGGAAGCCGCGCCCGAGGTTGGCCACGAGGCGCACGTCCTCGCGCAGGGCATAGGCGACGCTCAGGTTGCCGGCCCAGCCCGTGTCGGCCACGGTCACCGCGGCGAAATCGGCGCTGCCGGGCAGGCGCGTGCGGGTCCGGTTGATGCGCACCGCACCGAGCACGTCGGTCCGCGGGCCGACGGACCAGTCGTCGGCCAGGAAGGCGCCGAGCTGGCTCATCGTCGATCCGTCCGGGAAGCGCGGCGCGCGCGCGGTCGTGGCGCCGGTGGCGACGTTCGTGCGCCGCCGGGACGCGTCGATCACGTCGTCGTAGGCATCGATGCCCCAGGTCAAGAGGTGCGCCTCGCCGGCCTGGGTCGTGGCGACGAACGTCAGTCCGTCGGTCGTGTCGCGGTTGCGCTCGCGCTCGAGGTTGACCGAGCCGTGGTCGCGCGTCTCGCGGTCGTCCTGGATCGACTGCCGGCCGACGTGCACCTCGGCGGTGTCCCACAGCGCGCTGGCCGCGTCGGTCTTCCAGCGCAGCTGCACGAAGTCGCGACGTTGCGGCCGGAACCAGTACACGTCCGAGTTCGGGGTGGTCTGCCCGTAGCCCGGCGTCAGCTCGTCGTAGCGCGGCGAGCGCGGCTGCTCCGCGTACTGCACGTACAGCGCCAGCTCGTGCCCCTCGGCCACGTCGGCCCGCAGCTTGAAGTCCGCGGCGCGCGCCGTGTAACGCGTGTGGGGCAGGCGCTCGCCGCCGCCCACGCGACGCTCGTCGACGTCCTGGTAGGTGAACCCGCCGCTCGCGACCAGTCCGCGGCGCCCGACCGCGCCCTGCACGCGCGACAGCAGCGAGTCGTCGGCGCTCGCGTACGATGACCGCAGCAGGCCCTCGGCGGACCACTCGTCGCCGTCGAAGCCCGGCTCCCAGGTCAGCATCTGCACGACACCGCCCATGGCGTCGCTGCCGTACAGCCCCGACATCGGGCCGCGCACCGCCTCGATGCGTCCGAGCGACTGGCTGTCGACGAGCGCGATGTACTGGTTCGGCGCGTTGCGGAAGATCGCGTCGTTGAGGCGGAATCCGTCCACGACGTGCAGCACCTCCGAACCCTTGAGTCCGCGCAGGATCACGACGGCCTGCCCCGGCGTCGTCTGCTGCACGAACATACCCGGCTGGCGGCGCAGTGCGTCCATCACGGTCTGAGGAGACGCCGCGACGATGTCGCCGACGTCCACGATGCTGGTCGCCACCGGCACGTCGAAGGCGGGCTCCAGGCGTCGCGTGGCGGTGACCTGGATGGACTCGAGTTCGCGGACGTCCGCGGCCGTCGCGGTCGCGCCCGGCATCGCCGCCAGGCCGGCGACGGCGACGAACGGGAGCGAGGATCGTCGGCTCATCGGGAGAACCTGCCCTGCCGCAGGAAATGGGCGACCTGCGCCGCCACGTCGGCGGCGAAGATCAGGCCCATGTGGCTGTGGGGCAGCACGAGGTGGTCCTGCAGCCCGGGAATGATCGTCTCGCTGACCGCGACGGAACCGTCGTGGTCCTCGTCGAAGCGGGTGAAGTACTGGCCCGTGCCCATGCGCATCGACCCGGCGATGGCGCCGAGCGCGCCGCCGCGCGTCCAGCAGCGCTCGCGGGGCTGCGCGAGCTCGCGCAGCACGTGCGGCCCGAGCAGGGGCCTCAGCATCGGGTGGCGCGACACGCCCTGCGCGGCCCGGCTGCCGTTGAGCGGCGACCCGAGCACCACCGCGTTGCCGTCGACCTCGGCGCCGCATTCCACCAGGGCCTTGTACACGAAGGCGCCGCCGAGGCTGTGGCCGACGAGGTGCACTCGGCCGCCGCGACGGCCCGCGTCGCGCGCCGTCTGCGCCAGCTCGCGGCCGATCTCCTCCGCGTCGCCGTGCAGCGTCGGGTACGCGAAGGTCTGCGCCTCGAAACCGTGCTCCAGCTGCAGGCGCCGGCGCAGCACGCTCATCTCCATCCCGTTCATCCACAGGCCGTGGACGAGGATGACGGAGTCGGGCGCGGTCATCAGTCCTTGACGGGCAGCTTCACGCGGATGTGCAGGTCGCGCAGCTGCTGCTCCGACACCTCGGTGGGCGCATCGGTCAGCGGGCAGGTCGCGGTCTGCGTCTTCGGGAACGCGATCACGTCGCGGATCGAGTCCGCCCCCGCCATCAGCATGGCGAGGCGATCGAGGCCGAACGCGATGCCGCCGTGCGGCGGCGCGCCGAACTTGAGCGCATCGAGCAGGAAGCCGAACTTCTTCTCGGCCTCCTCGGCGCCGATGCCGAGCAGCTCGAACACCGTCGACTGCATTTCGTTGCGGTGGATACGCACCGAGCCGCCGCCGATCTCGGAGCCGTTCAGCACCATGTCGTAGGCCCGCGCACGCGCGCCGCCCGGATCCGACTTGAGCGCCGCCGGATCGTCGTTGATCGGCGAGGTGAACGGATGGTGCATCGCGGCCCAGCGCTTGGCCTCCGGGTCCCACTCGAACATCGGGAAGTCCACGACCCACAGCGGCTTCCAGGTCGCCTCGACCATGCCGAGGTCCTGGCCGACCTTCAGGCGCAGCGCGCCGATGGCGTCGTTGACCACCCTGGCCTTGTCCGCACCGAAGAAGATCAGGTCGCCCGTCTGCGCACCCGTGCGCTGCATCAGGCCCGCGACCGCGGCATCGGAGAGGAACTTCAGGATCGGCGACTGCAGGCCCTCGCGGCCCTTCGCCGCATCGTTGACCTTCACGTACGCCAGGCCCTTCGCGCCGTAGCGCGCGACGTAGGCGGTGTAGTCGTCGATCTGCTTGCGCGACAGCTTCTCGCCGCCGCCCGGCACGCGCAGCGCCGCCACGCGGCCCTCGGCATCCGAAGCGGGACCCGAGAACACCTTGAACTCGCAGTCCTTCACGAGGTCCGCGACGTCGACGAGCTCGAGCGGAATGCGCAGGTCCGGCTTGTCGGAGGCATAGCGGCGCATCGCCTCGTCGTAGGACATGCGCGGCAGCGGATTCGGCAGCTGCACGCCGAGCACCCGGTCGAACAGCTCGCGAACGAGGCCTTCCATGAGGCCCATGATCTCGTCGCGCTCGAGGAACGACGTCTCCACGTCGAGCTGCGTGAACTCGGGCTGGCGGTCGGCGCGCAGGTCCTCGTCGCGGAAGCAGCGCACGATCTGGTAGTAGCGGTCGAAGCCCGACATCATCAGCAGCTGCTTGAAGATCTGCGGCGACTGCGGCAGCGCGAAGAACCGGCCCGGCTGCGTGCGGCTAGGCACCAGGTAGTCGCGCGCGCCCTCGGGCGTCGCCTTCGTGAGCATCGGCGTCTCGACGTCGATGAAGCCGTGGCCGTCGAGGTAGCTGCGCATCGCGCGCGTCACGGCGTGACGCAGGCGCAGGCGCTTCTGCATCACGTCGCGGCGCAGGTCGATGTAGCGGTACTTGAGGCGCGTCTCTTCCTTCACCTCTTCGTCGAGCTGGAACGGGATCGGCTCGGACTTGTTGAGGACGACGAGGCCCTTGGCGAGCAGTTCGACCTGGCCCGAGGCGAGGTTGGCGTTGGCCGTGCCGGCGGGGCGCGGACGCACCAGGCCCGTGACCTTCAGCACCCACTCGCCGCGCACGCGCTCGGCCTCGGCGAAGACGTCCTTCGTGTCGGGGTCGAAGACGACCTGCAGCAGGCCGTCGCGGTCGCGGAGGTCGACGAAGATCACGCCGCCGTGGTCGCGCCGGCGGTGGACCCAGCCGGCGACGGAAACTTCCTGGCCGACGAGGCCTTCATTGACCTCGCCGCAGTAGTGGGTGCGCATGGACATGGTGTGCGGGGCGTGTGTACCGGTGCCCCGAGGCCGCATTTTTCCAGAAGGATCCGGATGTTACGGGTCGACCTGTTGCGGTGCAAGGCGGGTTTCCCCGTCCGTCCGCGGCTGCCATTTCGGCACCACGACGCCCAGCGTCAGCAGCATCCGGAAGGCTTCGTCCACCGTCATGTCCATTCTCACCACCTCGTCCCGCGGCACGAGAATGATGAAGCCGGTCGTGGGGTTAGGCGTGGTCGGCACGAAGACGCAGGTGACGTCCCGGGCCGTGCGGGCCTGGGCCTCCTCGAGTTCGTCGGAGGTGATGAAGCCGATGCTGTGCACGCCCTTGCGCGGAAACTCGACCATCACGACCTGCTTGAACGACTTCCCCTGGTCGGTGAGGACCGTCTCGCTGAAGGTCTTGGCGCCGCTGTAGACCGGCCCGACCACGGGGATGCGCCGGATCAGGTTCTCCGCGCCGGTGACGATCTGCCGCCCGAAGAGATTGCGCACCAGCACGCCCGTGAGCAGCAGCAGCAGCAGCGACAGGACGATGCCGACGCCGGGCACGTAGGTGCCGAAGATGGCCTCGGGGCGCCACGACGGAGGCAGCAGCAGCAGCGACTGGTCGAGGATGCGCCCGACGAAGCGGACCACCCACACCGTCACCATGATCGGGATCCAGATCAGCAGGCCCGCGATCAGGTAATTGCGCAGCGTCCGGGCGGGATGTGGCCCGTCGCCTCCGGGCGCCGGCGGCGGCTTCAGGAACCCGGGCGTGCGCGGGTCGGCCACGTCAGCGCCTGCTGGCCTTGCGGGCCGCCTTCTTCGACGGCTTCGCCTTGCCGGCGGGCTTCTTCGCCGCGGGCCGGGCTGCCACGGTCGTGCGTGCGGGCTTCGATTCCTTCTTCGGCTCGGCGTTCGCAGCCGGCTTCGCAGCCGGCTTCGCGTCGGACTTGGCGTCGGCCGTGCTCTCCGCCTCGGCCTTGTCGCCCACGAGGTTGCGCTTGCGCTCGTTCTCGCTCTTGAAGTCGGTCTCGTACCAGCCGCTGCCGGCCAGCCGGAACAGCGGCGCCGACATCAGTCGCTTCAGCGTGTGCCGGCCGCACTCGGGGCACTCGCGCAGCGGCTTGTCGGAGATCTTCTGCAGGGCCTCGAGGTGGTGGCCGCACTTGTCGCACTGGTATTCGTAGATCGGCATGGATCGTCGACGGGAAGGTTGCGGGGCCCGGATTATACGAAATGCCCCGCCCGCCGCGGCCGGAAGATCCCGGCCACCCGCCGCGGCCGGGACTACGCACCCCGGCCCCGGCGCCATTCGACCTCGCGGGCCTCGACCGGCGCGCCGCAGCCGTCGCAGGTGAGGTGCGGGCGCATGTCGTGGCCGCAAGGCAGGTGGCGCAGCCGCAGGGGCGCGCCCCGGCCGCCGTCCAGCCAGCGGTCGCCCCAGCGCATCATCAGGACGATCACCGGGTACAGGTCGAGCCCCTTGTCCGTCAGCCGGTACTCGCTGCGGGGCGGCCGCTCCTGGTAGCGAACGCGCTCCAGGATGCCGTGCGCGACCAGCCGCCGCAGCCGCTGCGAGAGGACGCTCGGCGCCGCCGACAGGTTGCACTGCAGTTCGTCGAAGCGCCGGACCCCGAAGAACGCCTCGCGCAGGATCAGGAAGGTCCAGTGGTCGCCCACCTGCTGCAGCGTGCGCTCGACCGAATCGGCCTGCGGCCGCCGGCGCGCCCGGACCCGGCCCTGCGGTTCGCCGGCACTCGGGCGGGGCGTGTCTTTCGCTTGCATGGCGCTCGCCTCCGGTAGTAACTTCTTTTTTGATAGTGACTGACCCCGCCCACCGGCGCAAGCCTTGCGCCGACCCGCCAGGAGCCTGCCCATGAGCGAACCCGCCGCACCCACTTGCCCGTCGCCGGCCGCCGGCTACAGCGACCTGCTGCTCGAGCAGCAGGGCCCCGTCGCGACGATCACCCTCAACCGCCCCGACGTGACCAACGCGCTGTCGATCCGGCTCTCGGCCGAGCTCACCCGCGCGCTCGAGCACCTGCGCGACAGCGAGACCGCCAAGGTCGTGGTGATCCGCGGCGCCGGCGGCAATTTCTGCGCCGGCGACGATCTCACCGAGATGGCTGCCGGCGCCTGGGGCAACGCCAACCAGGTCATGCGCCGCGTGCGCATGTACCAGCACATGGCCAATACGCTCGAGGAACTCGACAAGGTCACCATCGCGGCCGTCGACGGCTACTGCGTCGGCGGCGGCCTCGAGGTCACGATGGCCTGCGACTTCGTGATCTGCACCGAGCGCTCGCGCTGGGGCATGCCCGAGGTGGACTGGGGCATCACGCCCGGCTGGGGCGGCACGACGCGCATGGCCCGCCTGATCGGCCGGCGCATGACCAAGGAGATCAACCTGCTCGGGGCGCTGCACCCGGCGCGTCGCGGGCTCGAGCTCGGCCTGTTCAACCGCGTGGTGGCCGACGACGGCCTCGAGGCCGAGACCCGGCGCCTGGTCGAGCTTCTGCTGATGAAGAACCAGCAGGGCCTGCGCCAGCTCAAGTTCATGATCAACAAGAACGTCGAGGCCGACCTGTACACGGCCCAGGGCTTCGAGGCGCTCGGCGCCGGGCTGACGTCGGCCGTGATCGGCGGCTGGCAGGTGCCGGACTGCGACGGCATGCACGGCTGGCAGGCCTATCGCGACGGCGATCCCGAATCGGCGATCCGCCGGCGGCGCGCCGCCTCGAAGGACTTCTGGGTCGACTGACCCGGGCGGAATGCGGGCCGGCCCGGCGGGGGCCGGGCCGCGCAGGTCCCGCCTTGCGGCGCGTCGCGGGCGGGGCCGCGACGTCCGTGCCCGAGGCATCCTTCGTGCGCGCGAAGGACAGCTGCCCGTCGCCCGCGCCGACGAGCACCCGGTCGCCCGGCGCGAATTCGCCGCGCAGGATGCGCTGCGCCAGCGGATTCTCCAGCTGGTGCTGGATCGCGCGCTTGAGCGGCCGCGCGCCGTACACCGGGTCGAAACCCGCCTCGCCGAGCAGGTCGCGGGCCGCATCGTCGAGCTCGAGCCCGATGTCGCGGTCGGCGAGGCGCTTGCGCAGGTGGCCGACCTGGATGTCGACGATCGAGCGGATGTGCTCGCGGCCGAGCGGATGGAACACGACCACGTCGTCGACGCGGTTGATGAACTCCGGCCGGAAGTGCTGGCCGACGATCTCCATCACGGCCGCCTTCATGCGCTCGTAGTTGGCCTCGCCCGCCAGCTCCTGGATCACCTGCGAGCCGAGGTTCGAGGTCATGATCACGACCGTGTTGCGGAAATCGACGGTGCGGCCCTGCCCGTCCGTGAGGCGGCCGTCGTCGAGCACCTGCAGCAGCACGTTGAACACGTCGGGGTGGGCCTTCTCGACCTCGTCGAGCAGGATCACGGAGTACGGCCGGCGACGCACGGCCTCCGTCAGGTAGCCGCCTTCCTCGTAGCCGACATAGCCCGGGGGCGCGCCGATGAGCCGCGCCACGGAGTGCTTCTCCATGAACTCGGACATGTCGATGCGCACGATCGCCTCCTCGGTGTCGAAGAGGAACTCGGCCAGCGCCTTGCACAGCTCGGTCTTGCCGACGCCGGTCGGGCCGAGGAACAGGAACGAGCCGTTCGGGCGGTTCGGGTCGGAGAGGCCCGCGCGCGAGCGGCGGATCGCGTCCGATACCGCCTTGACCGCCTCGGACTGCCCGACCACGCGCCTGGCGAGGCCGTCCTCCATGCGCAGCAGCTTCTCGCGCTCGCCCTCGAGCATCTTCGCGACCGGGATGCCGGTCCACTTCGAGACGACCTCGGCGATCTCCTCCTCGGTCACCTTGTTGCGCACCAGGGTCGGGGCCTTCGACTCCGCCTCCTGCGCCGACTGGATGCGCTTCTCGAGCTCGGGCATGCGCCCGTACTGCAGCTCGGACATGCGCGCGAGGTCGCCGGCGCGCCGCGCCGCCTCGAAGTCGAGCCGCGCACGCTCCAGTTCCTCCTTGATCTTCGCGACGCCCTGCGCCGCGGCCTTCTCCGCGCGCCAGACCTCCTCGAGGTCGGCGTACTCGCGGCCGAGGCCGGCCAGCTGCTCGTCGATGGCCTCGAGCCGCTTGCGCGACGCGTCGTCCTTCTCCTTCTTGAGCGCCTCGCGCTCCATCTTGAGCTGCACGATGCGCCGGTCGAGGCGGTCCATCTCCTCCGGCTTGGAGTCCATCTCCATGCGGATCCGCGACGCCGCCTCGTCGATCAGGTCGATGGCCTTGTCGGGCAGCTGGCGATCGGAGATGTAGCGGTGCGAGAGCGTCGCCGCGGCGACGATGGCCGGGTCGGTGATCTCGACCTTGTGGTGCGTCGCGTAGCGGTCCTTGAGCCCGCGCAGGATCGCGATCGTGTCCTCGACCGACGGCTCGTCGACCAGCACCTTCTGGAAGCGGCGCTCGAGTGCCGCGTCCTTCTCGACGTACTTGCGGTACTCGTCGAGCGTGGTCGCGCCGACGCAATGCAGCTCCCCGCGGGCGAGCGCGGGCTTGAGCATGTTGCCGGCGTCCATCGCGCCCTCCGCCTTGCCCGCCCCGACCATGGTGTGCAGCTCGTCGATGAACAGGATGACGCGGCCCTCCTGCTTCGCGAGGTCGTTCAGCACGCCCTTCAGGCGCTCCTCGAATTCGCCGCGGAACTTGGCGCCGGCGATCAGCGCGCCCATGTCGAGCGCGAGGATGCGCTTGTCGCGCAGCGACTCCGGCACCTCGCCGTTGACGATGCGCAGGGCGAGGCCCTCGACGATGGCGGTCTTGCCGACGCCCGGCTCGCCGATCAGCACCGGGTTGTTCTTGGTGCGACGCTGCAGCACCTGCACGGTGCGCCGGATCTCGTCGTCCCGCCCGATCACCGGGTCGAGCTTGCCCTGCTCGGCGCGCTCGGTGAGGTCGATGGTGTACTTCTCGAGGGCCTGGCGCTGGTCCTCGGCGTTCGGGTCGGCGACCTTCTCGCCGCCGCGCATCTCGTCGATGGCCGCCTCGAGCGCACCCTTCACGACGCCTGCGTCGCGCAGCAGCTTCGCGATCGGGCCCTTGTCCTCCAGCGCCGCGAGCAGGAACAGCTCGCTCGAGATGTACTGGTCGCCACGCTTCTGCGCGAGCTTGTCGCAGAGATTGAGCAGGCGGGCCAGTTCCTGCGACAGGTGCAGCTCGCCGCCGGTGCCCTCGACGCGCGGCAGGCGGTCGATCGCCTCGCCGAGCTGCGAGCGCAGGCCGCGCACGTTGACGCCCGTCTTGTCGAGCAGGGGCCGCACCGAGCCGCCCTGCTGGTCCAGCAGGGCCAGCAGCACGTGGGCGGGGTCGATGAACTGGTGGTCCCGGCCGAGGGCCAGGGACTGGGCGGCCTGCAGCGCGTCCTGGAACCGGGACGTGAACTTGTTGCTCGACATGGTCAGGGCTCCCGAAAAGGGGCGGGTTGCCCCGGAAATGGGGCCGGAACCGCCCGCCTCAAGCCCGCGACATGGGGACATTCACCATTTTTCGAGGAGGGGACAGTCCCCGCTGGGGGCAGTCCCCGTCGAAAAATGGTGAATGTCCCCGGTCCTCCGCCCCCCGACCTCCGGCTCAGTGCATGCCCTGGTGGGTGAAGAAGACCACCGCGATCCCCAGCCCGATGAACAGCAGCTGCTCGATCCCGGCCCTCAGGTCCACGCGCCGGTGCAGGCCGGGGATGAGGTCGGCCACCGAGACGTAGATGAAGCTCGAGGCCGCGAAGGCCAGCGCGTACGGAAGCAGGTGCGTGGCCGCGCCGAGCGCGAAATAGGCGACGACGCCGCCGAGCACGGAGGTCAGGCTGGTCAGCAGGTTCAGCGCCATCGCGCGGCCGCGCGAGTAGCCGCCGTGCAGCAGGATCGCGAGGTCGCCGACTTCCTGAGGGATCTCGTGGCTGAACACCGCCAGCGCGGTGACGATGCCGAGCTTCGCGTCCGTCAGGAACGCACCCGCAATCAGCACGCCGTCGAGCACGTTGTGGAAGCTGTCGCCGGCCAGGATCATGCGCGCCGACGCCGCGTCGCGCGCCTCGTGGCTCGGCGAGTGCATCTCGCAGGGATCGTCGTGGCAGTGCCGCCAGAGCACGAACTTCTCGAGCACGAAGAACGTCAGGATCCCCGCGAGCAGCGCGAGACCGACGCCGTGCGTGCCGCCCGACCCGGCGCGTTCCACGGCGTGCGGCAGCAGGCCGATGAAGGCCGCGGCGAGCAGCGTGCCGGTGGCGAAGCTGACGAGGTGCGGCAGCACGGCCGCGCGCAGCCGGTCGCCCAGCACCAGGAACGCGCCCGCCGCCGCGGCGCTCATGAGGCCGCTCAGCACGGTGAACAGGACGATGAGGGCGAGGGTGCTCAAGCGGGTCGTTCTTCGGTCGTCACGGCGGGCGCACGGCAGGCTTGCCGTCCCGAGGGAGCGCGCAAGGTTAGCACGGCAGGCGGGTCATTCGAGCCAGGCCAGCGTGGCCATCCGCCCGGTGCGGCCGTCGCGACGGTACGAGAAGAAGCGCCCGGCGTCCGCCGCCGTGCACCACTCGCCGCCGAGGACGCTGGTGACGCCCGCGGCACCGAGCACGGAGCGCGCCAGCGCGTGCAGGTCGGCGTGGAACTTGCCGGGAACACCCGGCCGGAAGGCCGCCCGCGTCGCGGGCAGCCGGCCCACGAAGGCCTCGCGCACTTCCGGTCCGACCTCGAAGGCGGCCTGGCCGATCGCCGGACCGAGCCATGCGACGAGTTCGCCGGCGGCCACGTCCAGCGCGGCGACCGTCGCTTCGAGGACACCGCCGGCGAGACCGCGCCAGCCGGCGTGGGCGACCGCGACCCGCGTGCCGGCACGGTCGGCAAGCACGACCGGCAGGCAGTCGGCGGTCATCACCACGCAGACGCGGCCGGCCTCGAAGGCCACCGTGGCATCGGCCCGCGGCGGCGTGTCGAGCGGGCCGCCGTGCACGACGACCGCGTTGCCATGCACCTGCTCGAGCCACAGCGGCTCGGCCGGCAGCCCGCCCTGCGCGCGCAGAAGGGCCCGGTTGGCCGCGACGTGCGCCGGGTCGTCGCCGACGTGTTGCGCGAGGTTGAACGAAGCGTATGGCGCTGCGCTCGCGCCGCCGCCGCGCAGGGTCGAGAGCACGCGCACCCGCGCGGGCCAGGGTGCGTCGGGCCGGACCCAGCGCTCGCCGGTCATCGGTGGGCGGCGTCGCGCGCCAGCACGGCGAGCAGCTGCTGCATGTCCGCCGGCAGCGGCGCCACGCACTCGAGCGGCTTGCCCGTGACCGGGTGCGCGAGCTGCAGTCTCGCGGCGTGCAACGCCTGCCGCGGGAACGTACGCAGCGCGACGCGCAGCTCCTCGGTCGCGCCCTTGGGCATCTCGAGGCGCCCCCCGTAGACGCGATCGCCGACGATCGGGTAGCCCGTGTGCTGCAGGTGGACGCGGATCTGGTGCGTGCGGCCGGTCTCGAGCTGCACGCGCACGTGGGTGTTGGCGCGGTAGCGCTTGATCACGCGGTAATGCGTCACGGCGTCGCGCCCACTGTCGCGGATCGCCATCTTCACGCGATCGACCGGGTGCCGGTCGATCGGGGCATCGATCGTGCCGCCCGCGGTCATCACGCCCTTGCAGATCGCCTCGTACTCGCGGTGGATGTCGCGCGCCTCCAGCATGCGCACCAGCTCGGTGTGCGCCTTGAGCGTCCGCGCGACGATCAGCAGCCCGCTCGTGTCCTTGTCCAGCCGGTGCACGATGCCGGCGCGCGGCAGCTCGGCGAGCGCCGGGTCGTGGGCCAGCAGCGCGTTCTGCAGCGTCTGGTCGGGATTGCCGGCGCCCGGGTGCACGACCAGGCCGACCGGCTTGTCGAGGACCAGCACGTGCCGGTCCTCATGCACGATCGCGAGTGGAATCGCCTGGGGCTCGGCCGCGCCCTCGGCCTCCAGCCGCGCGTCGAGCGCGACGGCCTCGCCACCGCCCACCGTGTCCCGGGGCCGGCGGACCTCGCCGTCGACGCGGACCTGCCCGCCCTCGATCCAGGCCTTCAGGCGGCTGCGCGAGTAGTCGGGCAGCAGCTGGGCCAGGGCCTGGTCCAGGCGCAGGCCGGCGTGTTCGGCCGGGATCTCGAGGCGAAGCTGGATCGGGGAACTCTTCATGGCGGCGACATTCTATATACTTCGCCCTCCCCCGCCGCCGCCGGTTGCCGTCACCCCATGCCGTCCCCGTCCCTGCCGCAACGCACGCCCCGCTGGGCACTGATCGCCCTCGTCCTCGCGGCCGTGGGCCTGTCCGGCTGCCAGGGCTTCGGCTGGGGCCGCAACAAGGACAAGCCGATCAAGGGGACGCCGGAATCGATCTATGGCGAGGCGCGCCAGGACATGCGCTCCGGCAATTACCAGGGCGCCATCCTCAAGTACGAGAACCTCGAGGCGCGCTACCCGTTCAGCGAGCAGGCCAAGCAGGGCCAGCTCGACCTGCTGTACTCGTACTACAAGAACCATTCGCTCGAGTCGGCCATCGACCAGGCCGACCAGTTCATCCGCGAGAACCCGACCCACCCGCGCGTCGACTACGCCTGGTACGTCAAGGGGCTCGTCTACTTCGAGTCCGGCGCGAACTGGCTCGAGCGCACGCTGCGCGCGGACATCACCAAGCGCCCGCCGCAGGAAGCGCAGAAATCGCTGCAGTCGTTCCAGACGCTGCTGCAGCAGTACCCGAAGAGCCCGTACGGCCCCGACGCCCGCCAGCGCATCGTCTACCTGCGCAACCGGCTGGCCGACTACGAGCTGTCGGTGGCCCGCTACTACATGAAGCGCGGCGCCTACGTCGGCGCGGCGGCGCGCGCGCGCGGCATCGTCGAGCAGTACGACGGCGCGCCGGCCGTGGACGAGGCGCTGCAGATCATGGCCGACGCCTACCGCGCGCTCGGCATCAAGGATCTCGCCGCCAGCGCCGAGGCCGTGCGCAAGGCCAACGGCGTCCCGGACTCGGCAGTCCGGGCCGAAGCCGAAGACCACTGGTGGAAGTTCTGGAACTGAGCCTGCGCACCGTCCTGGTGCGCTGAGCCGGCCCACGTCCCGCAGCCGCCCGGCCGCGCGCCGGAATTGCCTCACAGGCCTGCGTTTGTCGCCAGACGGCGACAGAGACAGGCCTGGGCGCTTGCTGCAGCGCACCTAGAATCGCGCGATCCCGCCCCTCGTCAGGTCACCGGATGAAGCGCTTCTCCAGCCTCCTGATCCTCGTGGCGTTCGCGGCTCTCACCGTGGCGTCCTGGGCCTTCGCGAACCGGCCGAGCCCGGAGCCGTCCTGGCCCCGCCGGATCCACGGGTTCTCCTTCCAGCCGTACCAGAAGGACCAGGATGCGATCGCACGCGAGGAGCCGACGCGCGAGCAGATCGACGCCGACCTGCGCCTCCTGAAGGGCAAGACTCGCTCGGTGCGAACCTACAGCACGATCGGCACGCTGGCCGCGGTGCCGGCCCTGGCCGCGACGCACGGCATCGAAGTGACCGTGGGCGCGTGGCTGGACACGGACCTCGAGCGCAATGCCCGCGAGATCGAGACCGCGATGCAGCTGGCGCGACGCCACCGCAACGTGACGCACCTGATCGTCGGCAACGAGGTGCTGCTGCGCGGGGACCTCGCGCCCGGGGACCTCTATGCGCAGCTCGACCGGGTGCGCGCGGCGACCCGCCAGCCCGTGAGCACGGCCGAGCCCTGGCACGTCTGGGCCGCTCACCCCGAACTCGCGGCGCACGTCGACTTCCTCGCCGTGCACATGCTGCCGTACTGGGAAGGCGTCGACGTGGAGAACGCCGTCGACTACGTGACCGACAAGCTGCGGCTGCTGCAACGCCAGTTCCCGGGCAAGCCCGTCGTGATCGCGGAAGTCGGCTGGCCGAGCGAAGGCCGAACGCGCGATGCGGCGGTGGCCTCGCTGTCCAACGAGGCGCTGTTCCTGCGTCGCTTCCTGGCCCGCGCCGAGCGGGCCGGTCTCGACTATTTCGTGATGGAGGCGTTCGACCAGCCGTGGAAGGCCGCGGCCGAGGGCAAGGTCGGTGCCTACTGGGGCGTCTACGACGCCGACCGCCAGCAGAAGTTCGCGTTCCGCGAGCCGATCGTCCGCGTGCCGCACTGGCACGTGCTGGCGGCCGCCTCGGTGCTGACCGCCGCGTTCCTGCTCTGGCTGTTCTACTTCCACAGCCGCACGCTGCGCAATCGCGGGCGCAGCTTCCTCGCGCTGGTCGTGTATGCGACGGCCACGCTGCTGGTGTGGACGATCAACGACTTCTCGCAGCAGTACCTCACGGTCGGCAACGTGCTGGTCGGTGCGGTGCTGCTGGTCGGCATGGTCGGCGTGATCGCGGTGCTGCTCGCGGAGGCGCACGAATGGGCGGAGGCCCACTGGGTGACCAGCCACCGCCGCCTGTTCCGGCCGCGCCGCGTCGCCGATGCCGACCTGCCGAAGGTGTCGGTCCACGTGCCGGCGTACAACGAGCCGCCGGACATGCTGATCGAGACGCTCGACGCGCTCGCGGCGCTCGACTACCCGGACTACGAAGTGCTGGTGATCGACAACAACACGGCCGACGAGTCCGTGTGGCGCCCGGTGCAGGCGCACTGCGCCCGGCTCGGCCCGCGCTTCCGCTTCTTCCACGTCGCCCCGCTGGCGGGCTACAAGGCCGGCGCGCTCAACTTCGCGCTGCGGCAGACCGACGCGGCCGCCTCCGTCGTGGCGGTGATCGACGCCGACTACGTCGTGCGCCGCGAGTGGCTGCGCGACCTCGTGCCTGCCTTCGAGGCGCCGCGCACCGGCGTCGTGCAGGCGCCGCAGGACTACCGCGACGGCGGGCAGAGCGCCTTCAAGGCGATGTGCCACGCCGAGTACCGCGGCTTCTTCCACATCGGCATGGTGACCCGCAACGAGCGCAACGCAATCATCCAGCACGGCACGATGACGCTGGTGCGTCGCGACCTGCTCGAGCGCGTCGGCTGGTCCGAGTGGTGCATCACCGAGGACGCCGAGCTCGGGCTGCGGATCTTCGACGCCGGCTACG